>SVDC01000012.1 GCA_015058045.1 Cellulosilyticum sp.
ATATTATCTGTGGTGGGTTGTTGAAATTGATTAAAAAAGGGAAGAAGAGAAAGTGGTTATTTATGGAATATTCAAAAATACTATTGGAAAATAGCGCAAAAGGGGTAGGTATGGTTTTAAAAAAACTGTCCAAGAGTATTTAGATGACAAAGATGAAATTTGGTATTTAGTAAAAAATATGGTTTTAATGATAACTCTCAAACACGAAAACGGATAAATGTCTACAAAGAGTTCGGTAATAGAGGTCTAATGCGTTCTAACAAGAATAAAACTTATTCTTTTGAATTCAAATTTCACGTGGTAGAGTTATATTCATCAAGTGAAGTCTCGTATCAGGAACTGCCTTTATCGCAGAGAATTAACATTCCAGCCCTTCTTACTAAATGGTAAACAATTTCAGAATTACTGGACCTGATGCTCTGAAAATAAAGAATAACGGTTGAAAAAAATCATTGGAATCAAAAAAGAAGGATGTCACAATAAAAGACTGTGAAACAATACCTATTCTTACAGATGCAGAACACCCTAAACAACTTGAAAACGAATTACTTAGACTCAGAATTGAAAATGCTTATTCAAAAGAACTGAGGAGGCTGTGTCTAGAAGAGGACGCTCTTCTGAAAAAATAACGAGAAACAAATTAAAGAGAAACTAGTATGGTTGAATCCAGCAGAATATAGACTCAATACCTTATCTGCACAAAAAATAGCAAGGCAGTCTAAACTGCCTCATCTGTATATAAGAATAACCGATTTCCTAGGTGAAATCATACTTCATATTCTTTGTATACAACTAGATCCAGTAACAGCAAGCATCATATCATGCTGATTATGGAGACACTTAATTTAATATATACTTGATATGATAAAGACTTATATAATTAATATATATTTGTGCACGTAAAAAGACACCTTACATAAGTAAGGTGTCTCTATTTTTAAGCTTCAGCTTTATCAATGTGTTAAACATTGTTTAACAATGCTATTCACTTTTGAGCTATCGGCTTTGCCATTAACTTTATAAGTAATGACGCCCATAACATCGCCTATCTCTTTAATAGACACAGCTGATACTTCTGCGATGGTTTCACGAACAAGCGCTATAAGCTCTTTCCCTAAAACTGTGCAGGTAAGTAAGTTTGCAAATTAGCAATCTTAACATTAGCAGCATCTATTTAATCTAGACAAGAATATTTAATGATTAGTATTGTTTATTTTTTTTGCGAGCTGCTTCTGATTTCTTTTTACGTTTTACACTAGGTTTTTCATAGTGTTCTCTTTTGCGGATTTCTTGCATGATACCTGCTTTTGCACAGTTTCTTTTAAATCTACGAAGAGCGCTATCTAAAGACTCGTTTTCGCGAACTGTAACCTCTGACATTTCTTTCCCTCCCTCCGGTGCTATGTTGTGCTTTATGCATTTGTACGGAGAAAAGATTAAAGCACTACGTTAAATTATAAAGTAAGATGCCTCATACGTCAAGTATTCTTGGCACATTTCATTTATTTTCTTTAAAAAAATTTATTATGGTACAAAATTTACGCTTGAAGTTGTTTGATAATTGCATCTTTAGCAACTGAAATTGCTTCTGTGATGTTATTTGCATCTTTACCACCAGCTTGTGCCATGTTTGGTCGACCGCCACCTTTTCCACCAACAGCTGCTGCTGTTTGAGAAATAATTTGACCACAGTGTGCGCCTTTTTCTACTGCACTATTTGTTGCCATAGCCACTAAGTTTACTTTACCTTCTGCATGGCTTAATAAAACTACTACGCCATTTTGTAATTGATCTTTTAATGAATCACCCATATTTTTAAGATCATTCATTCCAAGACCATCTACTTGGCTTACAAGTACTTTAATGCCTGCTATTTCTTCTACTTGTTCTGTTAAAGCACCTGCTTTAGATTGTGCAATCTCAGCTTTAAGCTTTTCATTTTCTTTGTGTGTTTCTTTAAGCTCACTTGCCATTGCTTCTACACGTTTTACAACATCTGCTTTTTTCGCTTTTACAAGCGCTGTAATTTCATTTAAGTTTTCTTCCATTGATTGATAGTAGTGAATTGCTCCTCTACCTGTTACTGCTTCAATACGTCTTACACCCGCTGCTACACCTGCTTCAGAGATAATTTTAAATGTACCAATTGCAGCTGTATTTTGAAGATGTGTACCACCACAAAGTTCAATAGAATATCCACTCATATCTACAACACGAACAGTATTTCCATATTTTTCACCAAAGAGTGCTGTTGCACCTAATTTTCTTGCTTCATCGATTGGCATTTCTTTTGTTTCAATTACTAAGCCTTCAAGAATTTTTTCATTTACTAATGCTTCAACTTGTGCAATTTGTTCATGTGTTAATGATTCAAAGTGTGTGAAATCAAAACGTAAACGATCTTTATTTACATTTGAACCAGCTTGCTCAATATGTGTACCAACTACATCACGTAATGCTTTTTGAAGTAAGTGTGTTGCACTATGATTACGTGCTACATCCATACGAATACTTGAATCTACTTTAAATGTTGCTTTTTGTCCTTTTTCTACACTACCTTCTACAACTTTAGCATGGTGTGCATATTTACCACCTACTACTTTTGTTGTATCAGATACTTCTAATTTACCTGTTGCTGTTTCAATCATACCTTTGTCACCGGCTTGACCACCCATTTCTGCATAGAAAGGTGTTTCACTTACAACAACGTAGATTTCATCACCAGAAGAAGCTACATCTAATAATGCATCATCATTTGCAATAATTTCTAATGTTGTTTCAATTTCTAACTGATCATAGCCAACGAATGTTGTGTGCATTGCTGCATCCATTTGGTTGAATATAGTTTCATCTGCACCCATATATTTTGAACCACCACGAGCTGTACGTGCTGTTTCACGTTGGATTTCCATTTCTTTAGTGTAGCCTTCTTCATCTGCACTAAAGCCTTGTTCTTCTAAGATTTCACGTGTTAAGTCAATTGGGAAACCGTAAGTATCAGATAGAGTAAAACATGCTTTACCATTTAATACTGTTTCACCATTTGCTTTCATTTCTTCCATGTGTTTTTTTAGAATGTTTAAACCACGGTCGATTGTTTCGTTGAAGTTCTTTTCTTCTACAGTAAGAAGTTTTACAAGATATTCGTATTTATCTTCAAGTTCTGTATACTCGTGTTTAGAATTTTCTACCACAGTTTTTACAAGGTCTTGGAGGAATAATCCCTCGATACCTAAAAGTTTACCATGTCTTACAGCACGTCTAAGAAGACGTCTCATAACATAACCACGACCTTCATTAGATGGAAGCACCCCATCAGCTGCCATGAATGTTACTGAACGAATGTGATCTGTAATAACACGAATAGAAACATCTTTTTTATGCTCTTTACCGTATTCTACACCAGCAATTTGACAAACATGGTCACGAATTGCTTTGATTGTATCAACATCGAAGATTGACCCTACACCTTGCATCATTGCTGCAAGTCTTTCAAGTCCCATACCTGTATCGATGTTCTTTTGATCAAGTGGTGTATAAGTACCATCTTCATGACGCTCGAATTGTGTAAATACTAAGTTCCAGAATTCCATATAACGGTCACAGTCACATCCTACTGTACAACCTGGTTCACCACAACCAAATTCCTCACCACGGTCAAAGTAAATTTCTGAACAAGGACCACAAGGACCATCAATACCGGCTTCCCAGAAGTTATCTTCTTTACCCATGTAGAAGATTTTTTCTTTTGGCAGTCCCACTTGCTTATGCCAAATTTCAGCTGCTTCCTCATCATCTTGGTATACAGTTACAAATAAACGCTCTACTGGAAGTTCAAGGTGTTCTGTTACAAATTCCCAAGCCCATTTAATCGCATCTTCTTTAAAATAATCTCCAAACGAGAAGTTTCCAAGCATTTCAAAGAATGTACCGTGACGTGCTGTTTTACCAACATTTTCAATATCACCTGTACGGATACATTTTTGGCAAGTTGTCATTCTTCTTCTTGGTGGTTCATCTTGACCTGTAAAATATGGTTTAAGTGGTGCCATACCTGCATTAATTAATAACAAACTGTTATCATTTTGAGGTACAAGTGGAAAGCTTTTTGCACGAAGGTGATTTTTGCTTTCAAAGAATTTTAAGTACATTTCTCTAAGTTCATTTAAGCTATAGTTTTTCATAACTTCCTCCTTTAATGATTAACCTGTATAAATAGGTCAGCCTCTATAAATAAGCTGATTAATCCTGTTTATGAAGGATCTTTCTATTTATAGGATTACTTATTAACTAAAATATATGATAAGTTTTCTAAATCAAGATTTCCTATGAAATATATTAAATAACCTATAGGCGCTTCATTTGATACAGTGAGCTATTTTATCTATAACAAAATAAAAAAACCTCATCCCTACATAGGGACGAGGTTGCTCGCGGTACCACCCTAGTTATAAGATGCCTAATGCATCTTATCACCTTAAGAATTGTTAACGAAATCACCCGAATATCTCTACTTCTATTTCAAGATATCTACTCCAAGACTGCTTCTATAAATAGGTACTAGAAAACTTCCACCATATGTTTTCCTCTCTAAAAGCCCTTATTTATATACTCCTTCTTTTCATAGTATTTTTCTGTTTTGTTTTATCATATACATAATCTGATAAAATTATATTGAATGCTGTGGAATTTGTCAATATCCTTCCACAATTTGACTTTATCATTTTTTTGCTTTCATTTTTATTGTTAAAGACTATTTTGTAAAAGGATGAATTAAAAAGCCACTTCTTAGTTTAGGTTCAAACCAAGTAGACTTAGGTGGCATTAAACCATTTTCATCCGCTACTGCAATCAGTTCATCTAAGGAAGTAGGATATAAACTAAAGGCAATATCCATATCCTTTTCCGTGCGCTCATTTAAAGTGATTGCTACTTCTACACCTGGTATAAAATCAATACGTGGGTCTTCTTTAGGATTTTCTATATTAAAGATAGGAGCAAGCACTTCATTTTGTAAAATAGAAACATCTAAAGCATCACTTCCTTGTAAGGTCTTTAAATACGATTCTTTACAAGTAAGCTGATACCATTGTTTTTTATAGCGCATACCAAAAGTATGCCTTTGGGTTGGTACATAAACTAAGTCTTCTATTGGTGTAATATTAAAATATGTGCCGAGCTTCTCCCATAACACTTCTTTAGTATAGCCACTTTCATCTTTTAGTACACGGTGATAAGCTAAAATCTGTAATTGTTCTTTTGGAAAAATTACTGCTAAGAAATTTTGAGCCTCTGGCATACTTTCTCCTAATTGCTCAGCTACTTCACAAGCTGCTGCTGCGCGGTGATGGCCATCGGCAATATATAAATGTGGAATGGTTTCAAAATCTTCTATCCACTGATTTATAAATGCTTCCTCTGTTACCTTATAGATTCGATGTGTAATTTCATCTTCAAAAGTTTCATCAAATAAAGGCTTATGAGTATTTGCATAACTTTCTAGCTGATGCCCTAAATCTTTTAAGACATGATCTACTAAGAAGATAGGTCCTGTATGCGCTTTACAATGCTCTATATGCCATACACGTTCTTGTTGCTTATCACTTCTTGTATTCTCATGTTTTTTGATTACTCCAGATTCATAATCTGCTACAGATACAAGTCCTACCAGTCCATACTGATGCACCTGATTGGTTTGAAGTTCATAAATATATAACCCTTCTGATTCCTCTATAAAAATCCCCTGATCAATCATTTGCTGCAATCTTTTTCCCGCTTCTTTATAAATAGCTTGTCCCTTTTCAGTGGTATGTATATCTGGTTTATCTATATTTAGAAAAGAATACGGATGGTCTTTAACCATCTCTAATGCTTCCTCATTAGTCATTACATCATAAGGTAATGACGCCACTTCTCTTACCCACTTCTCTGTTGGTCTTAATGCAGTAAATGCTTTTAATTGTGCCATGCTAATCACTCTCCTCCATATGGTAGTTTCCCTATTACCTTTTTATCGAGTTGTATTTCTAGCAGGCTTTTTATTTAGGTTTAAGAGAATCCTTTATCTTTAATATATATGGGTTTAAAGAATCTGTAAACTGTTCATTTAAAATATTTAAAAATGAGCATCTTGTCATTTTTTCTTTTCCAATTTAGTGTATAATAAGGTGTAAACAATAGACTTTCTATTATTAAGGAGGAAATGATGAGAACGATTTATTGGTATGTTAGTTTTGTCTTTACCTTAATCGGGACAATCCCTAAATTAAATAAAGTCAAACGACTTGAAAAGCAAGGCAAACTTGAAGAACGTGATGCTTATATTCACAAAGCTTCTACTAAATGGATGTTAGATAATATTCGCCGTAGTGGCTCAACCGTAGAAGTTATTGGAACTGAAAATTTACCTAAAGATGAGACTGTCGTTTTTATTAGTAATCATCAAGGAAACTTTGATATTCCACTCTTAATGAGCTATATTGATATGCCAAAGGGGTTTATTTCTAAAATTGAAGCAAAAAAAATTCCTATCATTGTACAATGGATGGAACTCATTCACTGTGTCTTTATGGACCGTTCTACTTTAAAAGGTTCCGCCGGAGCAATTATCGAAGGAATTAAGGTACTTAAAGCTGGTCATTCACTCATTATCTTCCCTGAAGGAACCAGAAGCCGTGGGGATCAGATGGGGGAATTTAAACACGCAAGCTTTAAATTGGCTACCAAACCTGGTGTCCCTATCGTACCTGTAACCATCGATGGAAGTTATAAAGTCATGGAGCAAAATCATAATAAAATTAGACCTGCTCATATTAAATTGACTATTCACCCTGTGGTAACAACTAAAGGCCTATCTAAAGATGAACTAGAAGCTCTACCAGATCAAGTAGCAGCAACTATTGCAAGTGCCTTACCAAATAACTAAGAATATATAAATAAGAAACGGACAACAACACATATCCTTTATGCGTTATTGTCCGTTTCTTATTAAGTTCAATCCATTTTGTTTTCTAAAAAGTATTTATGCACTCTTTATTTTACAAGGTGTTGTGCACACAGATGGCCCATAGAAAAGGCAGCTTGTATATTATAGCCACCTGTAATACCATCCACATCTAATACCTCACCAATAAAGTATAACCCTTTATGTTTACGACTCTCCATTGTTGTTGGATTAACCTCTTTTAAATGAACACCACCTGCTGTTACCATTGCAATATTAAAACCACCTAATTGATCCACATTAAATGGACAACGCGTTAAAATATTAACTAGGTCCTCTCTCATTTGCTTATTCACCTGTGCACATGGGGTATGCTCATCTAAACCAATTTGCTGACATAAGATTTGAACTAAATTTTTTGGTAGTTTAAGAGGTTTTAAGAATGTAATAATTTCTTCTTTACCACGTTGAGCCAAAGATTCACTAAAACTTTTCTTTACCTCTTCATAAGTTTTAGGATATAAATAGTTAATGGTCAACCCGTCTCCTGTCTTCATCCATCTTGAACTATTAATGATAACAGGTCCTGATATACCTCTATGCGTAAATAGTAAATCTCCTATATACTCTTTAACCTTTTTATTTTCTCTCCAGATTGTTAGTGCAACATCTTGCACTGATACCCCTGAAATCGATTTATACGGTGTTTGTGTAAGCCTTACATCAGTTAAAGCTGGACGTGGCTCAATAATAGTATGTCCAAAAGACTGAGCAAGCTCATACCCTTTTCCATCCGATCCTAAGAGAGCATAAGACTTTCCTCCTGTAGCAATCACCACATGATCACTAAAGAAACGATTCCCTTCTTCTGTTTCAACAGTATAAACTCCATCATAAATACTGATTTGTGCAACTGTCTGTCCATATTCAATTTGTACATTGCCTTTCTGACAAGCTTTTAATAAAGCACCTAGGACATCTTGACTTTTCATACTCTTAGGAAATACTTTTTGATTAGGAAAAACTTGATAGGGTACCCCTAAATTCTCAAAAAATCGCATGGTATCTTTATTGGTAAAAGATAAAAGAGCTTTTTTAATAAATTTTGCCTGATCATGATAACAATTTAAGAAATCTTCTATAGGACCATCATGTGTAAAATTACATTGACCAGCTCCTGAGACTAATAATTTTCTTCCCGCTCTTTTATTACGTTCCAATACTAAAATGGATTTTCTATGTTGACCTAATGCCTGTGCTGCAAATAGTCCTGCCGGACCTGCACCGACAATAATAGTGTGATAATGCATTCCGTTGCCTCCAAATTTCGATTTACTTTCTTATTATATACAAGTTTACAACCTAGGAAAAGAGTTTCTATTTAGACTACCTATTTATTTCATATCCTATTACTTTCTTAGAGATAGAATAGACTTTTTCTTTTATATTAACTATAATAATCTTATAGACCGTTTGATTATTTAGACTTTTCATTATTTTAACATTCTGGTAACCTATACACATTTTAGGGGGCGATATTTATGAAAAATTTTGTTATTACTATAGCAAGGGGTTATGGTAGTGGCGGGCGTATGATTGGTCAAATGCTTGCAAATGAATTAAATATTAACTTTTATGATCGTGAACTATTAAAATTGGCATCAGATGAAAGTGGTATCAACGAAAGTCTCTTTGCCAAGGCCGATGAAACAACCAGTAACTCCTTACTCTACTCTGTTGCTAAAAAGGTTTATAGAGGACAAATTATTCCACCCGATCGAGATGATTTTATTTCTAACGAAAACCTCTTTAATTATCAAGCCAAAATTATTAAAGAATTGGCTCAAAAAGAATCTTGTGTTATTGTAGGACGTTGCGCAGACTTTATTTTAAAAGATCTGGATAATGTCCTTCGTATTTTTGTTCATGCACCACTTACAGATTGTATCCAAACAGTAGAAGATCTTGGCCTCTGTCCCAAACGCCAGGCAAAAAATTATATTCAAACCATTGATAAGCGTCGTGCTGCTTATTATCACTATTTTACAGGACGTGATTGGCGTGATGCAGATAACTACGATTTATGTTTAAATACAAGCCATTTAAATCGTGATCAATGTATGGAACTTGTTAAGGCTTATCTTAATATCAAGTTTGGAGATACCAATTAAAACAATTAAAACATTTAAAACCCTATATCAGGTTAAATTTCATCTCACCTAGATACAAAGAGCGCATATAAGCATAATTTAATGCCTATATGCGCTCTTTGTATCTCATTTATTGTCTTTTATACATTCTCTTAATTATTGTTGCTCTTCAAATACCTTACGATTCTCCCATAGATAAATAAATCCTGAAATTAATGTGAGGAATAATGAAGCATAAGCTAATAGCATACCTGTCATACTTAATAAGGTACTTTGGATAGGAAGTAAATAAACAATGATTGTAATCATCTGTACAACTGTTTTTACTTTTCCCCAGTAATTAGCTGCTAAAACAATATTTTTTCCTGCTGCAATCAAACGAAGACCTGATACCATAAATTCTCTTAAGATAATAAATACCACAATCCAAGCTGGGAAATTTCCAATTGGTAACAGCCCTTTATTCCCTAAATCCACAATTGCTAATAAAGCAGTTGCAACAAGCATCTTATCTGCTAAAGGATCCATAAATTTCCCTAGATTCGTTACTAAATTTAGCTTACGTGCTAAATAGCCATCTAGAAAATCTGTTAGACTTGCAACAATAAAAATGACAAGACTGATCCATAGTACTACTTCAATAGGTAAGTTAAATGGAATCCAGATAACTCCCATAAACACAAAAACTAAAATAATACGAAGTAAGGTTAACTTATTCGCTATATTCATCCACAATCTCCCCAATCAGATCATAATCATTTGCTTCTGTAATACGTACGTCGACAAAATCTCCAGAAATAAGTTCCCCTGCATATTCTACAAATACTTCACCATCAATATCTGGTGCATCTTGATACGTACGTCCAATATAAACATCTTCATCAGTAATTTTGCCTTCAATAAGCACCTTCATCACTTGTCCTACCTTTGCAGCAGTTAATTCTTGAGAGATACCATGTTGAAGTGCCATAATGGCATCACGACGTTTAACTTTTGTTTTTTCATCAATTTGATCTTCAAATTTAGCTGCTGGTGTGCCTTCTTCTTGTGAATAAGTAAATACACCTAAACGGTCGAAGCGCATTTCTTTAACAAAGTTATAAAGCACATTGAAATCCTCTTCTGTTTCACCTGGGAAACCAACGATTAATGTGGTACGTAATGAAATACCTGGGATTTCTGAACGTAATTTGCCAATACGCTCATGAAGTTGTGCAAGTGAACTTCTTCTTGCCATACGTTTTAATACTGGATCTGCAGCATGTTGAATTGGAATATCTAAGTATTTACATACTTTTGGATTATTTTTAATTTCTTCAATAAGCTCATCTGTAATACTTTCTGGATAACAGTATAGTACACGAATCCACTCAATACCTTCAATCTTACCAAGCTCATGAAGTAATTTTGCAAGAGAAGCATCTTCTAAATCACGGCCATATTCGGTTGTATCTTGTGCAACTAAAATGAGTTCTGATACACCATCTTGTGCAAGTTTTTGAGCTTCAGCAATGATTTTTTCCATTTTTCTACTTCTGTATTTTCCTCTAAGTTTTGGAATAATACAGTAAGTACAGTGTTTATCACAGCCTTCAGAAATTTTAAGGTATGCGAAATAACCTGCTGTTGTTAAAATACGTGGCATTTCATCTAACATTTCACGATCAATTAAATCAAAACTTTGTGTACGCAGACCTTTCTGTTCTAAAATTCCATTTGCAATGTCTACAATTTTATCGTATGAAGTCGTTCCAACAACGGCATCTACTTCTTCAATTTCATTTAAAATTTCTTCTTTGTAACGTTGTGCCATACATCCTGTTACAATAAGCGCTTTACAGTTACCTGTTTCTTTATATTGTGCCACTTCAAGGATATTTTCAATACTCTCCTTTTTTGCATCTTCAATAAAACAACATGTATTAACTACAATAACATCTGCTTTTTGTTCTTCTCCTGTTAAGGTAAATCCTCCTTGGTTTAATAACCCTAACATATGTTCACTATCTACTAAATTTTTATCGCATCCAAGGGATACAAATGATACTAAATAATTCAAAATGCTGCTCCTTTCATTATTACGCTTGGTTCATCTTAAGTTTTATTTATTTTTAGCAGCAAGCACACAATTATGCATAAGCATTGCAATAGTCATTGGACCTACCCCACCTGGTACAGGTGTAATTCTTGATGCAATACTTTCGCAACTTGTAAAATCTACATCTCCACAAAGTTTGCCATTTTCATCACGGTTAATGCCTACATCAATGACAACAGCCCCTTCTTTCAATTGGCTTCCTTGAATCATTTTGGCTCTACCTACTGCAGCGACTACAATATCTGCTTGCTTTAAAATCTCGGTTAGGTTTTTTGTCTTAGAGTGACAGATAGTAACTGTACCATGTTCTTGCAATAAAAGCAAGCTTACTGGTTTACCTACGATATTACTTCTCCCTACTACAACGCAGTTTTTGCCTGCAATTTCTACTTGACTTCTTTTGAGTAGTTCAATAACACCTGCAGGTGTACAAGAAATAAATCCCGGAAGTCCTGTACATAGCGCACCTACATTTTGTGGATGGAATCCATCTACATCTTTAGAAGGTGCAATGGCTAAAATCACTTTATTTTCATCAATATGTTTTGGTAGTGGAAGTTGTACTAAAATCCCATGTACTTTTTCATCTTGATTAAGTGTATCGATAAGTTCAAGAAGGGCTTCTTCTGAAGTTTCTTCTGGTAATTCATAGCTAAATGATTTAATACCCACATATTCACATGCTGTTTTTTTATTACGTACGTAAACTTGTGAAGCACTATTATCTCCTACTAATACCACTGCTAATCCTGGGAAAATACCTTTTTCCTTTAATGCTACAACTTCTTGCTTAAGTTCATCTTTAATTTGAGCTGAAATTAATTTACCATCAATAATTTGTACCATCTTTCTTCCCCTTATCTTTTAAAATCCCTCACCTTGGTTAGGTGAGGGGTATAATTTTATTAGAATAATCCTGTTACAACACCTTGATTGTTAATATCAATGGCTTCTGCTGCTGGTTTTTTAGGTAAACCTGGCATAGTCATCACATTACCTGTTAAGGCAACGATAAAACCAGCTCCTGCTGATATTCTAATTTCTCTTATAGTGGTTGTAAAGCCCTGTGGTCTTCCAAGGCTACTTGCATCATCAGAAAATGAATACTGATTTTTAGCCATACATACTGGTAAATATTCTAAACCAAGTGCCTTAATTTTAGCAAGTTCTTTAAGTGCATTTGGTTCAAAAATCACATCATTAGCACCATAAATTGTGGTTGCAATTTTTCTAATTTTTTCTTCTGTACTTAAATCATCTGCGTAAAGTGGTGCAAAGCGACTTTCTTCTTCCTCTAAAACAGATAAAACTTCCTGTGCCAAACCTTGTCCACCTTTGCCACCTTCAGCCCAAACATTGGCTACTGCAAAACGGCAACCTTTTTCTTCACATACTGTTTTGACAAAGTCTAATTCCGCTTGTGTATCACTTACAAAAGCATTTAATGTTACCACCACTGGCACACCAAAGGTCTGTACATTTTCAATATGTTTTTCAAGATTACAAATTCCTGCTTTAAGTGCTTCTAAATTCTCTGCTTGTAGATTGGCTTTGGCTACACCACCGTTGTATTTAAGTGCACGAATGGTTGTTACTAAAACAACAGCATCTGGCTTCAATCCAGCTTTACGACATTTAATATCAAAGAACTTTTCTGCACCTAAATCTGCACCAAAGCCTGCTTCTGTAATAACAATGTCTCCTAATTTTAAAGCTAAATCTGTAGCAATTACACTATTACATCCATGTGCAATATTAGCAAATGGTCCACCATGCATAATAACAGGTGTATTTTCTAATGTTTGAACAAGGTTTGGTTTAATCGCATCCTTTAATAAAGTTGTCATAGCCCCTTGTGCATTAAGGTCTCCTGCTGTTACAGGTTCACCTTTTGTATTATATGCCACAATAATTTGGCTAATTTTTTGTTTTAGATCTTCAAGACTTGTTGCTAAACATAAGATGGCCATAATCTCAGATGCTACCGTAATCATAAAACCATCTTGTCTAGGTACGCCATTTAAAGAACCACCAAGACCTACTACAATCTCTCTTAAAGCACGGTCATTCATATCCACACAACGTTTCCAAGTAATAGTACGTACATCAATATCTAAATCATTACCTTGATGAATATGATTATCTAGCATAGCTGCAAGTAAATTATTTGCTGCGCCGATGGCATGAATATCTCCTGTAAAGTGAAGATTGATGTCTTCCATTGGTACAACTTGTGCATAACCACCACCAGCTGCACCTCCTTTAATACCCATACATGGCCCTAAAGAAGGTTCTCTAAGTGCAATAATCGTATTCTTACCTAATCCACATAACGCCTGACCCAGCCCCACTGTTACAGTTGTTTTACCTTCACCTGCTGGTGTTGGATTCGTTGCTGTCACTAGTACAAGCTTACCATTTGGCTTGTCTTTGACTTTTTCAATGAGTTCATAAGAAAGCTTTGCTTTATATTTTCCATAAAGCTCTAAATCATCTGCATTAATACCCGCTCTTTCTGCAACTTCCGTAATTGGAATCATCAGTGCTTCTTGAGCAATTTGAATATCTGTCTTCATATTAAACTCCTTTTATTCAATATTTATAAGACCCTTCTAGGTTTACTTCCTTCATCTGGTCCTACGATTCCTCTAGCTTCTAGTGCATCCATTAATCTTGCTGCACGATTAAAACCAATTCTAAAATAACGTTGTAACATAGAAATTGAAAGTTTTTCTTTATCTGCTGCAAAAGCAACTGCCTTTTCTAATAACTCATCTGTTTCATTATCTGCATCTAACTGCACTGGTGATGCAGCATTTTCCATACTTTCCATAACAGACTCTTCATAGTCTGTGCGGTCTGTTTTAATGGTATTAACAATACTTTCAACTTCAGCATCTGAAATAAATGCACCTTGAATACGAATTGGTTTAGATTCACCTACTGGATAGAATAGCATATCTCCTTTTCCTAAAAGCTTCTCTGCACCAACCATATCTAAAATGGTACGAGAATCAGTTCCTGAAGATACCGCAAAAGCAAGTCTTGATGGAATATTCGCTTTAATAACACCTGTAATGACATCAACTGATGGACGTTGTGTTGCAATGACTAAGTGAATGCCTGCCGCTCTGGCCATCTGTGCTAACCTACAAATAGCATCTTCTACTTCTTTAGCACCGGTCATCATTAAATCTGCTAACTCATCAATAATAATAACAATCTGCGGCAATCTTTGCTGCTCATCGACTTGCTTCTCATTATATCCCTTCATATCCCTTACATTATTTTCTGCAAACAGATTATAACGTCTGGTCATCTCATTAACTGCCCAGAATAAGGCCCCTGCTGCTTTCTTAGGGTCTGTTACAACTGGAATAAGCAAATGTGGAATTCCGTTATACACACTTAACTCAACCACTTTAGGATCAATCATAATGAGTCGTACTTCTTGTGGGGAAGCTTTATAAATAATACTTGTAATTAATGTGTTAATACAAACACTTTTCCCGGAGCCTGTAGCTCCAGCAATGAGCATATGAGGCATTTTACCAATATCAGCTATAATAGGCTTTCCTGCAATATCTTTTCCTAGTGCAAAAGCTAATTTAGAAGGAAATGCTAAGAAACGATCTGTGTCGATTACATCTCTTAGATACACAATTTCACTTGTTGCATTAGCCACCTCAATACCAACGGCTGCTTTACCTGGAATAGGTGCCTCAATACGAATATTCGGTGCTGCTAAGTTTAGAGCAATATCGTCTGCAAGGTTCACAATCTTACTTACCTTTACGCCTTGTTTTGGTTGTAACTCATAACGTGTTACAGAAGGTCCTCTATGTATCTGTGTGACCTTTGCTTCTACACCAAAACTTGCTAATGTTTCTTCTAACTTACGTGCATTAGTTAAAGACTTCTTAGAAGCTTCTTTATCTTGCTGCATCACTACCTTTTTTAGAAGTGAAACAGGTGGAATATGATAAACTGGAACTTGCTCCATTGTAGTATCTAGAATCTTAGGTGCCGACTGAACCACTTCCTCGTGCGTCAACTTTTTAGTTGGCGGATGACTCGTATGTGTTATATCATCCTCTTCATTGGTATTTAACTGAGCTATCGTCCTTTCCTCTTTATAACTTGTCCCATCAAAGAATGGTATGTTTACTTCTTCCTCTTCTTGAATTGGGCTCATCAATTCTAAAGGTACAGTCTCATCTTGCTCTATTGAGACAAAATCCACCTCTGAGACTTCTTGTTTAATCATGTTGGTCTTTTCTCTTTTAGGAGATGTCTTTTTTGCTAAATGTTGTACCTTCTTAGCTTCTGCATATCTTGCCTTCATTTGGCTCATGACATCTCCAAATTTTTCATGGAGCCATGAAAAAATAGGGAATTGTGTCACTAAAAGAATCCAAATACCATATAAAATCCCAAGTAAAATATAAGTACCATAAATTCCTATTAGTTTTAAAAGTCCATATCCAATCAGCGCACCAACATACCCACCATTTTGCCAGCTCGCTTCAGCTACATACGTTAAGCTGCCTAATGAGATGCTTGTATCATCCCCATAGCTTAATAAATGGAAAAATACCATTAACATAATCGTAAATTCCCCACCATACACTAGTAATCTGAAAAGCTTGTCTAAACGTCCTTGCATATAAAATATACCTAGTACCATGGCACCTACAGGTATGATATATCCTCCTATTCCAAAGCCTCCAATAAAAATACTTCTTAAAAATTGTCCAAATAATCCTGATTTAGTAGAAAAGATTCCTATTATAACAAGTAATCCTATACCAATCATGGCTAAACCGACAATTTCTTTTGATACAGATGGTGACAAAGGTTCGGAACGTTTTTTAGTACTTGTATTCTTTGCTTTTCTTTTAGTGCTTTTTCTTTTTCCTTCTCCTTTATTCATTTGTAAATTAACCCCTTTATTTATCTCTTTATCTTCATATTCTAGGTTATTTATTGGTGTTAAATAATCACCTAAAATTGAAAATAGATGTATGTTTTTATACATACATCTATTATTATATCATTGACCACTCTGTTTGATAAGGGCATTTTCAAGTAATTTACCCGGCTGCAATTCTGGTTTTAAAAAATCTTGAGGATTAGTTGAATAGACACGTTCTAAAACATAACCCGCTTCTGTCTTACATGCTAATACCTCGTAGCCCATATATTCTAACTGAGTATATTCTACAGGAAGTTCTAATCCATATATGGGTGCAATTGAATACATCATATCTGATTGCCTACTTCCTTCTGTTCGTCATTGCCTATTAGTTCATGTAATTTATCCATTGCAGCTTTTAATCCACCCACTTCATCAATAATCTTTTCTTCAACCGCTTGTTGACCTACTAAAACGGTACCCACATCCATGGCTAATTTACCTGTCGCAAGCATAAGCTCCCTAAAGCGGTCACTTGATATCTTGGAATGACTTTCCACAAACTCTATAATACGTTCTTGCATTTGATCAAAAAACTCAAATGCTTGTGATACGCCAATGACTGTACCATTCATACGTACAGGATGAATCGTCATACTAGCAGTTTGTGTAATAAATGAATAGTCACTAGACACTGAAATAGGTATACCAATAGAATGTGCACCTCCTAATACTAAAGATACTGTTGGTTTGTTAATAGAAGCAATAAGTTCTGCTAAAGCAAGACCTGCTTCTACATCCCCACCTACAGTATTGAGTATAATAAGCACACCTTTAATTTTAGGATCTTCACAAATCCCAACGATTTGTGGAATTAAATGTTCATACTTAGTCGTTTTATTTTGAGGTGGCAAACTCATATGCCCCTCTACTTGACCAATTATTGTAAGACAATGAATGCAACTTTGTACGTCTTTTCCTGGCGTAGAAAGCTGTCCAAATTCCTTAATATTATTCGTTACATCTGCTTCATTAAGAGGTGGAGATTGAGGGGGTGTAGAAGGTGGTACAGCTGAGGGTGGATTTTCGGATTTATTCAAAAAAACATGAGGTATGTTTTGCTCTTTCATCTTTTTACTCCTCTCTACGATTTCATGTTTAGTATGTAAAAAGATAAAAGGATTCATACCTCATTTATAAATTTTTCTATAGAATTGTTTGGTGTCTGAAGTTACAAACGAAATTCGTCATGTAAGGCACCAATTGCTTTAGACACATATTTTTCTTCAATTAAACAGGCAATGGTCGTAAGAGAATCCGCTGTCTGGTAGATTTCAATATGCTCTTTATTAAGTGCATAAACAATACGTGCCATAACCCCTGGTACACCAGTCATACGTTCACCAATAACTGTTACCTTTGCACAATTTGGTACGATTTCATACTTATAACCTTTACTTGTTAGTAATTGACATAGCGCTTTTTCATCTACTTCATCTACTGTAAAAAGGGCCTCATGAGGAAATATATTAATAAGATCAATACTAATTCCAGCATCTGCAATAGCACTTAATAGATTTTCTCCCTTACCATATGGTTCATGAATGGTAAATTGCGTACGGTGATAACGATGTGCTACACTTGTAATCACTTTTTGATGTTTATCTTTATCAACCAGATTTTCTACATTTGATAAAATATAAGTTCCTGGTTCATCTGAGAAGGTATTCTTAATCACAAGTGGAATATTAGCTCTCATAGCATATTCTACAGCTCTTGGATGAATAACTTTTGCACCACTATCTGCCATTTGGAAAACTTCCATATAACTAATAGCTGGTATAATTTTAGCTTTTTCACAAACATTTGGATCCGCAGTCATAATACCATCTACATCTGTGAAGATTTCGATACGTTCTGCCTTCACACTAGCCCCTAACATGGCTGCTGAAGTATCACTTCCACCTCTACCTAATGTGGTAATTTCGCCATCTAATGTCATACCCTGAAATCCTGCAACAACTGGAATCATACCTTCTTCTAATGTTGCTAAAAGTGCTTCAGGTCTAGCAGAAAGTAAATCTGCTTTTTGATGGTAAGCATCTGTTATAATACCTGCTTGCCCTCCTGTAAACGCTTTGGCCACAATACCATCTTGTGCAAGTAAAGTTGTCATAATAACTGCAGAAATAATCTCTCCACAAGATAATAATAAGTCATAAGAATGTGGTGTCATTTCTCCAGCATGATTGTTTACAAAATCAATCAAAGTATCTGTTGCATAAGGTGCACCTTTTCTACCAATTGCTGATACAACAACAACTGGTTTATATCCATCTGCTATTGCTTTTTTTATCTTTTGAACAACTTGCTTTCTACTTTCTGGAGTAGCAACGGATGTTCCACCAAATTTTTGAACAATGATGCGCATTTCATGATGTCCTTTCAAAATAAGTTTTTTACTTCTATATAATAAATATTCCTTCAAACTAGAAGTTGTGCCAGTAATTAGTTATTTTCCCATATAAACTTCTAAAGCTCTTGCAAGTTGATCTGGGCAAGATGTTCCCTTACCTCTACAATCAATTCCCTTTAATTTAGAAACAGCCTCTTCCACACTAAGCCCTTTTACTAAAGCAGCAACACCCAGTGCATTTCCTGGACAGCCCCTTACAAAGGCTACTTCTTGAACAAATCCCTCTTTTACTTCAAAATGAATCTCCGATGCACATACACCAGTTGGTTTGTAAATTTCCATTTGTCTCCCTCCATCAGTCTGTGATATGATAATCTTTAGTATTATAGCATAGGAAATCAGATTTACAAATATAAAGGATGATGATTCATGAGTATTACATTTAAACACACAGTCATTCACGTGTTAGACCAAAGCATTGGAATGCCACTTTTATCTACAGATTTATTAATTTTAAATGATGAGACAGAAAGCTTTATTACACGTCATTTAATTAAGGTCTTTGAAAGTACTTCTAGTTGTGAAGCTATTTTTAAGGCAGATGCACCTCTTCCTTCTATGCTGGAGGGACCACTTACAGAAGAGGTTTTTATGCACCTTACTAGTGAAATTACCAACACCTTCTATCGTTATATGGTAGAATATGAAAATATTCCTAATGGAGATCTTGTTTTTACTTCTTTTATAATGGACGGGCAAAATTACTTCGGTATTTTAAAATTAAACTATAAAGAGGAATATACCCACTTTGTAGAGCAAGTTGATGGTACTGTTGTCACACGTATTATTAAAAACACAGGTATTTTCCCAGGTGGAAGTAAACAAGTAGATGAAGGCTTAATTATTTGTCTAGATAGTTTACACGTTTCTTTATTAGATAATTCAAAAGGTAAATATCTCTCATTAATGTTTGATTTAGAGCCTGCTCTCTCTGTTAAAGAAACAGTAAAAGCCATTGAAAAAGTAGCTTCTAAAGTCATTGAAGAGCATTATGATAATCCTATTAATGCTATGACAGAATTAAAAAATAATATTTCTGAAAGTATTGCAAGAACGCAAACCATTCCTGTTCAAGAAATCTTAGAACAAACATTCGGTGAAGATAAGGACGTTTTTGATAGTTGCATGCAACACATCGAAGAATTTGGTATTAAAGAAGCTAAGCTAGAAGTAACCGATCCTAAAATTGGTAATAAATTTAACTTTCAAAAACTTAAAACAGATACCGGTGTTGAAGTAAAGCTTCCTACTCATCTTTTTAAAGACCCAGATTTTATTGAAATTATTAATGAGCCTAATGGTACCATCTCCATTGTACTTAAAAATATCTCTCAAATTATAAATAAATAAAAAATACGCCATCTACTCTTATACCAGATGGCGTATTTTTTATTTATTTCAAAAATAACATTTAGTTGTCAAAGGTAATGTGCCAATCTTTTTCTCCTGTATGAATAATCATATATGCTAAGTTAAAAGAATCATCCATCACATCAATCTTATATTCATAGTAAGTATCATCTTCCTGTTTACACATAAAAATATAACTTCCATTTTCTTTATCTTCTATTTCTTCACAAATGTCATCATAAATATTTTCTCCACTAATAAATCCTGTGTATCCAGATGCTTTAATTTTATCTTCAATTGCTTTGTAAAATGCTTTCATAAGATGTCCTTCCTAGCTTTATTTTTTATTATTGTATCTTGCCCTAGCTTAGTCGGCAAGCTTTTTATATTCTTCTATTAAAAATTTCTTATAATAATCCCTTTATAAAAGCACTATTTTTTGGATATCTATATGCTGACGATTTATTTCAAGGACTGCCATAGATATTTCTAGTCCAAAACGTCTTTTACCACAACTTCCTGGATTGAGCAAAATCGTACCTTCTTGTTTTTCCTCTGAATACTTATGTGAGTGTCCAATAATAATGAAGTCCCAATGGGCATACTCCTTAGGCACATCCTTTTTTTGGTGGGCCATATAAAATCTATAACCTTCTATCTCAAATTCTAAAGAGATTGGTATTTCATTGGCCCAATCTCCCTTATCATTATTTCCTCTTACTACATATAGTGGAGCAATTTCCCTCAGTCTTTCTACAATCTCAGGCTGATTGATATCTCCTGCATGTAAAATCAGCTTACAGTCCTGTAGCGTAGCTATTACTTCATCACGCAGCAAACCATGAGTATCAGATATAACGCCAATTTTAATCATTTATCTACTCCATTCTTCCTACTTTTCTTTTTACTTTAAATAACTCCCTTTTATTTTATACATTCTACAGATGATTGTCTATTTTGCCTTAATGTACCACTATACAAGCACCATACCCCTAGTCTTTACATACTTTATATTATAGACATTATTATCAGCTGGAGGAATAAATCATGAATAAACTGAAAGTTGCTATTGTGGGAGGAGATTTGCGTTTTGTAAGGCTCGCCCAAATACTATCAAGCAAAAATTTTGATGTGGCTGTTTATGGCCTTTGTCATCCTGATATTCCAGATGAGGTTACCATATGTTCCTCTATTAGTGAACTTAAACATTATCCCTTTATTATAGGTCCTATCCCTTTTTCAAAGGATGGGAAATGTATTTTTACACCAATGTGTAACTCCTATGTTTCTGTTGAACAGTTTTTCTTAGCAGCTACTCATAGCTATGTATTAGGAAGTGTACTCAGCTCTCAAATGTGTAAGCTCTTTGAACAGCACCATATTGCTTACTGTGATATTATGAAAATGGATGAAATTGCCATTCTAAATGCCATTCCTACGGCAGAGGGGGCAATTCAGTATGCTATGCAAAACAGTGAAATCACCTTGCATAATAGCAAATGCCTAGTACTAGGTTTTGGTCGATGTGGTAAGATTCTAGCTCAAAAACTTTTGGCTTTAGGCGCAGATGTATCTGTTGAGGCACGCTCAACAAAAGATTTAGCTTTTATTAGCACTTACGGATATAAACCTATTCCGCTTTATGAGCTGAAATCCTACTTGAATGAGTTTGACTTTATCTTTAATACGATTCCTATCAAACTTCTAGATAATACCTATATTGATTTATTCAACCCCGAGGTAGTTTATATTGAACTTGCTTCTGCTCCAGGTGGTATCGACATTGATTATTGCCAAGAAAAAGGCATCTCATATATACCAGCACCTAGCCTTCCTGGAATAGTCGCACCTAAAACTGCCGCTGATATTCTCTATCAATGTCTTTTACTCACTTTACGTAATCAGGGGGCAATACTATGAAAAACCTAGCAAATCTTAACTTAGGCGTGGCATTATGTGGTTCCTTTTGTACCTTTTCAAAAGCAATCAAAACAATTGAAGCACTTGTTGCTTTAGGCGTTAATGTAACACCTATTATGTCTTGTAATGCCTATGAAACGTCTACTAGATTTGGAGATGCACACACCATTATTTCACGTATTGAAAGTATTACCGGCAAAGAAATTATTCATACAATTTTATCAGCTGAACCCCTTGGCCCTAAAAATATGATTGATGGATTGCTTATTGCACCTTGTACAGGTAATACACTTGCCAAACTTAATAATGGAATTACTGACACCCCAGTCATTCTAGCTGCAAAATCACTTATGCGAAATGGTAAACCTATTGTCATATGTCTTGCTACCAATGATGGTCTTGGTGCAAGTCTTAAAAATATTGGTGGGCTACTGAATAAGAAAAATGTATTTTTTGTGCCACTTGGGCAAGATGACCCCATTCAAAAACCTTATTCACTTGTAGCTGATTTCTCAAAAATCGAAGAGACTCTAAATCTGGCATTATCTGGTCAGCAAATTCAACCTGTCATACTTCAGTACTAAATACAAACGAAGATGTACTTTCAGCAGTACTTCTTCGTTTTTTATTAACTATTTTATAACATTCATATAAAATTTTTTGCTTAAATATGTTATCATTTTATCAGTACATAGATTATATTCAAGATTAAGGGAACCATTATTCAAAATGATATCATGCCATTCGCTTTAGTGTGGTCAAAATATGAGGATTTAAGAAGCATAGATTCAAGAACTACCTATCTTAAAATGATTAATGTTAAACATAATCTATGCATACACCGGCAACTTAGGCTCTAGAGTTATTCTAGAGTCTTGAATTATTTATATCTAAAAGTTATAATTTTTATAGAATAATCTATACACTAAAATTTTAAGGAGAAGGCTATGTCCAAAAATAGACGTATTGCTAGAATTACACTAAGCGCCCTATTTAGTGGTTGTTTAATAGGTATAGGTATATGGCTCGTAGGGCATTTTACACACAAAGCTTATACTTATACTCAGAATATTATTATTTCAGAAGCACAACGTGTTAAGAGTACAGATGTATCTAAAATGACTTTAAGCATTACTCCAGATACAACTCTCGATGATATTGCCACTGCCTTATATAATGAAGGTTGTATCACCAATAAAGATTACTTTATCCTAGAAGCAAAATTAGATAATATTACAAAGGGTTTCATTCCAGGTGACTATTCGATTAGTAGTAATATGTCTACAGGTAAAATTCTTGATTTACTCACGACAGATATTTCAATTGAAGATCAAACCATTAAATTTACCATTCCTGAGGGATACACAATTGAACAAATTGGTGAAGTCTTAGAAGAAAAAAGTATTGTAACAAAAACAGATTTTTTAAATGCTATCAAAAATCGTAATTATAGCAGAGAATATAGTTTTTTAAAAGATGTCCCCTTCCATGATGACTACAAATATGCTTTGGAAGGTTATCTCTTCCCAGATACATATATTGTCTATAAAGGCATTACCTCTGAAGAAATTATTGTTATGATGCTTAATCGTTTTGAAGAAATTCTTTCTCGGTACACAACCTACGTACGCTCTTCTCAATATTCTATTCATGAACTTCTTACCATTGCTTCTATTATCGAACAGGAAGCAAGACTAGAGGAAGAACGTCCTATTATTTCAGGTGTTATTTGGAACCGTTTAGATGCCCATATGAAACTTCAAATGTGCTCTACTGTTCAATACTCTCTTAATAAAAGAAAAGCATCGCTTAGTTTAAATGATTTAAACGAAGATAGCCCTTATAATACCTATATATATGATGGACTTCCTATTGGGCCCATTTGTAATCCGGGTGAAGCTTGTTTAAAGGCAGCTTTATTACCAAGCGAACATGACTACTACTTCTTTGTCCTTCAAGATGCTCAGTCTGGTACACATTGCTTTACAAGTACAAATGAAGAGCATGCTACTGCTAAAAACAAATACAGACAGTCAAATGATATTAATTTTACTGAGTAAACGAAATGGTGCTACAAAATGTAGCACCATTTTTATGCAAGTTTACAAATACCACTTGAATAAAGTAGTATTTTCCTTTATATTGTCATAAGAGACTATTTTAGAAAGGGTCTATTTATGAGTGAAATTAGTTATAGCTATATTATTGAATATTTAAGAGCATTGCATACTGCTCCTAGCTCGCCTGTTTTGGCTGAAATTGAAACTCAAATTGCGATGGAAACTGAGACATGGCCTATTATTAGACCAGAAGTTGCAGATTTCATGGGTGTCCAACTCTCATTAATTAAGCCTAGTACAATACTGGAAATTGGAACAGCGGTAGGTTATTCATCTATTTTAATGAGCGGTTACTTACAAGAAGGTGGCAAAATTACAACTCTTGAACGTTTTCCTTATATGTTAGGAAAAGCAAGAGAAAATATTAAAAGAGCCCAGTTAGAGGATACTATTGAAATTATTGAAGGTGATGCAGCAGATACACTCCGTACCCTTCCTGATGAACACTTTGATGTTGTCTTTATGGATTGTGCTAAAGGACAATACATCAACTTCTTACCAGAGTGTATTCGTGTTCTTAAACCAGGTGGATTACTTATTACAGATAATGTACTTCATAAAGGAAGTGTGGCTAAATCACGTTATTTGATTGATCGTAGACAAAGAACAACCCATTCAAGGTTAAGAGATTTCTTATGGACAATTATGCACTCAGACGAACTCATCTCTAGCGTTATGCCTGTAGGTGATGGTATTGCTTTAAGTTATAAAATTGGAGGAACAAAAAATGCGTAAAAAAGTAGAACTTCTTGCGCCAGCAGGTAGTTTAGAAAATTTAAAAGTAGCTGTACTCTATGGTGCAGATGCCGTTTATATTGGCGGTAATAAATATGGTCTTCGTGCTAAGGCAAAAAACTTTACTGACGAAGAAATGAAAGAAGGTATTGAGTTTGCCCATGCACATGGTGTAGAAGTTTATGTGACATGTAACATCTTTGCTCATCACCAAGACTTTGAAGGTATGAAAGAATACTTCTTATATCTTGAATCTATTGGGGTGGATGCATTAATCGTAGCTGATCCTGGTGTATTTAGCTTAGTACGTGAAACTGTTCCAAATATGGAAGTACACATCTCAACACAAGCAAATAATACAAACTACCACACTGCTCTCTTCTGGGTAAAACAAGGTGCAAAACGTATTGTAACTGCTCGTGAACTTTCATTTGAAGAAGTAAAAGCAATGCACGATAATCTTCCTGAAGATGTAGATTTAGAATCTTTCGTTCATGGTGCTATGTGTATGGCTTATTCTGGGCGTTGCTTAATGAGTAACTACCTTACCCAACGTGATGCCAACCATGGTGAATGTTCTCAACCATGTCGCTGGAAATACAAAGTTGTAGAAGAAACAAGACCAGGTGAATATATGCCTATTGAAGAAGATGAACGTGGTACTTATATCTATAACTCTCGTGATTTATGCATGATTGAATATATTCCACAGCTTATTGAAGCAGGAATCTACAGCTTTAAAATTGAAGGTCGTATGAAAACACCTTTATATGTAGCAACTGTTGTTAAAGCTTATCGTGAAGCGATTGATACTTATTTTAGAGATCCAGCTGAATTTGAAGCCAAAAAAGGCTACTTCCTTGAAGAAGTAAGTAAAGCAAGTCATCGCGAATTTACAACAGGTTTCTATGAACACAAACCAACAGAAAAAGATCAAACCTATGGACATAACTCATATGTACGCAATTATGACTTCTCTGGCGTTGTTAAAGCCTATGACGAAGAAACTCAAATGGTGACAATAGAACAACGTCGTAAATTCTCAGTAGGAAATGACTTAGAAATCCTAGTACCACAAGGTGAATTTATTCCTGTTCATATTGACCAAATGTTTGATGAAGAAGGTAATAGCATTGAATCTGCGCCACATCCAAAACAAATTGTACGTTTTAAATGTGAGCAAAAAGTACCTGTTCCATCTATTCTTAGAAGATTTGATCCAACAAAACTTTCTGAATAAACATATGATGCAAACTTTAGCTTAATTAAGTATACAGAAGAAGGAGTCAATGAATTGTTTTAAACTTTTCATCGACTCCTTCTTCTTTTACATAAAGTACAATTTTGATTTATATAAGTATTAGTATATCCTATGAAGCATTTATCTTATTACGTTACCACTCTTTAGAAATCTCATCCTCTGTTAAGTTATATGTTGTCATAAAATTTTTTAAATCATTTGGGCTTGTTATAAGCATTTCTTCATGAAATTTTCCTGTTTTAATTTCCTTAAATCCAATAACCTTCTCTTGATTATATAAATTGGACTTAAGAACAGGTTTAAACACTGTCTTATCGTAGCTTTTCTTCTCTATTTTATTCTTTTTAAATAACATGCCCTCACCTTCTCAAGCTTAATCTTAGTTTTACTATATGAAGGTGCCTTTGTCCACTATACCTAATTTTCTAGTTTACCTATTTGAGCTATGTTATATTTAACCTATACCCAACATCAGCAGCAAGATTATAGATAGAGCCTAAACTCTATCTATAATCTTGCTGCATATTTAATTAAAAGACTCCGAACATTATTAACTGTATATGTTTCTTTATCCCAAATCACACGTTGACTAATAATCCCATCTTGTACAAGCTTATCTATTCCACCTAACTTGTTAAGCAGGAATGGTACATTGGATAGTTTAATTAAGTCTCTTCTCTTCCAACTGTTAAAATCTAACTCAATGCCAAACTTTATAATCTTACTTACTGCCTCATATAATTTTTCATCTACTGTGTTTGTTAAGTCTTCTATATCATACTTTGTAAGCTGATTCCTTTCTATCAATGCCATTAGCTTATTAGCATATTCAGGATCTGTGGCATAACCAGCAGCTTGAATAGCTCGGCATGCTTTTTTATAATCCTTTTCACCTACTACTTCTTGATATCGCCTTGATTTAATAAGAAATGCTGAATGATCTTTAATGCTCTCTTGCCAAGTATCATAAGCTCTAAAACCGGCTGTAATATCAGTCCTCATGCCATCATAGTACTCTATTATTGATCCAGTCCATACTCTACCTCTCCAGCTTTTATTCGCTTTAATACCAAATAAGGCATTCCCCTCTCTAGTTAGACTACTATTTCCATCTCCACTTTCTAAAATAGCCTGCGCAATTGTAAGAGAAGCTAAGATTCTTGATTCCTTTGCATCTTCCTGAGCCATGGGTGCTACTTTCGCAATGAATTGTATTCTCGTATAAGTCATCTGACTACTTCCCCCCTATCTATCTTTTATATTGAATACCTGTACTCCATTGTATGTATGTACCCATTATCCTGTTAATGTGCAATAAAATATTTACATCAAAATTAACTCATCATAGTACACGCACCAAATAATACACACTCTCATACACTAATTATGAGCCCTTTTTCTTAGGAGGTGCGCAATACTATGCTCCCAATATTCTGCTTTTCCTATTTTAGTAGTATCTCTTCTTTTCCTCAACCTTTATCTATTGAAGAAGAAAAATATTATTTAGAACGCTATCAGTTAGGTGATGAAACCGCTAAAAATATATTAATTGAACGCAATCTTAGGCTGGTTGCACATATTGTCAAAAAATATAATTCAGCAAATTCAGATATGGATGATCTTATCTCTATTGGTACAATAGGTCTTATTAAAGGTATAACTTCCTTTGATCCCAATAAATGCACAAGGCTTGCTACTTATGCAGCACGCTGTATTGAAAATGAAATCCTTATGAGCATCCGTGCAGGTCGTAAGCAACGTTATGAGACCTCTCTTCAGGCACCTATTGGTATGGATCCTGAAGGTAATGAGATTAGCCTTTTGGATATATTATGTACAGAAAATGATACGATTTTTGATCAAGTGGACTTAGAAATGGAAGTAAAAAAGTTATATCAACATATACGCAATATTTTAAAGCCTCGTGAGAAGGAAATTCTACTCTTACGCTATGGACTAAATAACCAAGAAGAAATGACACAACGTGAAATAGCACAATTAATGGGGATCTCTCGCTCTTATGTATCCCGTATAGAGAAAAAAGCACTAAAAAAGCTTTGTAAGGAACTTCAAAAGAAAAATTGACAGCTTATAATCGTTATTCTAATATTGCTTTTAATCAAAAAGGAACTAACCTATCTTTAGGTTAGTTCCTTTTTTCTACAATTAAACTTCCATAATAATTGGTAAAATCATTGGACTACGTTTTGTTTTTTGCCATACGAATTCACGTAAGTCATCTTTAACAATTGTTTTGATTTGTGACCATTCTACAATGTGTTTATCTTCACAACGATCTAATGCTCTTCTAACAACTGCTTTTGCTTCATCCATCAGATTTTCCGCTTCTCTTACATAGACGAAACCACGAGAAATAATATCTGGTCCTGCTACCACAATACCTGATTCTTTTTCTAATGTCATCACTACGATTAATAGACCATCTTGAGATAAGTGTTTACGATCTCTTAGAACAATATTACCAACATCCCCAACACCAAGTCCATCTACTAGCACCTGACCAGATGGTACATTTCCAGCTGTCTTAATATGATCTGAAGCAAGCTCAATCACTTCACCGATTGAAGCAATAACAATATTATTGCGTTTCATTCCAAGTTCCATAGCAAGTTCCGCATGTTTTTGTAAATGACGATACTCACCATGAACTGGAATAAAGTATTTTGGTCTTACCAATGTGTGAATGAGTTTAAGTTCTTCTTGAGCAGCATGACCTGATACGTGAGTATCTTCACGAATTACTTTTGCCCCTTTTTTACATAATTCGTTAACCACTCTAGAAACTGTTTTTTCATTACCTGGGATAGGTGTTGAACTTAAAATAATAACATCACCAGGCTTAATCTCAATCTGTTTATGATCTGAAGTTGCCATTCTTGATAATGCAGCCATAGGCTCTCCTTGGCTTCCTGTCATAATAAGGACAATCTGATCATCACGATATCTTTTTACATCATTAATTTCAATGAGTGTATTTTCTGGAATCGCAAGATAACCTAATTCACTAGCTGTTTTTACAACATTCACCATACTACGCCCAATAACAGCTACTTTACGTTTATACTTATGGGCTGCATTGATAATTTGTTGCACACGGTCAATATTAGATGCAAAAGTTGCAACCATAATACGTTTATCTTGATTTGCAGTAAATACATCCTCAAATTTCTGTCCCACGATTTTTTCAGACTGTGTATATCCCGGTCTCTCTACATTTGTACTGTCTGCCATAAGGGCAAGTACACGTTTCTTACCAATCTCTGCTAAACGATGTAAATCAAGTGGTGCACCACTTATTGGTGTGTAATCCACTTTAAAGTCCCCTGTGTGAACCACTATTCCAAGTGGCGTCCAAATAGATAGCATCACTGCATCTGCAATACTATGATTTGAACGAATAAACTCTACTTTAAAGTTATTACCAAGTTTAATTGTCTCACCTTGCGCCACAACAATACGTTCTGTGGTTCTTAATAAATTATGCTCTTTTAGTTTATTTTCAACTAACCCCATAGTGAGTTTGGTCGCATAAAGAGGTACATTTAACTCTTGCAAGATATATGGTAATCCACCAATATGATCTTCATGACCATGTGTTAGTACGATCCCTCTTACCTTCTGAATATTTTTTAATACGTACGTAATATCAGGAATAACTAAGTCGATTCCTAACATTTCATCTTCTGGAAATGCTAATCCACAATCCACAATGAACATATCATCTTCATATTCGAATAGTGTCATGTTCTTTCCAATCTCGCCTAGTCCTCCCAATGGTATTATACGCAGTTTACTTTTAGCTTTTCTGGGTACCAAAGCTACACCTCCATATTTTTATATCTATATTTTTATTCTGAACAATCCTTACAAACGCCATAAAACATTACATTATGGTCATGTATTTTAAACTTATATTTACTTTCGATTTCTTTTTCAATTTCATCTAATAAATCATCTTCAACTTCAAAAACCTTATTACATTCTTCACATATTAAATGATGATGATGATGAACTGTATCTTCAGATGCTAGTTCAAACCGACTACATCCATCATCAAAATTTAAACGATCTACAATGCCCATCTCTTCAAAGAGCTGTACAGTACGATAAACTGTAGCTAGTCCAATCTCAGGAAAATTTTCTTTAACTTTATCATAAATTTCCTCTGTTGATAAATGATCATTGCTATGTGCTAACAGTACATCTAATACACTACGACGTTGCATTGTTAATTTACAACCTTTTTCTTTTAATCTCTCTTTAAAATCAGTAGCGTTCATCATTTTTATTCGCCCCTCACTCCTGTAAGATTTCTTGCTAGGTCTAGAGGACTAAACTTCAATATCATACTCATCACTTGCCATAAATTCAGTTGCAGCTTTTTTAAACTCATCCTCATCTTCAACAAGCATGTATTCTACTTCTTCACCCTCATCGCTAACTTGCTTTAAAATAGTAGATATATCATCTTCATCTACTACTAAAATGTATTTCGTTTGATCAATCACAACTTCATCTATGACTTCAAACCAAATTTCTTCATTAGTTTCTTCATCAATAAAACGAATTTTTTCAATTGCTTCTGACATGTCATTTTCCCTTCTTTAGTAGGCTCATAGTGTATGATACTGATGTTCTAATCTCATCGTATACTACAAGCTAGTATATCATTCTAGCACTTTGCATCTAAATAATTTTGCAAAATAATAGTTGCAGCTAATTTATCAATCACATTTTTTCTTTTCTGGCGACTCATATCTGCCTCTAAAAGAACATTTTCTGCTGCTACTGTACTTAATCTTTCATCCCATGTCTCAACTGGGATTCTAAGTCTCGCTTCTAACTTTTCTTTAAACAGTAAAGTCTTTTCACCTCTTTCCCCTAATGTATTATTCATATTTTTAGGAAGTCCAAGGACAATCTTTTCAACCTTATACTCCTCACACAACTGTGCAATACGATTTAAAGTTGCTTTTAAATGCTCATCCTCTTGTCTTCTAATAATCTCTAACCCTTGTGCTGTCCATCCCATTGGATCACTAACAGCAACTCCTGTGGTTTTTGTTCCAAAATCTAAACCTAAAATACGCACGATGGCCTCCTATAAAAAAGCTGTAGAGTCATCCCCTACAGCCCTCCTTAATGTTTTAGATAATAAGTGACAAGCTCTTCTAAAATCTCATCTCTCTCTAACTTACGAATTTTATTTCTAGCCCCATTATGGCTTGTGATATAAGTTGGGTCTCCGGACATAATATATCCTACTATTTGATTTACTGGATGATACCCTTTTTCGGCAAGTGCTTCATATACATCCAATAAGACTTCTCTTGTTGAAACCTTTTCAACGCCTTCTAAATGAAATTGCATTGTCTCATTCATATTATTCATCGTGCTCACCTTCCAATAGCTCAACCTTTTATAGTATAAGTATACCATAATTTGTAACAAAACTATATATAATTTTAAAAAATATTTCTCTGTTTTTTACACTAATTTGCCATATAAAGTATGTTCATCTATCATCTTTTCAATTTTTACTTTGCCAATTGTGTTTTCTAATGTTTCATCCCCTGCAACTTGAACACGTAAATAATTACTTGTATAACCTGCTACAAATCCAGATTGATGTTTTTCGAATAACACTTCCATCTCTTCGCCAATAAATTGATTCATAAATGACTGGCGTAATACTTGCTCCTCAGCGGCAAGTGCTTTTTCACGTTTTTCTTTGACTTCAGGTGCAATTTGATTTTTCATTTTTGCAGCTGGTGTTCCTTCACGTGGTGAGAATGGGAAAATATGAATTTGAGAAAGTTTAACGCGTTTTACAAACTCTAATGTCTCTTCAAATTCTTCATCTGTTTCTCCTGGGAATCCTACAATAATATCTGTTGTTAAAGCAACATCTGGCCAAAGTTCTCTTAAAGCTTCTACACTTTGTGCATATTCCTCTGTTGTATATTTACGATTCATACGCTTAAGTACACTATCACTACCACTTTGTAAAGATAAGTGGAAATGGTGGCAAACTTTTGGCATGTCACGTAAAGCATTAATGAATTCTTCTGTAATTACAACAGGTTCAATAGAACTCATACGAATACGCTCAATTCCATCAATAGTATGAACTCTTTGAAGAAGTTTAATAAGATTTGTATCCCCTAAATCTTTTCCATAAGCCAAAACATGGATTCCTGTTAAAATAATTTCTTTAAAGCCAAGTCCTGCAAGTCTTTTCACTTCATCATATACTTGGTCTTCTTTTCTACTTCTAATACGTCCTCTTGTATATGGAATAATACAATAGCTACAATAATTATTACAACCTTCTTGAACTTTTACATAAACTCTTGTTCTTTCTCCAATATGAGAAATAGTCATTTCTTCAAATTCACGTACATCCATAATATTGGAAACAACATTAATGATTTCCTCTTGTCCTTGTTCATATTCTTCTACAAGTTCAACAATTTGATTACGTCTGTCAGTTCCTACAATAACATCAATTTCATTAACCTGTTCTCTAATTTTATCCCCTGCAATTTGCGCATAGCAGCCCATAGCTACTAATGTACTTGCTGGATTAATTTTTTTCGTTTTACGTAGCATTTGTCTACATTTACGGTCACTAAGATGTGTTACCGTACAAGTATTTACTACATAAACATCGGCGTATTCATTGAAGTCTACGATTTCATATCCTACTTCTTTGAACTTTTCTAGTACGGCTTCTGTGTCGTATTGATTGACCTTACAGCCTAATGTATAACTTGCTACTTTTCTCAATTTATCACCTCTAAATTATTGACATTCTTTCCTTCAAACTATATGATACAATTAACTTGATTTTTATACTCAAACCAAGAAAATTCATATACTTAGAAGGAGTGTTGATTATGAAGTCAATTTATATTACATTAAATTCTATAGAAAAAGTTAAACAGTTTGTTAATACCATTAATACATACGATAGTGAATTTGATCTTTCATCTGGTCGTTATATTATTGATGCGAAATCTATTATGGGTATTTTTAGCCTAGATTTAAGTGCACCATTACGTCTTGATATTTATAATGATGACTGCTTAGAAGCTGTCAAACAAGCCCTAAATGAATTTATTATAGATCCAAACTAATCTGTCAAACTGAATCTTACTTTTTTAGAATAGGAATGATGCACTGCATCATTCCTATTTTTTAGCATTCATAAACTTCTACTTCATCAATTGCCTTTTGCATCATCTCTTCAATGATATCATCTAATAATGCTTCTGATTTTTTAATATATTCAAGTTTTGGTTTTGTTTCTGGATGTTTTGCAACAAAAATGGTACAGCAATCTTCAAATGGTTGGATAGAAGTTTCAAATGTATCAATCTTCTTAGCGATTTGAACAATCTCTTCTTTATCAAAACCAATAAGTGGTCTAAAGACTGGCATTGTAGCTGCATCATTGGTTACGACTAAACTATGCATTGTTTGACTTGCTACTTGCCCAATACTTTCCCCTGTAATAAGAGACATACTACCATTTTTCTTAGCAATCGCCTCAGCAATGTACATCATAATACGTCTCATAATGATTGTCAGTTCTTCATGTGGGCAACGCTCATAAATTTTAAGTTGAATATCTGTAAAGTTTACAACATGGAGTTTCATTTTACCTGTATACATAGCTACTTTTTTAGCTAAGTCTATTACCTTTTGTTTTGCGCGTTCGCTTGTATATGGTGGTGCATGGAAATATACAGCGTCTACTTCTACCCCACGTTTAGCAATCATCCAACCTGCAACTGGGCTATCGATTCCACCTGATAAGAGTAAAGTTGCTTTTCCATTTGTACCATATGGCATACCACCCGCACCCTTATAAGTATTGATATATACATACGTATGGTTACGTAATTCAACCATTAAAGTTACTTCTGGATGACGTACATCTACTTTTACCTGTTCTCCAAGTTCATCTAATAAGTAGCCGCCGATTTCACAGCTTACCTCCATAGAAGTCATTGGGAAACGTTTATCTGCACGTTTAGTATCTACTTTAAAAGTAATTTGCTGACCTTCTTTACATACTTCTTTCATTTGTACTAACGCAAGACGTTTAACCGCTTCAAAAGAAACTTCTTCTTCTTTTAAACCATAAGCAATTCCTACAATCCCAAAAATACGACCCAATTTATCTAATACTGTCTGAACATCAATTGCTTCACTATCTACTGGCTCAACCATAATACGGCCTTGCTCTTTAGTAACAATAAATTCACCTAAATCTTTTAGGTTTCTTTTTACATTTGTTACAAGTTTATTTTCAAATAAATGTCTATTTTTACCTTTAATAGCTAACTCGCCATATTTAATTAAAAAAACGTTTTTCACTATTTCCTTCCTCCTGGTGTATATCTTCTAAGTAGTGGTACATGCATTTTTAATACTTCTACTACTTTCTTTAAATCTTCAATTTGTGTATCATGCGCAAAAGAAAAACGAATGGCATGATCTAATTGTTTAGGTGCATTCCCAATCGCAATGAGCACACCATCTTTTTCCTTCTTATGACTAGAACATGCAGAGCCTGAAGATACATAAATCCCTTCATTTTCTAATACATGTAATAAGACTTCTGAACGTACATCCATAAAACCAATATTTAAAATATATGGTGCACTCTCCTCTAAATGTGGCCCATTAAGCCATGTATCTGGAATTTCACTAAGAATTGCCTCTGCTAAATAACACTTACATTCTTTCATATGCTCAAAAATTTCTTTTTGATGTGCAAAGGTAATCTCAGCAGCTTTTAATGCCCCTGCTACACCTGGTACATTTTCTGTTCCTGAACGAATATTCTTTTGCTGTCCACCACCGTATACAAGACTTTGCATACGTACGGTTTTATTCTTATATAAAATGCCAACGCCACGTGGTCCATAAAATTTATGGGCACTACAAGATAAGAAATCAATTTTTGCACGTTTTACGTGAATAGGTAATTTCCCGAATGATTGAACGGCATCTACATGAAATATAGTTTCTTTATTCTTTTCTTTAATCAGCTGTCCAATACGTTCAATAGGTTGAATCGTTCCAATTTCGTTGTTGACATGCATAATACTAACTAAAATGGTTTGCTCATCAATAGCTTCTCTTAGCTCATCTAAGTTAATTTCACCTTTTTCATTAACACCAAGCGTTACTACTTCAAATCCTTGGTCATTTAAATAATGAAATACTTCTTTTACAGATGGATGTTCAATGGCAGAAGTAATAATTTTATTTCCTTGTCTTCTATAGGCCATAGCTGCACCTATAATTGCTGTATTATTACTCTCCGTTCCACCTGATGTATAAATAATTTCTTCCGGCAAAGCACCTAATTGACGTGCAAAAAATTGACTTGCCTCCTTAAGGATATTTTCTGCGTCCATACCTTTTTTATGCAATGAAGATGGATTTCCATAAGTATGTAGCATTGTCTCTGATACAACTCGTGCTACTTCATCATAAGGTTTGGTTGTTGCAGCATTATCTAGATATATTTCTTTTGTCATTTGAATCTCCCTTTTTCTGATACTCTATCCCTTTAGAACAATCCTATTGGTATAGACGTATCTTTCAAAATTTGGATATATAAAAAATGAGGGAAATCCCCTCATTATTATCTATTCATTACATTATAAATAGCTTGTAATACTCGTGTTTTTTCAAAAGGTTTCACAATAAAATCTTTTGCTCCCCTTTTAATGGCTTCAACAACTTTTGAATGTTGTCCCATTGCCGAACACATAATAATCTTGGAATTTGGACTTACTTCTAATATTTTTTCAATAGCTTCAAGACCATTCATCTCTGGCATAGTAATGTCAAGTGTTACAATATCTGGTTGCAATGCTTTTGCCATTTCAATTGCCTGCAAACCATTACCTGCTTCACCTAGAACAACGAACTCTGCTTCAGTAAGCAGTTTTTTAAGTACCGTTCTCATAAAAATAGCATCATCTACTACCAAAAATGTAACCTGCTCCATCTAAATCTCTCCCATCTCATACATGATATTAGCTAAAGTAACTAACCCTGCCGTCTCACTTCTTAAGATACGTTTTCCTAAAGTAATAGATTGTACACCATATTCTATTGCTAATGCCACTTCCTCTTCTGTGAATCCACCTTCTGGTCCAATAAATATACCAATGGACTTGGCATCTAAAGACTGTAAATATTCTTTAATATGATGAGCAGATTCATTTTCATATGGAATACATCCACAATCCAACTGGGTTTTGACAAACTCTAAAGCAGTCTGAAGAGTCATCGGCATAGTAACCTCAGGCACAATACCTCTTTTACTTTGTTTCGCTGCACTCTCTGCAATCTTTTGCCAACGTACAATTTTATTATTCAATTTATTTTCCGATTCTAATTTTACCACACAACGTTTTGTTACAAGTGGAACAATCTTTGTAACACCAATTTCTACACTCTTTTGGATTACAAACTCCATTTTTTCTCCTTTTACAAGAGACTGAAACAAAACAGTATCTACAGCAGGTTCTGTGTGGTTATTCATATGATTTATAATTTGGGCCGTTACCATTTCTGTATTAATTTCTTTTATTATACACTCATAGTCATTCCCTTGTCTATCGTTTATCAAAATTTCTTTTCCTATAGGTAATCTTAAGACATTCTTGATATGATTGACATCTGTGCCCTTAATCATAATGATATCACTTGACACATCCTCTGGGTTTACAAAAAACTTCGCCATATTTCACCTTTTCTTTATTTGATATGGGCTAAGATAGCTACCCAATCATTTTTCTCTGTAATTGATTCTACTTCAAATCCCACTTCCTCTAAGTGACCTTTTACTTCCTCTGCACGATCTCCAATAATACCAGATGCAACTAGTTTACCATCTATTTTAAGGAAACTTCTAAGCTCATGTTTCATGCCAATAATAACATCAGCTACAATATTAGCTACAACAATATCATATTTTTCATGGCCAATTTTATTTTCTAAAACTTCGTCAGCCATAACATTTCCACAATATGCTGTATAACGTGCTTTGTCCATCTTATTTTGCTCAAAGTTTTCACACGCAATATCTACAGAGTTTTGATCAATATCTACTGCTGTTACATGATTTGCGCCTAACATTAAAGCTGCAATAGATAAAATACCACTACCACAACCCATATCTAAAACTTCGCAAGATGGCTTTACAATATTTTCTAGCTGCTCAATACAAAGTTGTGTAGTATAATGTTGTCCTGTACCAAAAGAAGAGTTTGGATCAATTTCAAGAATATGACGCTCGGTTACTTCATCATAAGTTTCCCATGTTGGCTTAATGACAAATTTTTCACCTACTGTAAAAGGCTTGAAATATTGTTTCCAGTTATTTGCCCAGTCTTCTTCCTTTACATTGCCTAATTCTAATCTTAAGCTACCATAGTCTACATTTTCTTCTTTTAATCTAGCTAACATATTTTTTATTTCAATAAAGGTTTCTTGACCTTGACTATTTTCTGCTAAATAGAACTTAATATTGGTTTCTACATTTTTTAAGTCTTCCATTGTAACATCCATGTAATCCCAGGTTTGTCCACGTAGGCTTAAAAAGTCTTCAAAGTCATCTGGATCTTCAATGACAAAACCTGTCACGCCCATTTGTAATAATATACCTGTAATTGTTTCAAGTCCTTGTTTGGACGTATAAATTGTTACTTCTAACCAGTTCATGTTTTCATCTCCATTTATGTTTAATAGTATTATTATAAAGGAATCCCATATTTTATTCAAGCTATACCCATTTTCTTACTTATCCATATAGCTTTTTTAACTTATTTATTTATTTCTCTCCCCTAATATCCATCTTTTATATACTTTCACTTATATATTACATATATCTTTAACCTAAAAGATTTTTTATTTAAATAAAGAGGAGCTACATCCAGCAGCTCCTCCTCATCTCATTTAGTTTTATGAATTATTTATTTTTCTTAAAGAAATGTCCCCATCCCTTTTTTGACTCTTCGGCTTGTTGGCCGATTTCTGGTTCAAATTCTCTTAAGATTTCTTTTTGTTTCTCAGATAGATTCTTTGGTACCACAATATAAACTTCTACATATTGGTCACCACGGTTCTTATTATTACGTAAGCTTGGAATACCTTTTCCTTGTAATCTAAATGTCGTAGAGGTTTGTGTACCTGGTTGGATAGAGAACTTCACATTACCATCTAACGTTGGAATTGAAAGTTCTGCACCTAATGCTGCTTGAACAAAGGAAATTGGCATACGCATGTACACATCATTACCACGTCTTTCAAACACAGGGTGAGATGATACAGATACAGTTACTAATAAGTCACCTGCTGGTGCTCCTACATCCCCTGCTTCACCTTTTCCAGATAATCTAAGTGTTTGACCATGGTCAATACCTGCTGGAATGGATACGGTTACTTTTTTCACTGCGCGAACTTTACCATGTCCATGACATGTATTACATGGGTCTTTAATAATTTTACCTTCACCACGACATGCATCACAGACTTGTTCTGATTGCATCATACCCATAATTGTACGTTGTTGAACCACAATGCGACCTGTACCATGGCATTTACCACAAGTACTGGTTTCTGTTCCTGGTTTAGCTTTAGAACCATGACAAGTTGGACAGGTATCTGATGTATTGATAGAAATCTCTTTTTCACATCCAAAAGCTGCCTCTTCAAATGAAATTTGAATCGTTTGACGAATGTCAGCACCTGGTTGTGGGCCACGTGGTCTTCTACGTCCACCGCCACCAAAGCCACCACCAAACATACCATTTAAGATATCGCTTAAATCAATGTCCCCATCAAAACCACCAAATCCGCCGAAGCCGCCACCAAAGCCACCTGCACCGCCGCCGCCTTGTTCAAAAGCTGCATGACCATAACGATCATAAGCTGCACGTTTATCTGCATCACTTAAAACTTCGTATGCTTCTGTAATCTCTTTGAATTTTGCTTCTGCTTCTTTGTTATCAGGATTTGCATCTGGGTGATATTTTTTAGCTAATTTACGATATGCTTTTTTAATATCCGCATCACTAGCCGACTTAGATAATCCAAGAATTTCATAAAAATCCCTTTTATCCATAAGAGTCACCACCTTTTTTATTTTTATTTAATCAATGTTATCTAATATAACCCACACCGAGTTACTTTCTTAATTATTTAACATAGAAACAGTCAAAGAGGAATACTCTTTGACCGTCTCAATCATTTTATTCTTCTTTGAAGTCTGCGTCAATAACATCATCATCTGCAGATTGGCCACCTGCATTCATGTCTGGACCTGCACCTTGTGCTGCTCCTGCTTGACTATATAATTTTTCAGAAATGCTATAGAATACGTTTGTAAGCTCTTCTTTAGCTGCTTTAAGTTCTGCAACTTGCTCTTCTGTCATAGCACCAGCTACTGCTTTATCATTAAGATCTTTTAATTTATTAAGTGCTGTTTCTACTTTTGCTTTATCATCAGCTTCTAATTTGTCTTCCATATCTTTAATCATTTTTTCTGTTTGGAATACCATAGCATCTGCTTCATTTTTTGCATCAATAGCTTCTTTACGTTTTTTATCTTCAGCAGCAAATTGTTCTGCTTCTTTTACAGCTTTTTCGATTTCTTCATCACTAAGGTTTGTGCTAGCTGTAATTGTGATGTGTTGTTCTTTACCTGTACCAAGGTCCTTAGCAGATACTTTTACAATACCGTTAGCATCGATATCAAATGTTACTTCGATTTGTGGAATACCACGTGGAGCTGGCATGATACCATCTAATTTGAAGTTACCAAGTGTTTTATTGTCATTTGCCATTGGTCTTTCACCTTGTACAACGTGGATATCTACTGCTGGCTGGTTATCAGCTGCTGTAGAGAACACTTGAGATTTTTTAGTTGGGATTGTTGTATTTTTAGGAATAACTGCTGTAGCAACGCCACCCATTGTTTCAATACCAAGTGTAAGTGGTGTTACGTCAAGAAGAAGGATATCTCCTGAACCAGCTTCACCTGAAAGTTTACCACCTTGAATAGCAGCACCTACAGATACACATTCATCTGGGTTAATTCCTTTAAATGGCTCTTTTCCTGTAATACGTTTAACAGCATCTTGAACAGCTGGAATACGTGTAGAACCACCAACTAATAATACTTTGTCAAGTTCTGAAGGATTTACACCTGCATCATTTAATGCTGTGCGAACTGGTCCCATTGTTCTTTCAACAAGGTCAGCTGTAAGTTCATCAAATTTAGCTCTTGTAATTGTTACATCTAAGCTTTGACCACCAGCACAAATGAATGGAATTAATACGTTTGCACTTGTTTTTTGTGAAAGTTCTTTTTTAGCTGTTTCAGCAGCTTCTTTTAAACGTTGCATTGCAACTTTATCAGAAGAAAGATCAATACCTTCTTGTTTGTTAAATTCCTGTACTAAGAAATCAATGATTTTTTGGTCGAAGTCATCTCCACCTAAGTTGTTATCTCCACTTGTAGCAAGTACTTCAATTACACCATCACCGATATCGATAACAGATACGTCGAATGTACCACCACCAAGGTCGTATACTAAGATTTTTTGTTCATGTTCGTTATCAAGACCATAAGCAAGTGCTGCTGCTGTTGGTTCGTTGATGATACGTTTTACATCAAGACCAGCGATACGTCCAGCATCTTTTGTTGCTTGTCTTTGGCTATCTGTGAAGTAAGCAGGAACTGTGATAACTGCTTCTGTTACAGATTCACCAAGGTGAGCTTCTGCATCTGCTTTTAATTTTTGAAGGATGATTGCTGAAATCTCTTGTGGAGAGAATTTTTTATCATCGATTGTTACCTTATAGTCTGTACCCATGTGTCTTTTAATAGAAATAACTGTTCTTTCATGGTTTGTAACAGCTTGACGTTTTGCAACATCTCCTACAAGTCTTTCACCTGTTTTACTAAAACCTACTACAGATGGTGTTGTTCTGTTTCCATCAGCGTTAACGATAACGACTGGTTTTCCACCTTCCATAACTGATACACAAGAGTTTGTTGTTCCTAAGTCAATACCAATAATTTTACCCATAACTTATTTCCTCCTATTATTAATTAGCCACTTTAACTAAACTATGTCTAATTACTTTTTCTTTATATAAATAACCTTTTTGAAGCTCTTCAGCAACTATATTTTCTCCCAGTGTTTCATCATCTATGTGCATAATCGCATTGTGAAGATTTGGGTCAAATTCTTTACCTACTGCTTCGATTGGTGTCACATGCAATTTTTCAAATAAGCCCATCATTTGTTTGTAGATCATTTCAACACCTGCAAAAAGTGCTGTATCTGTTGATTCTACTTTTAAGGCTCTTTCAAAATTATCAATAATTGGTAACATTTCTGCTACTGTGTTGCTTACAGCATAATCATAAGAGTCAGCTTTTTCTTTTTCACTACGTTTTCTGTAGTTATCAAACTCAGCCATTAAACGTTGCCATCTATCTAAGTATTCAGCTGCTTTAGCTTCTGTTTCTGCTAATTTTGCTACTTCTGCATCTTCTTGTACCTCTTCGGTTACTTCTTCTGCTGTTTCTAAAGTCACATCATCTGCTGCTACTTCTTCAACTTGTTCTTCTTGAACTTGCTCTAAATTTTGATTTTCTTCCATGGTTTCACCCTTTCGCCTAAGTTATAGAGACTCTATTTAGTGTCCTAATTCCTTGAGCATATTTGTTATATGATAAGATACATATTCTAATACTGAAACAACTTGATCATAATCCATGCGTGTTGGTCCAATAATCCCAATATTTCCTATAGCATGTTCTCCAATCCTATAACTTGTAGAAACAACACTATAATCTTTCATCGGCGTTAAAACATTTTCTTCACCAATTCGAATGGTTACCGTATTCGGTTTAGATTGATCAAGAATCTTTCTTAGATATGGTTTTTCTTCTAACAACTGAAGTAATGTTCTTGTTTTGTCTTTATCATCCATTCCATTGAAGTCCAGAATATTATTAGCACCGCGAATATAAATTTCCGGTGAATCTTCTTGTTTTAAAGTATGATCTATTGCCTGTAGCACGCTACCTGCAATATCACCATATTCTTTCATCTTATCTTCAATAGAAAACTTAAGTTGATTCAGACTAAGTTGGCTTAATGTGCTACCTTTGATGGTTTCATTAAGGATATTTGTTAAAGCCATACACATATTAAAGTCGATTGCCTTTGGTGTAGGAATAACATAATGCTTCACACTATTTGTATCAGTTACAACAACACACGCAACAGAATAATCATCTACTGGCACAAGCTGAATATGCTTGATTCTAACTTGTGAAATAGGTGGGGTCATTGCAATAGTTGCACAATTTGTGAGCATTGCAACAAGCTTTGCTGTTTCCTCAACCAAAGTATCTACGTGATTAATCTTTTCTTTAATTAAATTCGTAATGACTTCTTCTACTTCAGGATTAATGTTTGCACGCTTCATCATGCCATCTACATACATCCTGTATCCTTTATCAGAAGGAATACGTCCAGCAGAAGTATGAGGTTGTAAGATTAAGCCAAGCTCTTCTAAGTCCGCCATTTCATTCCGAATAGTAGCTGAACTAATGCCCAAGTCATACTTCTTAGAAATGGTTCTAGATCCAACCGGATCTCCGGTTTCTATATAATCGCGAATGATGGCTTCAAGAATTTTTATCTTTCGCTCGTTCATCTCCATCGAATCACTTCCTTCTTTTTGTTAGCACTCACCAAACCCGAGTGCTAACTATGAGTAAAAGATATCACTATTTTTTTCTATTGTCAATACATTTTTATATTTTTTATCTTGTATTTTTTCTTTCTAAAAAAGAACATCATGTTATAAAAAGCCCCCTCTCTTTATATACTGAATATCCAGTTATAAAGAGAGGGATTCTTCTTTCTTTATCATAGGAAAGAAGAGAATATTTCATTACAGACATCTAATCCATAATGGCTTAAATAAATTCTCTTCTTATCATGTACCAATGCACCTTGTGATATCCACTTTTTAAGCTGGGAAGGATATGTGTCCCATATAGATTGTCCAAATTTCTTTTCAAAATCCGTCTCATCAATTCCTTCAATAAGTCGTAGCCCTAAAAAGAGATATTCTTCCATCATCATCTTTTGCGTTAAAATTTCTTCATCATGACGAAGCAAGCTTAAATCTCCTGCTGCCACTACATAGTTTTCTAGATTTTCTTCATTGTAAAATCGTTTACCTTCAAACAATGAATGTGCACCTAAACCAAGTCCTATATACGGCTCACACTGCCAATATACTAGATTATGCTGACAACGATGTCCAGGCTTTGCCCAATTTGAAATTTCATATTGCTCGTAGCCTTGTGTTTTCAAATAATCTTGTGCATAGTGATACATTTGACGATCTAATATTTCAGATACCTCTTCCATTTTACCTTCATTATATAAATCTCCAAAGTGGGTACCTTCTTCTATAATAAGGGCATATACCGACAAATGTTCTAGATTATAAGTGGATATGATTTCTAATGTCTCTTTAAATGCTTCAAAACTTTGTCCAGGTAATCCAAACATCAAATCCGTATTAATATGCCATGCAGTATGGCTGCGAATTAATCTAATACTTTCCTCCCAATCCTCAAAGCGATGTAGTCTTCCTATAGCTTTTAATAAGTCATTATGAGTAGACTGGAGTCCTAAGCTAATTCTAGTAATCGGATACTGCTTTAATACTTCTATCTTTTCTAATTCAATGGTACCTGGATTGGCTTCAATCGTCCATTCACAGTCTATTTCTAATTTAAAATGTGTTACAATTGCCTTCATTAACCGATCCAGTAAAAAAGGTGGCAGCACTGTTGGCGTGCCACCACCTATAAATATAGATTTTACTGAGGTTCCTAATGGCAAACTTTCACTAGTCTTTTCAATTTCTTGAATAAGTGCTTCTATATAACGCTCCTGCTCTTTTTGTCTTGGAAAAGATAAAAAGTCACAGTAATAACATTTAGAAGCACAAAAAGGAATATGAAAATAAAGTCCAATTTGCATGTTTGTTTTCCTCTACTCGTCTAATTTTAATACACTCATGAATGCTTCTTGTGGCACTTCTACGCTACCCACTTGACGCATACGTTTTTTACCTTCTTTTTGTTTTTCAAGAAGTTTACGTTTACGTGAGATATCCCCACCATAACATTTAGCAAGTACGTCTTTACGCATTGCACTAATTGTTTCTCTAGCAATAACCTTATTTCCAATAGCTGCTTGAATTGGAATTTCAAATAAGTGTCTTGGGATTTCTTTTTTAAGCTTTTCAGCAATTTTACGTCCTTTATTAGCTGCATTACTTTCATGAACAATTAATGATAGTGCATCCACAATTTCCTTGTTTACTAAGATATCTAGTTTTACGAGTTTAGATTCTTGATAGCCACATAATTCATAGTCAAATGACGCATAACCACGTGTTCTAGATTTAAGAGCATCAAAGAAATCGTAAATGATTTCATTTAGTGGTAATTCATAATCAAGCACTGTACGTGTTGCTTCTAAATATTCCATCCCAAAGTAATTACCACGTCTTTCTTGACAAAGGTCCATTACAGCTCCTACATAATCAGAAGGCACAATAATTTTGGCTTTTACCATAGGCTCTTCCATAAATTGAATCATAGATGGGTCTGGTAAGTTTGCTGGGTTTGAAAGTTCAATAACTTCTCCATTTGTTTGATGTACTTTATAAATAACGTTAGGTGCTGTTGTAACAAGGTCTAAGTTATATTCACGTTCTAAACGCTCTTGAATGATTTCCATGTGTAATAAACCTAAGAATCCACATCTAAAACCAAATCCTAAAGCTACAGAAGTCTCTGGTTCAAATACGAGAGCAGCATCATTTAATTGAAGTTTTTCTAAACTATCACGAAGATCCCCATATTTTGATCCATCTGCTGGATAAAGACCACAGTATACCATTGGGTTTGCTTGTTTATAACCTGGAAGTGCTTCATCAGCTGGATTTGTAGCATCTGTTACAGTATCCCCTACATGAGTATCTTGAACATTTTTAATACTTGCTGTAAAGTAACCTACTTCACCGGCAATAAGCCCCTCTTCACTTGGCCTAAATTGTCCTGCCCCAAATGTTCCTACTTCTACAACATCAAATTCAGCACCTGTTACCATCATACGTACTTTCATGCCTTTTTTAACTTGGCCTTCTTTAATACGACAGAAAACAATTACCCCTTTATACGGATCATATAATGAATCGAAAACAAGTGCTTTAAGTGGTGCATTAATATCACCTGATGGTGGTGGAACTACTTTTACGATTTGTTTTAATACATCTTCTACATTTAAACCTGTTTTTGCTGAAATAAGTGGTGCTTCACTTGCATCTAATCCAATAATATCTTCGATTTCTTCTTTTACACGCTCAGGATCTGCACTTGGTAAGTCAATTTTGTTAATAACTGGCATAATTTCTAAATCATGTTCTAAAGCAAGATAAACATTGGCTAATGTTTGAGCTTCAATTCCTTGGGCTGCATCTACAATTAGAACTGCACCTTCACAAGCTGCAAGACTACGTGAAACCTCATAGTTAAAGTCCACATGTCCTGGTGTATCAATTAAGTTAAAGATGTACTCTTCCCCATCTTCTGCATGGTAAACTAAACGTACAGCTTGAGATTTAATTGTGATACCTCTTTCACGCTCTAAATCCATGTTATCTAATACTTGTTCTTGCATCTCACGGGCAGTTAACGTACCAGTCATCTGGATAATACGGTCTGCTAATGTACTTTTTCCATGATCTATATGTGCAATAATGCAAAAGTTTCTTATCTTTTGTTGTTTTGAAAGAGACATTTTGCTCCTCCTTCTATAGTTTATCTAGTATTTTCGTTTCATTATAGCATAGGCATTCTTTTTCTATCAATCTTTTTGCAAGACTTTTGCCAGAATTTCGGCTACAGGCTCTACTGCATTCATAGCTTCTTCAGAGGTATTAGTTTGTGCCCCCCACTCCATTAAAAGAGAATAGGGTTTCATATGGGTACTATATCGCCACTCATTTAAATAAATTTTTCTAGATAATCCTGGATACTGCTGATTCATTTGAACCATTGTCTGTAATGAGAATGCGAGGTTATCACCTATGTACGGATTAGACAGCCCTTCTTTTTCTTCTACTTCACCTGCCATATTTCTATTTAAACATAATCCATTCACAAACATAATGCGAGCCGTTTGTTTCCCATTAATATCTGTTACCAAATGCACGCCTTCATTTACACCGTCACGGTGTAAATCAATTACTACAGATATAGATGGATTTTGTTCTAAAATATCTCTAATAACGGGTTCCATACGTTCATATTCTCCTCCTGTTGGCCAACTTCCCTCATTATTCCCTTCATAAAAAGCATCTGTAACATGAAGAACTGAAATACCATATGCTGTTTCCAATCTTTCTTTCAAAGCTTCAGCAATATCTACTACTGTTAGGCCACCTATAAATGCTTCTCTGGAGTGTGTATGGAAAATAAGAATTTGTGGGCCTTGCATTTGTTCTTTTAATTCAATAGGCTGAGTAACAAGCTCATAAAAATTCCATTTATCAAGCATATCTAAACCAAACTCCATTTTACCCGGTGCTGTCATATAGTTTTTGTAAACATAGGCTACATCTTGAAATGCTGTATAGTCTTGTTCCTGGGACTTAGAAGGTATTTGAGGGTTATACGTTTGAGATTCTTCATCTTCCGCTAAATACGAATTTTCATCTTGATCAAAATAACCTTTAACTTCACCACTTGCTACTCTTTCTACATAAATTTGTTTACGCCAAGGTGTCAAATCTATAATAAAAGATGAAGGCTCATCCCACTTAATGCCTGTCATAAAATTCATCCAATGATAAAAAAGTTTTTTTTCCATGGATTCTACTTGAACATGGGGCATAACATTTTGAACCAAAAGAATAGTAGGCGTATATCCCATATGATTTAGTTGAATCATACTTCCTATGAGAAAAACGCCTATTATACTATAGAACAAAATCATTTCTTTAAAACATAAACGCTTTTGCCCAATATCCATTAAAAATTTTTTAATCTTTTGCATGTCCATACCTCCTTGTACACATTATATTGTATCAAGGAGCCTTCGGATTTATGACTAATACGTATACTTATTAATATCTTTTAATGTCATACAAGGATGTACAGCAATATTAATACCATTTGAAATAATGCTAGATAAGTATTCAATAATTTCATCAATTTCTTTTGGAGTCACAAAAAGTTCTTTAATTTCATCTCCTAAAGACTCCTTAACAAGCTGATAATGATCCACATCAGAAATACCACTTAACATATCAAAAATAGGAGAATGCTGTGCTTCTTTTACCATGAGCTGAATAATTTGACTAAGTGTATCGGACACCAATGTCGCTGTATCCACTACAGTAGGAACCCCTATAGCAATCACCTTACATCCAACGGTCTCTTCGTTTAGTTCTTTTCGTTTATTCCCCACTCCTGCTCCTGGAGAAATACCTGTATCTGAAATTTGAATGGTTGAATTAATACGCGACACATGGCGAGCGGCTAAAGCATCAATAGCAATAATACAATCTGGTTTTACATTTTCTGCTACACCACGTATAATTTCTGCTGTTTCAATACCAGTTAACCCCATAACACTTGGTGCAAAGCTACTTAAATGAGCCACATCATCTTCTATCAGTTCTGGAGCTTTTAAAGCAACATGTCTTGTGACAAACACTTGATTAGCCACTTTAGGCCCCAATGTATCCGGCGTAGCAAAGCGATTCCCTAGACCAATGACTAGTACATTTAAAGGACGCCCTTTTACTTCTGGCAAAAGTGAACCAATTGACTGTGCTAATAAATCAATTACTTTTTCATGTAAAGGTGGGTCATTTTGTTTAATGCCTGCGCATTCTATGGTAATATAATCGCCTTTAGGCTTACCCATCTGCATTACGCCCTCTTCATTTAAAATACGTACTCTTGTAATCTGAATAGCATCCTCTTCTACTGATTTTTCTGTAATTTCCACACCAGGAATCTGATAGCCCTCTGCTTGATCTAGTTTTAAGACATCACTAATTTCAATTGCTAAGTCTGTTCGTGGGAAGAAATCTCTTCTATCTTGGACTTTTTCCATAAGTTTACTCCTTTTTTTTGCTTCTATAACTTTACGGTATACCTATTTTTCTCTATAATAAGGTTAGATATTTACGGGTTCACTAGGTAGTTTGACCATAAATTTTCCTTGTATACATTGACTTTGTCCAAAAGCTATACTATAATTAAGCCTGTTGAAACCGTTCATAATTCCCCAAACCGTGTCCAAGAATATGAATGGAGGTGCCACACAATGGCAAATATTAAATCAGCAAAAAAACGTATCTTAGTTATCGCAACTAAAACTGCACGTAATCGTGCAATCAAATCAGCAGTTAAAACTCAAATCAAAAAAGTTAGATTTGCAGTAGAAGCTGGAAACAAAGCAGACGCTCAAAAAGCTTTAGTAGTAGCTGTTAAAGCTATCGATAAAGCAACAGCAAAAGGAATTTTCCACAAAAATGCTGCTGCTCGTAAAAAATCTACTTTAGCTCGTTTAGTTAACGCTGTTGCTTAATTAAAACGTTCGTAACAAAAAAGACCTCTTTGGAGGTCTTTTTTGTATTTCTAACTTTTCTTTTTATATGATTTCTTTTATTGTTTCTCGGTTAACGCACGCATAATGAGTAATTCTACACACTGAGTCGCTTCCATTTTACCCATTTTTAACATACGATCAGTTTCTAATGACGCTTCTATTAAAGCTTCTAAACTATCAAAGCTATACTGACTCACTTGATCTAATATTTCCTTAACAGCAAAGTATGGCATTTTGGTCTGAGAAGCAATCTGTTTCATATCTTGCCCCTTAGCTTTTAAATACTTAACTTGATACATAATCCTAAACTGCCTTGCAATTAAAACTAAAATCCCTATAGGGGATTCTTTACTTTGAATCATACGACTATAAATTTGAAGCGCTTCATCACTTTTTCCACCTGCAATCTTTTTAACTAATTCAAAGACTCTTGTTTCTAAAGAAAATACACAAACTGCATCTATTGCCCCTTTTGTAATCTTTTTATCTTCAACATAATGAATAAGCTTTTGCCATTCTCCAAGAATATAGTTGATGTCTTCTGGCATATTACGAACTAAGTAATATAAGGTTGCTGCATCTACTATAACCCCATCTACTTTACTTTTTTCTTGAAGCATTTTAACAACAGCATCTTCTCCTGGATAGTCAAACTCTATAATTTCATGATCTGCTTTAATCATTTTATAAAGTTTACTCCGTTTATCTACTTCTTTTTCATCTATTAAAAGGACAATATAATCTGGTATATTAACTAGTACAGCTTCAAACTTTTCGCTTTCTTCTTTTCTACCAGGTTTAAAATATCCTGTATCCTTTAAATAAATAAGCTTATATTCTGCAAAAAAGGGGACAGTTTCCATCACATCTTTAATCTGACCTGCTAGTACCTCTTTCTCCTTTGCCTCATAATAATTCATAATATCATTAGGTGTTGTTAAAATTTCTCGCTTTTTATTTTGTATATATTGATTTTTAGTCCAATCATCTTGTCCTAAAAGTAAAAAACATCCCGATTTCTTAGACATACTCTAAGTATCCTTTCTATAACTGGTTTCCACTAACTGGATACCATCTGTTTCATAATAAATGGCACCTTCTTGATCCGTACGACTAATCTCTATATCGGCCGTTTCTAAAAGCTCTAGTACCTCCTCATGAGGATGTCCATAAAGATTATCTCGTCCACAACTAATCATAGCATATCTAGGACGAAGTTTCAAAAGCATGTCCTTGGACGTCCCTGTACGTGAGCCATGATGGCTTATTTTAAGAAGGGTAACTGGTAAGAAAGGCTCATAAATCCCCTTATCAGATTCCTTAGATTTATCTCCTGTAAAAAGTGCTGAAAACTGTCCATAGGATACTTTACACACTAATGATGCATCATTAATATCGGTATAAACTTTTTCTTGAAACGGAGCAATACATTGTATTTTTAAGTCTCCATATTGAATCATTTCACCGCCTGATAAATAGCAAATAGGAATTTTCCTTACTTTGCACTTATAAATTAAATCTGATAAATGCTCTGATGTATCTTTCTCAGAAACAAAAATTTGCTTAATCTCTAATGGTGTTTCTAAGAGTTCTAATACACCTCCTATATGATCAGCATCTGAATGACTTACCATAATTCCCTCTATTTCATCATATCCTAAATATTTTATATAATCTTCTACTACTTTTCCTTTACCAAAATTCCCACCATCTATCATTACTAAACCACATCCAGGAATCTCCATTATTGTACAATCTCCCTGTCCTACATAAAGTCCTGTAATCTTTAAATTTTCAGGTGGTAGCCAACACGTTCCTAAATAGACTCCCCATATAATACATATCACTTGATATAGCTTTTTCCTTTCCCAATATCCGAACAAAACTGCTCCCAAAGCCAAAACACTTACAGCATATAAACTATATTCTAAAATACTTGGTTTACCTACACATAAAGTGGCAAGAGGCCATTTCGTTAAGATTTCTAATCCGCATTCTATAATAGATAAAACACTCTCTATCCCTAAACTACATATATGCGCTAGTCCTGGTATGATAAAAGCTCCCCCTAAGACCAAATATCCACCTATAATAATTCCTGAAAAAAGAGGTATAATAACTAAATTAAGTGCACTTACTAAAAATGGGACTTCATAAAAGTGATAGGCTATAATGGGCCAAGTAAAAAGTTGTACACTTCCCCATATCCATAATGTCACTTGCCATTTAGAATATTTCCATTCCATCCCAAGCTGCTTCTTTTCTATTTCATTATTAGTTAAAATAATACTAATTACAGCCATAAAAGAGAGTTGAAAACCTACCATAAAGAGCTGATATGGATTAACTACTAGTAAAATTAAAGCTGCTAATGCTAGACTGGTTAAGGAATCATCCTCTTGCCATAAACATTTGCCTATTAAGCCAATGCTTACCATTATAGTTGCTCTTATAATGGAAGTAGTCCCTCCTATAAGTAGCGCATAAAGCCAAATGATACCTATCATACTTATACTTCTTGTAGTATAACTCATTGAGAGTGTTCTCATTAAAATCATTATAAAACTTATCACTACGCCAACATGAAATCCAGATATACAAATAACATGACTAATCCCTGCTGCTTGATACAATCCTTCTGTCCTTTCACTAAGCTTTGTATCATCGCCCAATAAAAGCGCTTCCATTAGACCAACCTTATCTTCAGAGAAAAGATGCTCCAATTGACTTTTTAGCTTAATCTGGACGCCCTCAATAAGAGGTGTTTGTTCCCTATACTCATTGACCTTTTTCATTTTAAGGGTAGCTGCTATTTTTTCTCCTCTCAAGTACATACTATAATCAAAATCACTAGGATTCATCTTTGGCTCTCTCTCTAAACATTCTCCTTCTACTTCTAAAGTATCATAAATTGTAATTGCTTGAGTTAAAGGCAATCTTATTTGAACATAGCTTTCTAGTCCCAGATTTAAAGTGTGTACTTCTACATTACTTAAAGTTATCCATTTATAATAAGATGTTTCTCTTACCTTTTTAACTTGGCCTACAAGGACATAACTTTCTCCACTTTTAAAAAGTTTTTCTTCCAAATGTAAAGGAAATGATAAAAATAACAAGAAACTTATTCCAAAACAAATTAGCCCTCTAGCTAGACACTTTAGTCCAAAATAATAGCTGTAAAATAGTCCCAAAAGACCTAAACTAATTAAATATAAAAAAAGGGAAACATATTCCCGATTTAGAAATATATTTCCCCCTATAATACCCATGATATAAAATAATACACAGTGTAAAAGTACTCTACCTACATTATGAGGTACTTTCTTTTTGATTAATATATGCCTCACTTCTTTCAAAAGTATTCGGTAAATCAATCTCTGGTGTCAACGCAACTTCTTCTTGTCCATCAATTGAAATAATTACTTTTTTAACTTGTGGTAGTTCAGTTAATGAATTGACAATAGAATAAATCATAAGCGTTTTAGCTTCATCGTCTTTAAAGAATTTAGATTTTGGATCAAAGGATAAGTCTACTTGACAAACCCCATTCAAGGTATCTATTGTGTTAACCTTCATATCACTTGGTACTGTAGCTAGTAATTCATCTGTCTTTGGTCCTTGAATCAATTCTTCAACGACAAACTTTTCTTCCTTAGTGGAATCACTACCTATAATACGATGAACTTCTTTTACAAGTTTACCCTCTTGATCTGCAAAGTAAACATTTAATACATAAGACTTTGTGGCTGGATTTGGTGCTAGTGCATCTTTATTAATATCACTTCTATACACAATTCCTACGAGCTTTCCTATTGCTGTTGAAAGAGGTGTTTGCTCCACATAAAAATCCACACCATCAATAAACTCAAGTTCTGTCAATGAGTACACAATAGCTGCACGCATCCCAATCTTTTGCTGTGGTGTAAGTGCATCATACTCATTAGTAAAATCGACTTTTACAACTCTATCCTTTGTGTTAATACTGGTTGTATTACTTTCAATGGGCATGGTTGGCCCCATTTGAAGAGATGTAAGTAACGTACTTTTATTTTCCTTTAACCTCGATATAATATACTCTACCTTTTCTTGTTCAGAAGCAATCCTAAAAAAATCATCTGACAAAGGTTCTCCAACTAATTCATTCTTTGTACTATCAAAGAAATAAATTTGCATTTCATTACTATAAGTTACTGTATCTTGTTTGCATCCAACACATCCAATTATCAGGAGCACACACATTAAAAAGTATCTAATCTTTATCTTTTTCATAGTTTAGTCCCCCCTTCCCACACATGCCTTAAAGGAATTTGGACACTAAATGTCGAACCTTTGCCCTCTTCACTTTCTACTACAATAGATCCATTGTGCATCACAACGGTTTTGTAAGTAATCGCTAATCCTAATCCTGTACCGCCTGTTGCTCTATTTCGTGTTTTATCCGTACGGTAAAAACGTTCAAAGATCTTGGACTGCTCCTCTTTCGCTATTCCTATTCCTGAATCTTCTACTATAATAAGCGCATCCTGTAAATCACCTTGTAACATCACATTGACATTCCCACCTTCTGGAGTATACTTAATAGCATTTTCTACAAGGTTAGTGAGTGCCAAACTAAATTTTACAGTATCAATTTCTGCAATAATTTCTCTTTGTCCCTCATAAACTAAATTAATGCTCTTCTTTTTAGCCAATGGTGCTAAACGTTTTAAAATACCTTGAATAAGATCTCCTAAATTAATTTGTGTAATATTCAGTGGAATTTCCCTTTGATCTAATCTTACCAAAGTCAGTAAGTCTGAAATAATACTATTTAGTCTATCCACCTCTGAATTAATATCTTCAAAAAATTCTTTATATAGTTCAACTGGTACATCCTCTTGGAACATTAAAGATTCTGTTAAAACTTTAATCGATGATAGAGGTGTTTTAAGTTCATGAGAAACATTAGATACAAACTCTTCTCTAGATTGCTCAACGCGTTGAAGTTGCTGGGTCATATGGTTAAAGGCATTACCTAACTCAGCAATTTCACCATTACCTACTACATCTACCTTTTGATCTAATTGTCCATTTGTAATTTTTTGGACAAAACGCATGAGCGTCTTAAGTGGTTTTGTAATAAAAGAAGATGTAATAAAACTTAATAATCCAGAAATAAGTGCTATAAGTAGTGTTAATATATTAACCTGATCTTGTAAATCTTCAATTGGTGTAAACGCCCCCTCTAAAGAAGGTACCATCACCACTGCGCCCACAACCGCTTTCTTCTCCTTATCCATAACAGGTACTGCTACTGTTAAGGCTGTATATTCATCTGATTTCTCTGTTGTTGATGAATTATTTAACGCCCCTAAAACTGCATGATTCATTAATGTCTTTCCCATATCTGCATTACTAGAATCTACTACTACAAATCCTGAAGCATCTACAACCATAATACGACAGCTGGTATCTGTACTTTTTGTGTTAATTAATGATTTAAATAGGCTGGCATTACTACTATCTACCAAATAATTTTCTTCTCTAATTTGCATAGCAATCATATTTGCCTGTGTCACCCACGTACGTTCTGTTTGACTTAAATACTCTGCCTCCATTCTCTCTAGTAAGACAGAAGAATAAAACATCAGAGGAATATAGCTAATCAGGAAGATTAAAATAAATAACTGCCATCTTAAACTATGAAACCATTTCATTTTAATCTTTAAAATAATAACCTACCCCCCATTTTGTATAAATATATTCTGGTTGGCCTGGATTAGGTTCGATTTTCTCTCTTAACCTTCTAACATGGACATCAACTGTACGTACATCTCCTGGATATTCTTTTCCCCAAATTGTATTTAAAAGTTGATCTCTACTATATACTTTTCCAGGATGAGTTGCAAAAAGTTCAAGCATATCAAATTCTTTAGCTGTTAAATTCATTTCCTGATTCTTAATGAATACACGTCGACTATTCATTTCCAATCTTAAATCTCCTACCTCAATTGTTTTCTTTTGAGGTGTTTTTTCAACATGCTGTGAACGTCTTAGGATTGCTTTAATTCTAGCTTTAAGCTCTAAAATATTAAATGGTTTAGTCACATAGTCATCCGCGCCATATTCTAGTCCCATAATTTTGTCCATATCTTCACCCTTAGCCGTAAGCATAATAATCGGTAAATTAGAAAACTCCCTTACCAATTGACATACTTCAAGTCCATTATATTTAGGTAACATAACATCTAAAATCATAGCATCATACTTATTATTTTTAACAGCATTTAATGCTTCCTCTCCATCATAAGCTGTATCTACCATCCAGCCTTCTTGCTCTAGACTAAACTTAATTCCCTTAACAATAAGTTTTTCATCATCTACCACCAGTATTCTACTGTTCATATATTCTCCTCCTCTTTATCTTTACTCTGTTGTAATGAATTGTTTAATTTTGTCATATATTTTCTCCCCAACACCTGAAATCTGCATGATTTCCTCTACAGATTTAAAGCCTCCATTTTCTTGTCTATAAACAATAATTGCCTCAGCTTTTACTTCACCTATACCATTTAAGGTCATGAGTTCTTCTTTAGTTGCTGTGTTTAAATTGACAAGTGCATTATGACTTACGGAAGACTCCTCATTGGAAGATAGAGAGGTTATTTGAGAACTGGGAAGCCCTTCTATCCTTTCTCTATTTTCATACGAATCATCAAATTTGTCAATTTTTTCACCCTGTTTAGGAATAATAATTTTTTCATTGGCAACAATGCGACCTGCCAAATTAATGGCTGTCTGATCCGCCTCCTTGGTAAACCCACCACATTTTAATAAAATATCATTTATAATTGCATCTTGTGGCACATAATATACACCTGGCATTTGTACTGCTCCGCATATATAAATAGGTACTTCTAGTAGGTTCTCTCCTAACTTACTTTCTTCACTTACCACATCATATAGATTAAGTTGTTCTATATCCTTTAGTGTCTCCTCTACATTCTCTTCTTCTATCCCTTCTACCATTACTTCCTCTTGAGCTCTATGCTCCTCTATTAGGATACCTTGCTTTAACTTGGCATTATATTGTCTCCAAGTTACACAAACTATAATTATACCAATCAGAGCTATAAACCCCTTATACTTCATGACTTTTTCCTTCATTTCATCACCTTCCATTAAAAGTCTTAACATTTTTTTCTTAAATTAGACTAACACCTTACTAATTCTTATAAAATCTGTTATACTAATAAATTGAAAGGAGTTTACGTATGAAGAAGAAACAATGGTTTACGCTATTTTTAAGTCTATTATGTATTTTTTCTTTTTTACCTAGTGATTTACAAGCAGAAATTACTAAGCCAACAATCGTGGCACCTGCTGCGATATTAATAGATGCTAAGACCAAGACAATTTTATATGAAAAAAATGCTCATGAGATCCATTATCCTGCAAGTATTACTAAACTTATGACTGCTCTACTTGCTATTGAAAATTTAGAACCTGATCAGAAAATCACTTTTTCTAGAGATGCTGTATATAGCATCGAACCTGGTAGTAGTCATATTGGTATCCAAGAAGATGAAGTATTAACCGTTAATCAAGCACTTCATGGCCTATTATTAATGTCTGCCAATGAAGTAGCTAATGGACTTGCTGAAGCTGTTAGTGGCTCATTAGATGCTTTTGCTAATCGTATGACAGAGCGTGCAAAAGAATTAGGTGCCTTAAATACACATTTTACTAATGCACACGGCTTGCATGATGAAAATCATTATACAACAGCCTATGATATGGCCCTTATTGCGAGCTATTTATGTGAAAACAAGTATTTTCTAGATATTATGCAGGATTTCCATTATGAGATTCCTCCTACTAATATTACAAATGAAATACGCTACCTTTATCAACAACATCCTATGCTTAATCCAAATAGAGACTGCTCTATTCATCGTAAAGATGTCATCGGCGGAAAAACAGGTTATACAGATCAAGCCAAACATACACTTGTGACTATGGCCCAGCAAGGTGATACGACTTTAGTTGCTGTTGTTCTACAATCTGATAAATCTACTTTATATTCGGATACATCGGCACTTTTTGATTATGGTTTTGCTTCATATCAAACGATTGACCTACATACATCTGATGATATTTTGAAGACTTTACCAGCTTACTTAGTTAAAAGTGGCCATTCTTACCACAGTTCCAATTATGGATTAGGGATTGCAGAAGATGTCTCTATTATTGCACTTAATACGGTGACTGCTGATGATGTTATACCTGTTTTTGATTTACCTGACTACCTACCCGATAGCTATCAAGTAGGTGATATTGTAGGTACGGTCTCTTTTACTTTAAATGGCCAAACTTTAAGGCAATCTGATTTGGTTATCAAACAAATTGATTCTGTTCCTACACAGACTTTACCTTTTACATCTTCACAAAATTTGAAATGGATTAAGTTGGGTTTAATCATTCTCGTAAGCATAATCATTATTTTTTCACTAACTTTCTTTATAAGAAAAAGACACTCACGAAAAAAGTACATTAAGATTAATAAATACTTTAAATAATAAAGAGGTTAAGTTCTTTCATGAGCTTAACCTCTTTATTATTTAAAGCTCAATAGACTTTGCATCTTTCCAAAGACGACTTAATCCATAAAATTGAGCATTTTCTTCTTCTAATATATGAACAATAACCTGTCCATAATCTAACAAAATCCAAGTTGCTGTTTGATAACCTTCTTTATGAATAGGATATTGCCCAGACTCTGCTAGTAGTTCTTCTACTTCATCTGCCATTGCCTGTGTTTGTCTTACATTAGATGCCACAGCAATAATAAATAAATCTGTAAGTGAAGTTAATTCATGTACATCTAACACTTCAACATGAACTGCTTTCTTTTTTTGTAAAGCTTCTATGATCTGTTTCCCAAGTGTATAAGCTGTCGTGTTCAATTCTAAAATTTCCCCCTTCTATCTCAACCACTCTAAAGTTGTGCAATAATTAAATAAGCATAGTAAATAATAAAACAAATAAGAAAAACAATTCCTTCCACTTTAGAAAGACATTTCTTAGTAAAACAAAATATATATAACAAAATTGTTACAACAATCATTACTATCAAATCCAGTGCTATTGAAGTATTTGGAATAATATTACCCAAAAAGGTAGCTGGAAACCCTGCTACAAAACAAATATTAAAAATATTACTTCCTACAATATTGCCCATTGCTAAATCTTGCTTTCCTTTTCTAGCAGATATAATAGATGTAACCAGTTCAGGTAATGATGTTCCTAAAGCAACGATGGTCAATGAAATAAAAGTTTGACTCACGCCTAAATAAGTTGCTATATTTGTAGCAGAATCGACTACAAAATTTCCACCTAAAATAATGGCTACAAGCCCTAAAACTGTATAACATAGACAACGCCCTAGACTATATTTAACTTCGATTTCCTCTGCTTCTCCACTACTAGCAAGACTAAATAAATAATAAATAAAAATCGAAAAGAATAATAAAATGATGATACCATCTGATCTAGAGATCATATCTCTAGTTGCTCCACCTAATGAAACATCTAACATTAAGACCCCTAGTAAAATAGAAACTAGAATCAAGAATGGAATCTCCTTCTTTATAGTATTATCCTTTACTTCAATAGGTGCTATTACTGAACATATTCCAAGTATTAATACAATATTTAAGATATTACTCCCTATTATATTTCCTAAAACCATATCACTATTATTGGCAAGTACTGCCTTAATACTTACCGCTGCTTCTGGTGCACTTGTCCCGAAAGCTACAATAGTTAGTCCAATTAAAATATCTGGAACCTTTAAATGCTTTGCCGTACCTGAAGCACCTTCTACAAAAACATCTGCTCCTTTAATTAGTACAACAAAACTCACAAGCATAATAATGATTTGTAATAACATAAAGCACTCCTTTATTCTTGATCTGCTATATCGAATTGCTTATAGTAAGCGATCAGTTCATTAATAATAGGATGCGCTTCTTGCTTAAGAATATTCATTATATAATTACGAGATGATACGAGTGCCTTATACATTGCACGGTTTAAATTATATTGTGCAATGCGCTTAATCTCTTCCTTACCCTTATATGAACTTCTTCCTTCTTCTGTCATATCTGCTAGATAGATAGCTTTTTCTAAATCTGTCATTTCCAATCTACCTAATGTATGATATCTAATCCCATCTAAAATAGAAGGCTTAGAAATCCCCCAATCACGTTGTAAAATAACTGCTCCAACCTTTCCATGAGCTAAATGGATATGACTACGTTCATACTCATCTAATTCAATACCATACTTCTCACAAATTGCTAAAGCTTCTTTTGCTGGAATTTCTTTTGCAATATCATGGAATAAAGCAGCAATAAAGGTTTCATCATAATCAATACCATTTAACTTAGCATATTCTAGTGCCATCTCTACAACACCACGGGTATGTGCATAACGTTTTGGTGATAACTTAGATGCTACATAATCATACATACAAGCTCTTTCATCATCTGTTAGGCGAATTCTATAATCATAAAGCGCATGCTTCTTAATATAATTTTCTACTTCTTGTGGCACAAGATATTTAATAGGTTTTTCTTCCATTAATCTTCTGCGAATATCAGATGAAGAAATGGCTAATGCTGGTACTTCTAAAAAGTGAATATTAGATTCATATTGCTCATTCATTTCTTTTACTTTTCGCATTAATTCATTTTTATTATATCCAGGCCTTGTAACCGCAACAAAATCACACAATTGTAAAAGCTCTGTAGATTCCTTCCAACCTAAAATTTTATGCACTGCATCGGCTCCTGTAATGAAATAAAGTTGTACTTCTTCACCATAAATACGTTTTAATTCTTTAATCGTATCAATTGTATACGTTACCCCTTCACGTTCAATTTCAATACGAGATACTTTAAAACAAGGATTAGCTGCTGTTGCAAGCACTGTCATTAAATAACGATGTTCACAAGTTGTCATATTAATATGCGATTTATGAGGTGGATGTCCTGTAGGTACAAAAAGCACCTCATCTACCTGAAATTCATGTCTTACTTCTTCGGCCGTTACAAGATGTCCCATATGTATCGGATCGAATGTCCCTCCCATAATCGCTAACTTTTTAATCTTCTTTGATTTATTCATAAATTCTCTCCTTGCCTAGAATTCAATATCTCTTTTATTATACCCTATTTGTGAAGAAATTAAATATTAAATATACTCTTATTGCCAATCTACTAACCAAAAGGGCACTGATGCATATTCCATCAGTGCCCTTTTTTATTAAGCTAAAGTAATCTTTGGATTCTTTTTAGCTGGTTTATAAAGAATTATTTTTTTACCAATTACTTGTACAACAACAGATTTTGTACGTTCTGCTAAACGACTTGCCATATCCCTTGGATCCTCAAGACAATTTTGAAGTACACTGATTTTTACAAGCTCTCTTGCATCTAAAGCTTGGTTAACTGCTTCAGTTACCTCTGGTGTTAAACCATTTTTTCCGAGTTGGAAAATAGGATCAATTTTTTGTGCTAAAGATTTTAAGTAAGCTCTTTGTTTACTTGTAAGTTCCATTCTTTATCCCTCCTTCTATTTAAGTACTCTTATTTATAGTAATCAAATTCTAAATCATAGATATTAACAGTATCGCCTTCTTGGATACCAGCTTCTTCAAGTGCTTTAATAATCTCTTTTTCACGTAAATAACGTTGGAAGAATGCAAACCCTTGTTCTGTATCAATTGCTGTGTAACCAAGCATTCTTCTAATACCTTCACCTTCAACTACGAAGTATCCTTCATGTGGCTGCGTAACTGTATACGGTTCATTTGGCATTGCACTAATTTCTTCGAATTCTGGCTCAAAGACAACAATATCTGTTGGTATTTTCTCAAGAAGCTCAGCCACTTCTTTGAGTAACTCTTGTAAGTTATCATTTGCTGCAGCTGAAATTGGAATCACCTTAATACCTTTTGGCTCAAACTCTGTTTTTAAAGCTGCAAGATTTTCTTCATGACCACCTACATCCACTTTATTGGCTGCAATTACTTGTGGTTTATCTTTTAAGATATCTGGATTGAAAAGTTCAATTTCTTTTTGAATTGCATAGATATCTTCAATAGGATTTCTACCTTCTGTACCTGCTACGTCCACAACATGAACCAGTACTTTTGTACGTTCAACATGACGTAAGAAATCATGACCAAGGCCAATCCCTTCAGATGCCCCTTCAATAATTCCTGGAATATCTGCCATCACAAATTGTTTGCCATAATTATTACTTACAACACCTAAATTTGGTGCAAGTGTTGTAAAGTGATAGTTAGCAATTTTAGGCTGAGCATTACTTACCATAGAAAGTAATGTAGATTTCCCAACATTAGGGAATCCAACTAAACCTACATCTGCAATCATCTTAAGCTCAAGAATTAACCAATATTCTTTAGCTGGTTTTCCTTTTTCTGCATAACGAGGCGCTTGTCTTGTAGGCGTTGCAAAGTGTTGATTTCCTCTTCCACCTTTTCCACCTCTAAAGATAATTTCCTTTTGCCCTACTCTATGCATATCCGCAATAACATGATTTGTTTCAGCTTCTCTAATAACAGTTCCTAATGGTACTTTAATTACAAGATCATCTGCATCTTTACCGTGGCAACGTTTTTTACCACCTTGTTCTCCATCTTGTGCTTTATAATGACGTTTATGTCTGAAGTTCATTAATGTATTACAACCTGGATCTACTTCAAAGATGATATGACCTCCACGTCCACCATCTCCACCATCTGGTCCACCATTTGGAACATATTTTTCACGTCTAAATGAAACGTGGCCATCGCCACCTTTACCCGATCTCACAAATATTTTTACTTTATCTACAAACATGTTGTCACTCCCTTCCTACTATAGTTTGCACAACAATTATGTTTTTAACGAGTCTATCTTACTTTATTTTCCGCATAAAATTCTTATATAGAAAAAGAAGGTTTCAACGAGCGCTGAAACCTTCCCCAATTAAATTATGCTTCTTGTGCAACTGGATAAACAGAAACTTGTTTTCTGTCTCTACCTTTACGTTCAAATTTAACTGTACCATCAACTAAAGCGAATAATGTATCATCGCCACCGCGACCTACATTATTACCTGGATGAATTTTAGTTCCTCTTTGACGATATAAAATGTTCCCAGCTTTTACAAATTGTCCGTCTGCTCTTTTAGCACCAAGACGTTTTGATTCTGAGTCACGACCGTTACTAGTTGAACCTTGTCCTTTTTTATGAGCAAAGAATTGAAGGTTTAAACGAAACATGTAACTCACCTCCTATTTATTTAGAATTTGAATGTATTTTTCTCCGTACATTTCTTTTGTATCTATAAGACCTAGAATAAGTGTTCTTATAAGTAGTTCGGCCTCTGGTTCAAATTCACCAGACTTGCGTCTAGGGAACTCTACATCAATAAGCCCTTGTTTTTCATCGTAAGCCAATGTTTTTATAGGCTCATCGGTGAAACGTTCAATGGCATTAAGTGTGTTGAATGTTAGCATGCTAACAGCAGCACATATAATGTCACTACCATGTTCTGCATAACCTGCATGTCCTTCATAACGAAGACGGTAAACATAGTTATCTTTTTGATGAAGTGTCACCTTAATCATAATAATTAAGCGTTGATAGCTTTAATTGTTACTTTTGTGAAAGGTTGACGGTGACCACGTTTTTTGTGGTAAGATTTTTTAGCTTTGTATTTGTATACGATGATTTTTTTACCTTTACCTTCAGCTACAACTTCAGCTTTAACTGAAGCACCAGCTACTAAAGGAGCACCTACAGTGATGCTTTCTTCGTTACCTACTGCTAAAACATTTTCAAAAACAACTTCTTCACCAGCAGCAACATTTAATTTTTCAACAACGATAACGTCGCCTTCTTTTACATTATATTGTTTGCCACCTGTTTCAATAATTGCGTACATGTGTACACCTCCTTATTCCGAAAACTCGCCGAATACGGTATTTATATCCTAAAAGGAAACAAATTTTTGACCTCTTCGTGCGGCTTAAACACTATAGTATAGTAACATAGGCTTTTATCTGTGTCAATGCTATCTTTTATAAAATTGACATAAAATATTTTTTTCTGTCCCTATAAGACCTTTTTCCATTTCAATTTTAATAGGATAGCATGCTTCTAAACAAGATATCACATTTTGTTCAATCATTTTTTCGTAAAAATCTGAATGAACTTGTAAGTAAACAGCTTGTCTTGTTTCTTCTATCCCTACTCCCTTAAGCTGATCTTCCAAGCGCATGAGTGACATTAAAAAGCTTTCTTTTACATAAGGCATATGACATTTCTGACACCCTTCTAAAAGCTGATGGGCAACACACTGATATTTCTTGGTTCTAGAAAACTGCAATAATCCTAATTCTGTTAAAGGATAGACTTTTGTTAAACGATCTCCATAGGTTTCTAAAAGCATTTTTGCATATTCATAAACTTCTAATTTATGCTCAGGATTTTTCATTTCTACTAAATCTACAATCACCATACCTGATAAATTACGTCTGAGCATTTGTAAAATAGATTCTTTAATAGCTTCTTTATTCAGTTCTAATGTTGCTTTTTCTGCATTTTTTGTTAAAATCGCCTTTGCGCTATTTACATCTATAATGGTCATGGCCTCTGTATAGTCAATAATCAGATTACCCCCATTTTTAAGCCATATCTTTCGCTTCGTTAATTGATCAATTTTTTTAGTTAATCCATAGATAGAAAAAATATTATTTTCGTCCTGACAATACTGCAGCGAAACTTGTTTCATATCCCCATATTCATTGACGATTTTCCTAATTTCCATCAATTCTTCTTGATCATTACATATAATTTCTATAGGATTTTTCTTGGTAAGCTGTTCAATTAGCATTTGATAAATAGGTGCTGGCTCTTCATAGAGTACACTGCCTTTTACTAAGTACTGTCCCTCTTCTAGTAGCTGATCCACCTTATTAATCAGCTGTCTTGCATCCTCTATAATTTCTTCTAATTGTGCATCATTGGCATGAGTACGTACAATAAAGCCATAGCTAGTATCTACCTTGGCTTCTAATGTATGCTTTATTTGTTCACGCATGGCACTATTATGAATCTTTTTAGATATATGAATGCCTGGTTCAAAAGGCAAGCATACTAAATACTTCCCTGTTATATTTAGCTTAGCTGTTAATTTGTGACCTTTTTCTCCAATATTCTGCTTTGTAATTTGCACTGGTAAAGAATAGCCCTGCTGTAATTTAGATAAATAAATTTCAGGAATTTGCTTAAAATGAAGCATTCCATTTTTATCTACCCCATAATCTACAAAAGCAGCCTTTAAATTCTTCACAACTTGTTTCACTTGTCCTATAGCAATACGATTTTGCCAATTCACCTCTAAAGTAGAGTCTACATAATATTGAGTCAATTCATCATTTATAAGAAGCGCCATCTCCATAGATAGCGCATTCTTTTTAATTAATATTTTTTTATTCATCGATTCTGCCCACTGCACAAATTGGTACAAGCTTACCATTTTCTTCAGTATACAGTTCCTTTCTGCTTACTTGCATTGTATAGGCTGTTTCTCCTAATACAGCTTTAACAAAAAGATCTGGGTTTAGGTTTTTACTACTTCCTGCATAGACCTGTAATTCAATTCTAATCTGCTCATCTTCCTGAGAAAAATGACTTTTTAAAATAAGTGGCTTGATATCTACTGGTGCAATACCTTTTTTACCCCTTTTTAAAACAATGAGTTCTTCTTGATTTGTAACCATTTGCTCTAAACTTGCTGCAGTTATCTCAGGCTGCTCTGGAACACTTAATAAAATACTATAATCTGCTCCTTGAACCATACTCATAAGAGAAGGTGATTTTTCTTCCACTTCATAAACATCTTGTAAAGTAATCCCATCAACAAGTACTTTTTGTAAGCGTTCTTTTACCTCTTGAGGTGGTACATGGCTATCCATAACAATCTCCATATATTCCCCTTCACTGCTCATACCTACAGCTAGTGGTAAAGCAAAGTATACAAGTGAGTGTGGACTAAAGCCTTGTGAATAGCTTACTGGAAAATCTGCTACTTTAATAGCTCTTTGGAAAAGTCGCATCGTGTCAAGATGTCCAACATATTTTACTTTACCGATTTTACTAAATTTAACTCTAACTTTCATGACATAATCCCTTTCCAAAACGACTTGCACCACATCCACTACATTTTTCGTGACAATTTGGTGATGTTGCAGCTTTTTTAGCTAATTCATTTTCACGCATTAAGAATCTTTTTGTCACACCAATATCGATATGATCCCATGGTAATACTTCTTCATAAGAACGTTCTCTTTTTGCATAGAAATCAAAGCTTAAGCCCATCTCTTCTGCTGCTTCTATCCATTTATCATGTTTGAAGTACTCACTCCAACTATCAAAAGTACAGCCTTTTTTGTAAGCTCTATAAATAAGCTCAGCAACCTTTTGATCTCCTCTAGCAATAACAGCCTCTAGTACACTTGTTTTTGCATCATGGTGGATATAGCGAATTTGTTTTCTTGTAATGCTACCTTTTAAAAGTTTAATTTTCTCAATGAAACTATCCGCTGTATCTTGAGGTGCCCATTGGAACGGTGTAAATGGTTTTGGCACGAAACAAGATGTGCTAATTGTTAGTTGAAGTCCTGGTGCACGTACGGCTTTATCTATACCAAAGTAGGTTTGTACAATTTTATCACCTAACTCAGCAATCCCAACAATATCACTTGCCTCTTCATAAGGAAGACCTAACATAAAGTAGAGTTTTACACGGTTCCATCCGCCTTCAAAGGCTAACTTACAACCACGTAAAATCTCTTCTTCTGTAATATTTTTATTAATCACATCACGTTGTTTTTGTGTTCCTGCTTCTGGCGCGAAAGTTAAACTACTCTTTCTAACTTCTTGTACTTTTTGCATTAAATCTACTGAGAAAGCATCTACACGAAGAGAAGGTAATGAAATATTAACTTTTTTATCTTTACATAAATCCATTAAATCATTTGTAAATGGCTCTAATTCTTCATAGTCACTTGTACTTAAAGAACAAAGAGAAATCTCATCATACCCTGTAGACGAAAGTAATTTTTTAGCTTGATCAAGAAGTACTTCTTTACTCTTTTGTCTAACTGGTCTATAAATCATCCCAGCTTGACAGAAACGGCAACCACGAATACATCCTCTAAACATTTCTAAAGTTGCACGATCATGTACAGCTTGAATCCAAGGAATAACTTGTGTTTCTTGATAAAAAGCTTCATCTACATTTGTTACAATGACTTTTCTAATGGTTGCAGGTGCATCTGGATGGAGGCTAATACGTTCTTTAATTGTTCCATCTTCGTTATACTGTATCTCATAAAATCTTGGTATATAAAGACCTGGAATTTTTAAACACTCGATTAAGAATTCTTCTCTTGTTCCACCTTTGGCTTTCCATTCTTGATAACGATCAAAAAGCTCATCATAGCTCACTTCGCCTTCACCAATATAGAAAATATCTACAAATGGTGCTAAAGTTTCTGGATTATACGTACAGCACCCACCTGCAATCACAATGGGATCTTCTTCTGTTCTCTCTTTACTAAAGATTGGAATTCCTGCTAAATCTAACATATTTAAAACATTTGTATAACACATTTCATATTGCAATGTAAAGGCTAAGAAATCAAATTCTTTAAGTGGTGTATGTGTTTCTAATGCAAAAAGAGGAACCTGTTCTTTTCTCATTTCTGCTTCCATATCTGTCCATGGTGCAAAAACACGTTCACAAAATACATCTTCTCTTCTATTAAAGAAATGATATAGGATTTGCATCCCTAAGTGACTCATGCCGACCTCATATACATCTGGGAATGCAAAAGCTACTCTGATCATTTCAGGTGTAATCACCTTATTTGCACTATTAAGTTCGCCACCAATATAACGCGCTGGCTTATCTACTCTACTTAATAGAGCATCTGTTAATTCTACTACTGACATTTCTTCCTCCGTATGATATTCATTAAAGTATTTGTTTAACTGCTACCTCTAGCTCCTTAATAAGATTTTGGACCCACTCAGTTTGAATTTCTTGATTTATCATCCGGTTAATCGTTATACCAATTTGCTCATTGTAACTACTTTGTTTCATAAAAAGTAAACTCCATAACAAAATAGAACAAATAAATAATTCTATAAAAAAACGACTGACCTTTAACTCTGATTCTTGAGGTAGCTTTTCATTAAAGGATGTTGCTTGCTGAATCAAATCAGTCTTATCCTCTATTATAATGTTTGTTTTTTCATCTTCTACTGTATCACTTACAGCTGCTCTATAGGTTCTAGATTCTTCCTCAATCATACCCATCCCTCCTTAATATACTATATATATGGAAGAATGGATACGCCTATGCAAAGTTTATGCAAAATAAAAAAGACTTTAAAAAAGTCTTTTATCGCATAACCTCACGCCAACTTAAATCTCCTCTTTCTAAAGCTTTTACTAAAAGCTCTGCGGTAGCAAGATTAGTGGCAATAGGAATATTATGTGTATCACACAATCTCTCTATTCCTCCTAAATCAGGTTCGTGAGGTTTCTGAGAGATTGGATCTCTTAAAAAGATAACCATATCAATTTGATTATGTGCAATTTGAGCACCTAATTGTTGTGCACCGCCTAGATGCCCTGCCAAGTATTTATAAATTGTTAAATTAGTTGCTTCTTCAATCAAACGACCGGTTGTACCAGTAGCATATAAAGTATGCTTGGTTAAAATATGACGATACGCAATTGTAAAGTTTTCCATAAGTTTCTTCTTTGCATCATGTGCAACTAAAGCTACATTCATCTTTTAACCCTCCCTAAAACATTTTTTTCTCACTACGCATTGCAACGTTGAGGACAAGTCCTAATCCCATCATGTTTGCCCACAGTGAGCTTCCTCCATAACTAATAAAAGGGATAGGTATTCCTGTATTAGGTAAAAAGTCTGTTACAACTCCCATATTGACGAAGCTTTGCATAGCTATCATTCCAAAATATCCAATGACTATAAATCTTCCTAAATCATCAGGAGCCCCTCTTGCCACCCATAACCCTCTAAATATAAAGAGTAATAAAATAGTAATGACACCCAATACACCTACAAATCCTAATTCTTCACCTACAACTGCCATAACAAAATCGTTATGAGATTCAGGTAAGTAGTTTAATTGGCTAATTGAGCCCTGATTTAATCCTTTTCCATATAAGCCGCCTGAGCCAATAGCTTGAACAGCACGTTGTGTTTGATATTTATCACCTGAAGAATCCCCACCATTCACAAGACTCATAATACGATTACGTTGATACTCTTGAATAAGGGTTTGGTCAGGATTATTGACAATATATACAAATGCGACAACGACTACTAACACACTTACTGTTGCCCCTGTGACAATATACTTAAGATTAAGCTTGCTTACAAATAATTGTATCACCATTATGACAAGTAATACAATACTTGTCGATAAATTTGGTTGACGATTTACTAAAATAAATGGCACAAATTCAAAAATACCAATCACTAATAGTGGCCATATTTTATTAATTCTAGAATTATACTTATTAATAATCGTTGCACCACATAAAATCATCCCAATCTTAGCAAATTCTGATGGTTGAATCTGTACAAAGCCAAAATCAATCCATCTTTGAGCACCATTTACTTCATCACCAAATAATTTTACAGCAACGAGTAGTAAGATAATACCTGCGTAAATAATCCAATACCAATTTGCTAACACATGATAATCAATACTCATTACAATAACCATAAGCACTAATCCTACAACAAAAAAGATAATTTGCTTTCGTACATTAGTCATATCTCCAGCGTAAGCTGTTGCACTTTTGATTGCAATAATTCCAACGCCTGTGAGCATGGTCATTAATAAAACAAGCCATATATCAATTTTTTTGATTAAGCTTTTAATTTGCATCGTTAAGTAAAATTCCTTTCAAATACAATACCTATGACGTATTGCTATTTTACCTTTTTTAAATTTTTAATAGGAATATTAGCAGAAAGTACTGGTGCTTTCTGTCCCCCCTCCTCATATTCCATATTGGATATCTCCATATTCAACTCGTCTGTATCAATATCTACATACTTAGAGATAACTTCCAATATATCTGCTCGCATCATTTCTAACAACTCAGTCGAACAGTTCATTCGGTCATGAATTAACACTAATTTTAATCTATCTTTTGCAACGGAACCCGATTTATTTTTTCTACCAAATAATGCATTCATATCTAGAAACCCCATGTTCTTCACCTCTTTTAGCTACCGAATCCAAATACCTTCTTTAATTTACCCATAAAATTATTATTTGTATTTAAATCTAAAAACGGAATATCTTCTCCTAAAACACGGCTTGCAATATTCTTAAACGCCTTGCCAGCTAATGAATTTCCTTCCGCTGACGCCGGCTCCCCTTTATTAGTTGTTACAACAATCAGTTCATCATCTGGTACTACACCAATTAAATCTACTGCTAAAATCTCAACAACATCATCCATAGCCATCATATCACCACGTTTAACCATATGCATACGTACACGGTTAATAATAAGTTGCATATTAGAAACGCCATGAGATTCTAATAGCCCAATGATACGATCAGCATCTCTTACTGCAGATACTTCAGGTGTTGTTACAATAAGCGCGCGGTCTGCACCTGCTATAGCATTTTGAAAACCTTGCTCAATGCCGGCTGGACAATCTAAAATCACATAGTCATATTCCTCTTTTAAGGTATCACAAAGTTTCTTCATTTGTTCTGGACTAACTGCATTTTTGTCCCTTGTTTGTGCTGCTGGTAAAAGGAATAACCCATCAAAACGTTTATCTTTAATGAGTGCTTGTTTGAGCCTACATCTTCCTTCCACAACGTCTACTAGGTCATAAACAATACGATTTTCTAAGCCCATTACAACATCCAAGTTTCTAAGTCCTATATCTGCATCTACTAATACAACACTTTTTCCTTGTAATGCAAGTGCTGTTCCTACATTGGCTGAAGTAGTCGTTTTTCCTACGCCACCTTTGCCTGATGTTACAACAATAACTTCACTCATCTACTATACCCCCTGGTTCTCATTAGCTAATAACATATGATTAATACTTTTTTGATCCAACACGTCTATATAAATCTGTTCGTTATCTAGATAGGCAATTTGAAATTCCTCTAAACTGATCTTCTCTTCTTTTGAACAAGGTGCAATGACATTTTTTAATCCAATCTGAATAGGTGTCATCCCCTTGCTAATAATAAATGGTGCTTTAAAATTAGCATCTAATCCTGCATGAATCTTACCTTTTACAATCCCAAATACAATGACATTACCTCCAGCTTTAACAACACCACCTGGATTAATATCACCAAAAACAACCACATTACCTGGATACTCAACTTCAATGCCTGAACGTATAATCCCATAATAAAAATGTGTAAGAGAACCATTCATGGTATCAAGTTCATTTTTCACCCATAGCATCTTCTCATCATATGGAATAGGTTCATTTTCAAATGGATGAACAAAAGATATGTTGATAATATTTTGTCTTCTAAGTATATCAATTAGTACTTCCTGCTCATCTGAACTTAGTAAACGTCCTTTAAATCGAATACCCACCTTAGAACCCTTAAAAAATGCTTTAGATTCATTTAACTTCTGTTTGAAGTAAGAAATCACCTCTTCAAAAGGGGCTTGTTCGTCTAAGATTACGACTATACCATCTACAGTACCTTTGAATACGACAATATTTCCCTCTCCCATAACTTTCCCTCTATTCTATTATTCAATCATTTTATCCCTATAAAACTATAGGTTTTTCTGTATTCTCTTGTTTATTCTACACCATCTTATCTAGAATTGACAATTAGTTTTCATAATTTCATTGCACTTTTTGCAATCATCTTATTTACCTATATATTTGAACATCAATATTTTAAAACATATTTCTTGAATCTCGTTCACGTTCTTCAATTTTTTCATTAATGGAATAGGCAATTTGATAAACAATAAGCGATAATGTAATGGTATAGATGAGTTCTGGAATCATAACTGATTTAATAAAATAGCCAAAATTTAATGTTCCTCTTAAAACAAGAGCCATTATATTGACCATACTATAAAACAAGCTACTTATTAGTGTACAGATAAATGGAATAATAAAGTTTTCTCTATAAAAGTTTTTATTAAATTTTCCACATGTATAACCTATAAGCATATAAGTAATCATAGTTGGACCTATATGTAATCCAAAGGAAATATCATATAAAAGTCCTGCTACTAACCCAATCAGCATACCTTCTTTACTTCCTCTAAGCAGTGCAAAAGACACAATAATCATAATCATAAAATTAGGGCCTATGCCCCCAATTCTAATATACTCAAACAAAGTAGATTCTAAAATATGCACAAACACTAGTAAAATTCCTAATACAATCGTACGCATCATCTTGTAACCCTCCTACTCACCCTCTGCACTAATCACAAGGACTTGCTTTAAGTGTTCAAAGTCTACAACTGGTCTAACATAAGCATAGGTAACAAGATCATTACTATTAACTTTAACCTCTTCTACTCTACCGACTAAAATACCTGGTGGATAAACATCACTCAAATATGAAGTAATAATCTGATCATTCTTCACAATTTCAGCTTCACCATTGATTTCTAACAAACACAAACCATCATTTGCAAGTTCAATATCTCCTCTTAGAATCCCAACATCTCCCGTACGGCTTACCTCTACACTTACAGCACTTCGGCTATCAATCAGCGTAATGACCTTTGATGATGTATTAGTTGCTTCCTCAACATGCCCGACTAAGCCACCTTCAGCTAAAACAACACTATTATTCTGTACATTTTTATTCATGCCTACATCAATAGTATATACTTTATTCCAGTTCCCGTAGTCTCTTCCTATAACATTAGCTCCGACACCTGCATAGTCTACATAAACTTCTTTCATATCAAGTGCACTTCTTAAACGTTCTAAATCATCTGCTACTTGTTCTGCCACTACTTGCTTTGCACGAAGTTGATCCACTTCTTCTTTAAGTGCTTTATTTTCTGCTATCAATTCATCTACTTGACGGAAATGTTCGTAAACTTGACTAATCCCATTGGTTACTACAGTGATCCCTTTTTCAAAAGGGTAGAGTACATAATTTACCCCTGTACTTAGTACAGGGATATTTAATACTTTCCCAACACCAATAAGACCGACCAAAAGGATACCACTAATGATACCTACCCTTTTAACTTTCTTATTTAATTTCAAGGTACTCGCTCCTTATTCTATTTATCATCTGCAAAAATAGCTGACCATTTCTCAATGTTTTCTAATGCATAACCAGTCCCTTTAGCAACACAATCTAATGGATCTTCTGCAATATTAACTGGCATCCCTGTTTCTAAGCTAATAAGTGTATCAAGTCCTGTAAGGAGTGCACCACCACCTGTAAGCATAATACCACTTTCCATAATATCTGCTGCAAGTTCTGGTGGTGTTTTCTCTAAAGTTAACTTAATGGCTTCAATAATTGAGTTAACAGGTTCTTTAATAGCTTCTGTTACTTCTGCTGAAGTAATTGTAAGTACTTTTGGAAGTCCTGTTACAAGGTCACGTCCACGGATTTCCATTGTTTCATCTTTACCGCTTGGGTATGCTGCACCAATATTAATCTTAATTTGTTCTGCTGTTCTTTCACCGATCATTAGATTGTATTCACGTTTAATGTAGGCAACAATATATTCATCAAATTCATCTCCAGCAATACGAAGTGATTTACTTGCTACAATACCACCTAATGAAATAACTGCAACATCTGTTGTTCCTCCACCGATATCAACAACCATGTTACCTGTAGGCTCTTCTACACGAAGGTGTGCACCAATTGCAGCTGCCATTGGTTCTTCCATTATAAGTGCTTTCTTTGCACCCGCTTTTTCTGTTGCTTCTTCAACCGCACGTTTTTCTACAGATGTTACTCCTGAAGGTACACATACAATAACTCTTGGCTTAGAACCAAAGAAAGATTGTTTGTATGCTTTTCCAATAAAGTATCGAAGCATAGCTGAAGTTGTATCAAAATCAGCAATAACTCCATCTTTAAGTGGTCTAATTGCAACAATATTACCAGGTGTTCTACCAATCATTTGTTTTGCTTCATCACCTACGGCAAGTACTTCGTTTGTTTTTTCTTTAATGGCTACTACAGAAGGCTCATTCACCACAATACCTTTTCCTTTAACAAAAACTAATGTATTTGCAGTACCTAAATCGATACCCATATCTTTACTAAACATGTTCTTCCTCCTAAATTAGTCTATCTACAATATGTGAATGGACAAAATATCATATCTATCATCATACCTTTTTTTTCTTTTTTTTTCAACATCTATAAATAACTTTCTTCCCTTAAACTTTTGTAAGAATTATCCCCTATAATAATATGATCCAATAACGGAATTCCAACAACTTCTCCAACTGTTTTAAGTCTTTTAGTAATTTGCAAATCTTCACTACTTGGTGTTGGATCTCCGCTTGGATGATTATGGAGGACGATAATGCTATGTGCTGATTTTTGTATAGCCAGTTTAAAAACCTCTCTAGGATGAACAATCGAAGCTGTTAAACTCCCCTTTGAAACCATTTGATAGCCCATTAACTTACATTTGGCATCTATAAACGTTACCACAAAACATTCACTTTTTTCATGACGCAATATTTCCATAAAATACTCTGCCAAGGTCCTCGGATCTGATATTTTAATTCTGGGCTGACGCTTATCTTGCGCAATACGTTTGCTAAGCTCTAATACCGCTTTAATTTGGAGCGCCTTAATCTTACCAATGCCCCTAATAGATTGAAGTTCTTCATAGGAAAAATCATATAAATGAGCTAATGAAAAATGTTTTCCCTCTATATCAGAACCTGCACGCTTTAATAAATACTGTGCTAACTCCTGCACATTCATCTCTCTCGTTCCTGTTCTTAATAAAATAGCTAATAAATCGCTATCTGTTAGGTGATCTACACCATAGCGCAAGAATTTTTCATAGGGCATCTCTATCTTAATCTGCTCATTCATAATATCCCCTCCTTTTTTGGATTATGGCCATTTTCCTACTTGTTCATACGTCTTTCAATCAAAGGATTTTAAATTTCAAACTCATATATAAAACACCTATTCAGTCCAGTTAGCTTTCATTAATAAAAAGCAAAAAAATAAGCCCTTACGAGCTTATTTTTTCTTGATACTATATTAAATGCTTTTTTAGTTCTTGATATAACTGATGAACAGGTAACCCCATTACATTATAGTAATCACCTTTTATGCCTACAATATATCTGGCTCCATAACCTTGTATGCCATAGGCACCTGCTTTATCCATTGGTTCCTTCGTTTGAATATATGTCTCTATTTCTTCTTCTGATAACAACTGCATCGTAACCTGTGTTTCTTGATAAAAAGTCTGTATAACGCCTTTGTCTTGGTGGATTAATGCCACACCTGTGTAAACTTGATGGGTTTTTCCACTAAGTTTATTTAATATATTTTTTGCGTCTACCTCATCCTTAGGTTTCCCCATAATTTTCCCCTCATAACATACCACTGTATCTGCGCCAATCACCCACTGATCTGGATATTTAAGTGCAACTGCTTCAGCTTTTTGCCTTGCTAAAGCTTGTACATTTTCTTCCGGTGTTAATGCTTCATCTATTTGTTCTTCTACTTCTTCAGTGCAAACTTCAAATCTCCAAGGCAATAGCTGGACGAGTTGCTTTCTCCTTGGTGACTGTGATGCTAATAAAATCGGTTTCATTCTACGCCTCTTTTCTTAAATTCTCTTATATAAAAAGATTCCACACAACAGACCTAATATAGCTGCTAAAGTAATATTAAATTTAATTTGTACGGAAAACCATATGACACCTAAATTAAGTTGAAAAGGTTGGTCTAATCCAAAGCTTCCTGCATAATTCATCCAAGATAAAAACTCTACCTTACTACATAAGTTGCCTACAAAATACCCTACAGTTAATCCTGATAAAATACACAATATTAAAACCCCAAAATTCCCTACTTTTGCCCCTCCACCAATCATCTTCTTTAATCCCCCACTCTTTTTTATTCTATTTTCTTATGTTTCTTTTTATTATACACTAGCGTATTTTAAAATTCCACTTTCTTCCTATTTATATTCATCTCAAAAAGTATCATAGTACACAAAAAGGTAATTGTCTATAACAGTTACCTTTTTGTGTACTACTTATTCATCTAAGAAAAAAAATACCTCTCCTAGTACTTTTCTTCATTATATAGAAATCTGGTTTCCATTTGATGCCATTTCACTAGGAATAACATTTTCTTCCAAGCACTCCTTCTCATCTAATAAGTTAGAAATTGCTTTAGTTGGACATTTTAAACTACATTTACCACAACCTATGCATAAACTTGCATCAATAACCGCATGATTCTCTTCTAGTCGAATCGCACCCTGTTCACATTGTTTTACGCATAAACCACATCCTATACAACCCACTTTACACGCTGATTTGACATCTTTTCCTTTATCCTTAGAAATACAATCTACATGATAGCTACTACTTATTGGAACAAGGTGAATCACAGACCTTGGACATTGTTTTTCACAAGCACCACATCCTACGCAGCGTTCACGATTAATGATAGGTAGTCCGTTCTCCATGGTAATAGCGCCAAATGGACAAGCTATCATACAAGAGCCATAACCTAAGCATCCATAGGCACATAGTTTAGGACCTCCACCTATAAGACTCGCATCTTGACAAGTCAAATTTCCTGCATATATAAACTTTTGTCCTGCTACTTCATGATTTCCTTTGCATCTTACAACAGCCACTTTCTTCTCACCTGCTACTGCTTCTTGTCCCATAATTTTTGCAATCGCTGCTACTTGATCTGTATTACAAACTGGACATCCATTTACAGGACTTTCACCACTCACAATAGACTTCGCCATAGCCTCACATCCTGCCTGACCACATCCACCGCAGTTTGCCCCTGGCAAACATTCTTTAATTGCCTCTACTCGTTCATCTACTGGTACTGCAAATTTTTTAGCAGCAATGCCTAATCCTAATCCAAAAAGAAGGCCCATGCCACCAATCGTTGCAATAGGGGATAAAATTGCTGTAATATCCATCATTATACCTCCTTTTATATATTAGGAATTAAATTTTGAAAACCTGCAAAAGCTAATGCCATAAATCCTGCAATCATTAAAACTAATGGAAGTCCCTTAAAAGCAGGAATCACATCATTATCTTCTACTCGCTCTCTAATACCCGCCATTAATAGCATCGCCAGAGTAAACCCGATAGCTGCACCTAAACTATTTACTACGGACTGTATAAGTGTATAGTCTTTTTGCATATTGAGTACTGCTACACCAAGTACTGCACAATTTGTTGTAATCAGCGGCAAATAAACACCTAATGCACTATACAATGAAGGACTCATTTTTTGAATGACCATTTCAACAAGTTGTACAAGAGAGGCAATCACTAAAATAAATGCTAAGTTATATAAATACTCTAAACCTAGAGGTGTTAAAATAAACTCGTATACAAGATAAGTGCAAAGTGATGCAATGCCCATTACAAAAGTAACGGCTGCTCCCATACCAAGTGCTGTATCTACCTTCTTAGATACACCCAAGAAGGCACAAATCCCTAAAAATTTTACAAGTACAAAGTTATTGACTAGAGCCGCTCCAATAAATAATAATATTAAATTCATACCTTAGTCCCCCCATTCCTTCTTTGCCTTGATTGAATTTAAAACAGCCATTAAGATTGCTAGTGTAAAGAATGCACCTGGAGCTAAAATCATAACAGTTGCTGGTGGATAAAAGCTTGGCATCACAGATAAACCAAATAATGTACCCACACCTAATAATTCTCTAATACATCCAATCACTGTAAGGGATACAGTGAAACCAAGTCCCATACCAAGACCATCGCACATAGAATCTAAAGGTTTATGCCTAGAAGCATATGCTTCTGCCCTACCTAAAATGATACAGTTTACAACAATAAGTGGAATAAAAAGCCCTAAACTACTGTATAAACTAGGAACATAAGCTTTAAGTAGAAACTCAATCACAGTAACAAAACTTGCAATAACAACTATATAAGCCGGAATACGTATCTTAGTTGGAATAAAATTTCTAAGCAAAGAAATAACCAGATTAGAGCAAATTAAAACAGCTGTTACAGAAAGACCCATTCCAATAGCATTAATCGCACTTGTGGTAACCGCTAAGGTTGGACACATTCCTAATACCTGCACAAAGGTTGGATTATCTTTAATAATACCTGCTTTTAAACGTTCACCTAAGTGACTCATTGCACATTCCTCCATTCTTCTTGATGCGCCATCACATATTCACTTGCACTATTAACTGCATTTGTAATAGCTTCTGAAGTAATTGTTGCACCTGTAATTGCTTGAATTTCATTTTCATCCGGTGCTGCTTTGCTTACTAAAAGCGGTGTTTTTCTCATGGTAAATTGCCCTTTAAAACTTTCCTTTTCTGCATTGGCACCAAACCCTGGTGTTTCAGAATGCTCTAAAATACTAATCCCTGCTACATTACCTTCAAGATCAATTCCAATGAGGAGTTTAATAGCCCCACCATAGCCGTTTGGTTCCATACGTAATACATAACCAATGGTCGTATCTCCCTTTTGAGCTATACACACCTTTTTTACGGACTCATCTGCTAAGTCTTCTAACGGAATAAAGTGCTCTGCTTCCGTAATCAATTTCCTCATGGCTGCTTCTTCAGATTTTATTTCATTAGCTGCAATAATAGGTGCTGTTATTTGATTTACTGCGCCTAAAATCCCAACACAAATGGCAGTAATGAGAAATAAAATACCACCTAGTTTTAGTGGATGGTTCATGCTTTTACCCCCTCTCCAAATCGACGTACTTTCACATATTTATCGATTAAAGGCACCACTAAGTTCATGATTAAGATACTATAGCTAACCCCTTCTGGATAACCTCCAAATAAACGTACAAGGGTGGTAATCACACCTGCACCTATTGCAAAAATTACTTGTCCCTTAATTGTCATTGGTGTAGTGGTGTAATCTGTTGCCATAAAGAAAGCGCCTAACATGGCTCCTCCTAAGAAAAGTGAATAAAAACTTAAATACACGTCAAAACCATTAAGAAGCGTTGTTAAAATAAAAATACTACCTAAATAGCACACAGGGATGTGCCATGTAATGACCTTTCTAATGATTAAATAAAGTCCACCTATTAATAAAGCAATGGCAGAAGCTTCTCCTATACATCCTCCAATATTTCCAATAAAAGCATCTACCAAAGAAGGAAGTTCATCCATTAAGTCATTTTTCATAAGTTCAAGTGGTGTTGCACTTGTGATGGCATCTACACCTGCTACAAACTCTCCTGGAATTGGCACCATAAAACTTCTCATGGATGTACTATAGCCTGCTAATAAGAAAGCACGTGCTGCTAAAGCTGGATTAATAAAGTTTTGTCCAATACCTCCAAAAACTTGTTTAGCTAATATAATCGCTACAAACGCCCCTACTACTACAATATAAGTCGGTGCATTGGCTGGTATATTATAAGCAAGTAGTATTCCTGTAACCACTGCACTTAAATCTCCAATTGTAATGGTTCTTTTAAAACTCTTTTCCCAAATCCATTCAAATCCCACACAACAAATAACACTAATGGCAGTAAGCCATAACACACGTAGACCATAAAAATAAACGGCAACAAGTAAAGCTGGCATTAAAGCAATGATCACATCCAACATTACACTTCTTGTGGTATGACTTGCTTTAGCATGTGGGGATGATGAAACGATTAACATTTTCTCCATCGCTAATTCTCCTTTTTATTTTTTACTACGAATAGCTGCTTTTGCACTGCGAATACTTTGTACAATTTCTCTTTTAGCCGGGCAAATATAGGCACAGCAACCACACTCAATACAGTCCATTCCATTTTGTTTGATAAACTCATCATAGTGTCCATGAATTGCACTTTTTTGCAGCGCACTTGGTACTAGTCCCATTGGACACACATTGACACATTTACCACATCGAATGCAATTGGAAGCTGCCTCTAATCCCACTTCTTCCTTCGTAAAACATAAAATAGCTGATGTTCCTTTCATAACGGGTACATCCACATCTGAAATAGCTGTTCCCATCATGGGCCCCCCAGCAATAATCTTAACGCTTTGCTCCCAATCTACTTGAGCATATTCTAGGACTTCTCTAAAAGAGGTCCCTGTCTTTACTTCTAAATTACAAGGCTTCTTAACGCCTTTTCCTGATATGGTGACAATACGGCTTAAAACCGGTTCCCCTCTTGTCACTGCGCGATAAATGGCACCTACCGAATCAATATTATGTACAATGCATCCAACTTCAATAGGTAATTTTCCACTTGGTACTTCTCTAGTGGTAAGTGCTGCAATTAAATGTTTCTCTGAACCTTGAGGATATTTAGTATGTAAAAGTTTCACTTCTATAGAAGTGCCTTTAGCTAACTGCTTCATATGTTCATAGGCATCCATCTTATTATCTTCAATTCCTATAATGCCTTTAGCTTCCTTATAAACATGAAGTAAAATCTTTAACCCACCAATAACCTCTTCACCACGTTCTAGCATCACTCTATGGTCTGAAGTTAAATAAGGCTCACATTCTGCTCCATTAATTAAAATGAATTCTACTTTTTTATCTTTAGGTGTAGAAAGTTTAACATGAGTAGGGAATGCTGCACCACCTAATCCTACTATACCTGCTACTTTGACTGCTTCAATGAGTTCTTCTTTAGTTAAAGGGACTTCTTGCCCTTTTAAATGAGGCTTCATCTGCTCACCTCTTGTATAAAGCCCATCATTTTCAACAATCACGCATGTCTCTTTAATTCCTTTAAGAGTCATGTGCATCTCCACAGCTTTTACTATACCTGATACAGAACTATGTATAGGTGCTGATACAAAGCCATTGGCTTCTCCGATCTTATCGCCAACACTTACATAGTCTCCCTTTTTTACAATCGGTGTACAAGGTGCACCAATATGCTGGGACATTGGAAATACTAACTCCTTACCGGGTAACATCTTTTCAATCATAAGACCGGCAGTTGCTTCTTTATGATAGTTGGGATGAATACCACGTTTAAAAGTTAATCCTTTCATTTGTCTCCCCCTTTTCATTCTACATATTTTGCCTCACATAGATTATATAATTTTTTTTATTTTCTAACAACTATTGACTTATTTTTTTCACATTTTAAAACAATATCCGACATACCATTACACTAAAATCCCTCATACTGCATTAAAATGTATTTTTTAATCCATGTCATAACCTGAGGTTCATAAATGGGGACCTCCTCAAGCATCATTTTGATTGCTTTTAAATCTAACTTAAATTCCTTTTCCTTCTTTTTATGATGATAGTTCCAGTCAATGTAAGGATGCGCCTCTATTAAAGTAAACCAGGTACTTGCCATATCCCCTAGAGGTAAGCGGTCAATATGGCTATATTGCATACAAGCTATAACTTCTGTTCCTTCTCCTAATTGACTTTGAATCACTAAGCTCCCACCCGTCCTTTCACAGTTTTGTTTTAGTAGTGAGATCCCAAGCCCTACTCTTCTTGTTGTGCGAGTAGTATAAAAGGGATTTTCTACACTTTTAAGCTTACTTTCTTCTATTCCATCACCATTATCTTTAATCTTTAAATAAACTACATCGTTTATCTCATCTTCAATCACTTCAATTTCTATTTCAGTAGCATGTGCTCTTGTACTGTTTTCTGCAATATCCAATATATGTAGTGATAAATCTTGCATTCTAACCACTCCTTATCACATAAGATTGATTCGCCTCATTTTAAATTCTGCTTCATAATAAAAGGGAATTAAGCAAGCTTAATTCCCTTTTATTATCTATTCATTTTTATCTCATTATTTTGTAATGTAACGTACTTTAATAACTTTTTCAATACCTCTGATTGCATTTAATACTTCTTCAGATGCACTTTCTACATCCATTAAAGTATAGGCATAATCACCCCTACTTCTATTGGTCATATCTTGAATATTAAGACCTGCTTCAGCCAAAACAGCTGTAATCTTTCCAAGAATAGCTGGAATATTTTTATGTGCAATAGCAATACGTGCTGAAGTATTCCATGGCATACTACATTGAGGATAATTAACGGAATTAATAATATGCCCTTCTTCGAGATAAGCTTTAACTTCTTTAGCAGCCATCACTGCACAGTTTTCTTCTGATTCTTCTGTAGAAGCACCTAAATGTGGTATGGTAATGATTTGATCATTGCCAAGTACATCTTCTACTGGAAAATCTGTCACATAAACAGCTACTTTACCTGTAGCTAAAGCAGCTTTCATATCATTATTTTCAACTAAAGTATCTCTTGCAAAATTAAGTACTCTTACGCCATCTTTCATTTTATCAAGGGCTTCTTTATTAAGCATATGTTTGGTACTCTCTAATAAAGGTACATGAACTGTAATATAATCTGCCTCTGAATAAACTTCATCTAAAGTAGTGGCATGTTTAATATTTCTAGATAGTCCCCATGCTGCATCAATTGAAATGTATGGGTCATAACCGATTACTTCCATACCTAATGCTTGAGCGGCATTAGCTACCATAACACCAATAGCACCTAACCCAATCACACCCAGCTTTTTACCTAAAATCTCTTGACCAGCAAAAGTACTTTTGCCTTTTTCAACAGTTTTAGCTACATCCTCAGTTAAAGTTTTTGCCCAATTGATTCCATCTACTACTTTACGTGAAGAAAGGAATAAACCACAAAGTACTAATTCTTTAACTGCATTAGCATTAGCACCTGGTGTGTTAAAAACAACTACCCCTTTTTCTGCATAAGCTTCGATTGGAATATTATTAACACCAGCTCCAGCTCGTGCAATAGCTAAAACAGACTCTGGTAATGTAAGATCGTGCATTTTAGCACTTCTTACTAAAATAGCATCTGCCGTTTCCATCCCTTCAATAACTTGATAGTTCTCTCCAAGTTCATCTAAACCCTTGCTTGATATTTTATTAAGTGTATGAATGTTAAACACGATGCTCCCCCCCTTATAAGTTTTCACTTTCAAATTTTGTCATGAAGTCTACTAATTTTTGTACACCCTCTTTTGGCATCGCATTATAAATGCTTGCACGCATACCACCGACACTTCTGTGACCTTTAATACTTACAAGACCTTCTTTAGCTGCTTCTTTAACAAATTTAGCATCTAAATCTGCATCACCTGTTACAAATGTAACATTCATCATAGAACGGTCTTCTTTTTTAGCTGTTGCTTTAAAAAGTTTAGATTGATCTAAATAATCATAAAGTAAAGCTGCCTTTTCTTTATTTCTCTTTTCAAGTGCTGCAACGCCACCTTGATTTTCAATCCATTCAAACATAAGTTTTAACATATAAATTCCATATGTAGGTGGTGTATTGTACATAGAGTCATTATCTGCCATTAATTGATAGTTGAGCATTGAAGGTACTTTTTCATTGGCATGCCCAATTAAATCTTCACGAATGATAACTAATGTAACACCGGCTGGCCCTAGATTCTTTTGTGCACCCGCATAAATGATACCAAATTTATTGACATCTACTTCTTCAGATAATATGCAAGATGACATATCTGCTACAAGTGGCACATTTCCTGTGTCTGGATACTCATGGAATTTTGTACCGTAGATAGTATTATTTGCACAAATATATGCATAATCTGCTTCTGGATCAAATTGCTCTTTAGCTACTTTAGGAATATATGTGTAGTTATCTGCTTTTGAAGAACCTACTACATTAATTTTTCCATATTTTTGAGCTTCTTTTAAAGCTTTAGATGAAAATTGACCTGACTCAATATAATCTGCTTTAAAAGATTTTCTAAGTAAGTTTAATGGAATCATTGCAAATTGAAGAGATGCTCCTCCTTGTAAAAATAACACTTTATAGTTATCCGGAATACCCATGACTTTACGAAGTCTTGCTTCAGCATCCTTAATGATTGCATCATAGTCTTTCGAACGGTGGCTCATCTCCATTACACTCATTCCACTATCTCCGTAACAAACCAGTTCTTTCTGAGCTTTTTCTAGCACTTCAAGTGGAAGTGCGCCTGGTCCTGCTGAAAAGTTAAATACACGATGCATGATACCCCTCCTAAATATTGTAAAAGAATAAAAACGACATTAAATACAATGTTTATAAAATTATATTTAATTCAATACAATTAGTCAACTTAAAAATTTTTAAATATACAATAAAATTGTATAATATTTATTTTTATAGAACAGACAAATGACTTTCTCCAGGCGATTTTTTCTATCTAATACCTATGTTTATCATATTCTATCTTATATATAATTAGTACTAAATCTTGAGTACTAAACTCTCTTTCTACTCATCACTTCTTATAAATCTCAAAAATAGAATGACCTACATATTCTGAAATCTTTGCATGCCCTTTCACTTCAATTTAGGTACAAAAAAAGAACTCTTTAGAGTCCTATATGT
>SVDC01000013.1:0-75261 GCA_015058045.1 Cellulosilyticum sp.
GTGCTTGGCACTATCAACCCGCACTCAGGACTTTCACCTGTTAGATTGCGCCCATGCTGGGCGCACATAAAAAAAGAAGGTGTCGCGAAATGCGAGACCTCCTTGAAAATTAGGCATATTCTAGCTTATAAGGGAGAAAAAAGTGTTTCTGGAAGAAGCATTTAGTTGCTTCTGGAAGAAATTCTTTTTTCGGACGACTGAGCGGATGTATTTTGCTACAGCCCCTTCTAATTTTATATTCTATTAAAAACGTGTTTCTTCCCATGTTGCTGCTTTTAAGTATGCTTGTACATAATCTGCACTCATTTTTGGATGTATCGTTGCTTGATCTGAAATAGTGATATTAGACATAGAAATAGCATATTTTACAGTATCTACAATGTTCATACCTGTCATATATGCTGCTCCAATACCTGCAACAAAAGCATCTCCTGCTCCTGTTACATTTAAAATATCGATACAAGAAGCTTTAATAATTCCTTCTTCTTCACCATTATTATAGTAAACACCATCAGCATCTAAGCTGATAAAAATATTTTGTACGCCTAATCCTCTAAGGTAAGCACCTGCTCTTCTTGCATCTTCATGTGTTTTAATTTCAAATCCACATAAAAGTTCTGCTTCATGGCGATTTGGTTTTACTGTATGGAAATGATGAAGTAAATGTTTTACACGCATTGCTTTTGCACCAGATACTGGGTCTAATACAAATTTTGTTTTACCTTGATATTTTTCTAAAATATATTCAATGAATGGTGGGTTATCTGCTCCTAAGAACATATACTCAGCATTTTCAATAATACTTGCTCTTTTATCTAATTCTTCATGTGAAAATTCATTAGCAAGTTTTGTATCTACTACTGCTGAAACCATTTCACCATTTTCATCTAAAATCGCTAAATAAGTAGGTGTTGCCCCACCTTCTACGATTAGTGAATCACTCATATCAAGTCCTGTTTTAGCTGCTTGGCGTAAAATTTCTGCCCCTTGTTGGTCATCTCCTAAAATAGAAATGAATTTTGTTGGAATTCCCACACGTGACATATTTTCTGCGATGTTTCTACACACACCACCACAAGATGTTTTAATTTGTCCTGGGTTTGAATCATATGGGCGATAGTTTGGATATGAAAATCCAAAGATATCATAAATCGAAATCCCAAATACAAGGGCATAGGGTTGTTTATTATCAATCATAGCTCTCTATCCTTCTTTAGTCAGTTTTTAGTTAAATAATATATTAGCACAAATTTAAATCTCTGCCTACAATAAATCTACATAAGTATATATTTCCAAGTATTTTGATTATACTTAATAAATCTTTGAAATATAGTATACTTTGTCATATAATTACCTTACAGAATATATGTTTAAGTAAAAGGAGATAGGAGTCCTACGATGAAAATTTCACACTCAAACGCCCTAAAACTGCATGGATTTAATAATTTAACCAAAACCCTCAGCTTTAATATGTATGATATTTGTTACACCAAAACTGCCGAAGACCGTAAGGCCTATATTGAATACATTGATGAACAATATAATGCCGAACGTCTTACTCAAATTCTTACGACAGTTACAGAAATGATTGGTGCCAAAGTATTAAATATCGCTAAACAAGACTACGACCCACAGGGTGCCAGTGTAACCATATTAATTTCAGAAGGCGCTATTCCTGAAATTAGGCACGATGCCAAGTCCGCTTCACCAGGCCCTATTCCCGAAATTATCCTTGGACATTTAGATAAAAGCCATATTACTGTACATACTTATCCTGAATATCATCCTTATGAAGGTATTAGTACCTTTAGAGCAGATATTGATGTCGCTACTTGCGGGGAAATCTCACCTCTTAAAACCTTAAATTATCTGATTCATTCTTTTGATGCAGATGTCATGACCCTAGACTATCGTGTACGCGGCTTTGCAAGAGATATTGCTGGAAATAAACTCTTTATTGACCACCCTATTGACTCCATTCAAAACTTTATTCCTGAACACATTAGACGTACTTATCATATGATTGATGTCAATGTGTATCAAGAAAATATCTTCCACACCAAATGTAAACTTAAAAAATTTGATCTTGATAATTATTTATTTGGCTTTACCAAAGAAGACCTCCATCCAGGAGAAGCTAAAATTATTTCTAAAAAAGTTAAAAGAGAAATGGATGAAATCTTCTATGGTACAGAAGTGCAAGAAGCTATGTTTGATTTAGATGACTACGATGATCATCTATAAAATAAAGTATAGGAGGAAAAAATGACGGACTTTTGGTTTACCGAAATGCATGCCGAAGATGCTAAGTTTTCTATTCATGTTACAGAGCATCTCTACTCAGAGAAATCTCCATACCAGCAAATTGATTTATACGATAGCAAAACCTTTGGCCGCTTTTTAACTTTAGATGGTTTTATGATGCTCACTGAAAAAGATGAATTTATTTATCATGATATGATTACCCATGTGCCTATGGCTGTTCATCCAGATATTAAGCATGTCCTTATTATTGGTGGTGGAGATGGTGGAACAGCCAGGGAGGTTTTGCGCTATCCTACCATTGAACATGTGGACCTTGTAGAAATTGATGAACGCGTGGTTAGACTGTGTCAAGAATACCTACCACAAACTGCCTGTAAGTTAGATGCAGACCCTCGTCTTCATCTTTACTTTGAAGATGGACTTCTTTTTTCAAAAAAGGCTAAAGACCAAAGTTATGATTTAATCTTAGTAGATTCCACTGACCCCATTGGACCAGGAGAAGGACTTTTTACCTATGATTTTTATCAAAATTGTAAACGTATCTTAAGTGAGGATGGCATTTTAATCAATCAACATGAAAGCCCCTATTACAAAGGGGATGCCTACGAAATGCGTCGTTCTCACTCCAAAATTAAAGCCACCTTCCCTATTGCTGAAGTTTATCAATTTCATATGCCCACTTATCCTTCTGGCCATTGGCTCTTTGGATTTGCTTCTAAAAAATATGACCCGATTAAAGACCTACAAGCTGAACGTTGGAATGCCTTCGGGCTCTATACCCATTATTACAATACCAATTTACACAAAGGGGCTTTTATGCTCCCAACCTATGTAAAGGAAGGACTTGAAAATGCTTAATACTTATTCAATGCAAACATTTATCGGATGTGATGCTTCTTTTGAGGAAGCTGATGTGATTTTATTTGGTGCACCTTTTGATGGCACCACTAGTTTTCGTCCAGGTACACGTTTTGCCCCTACTGCTATACGTCCAGATTCTTATGGACTTGAAACCTACTCTCCTTATTTAGACTTGGATTTAGAAGATTATGCTATTGGTGATATAGGGGATGTGGATTTACCTTTTGGTAACACTATCAAAGCTTTAGATATGCTAGAAGAAACGGCTCAAACTATTTTAGAAGCTAATAAAAAGCCTTTAATGATTGGTGGGGAGCATCTTGTGAGTTTACCCGTTATTAAGGCTTTAGTTAAAAAATATCCTGATCTTTGTATTTTGCACTTTGATGCCCATACAGATTTACGTGAAGACTACTTAGGGGAAGTCCTTTCTCATGCCTCTGTAATCAGACGTGCTTGGGACCTAGTAGGAGATGGACGTATTTATCAATTTGGCATTCGCTCTGGCCTTAAAGCTGAGTTTGAATGGGCTGCATCTCATACTAGTTTGCAAAAGTTTAATACCAATGGGCTTCATGAAGTGATTCAAGCTTTAAAGGGTAAGCCTGTTTATTTAACCATTGATCTAGATGTATTAGACCCTTCTATTTTCCCTGGTACAGGTACACCAGAACCAGGTGGTATTACCATGAAAGAACTTTTAGATGCCCTAATTCTTCTTAAAGAATTACCTTTAGTTGGCGCAGATATAGTAGAACTTTCTCCTCATTATGATGCTAGTGGTACCTCTACAGCAGTGGCTTGTAAAGTCATTCGTGAAGTAGGTTTACTTCTTGCTCATCAATAAAATATATTACTTTAAAATATTACTTATCTACTTATAAAGGCATTAAGCCACCACTTAAAGTGGTGGCTTAATCTAACCTGCTAAAATCAACTATTTCTTTATGTGTTTTTCCCCTTAGCTGATTTTGTAACTTTTTCTTTAGTCCCCTTTAGTTCCCATATACTTCGAATGCTTTCTGTTACTAAAAGTCCCAATGTATCTACAATGGCTTTTTTTGTATCTTTTTCTAAGTTATCATAAGTCTTAATCATGGCAATAACAGACTTAAAACTATCATTTCTAATATCCGTTAGTGTTTTCTTTTCATTGGTAGATAAAATATCAAATAAGGTATTGGTAAACTGCTCTCTTTGTTCTATAGATATCCCATTTAAAAAACGCTTAATGGTTTGATCGACAATCTGTCCTTGCGTATTGATACTTTTTAAATGAATAAAACTTGGTCCACAAACCTCCCAACTAAAGCCATTATGTTGCATAAATCCTTTTTGATTACTTTGAACCACCATATAATCCTCCTCATGCTCTAAAAGCATCCCAATAATAGAGGATTGAGGTACCAAAGTCACAATACGACTGGCTACACTTTGATATGCCTGTGTATCCACTAATGCTTCTTTAAAGCCTGGTCCATCATTATTAAAAATCCGTATAATACGTTTTTTTAAATTCTCTGAGGTATGAACAGCTGAAAAAACAGCTAAATTTCCACCTTTAGAATGTCCCCCTAAATAGAGTCTATAACCTCTATAACGAATCGCTACTTTATTAAAGTATTGAAGTGCTTCTCTTTGAGCAGGTACCATGTCCATAACGCTCATTTTAAAATCTTCTTTCCATCCTACTAGCGTATCATCGGTTCCTCTATAAGCAATATATAGTGTGCGGTTGCCTATATCAATAGTCAGTGCCCCAAACTGCAATTCTTCTTCTAAATCTATTTGCTCCACATACATCTTGAGTTTCACATTTTTATAGCGATTAGATTCTGCCATTAATCTAAGCAGCGAGAAAAAATTCTCCTGCATTAAATCACCTGTATTTCTAGTTTTATCTCGCCCTTCCTTAAAGTAAATCTCTGCTACTTTATAAAGAGGCATACCACGCCTTGTTTCTTCATTAATAATACCTGAAAAATTTAAATAGGCTAGTTTAGATAAAATGAGATTATCTACCTCATTAAAAGGCGACAATTCAAAACTTAAATCCCCACGCCATAAAATATAGTCTAAAATGTTAGCCATTTTGCCACCTCTCTTATTTCTAACGCCTTATCATTTTAATCTTATGTAATTTATTTGTACCATTTTACTAAATACCTGATACTTTTGCTATTTTTATCTTCTATCTCATTTTATCGTACCATTCTTTATTACGCTTTAGTTAAGTAGTATTTATTTGTTACCCTACTTTATGATGAACATAAGCACGAATTGCTAATATTGTAAATACCAGTACTTCAATTATTTCAAAACCTATCATCGCATAAGGTGTCCAGATTGCAATATTTCCTCCTCCTAAAAACTCAAAATTAAAAGTAGCATAAAGAAAACTACTTGTCATACCTAATGCGCCTGAAGGTAACATACATCTTAACCATAATCCTATCTCTCCAGGAATGATCATATACACAAGGATGGGTGCAATACACATCAATAATCCTATGGATAAAGAGGTTATGACATTTCTACTTTTTGAAGAAAGGAACAATATAAAACTCATTGTAGCAATAACAGATAATAATCCTGTAAGGACTACTGCAAATTGTAATTGACCCATATTCCAATTTGCCAGATTTGTAATAGAGTATTCCATTTGCATAGATGTTTTTATACATTCCCAACCAAATAAACTATTGGATAACATAAGATAAATTCCCATACAAACTATAAATAAAACGCTAGAGATCCCTAATACTGAAATCATCTTTATAGTGCCTAAGCGTGCTCTTCCATGCTTGGTACAACGTAAAATATCATCTGCTCCTGTTTGATAATCCGAAGAAAAAATAGGGGCTGAAATAATGGCACAAAAAATGAGAAGCAGTACTGCAAGAAGTAATTCATAATCCATTGCATCACTATTATATCCTGGATAGACTCTATACGGCTTTTCCACTTTCTGATACATTGCTATGGCTTTATCTTGCGGCGCCTGAGCATCTATCTGCTCCATTTTCATCAATGAAATAAGGCGTTCATTACACGCATCATAATACACATCTATTTGCTCGGGCCTGATTGCCATAATAGATGCTGCCATTCCCGTATGACGGTCTGCAAATACTTCCTTTATACCATGTAATAATGGCTCAAATGGCAATATACGTTCATTGTATATATCCTCTGGAAGTTCATAGTAATCTGTCACGCCATATTCCTTAAAACAGGATTGGCAAACTTCTACTGCTAATCTAACTTTTTCTGGTGTAACACTTCCAGTTGTATCACTTTGCAAGGTCTTTATATACCGAATCGCTTCTATTCCCTTTAATTCCACTCTATTTTTATTTTCATCCAAATAGCTTGTCTCTACGAAACTTACAGGCATATATGCCATTATAATAGATAAAAATAAAGATAATGCTACTAATATGTATGTTCTACGTGATTTTAATACCCTTTTTATTTCTAACCTTAATAGTCTCATTCTTCTTCCCCCCCTTGACCCGTCTCAGGGAATAACCATAAATATAAATCTTCTAAATGTGGGGTTTCCTGTATAGAATGAGAAATTAATGGTGCATCTGCCAAATAGCGAATAGAAACATGATTTTCATCTTCATTTTTTAAATTGACAATCCTAAACTGCTTCTCATATTCACATACCTTATTCATAGGAACAACACTACTCCATACTTTTCCCTCAATTCGTTTCACTAATTCTTTCGTTGTGCCAGTAGCAATGAGTTTCCCCTCTTTGATAATAGCATTTTGTGTGGCGATATATTCTATATCCGAAACAATATGGGTAGATATCAGTACAATCCGATTCTGTGCAAACTCTGAAATTAAATTACGAAAACGAACACGTTCTCCTGGATCTAACCCACTAGTTGGTTCATCTAAAATCAAAATTTCTGGTTCATTTAATAAGGCCTGTGCAATGCCTACTCGTCGTTTCATGCCACCAGATAACTTAGAAATTTTCTTATTCCTAACATGTGCTAATGTTAATTGTTCTAATAATGCATTTACTTTATCTTTTGTATCTCTTTTAGTAAGTCCTTTTAATGCTGCAATATATTCTAGATAATCCCTTACTGTAAATTCAGGATAAAAACCAAACTCCTGTGGTAAATAGCCCACTATATCCCTATAACTTTCTTTTAATAGATCTATTGGTAATCCATTATATAAAATCTGCCCAGATGTAGGTTCCATGATTCCTACAATCATTCGCATAAGTGTGGTTTTTCCTGCACCATTGGCACCTAGAAGCCCCCAAACCCCTGGTGTGATATTTAAAGAAATATGACTTACTGCTTGTTTATCTTTATAGTTTTTCGATATATTCTCAATAACTAATTCCATAAAATGATTTTCTCCTCCATCTATTAAAACTGTATTTCAACATAGGCTGACCGAGTCATAATATGTCGAAGTTGTATCACACATAAAAATAGTAATCCCAAACACAATATTGCCCAACCTACTGAAAATGTCTGTAAATAAAATCTTGGGTACAATCGGTTAAGTAATACCAAAACAATTAATAGAAAATAGCTTAATACAATACTTCCTATCCAAAATCTCTCTATAGGCATATGCCCTAATAAATATAACAGTCCATAAGCAGCTATCAAATGTGGTAGTAATAAATAGAGTACTGAACTTCCTATATGTAAAGGTGTCTTAAAGGCTATCAACAGTAAAATCGTATTTAAGATTACAAAATCGCCAATTCCAATAATAATAAGTTTTGCAATTAATAATCTAATAGAGGAAAAACGAGTCGTTAATTCAACCTCATGCATGCCATATTGGACTGATTTATGGATAAAGGGTACTGCTGTTAACAAAATGAGTATAGACAGACAACATAAGAAAAAAGTTATATGTCTGGTATTTTGCATAAATAAAGTTTGCTCTGTAGTGACAAATACACTGCATATTAGTGCCAGTATAACCCCTTGTATAAACCACACTTTCCATCCAATAAAACGTATTTGCAGTTTCAAAAATGCTCCAAACCTTATACGCTGTCTTTGTTTTCTTTCCTCTAAAACTTGTTTCGCCTTTACATAAGTTTGCTGTATATGTATCTGGTTTAATGGTGTTTCTTTAAGTTGTAATGCTTCCTTTAACTGACTATCTAATAAATTTTTCATTCTTTCCTCCTTTCAGCGCTTTCTTTAACTTTTTTAAAGCAGAACGCAATTGAGATTGTACCGTACGCAATGGCAAATCAACAATCTGTGCAATTTCTCTTAATGATAATTCTTGTGAATACCTTAAAATAATGATTTCTTGCTGGTGCTTGGCTAAACTACTTACCATTTGTCTTAATTGTAAATTTTCATGAACTGCTTCAAATCCCTCTTCAACATATTCAAATTGATCAACCATTCCCTCAATCGATACATCCGTAAGCCATTTTTTTCGTTGCATATCAATACAAGTATTTCTAGCAATTTGATATAAAAAAGCCTTAAATTTTCCTTTATGCCTATAGTGATCAAAGTATCGTATCGCTTTTAGAAAAACTTCCTGTGTCGCATCTTCTGCTAAACCTTGGTTTGGAGCATGCCAGATACAATAACGCAGGATTTCAGGGTAATATCTACTCATTAGTTCATCAGCTGCACTCTGATCTCCCTGCTCCATTCTTTTAATGAGCTCATCTTCTCGTATCAAGATATTTTCTCCTTTCAAGGGCGTCCCCTCTAAATATATAACGAATCACTTATCCATAAATGATTGAATTTTAATTATTATTTTTATTATGAATATTAAATCATATATTTTGATTCAAAAAAAGAAAGCCATACGCCTAAAACTGCGAATAACTTTCTTTTTACAATTGCTTGTCTAAGATTGAGGCTGGGTTGCACATAAAATAGGATGATATTCTGGCATATCAGGTTTAACATCTCTAAATGGAAAGGTTTCATGATTTGTATTGCATTGCACTCGAAACAAACTATTAAGGGTGATGACCGTCTCAGCTCTCGTTAATTCCCTTTTACCTGATGGTAATTTTGTATCAGGATTCTTAATATAGGCATTAATATGTTTAACAATCTCTTCAAATTCCTGATAACTTACTTTTCTATCAGGCTTAAATAAAGTCTTAGTCTCTGGACTCATTACCCCTAACCTTGTAATATAATTCACTGCATCTGTACTAAATCGCTCATCATATAAATCCTCATATTGGTTTTCTTCACTAGGTATAGAATTTTTAGTAATGAGCCTAGCTAACATAGTAGCAAGTTCTTCTCTAGTAACAGCTTGATTCGGTCTAAATGTATGATCTCCATAGCCACTTATATAAGGAAAATTAATATCCTCATCGCCAGCTGCTACGTGTGCCATCATTGTTCCATTAGTTGTTTCTTGATTGATGGCAGCAGTAGAGATTGCACTAGACTTTTCCCCATCTATAGGAACGCAAAAACTAACCTTTACACAGGTTTTCTCCACACATTTGCCTTCTATAAACTCTATAGTCACATAGCAATGCTTTTTATCTTGCTTTTGCGCCTTATAGTTTGTGGTATAGTCATTAATCACTCTAGGTTCTTCTTCATCTTTATAATATGCATAAACCGTTATCATATCTCTTAGTTCCTTTTCATCTGAACCTTTAGGAATATGCACCGTTTTAGGGAATACTCTGATTTTCCTTACTGTCTTGATTTCTTTATTTTTTTCCATATATATAGAGTCATTTTGTTTTATAGATGCTTGATAAGCCCATCCTGGTACCAATAGGATTGAAATACAAAATATGAGTATGATACTTCTAACCTTTGCTTTCATCCAGTAAAACTCCTTTTTCCAGTAAACTTTTCTTTATAGCTAGTATCTCTAGCTCTTCTAAAAACTATCCATTATTTAACTTGCTTTTCACCTAGTTACCCTTGTAAGATTTCAACCTTTAGAATAGAGGGCAGTTGCATCATCTTGATTAGAAGCTCATTATCACTGATTTGGTCATCGGCTTTTACTTTTAAAAGGACTTCTGACTTTTCATCTGAAATCATTGTAATTTCTAATGCTACAGTTTCTACCTGAATAGTCTCTAAATAAGCCACTATGATTTCTTGGCAAGGAAGATACTCTCCCAGAAATATAATGCTTAGCGTTAAATTTCTTCTTCCTGAAAATCTTGAAATTCTCTTTAATCCCATAATATCAATTAATAGGCAGTAAACAATCAGCGTTACTAAAACAGCCTCTATATACATTCCTGTTCCAACTGATATCCCAATGCAAGCTGCAAAAAATATAGAAGAAGCCGTTGTGAGTCCTCTAATATTCCCTTTTTCTTTCATAATCGTACCTGTTCCTAAAAAAGCAATCCCGCTAATAAACTGACCTGCTAAACGCATATGATCTGCTTGATTCATACGACATGAATAATCTAAAGCTGTTATTTGAATAATGACTGCACTTAAACCTACTAAAATGTGAGTCCTAATCCCTATTGGCGTCCCATTCTTTTCACGATTATACCCGATAAGCCCTGTTAATAGCATACATAAAATAATCTTAAATATCGTTTCCCCGTAGCTGCTAATCCACCATTCCATCTCTTTTCTCCCTTCATCTGCCTATTCAAACTCTCATACGTCTCTAATAGCCACTCTGTTTAGTTATCTTCTTAGAAAGACATACTATGTATTATGAAAATACCCCTAGCGACCTTGTCCTTATGTATAGGCTTTATCTGTTAACTAATTCATAGTATGAATTTCCCTTAATTAGGGTGATAGCTTCATTGATTGTAAAGCTTACACCTATCTAAGTAACTACTGGTGCCTTGCCTATAGAGTTTTCTATCTTGCGGTGATGGTGTATAATAAAGAACGATTATAAACTTCAAATGAAGGAGATTAATATGCAAACTAGTTTTGAAACACTTCAATTAAAAAGTGAATTGATAAAAGGCTTAAAAGCCCAAAACATTGTAAAACCTACTGCTGTACAAGCTTTAACTTATCCAGCTTTCTTAGAAGGTAAAGATTTAATTGTGGAATCTTATACAGGTAGTGGTAAAACTTTAGCCTTCTTACTCCCTTTGTTTACAAAAATCAAACAAGAGGAAAGAGCCAATCAAGCACTCATTCTAGCACCAACTCATGAGCTTGCTCACCAAATTCATGAGCAAATTAAACGCCTTGCAACAAATAGTGAAATGCCTATTACTTCTACCATCTTAATGGGTGAAATGAGCATTGAAAAACAAATTGATAAGCTCAAAAATAAACCTCAAATTCTAGTAGGTTCACCTGGTCGTATTTTAGACTTAATCAGTAAAAAGAAAATTAATGTAACCACTTTAGAAACCGTTATTTTAGATGAAGCAGATAACTTATTAGAATCCAACCAAGGCGCTACTGTGAAAAAATTATTACATCAAATTGGTCATGAGGTACAAGTGACATTATTCTCTGCAAGTATGAGCGAAAAAGTATGTGCACTTGCAGCACCATTTTTACATGAACCTAAGTTACTTCAAACAGCTTCTAAAACAGAGCTTAATCCACTACTTTCACACCTTTACCTTAAAACAGAGGTACGTGATAAATTTGAAAACCTTAAAAAGTTACTCCAAACCACTAATACGCAAAAAGCGCTTGTTTTTGTAAGCCAACATACAGACACTAGCGTTTTAGTAGAAAAATTAAATTATCACGGCTTTACTGTGGCAACTATTTCAGGAAAGCTTTCTAAAGAAGAACGTAAAAATGCTTTAACTAAGTTTAAATCTGGTAAAGTGAAAATCTTACTTTCTTCTGACCTTTCAGCACGTGGTTTAGATGTTGCTCATATCGACCATATCTTCCACTATGACTTAGCTCTCACACCACAAGATTATCTTCACCGTGCAGGACGTAGTGCACGTAATGGAGAAAAAGGGACTTCTATTAGTTTAATTACACCAAAAGATTTAGGGATAATTCGTGTATTAGAACGTACTTTCCAAATTCAATTAGAAGAAGTCTCTTTAGTAAAAGGACGTCTTAAAAACTTAACAACGAATAGTTTTATTGAACCTATGACAACTATTGAAGTAGTTGAAGAAGTACCAGATTCTAAAAAACGTAATAAATATCCAAAAGGCTTTACTTCTGACAGTGGTAAAAAAACTAAGAAAAAAGCAGCTGAAAGTAATCAGCCAAAAGCGGTTAAGCAAGAAAAGTGTACTCCTAAAGCAAAAACTGTTCCTACTAAACTTGCTAAAAAGAAAAACTTTGCGACTAAAAATCAAACTACCACTCCTTCTTTAGAAGATAGTTTCTTATCTGGCTCTTTAGCAGATGCACTTAAACTTATTGAAGAAGCAGGATGGGACGATTAATTTAGGGGACTTTATATGACTAAAAGAAAACTTGATTTATCTCACACTTTATTACCATTGAAAAATGAACTTTATGACATTCTGTGCGAACTCACTCGCTTAAAGGAAGAAGATTCTCCTTTATTTGATTCAGCTGTGGAAGACTTTATTACAAAATATGGTGGGACAAAATATACTTCACTAGATGAACTGCTAGCAAGCTCTGCTGCTCAAGCAAGCTATAATCAATCTACTCCTATGCAATCTCTAGATGAACTTTTAAAAGATTTACTCCCATAAATAGAGCCTTGTAATGTAGAATGATTTTTCAATAAAGAAAGGACAAAAAACGTTAATCTATACGTTCTTTGTCCTTTTTTATTTGCTCTATATTTTAAATCAAATTATTTATACTCGTGCCTTATGCACGTCTTAAAAACTTCTTAAGCACAAGTGACAGCACAAAGCATGCCACACCTGTAAGTACAATGGTACCACCTGGTTTAAGCCCTACATAGTAAGCCAAGAAAAGCCCTACAATCATAAAACATACGCCAAACAGTGCCGAGTATACAACCGTTTGTTTATAACTCTTTGCCCATTGCATAGCACATGCCACTGGCACTACCATCATGGCTGATACAATTAGTGAACCTACAGTTCTTGCTGCAATCGCCACAGTAATGGCAATAAGCACTGTAAAAATACCATTGACTAAGCCTACTGGAATCCCTGCCAGCTGAGCTCCTTTTTCATTAAAACTCATAAAGAAAAGTTCTTTATAAAGTAAGATAAATGCTATTAAAACAACGATTCCAATTCCAATGACTAAAAAAAGTTCAAAATCACTAATGGCCACAATACTTCCAAATAAGAAACTATTAAAATTAGCTGTATTTTTAACAAAGCCTGAAGCCACCCCTGCAATTCCTATTCCTGTGGACATAATAATCGCAATGGCGATTTCTGCATGTTGGGGTACTTTTTTACGAATCACTTCTATTCCAAAAGCAGCAAGAATACAGGTAATCATAGCGCCTAAAACCGGATTAATGCCCATTAATAACCCAAGCGTAACCCCTGCTAATGAACTGTGCGACAGCGCATCTCCCATCATGGATAGGCGTTTTAATACCACCACAACACCAATGCAAGGAATAATAATCGCCAGGATAATCCCTACAATAAACGCCCTTCTCATAAATGCATATTGAAAAATTTCCATCTGTTTCTACGCCTCCACAATCTGTTTTTCCTCTAAGTAAAGTTGTCTGTTTATATATTGTAAGCTCTTGTGCATTTCATGGGTTACCATGATAATGGTCATCTGCTTTTCTCTATTGAGCTTTTGAAGGAGTTCAAAAAATGCGGTAATGGCTTCTTGATCCACACCTGTCGTTGGCTCATCTAAAATAATCAGTTCTGGTTCACTTACCAGCACATGTGCTAACATAATACGCTGCTGTTGCCCTCCTGAGAGTTGATAAATCAGCTTTTTCTCGTATCCTGCCATACCTACTGCTTCCATGGCAGCTTTTACCTTTTCATGGTGTCTTCTTGTTGGAAAGCGTAAAAAGCCAATTTGAGAAAATAAATTAGCTCTTACAATTTCCTCACATGTTGCTGGAAATTGTTGATGTTTCTTTAAAACTTGTTGACTTAAGTACCCAATCTTTGGCCACTTATTAAACTGTCCTATAGATTCACCTAAGATTTCAACTTCCCCTTGTTTTGGTGAAAGTAAGCCTAAGATTAATTTTAATAATGTACTTTTTCCTGCCCCATTGGCACCCATAATCCCTACAAAATCGCCTTTTCGCACGTTAAGATTAACATTTTCTAAGACATCTCTATCTTCATAGCTAAAACTAATTTCCTTTAAATTTAATACTGACTCCATATCTTCCATCCTTATCTACTGTAAGGCTACTTTGAGTGCTTCTAAATTTTGAGCCATTACACTTAAATAATCTTCTCCTGCTCCTATCTGCTCCTCGGTTAACCCTTCAATTGGATTAAGTACCATTGTTTGTGCACCAATTTCTTTTGCAATGGCTTCTGCCACTTTAGGACTTACTAATTCTTCAAAGAAAATAACTTTGATTTCTTTCGTTTTGGCAAACTCGATAATCTCTGCCATACGTTCTGGATTTGGCTCTGAATCTGCATTTATACCTTCAATCCCCACTTGATTTAACTCATAATCCTGACATAAATAAGCAAAGGCTTCATGGGCTACAATAATATCTCTATTTTCAAACTGACTAAGTGTATCAGCAAACTGCTGATCTAATGCATCAAATTCTTTTGCATAGCGTTCATAGTTTGCTTCATAGTAAGCTTTATTTTCTGGATCTGCTTCTACAAAGGCATTTTTAATATTTTCCATTTCAACCTTAGCATTTCTAATACTGGTCCATACATGAGGATCTGTGCCACCCTCATGATCATGATGTGCTTCATGATCGTGATCTGCTTCTTCGTGGGCTTCTTCATGATTATGATCTGCTTCGTCATGGGCTTCTTCATGATTATGATCTGCTTCGTCATGGGCTTCTTCATGATCGTGATCTGCTTCTTCATGACTATGTACATGACCTGTTAGTAAATCAATATTTTGAGTCGCTTCTACTACCAATAAATCCTCAGTTTCTAATGTAGCTAATACCTTATCTACCCATGTTTCTAACCCTGCTCCATTATAAACAAAGACATCTGCCTCTTCTAAAGAAGCCACATTTCTTGCAGATGGTTCGTAATCGTGAGGCTCTACCCCTGTAGGAACCAGATTGACTACATTAACCTTATCCCCTCCAACTTTTTTTGCAAAATCATATAAAGGATAAAAACTTGTATAAACTTGTAAAAGTTCTTCATTACCCTCTTGCTGAATTGCCTCAGTTGCTTTCTGTCCGCATCCTGTCATCAATGCCCCAATTGCAGCTAGCATTGCGATCATACTACCTATCTTTTTCATTTCTTACGCCTCCTGTTATTTATTCCGCTCTATATGATTATTTCTCTTTAGTCTTTTTCTCATGTCTACTACAAATGCAAACATTTTGTATTGCAAACGATTTGCATTGCAAATGATTTGCATTTATTATAGATGTTAATTCTTTATTTGTCAATATTTCAAAAATAAACCTTACTTATAAATTAATCATATACGAAAGCCACTTATTATTTCTTAAGGAATAGGTTTTATTTCAAAGATATTTATTATATAATATTTAAAAGTATGAATAATTATATAATTTTATAATCTTTTATTTATTCGTTTGCTTTATAGAGAAACTGAGCATAAACTTGAAAAATCCATTTTTCAAATGAGTTTCTCTTCATGATTTCACATATCACAAGATTATAAATAAGCAAAGCTTCTAAATGTGGAATCTATACTTACTTTATAAACGGAGGTTAGATACATGGAAAAGATTAAAATGACGACACCTTTAGTTGAGATGGACGGAGATGAAATGACAAGAATTCTGTGGCAAATCATTAAAGATGAGCTACTTACACCTTTTATTGATTTAAAAACAGAATACTATGACCTTGGTCTTGAATATAGAAATGAAACCAATGATCAAGTAACTGTTGACTCTGCCGAAGCTACGAAAAAATATGGCGTTGCCGTTAAATGTGCTACCATTACACCTAATGCTGCACGTATGAGCGAATATACCTTAAAAGAGATGTGGAAAAGTCCAAATGGTACTATTCGTGCTATTCTCGACGGTACTGTATTTAGAGCACCTATTGTTGTAAAAGGAATCGAACCAAATGTTAAAACTTGGAAGAAACCTATTACCATTGCAAGACATGCTTATGGTGATGTCTATAAAGCAACTGAAATGAAAATCCCAGGTGCTGGTAAAGCTGAACTTGTTTACACCAATGAAAAAGGTGAAGAAGTACGTGAGCTGATTCACAATTTTACAGGTGCCGGTGTGATTCAAGGACAACACAATCTCTGCGATTCTATTGAAAGCTTTGCTAGAAGCTGTTTTAACTATGCTTTAGATACCAAACAAGATTTATGGTTTGCTACTAAAGATACTATTTCTAAAAAATATGATCATACTTTTAAAGATATTTTCCAAGAAATTTATGATGCTGAATATGCTGAAAAATTCACTTCTGCTGGCATTGAATATTTCTATACTTTAATTGATGATGCTGTAGCACGTGTTATGAAATCTGAAGGTGGCTATATCTGGGCTTGTAAAAACTATGATGGAGATGTTATGAGTGATATGATTTCATCTGCCTTTGGTTCACTTGCTATGATGACTTCTGTTCTTGTTTCTCCTGAAGGTTACTATGAATACGAAGCTGCTCATGGTACAGTTCAAAGACACTACTACAAACATCTTAAAGGGGAAGAAACCTCTACAAACTCTATTGCAACCATCTTTGCTTGGACAGGTGCACTTAGAAAACGTGGGGAACTTGATCACATTCCAGCCCTTTGTGAGTTTGCAGATAAACTTGAAAAAGCCAGCTTACAAACCATTGAAGAAGGAAAAATGACAAAAGACTTAGCCCTTATTACAACCCTTCCAAATCCAGTGGTTTTAAATAGCCAAGACTTTATTAAAGCAATTCGCACAACCCTTGAAAAAATGTTATAATCATCTTGTCTGATTACGAAGCTTAGCTTTACATATTACCTGTTTGAATAACATGCAAAAAACGAGTGAAAGTTCATTAAGATCTTCCACTCGTTTTTTATTTGGCTTTGTTAGGGCCTTCTATTCCATCTATGTTTTTATTGAGCTATAGTTTCCAGCTATACCTTACTTAAATCATTTTTACTCTGCATCATGTGCCGTAAACTCTCCTCTATTTAAGGCACTGCGTTCATTAGCAAGGTTGATAAGAAGCTCATTTAAAGTCCAATCAATGGTCTGTTCTGTTACAACTGCAATAATTGGTCTTTTAATACGGCATTTCTTTAAAGTATCTATAAAAAGATTCATACGTGCAGATGGAATCCCGTTAAAGATAATGGTTTTTTCTTTAATAGCCATATCCTCAGACTCTGTAAGGGTATTATCTAAAATTTCTCTTACTTTATTGTTCCCATGACTTGGTTTCAAAGTGATACAATCTTTAATCCCTATCATTCTTGCAACATTCATAATTTGTCTTGCTTCTTGCATCGTAAAATAATACATCATCATACAACTTCTTTCATGGTGTTGCACTTGACTCATTTCTTTCATATTTTCAAATGACATTTCTTTTCTCCTTATCTATAACTCCCCTACTAAATCTAGTATAGCATATTCTTTCTTTTTTTAGCTATCCTCTGACTTAATCCTTATATCAAGATAAAAGCCATTTAACGAACAGCGTGTACTCTATTATGTCCTCTAGCTTCTGCTAATTCTCTTTTAGTATAATCATTCAACTTATTCTTTAGCTTTAAATCATAATTTACAATACAATTGCCACCTAATAACTTTGCTCTATATAAGGCATGATCAGCAAAACGAATGGCATCATCGAAGTTTAGGGTATACTCATTACACATATAAAGCCCTCCGCTTAAAGTAACCTTAATATCTTTTTCCTTCTTCGTCTCAAAAGTCATTTCTTCTAACTGCTTTCTAATCTCTTCTCCAATCTGCATAGCTTCTTGTCCTGTAAGATTATTGAAAATGGCAATAAACGCTTTTCCTCCATAACGCCCTACCTCATTTTCTGTCGGCATATGTGCTTGTATAATTTCACCTATAGAGCTTAAAATCTCATCCCCTAAGGTATAACCATATTTTTGATTCATCCTTTTAAAAGCATCTACCTCTAACATCATAATAGCCGTTTGTTGATGCTTTCTATGATTTTCCTTAAAAAGCTTTTCTCCATTTTTAAGTACCACTGTTCTTGAAAGAAGTCCTGTAAGCTTATCATGTTCCGTTAAATACTGAATTTCTTGACATAAGCTTGTGTTTTTTAACGTGAATCCTAAATAAGATGCCACAATCTTAGCCATTTCAATATCCTTTGGACTATAAGCCCCAGGTTCATAACTTCCAATCGCCACAACACCTACAACTTGATGCTCTACCTTTAAGGCCATAACAATCATAGACTTAAGCTGCATACCTGTCTTGGAATTAATGATTTTCTTTAAACTGTATTCCTCAAAATTCCCATTATTAATCACAAGGTCTAGTTGATATTGTGTACAATAATCTGCCAATCTAGCCGTATATCTGAGTAAATCATTATTTGAAGGTAACCACCCTTCTTGCAGATCATATAAATTATATTGTAACTTTCCATTCTCCATCATCCCAATACCCATAACATCAATAGGCATAAGGTCTTTTAGCTCTTCTTTAATGGCTTCTTCTAGATTTTCTAAGGATAAATTAGAAGTAAGCTTACTGCCCAGTCTCGCAATTTTTTGTAACTGTCCATATGCTTCTTGATAAGCATTTTGCTCTATTGCAGTCTCTTCTATGCTTGATTCCTTATGGATTACTTCCTGGATAGGGACACTCATTTGCTTTTGTTCTTTTTCTATAGATTGCAGCATTTGATCTGCTGCCTCCCACTGTGATGTCTTTTCATAAATGTCCTTTAATAGACTATACACTTCCACTAAAAGATAAGATGCCTCCATCTCTTTTGCCTGCTCACTAGCCTTCATCAGTTGTTTCTTGGCTTCTTCTAATTGTTCTTCTTCTATTAAGTATTTTCCCCAATCTATGTACGTCTTAATAACTACTTCTTTATAAAGTACACTCATCTTCAGAGCCGTCTTAAAGTCTTTTTCTGCCTGCATCTGAAGCTTTCTTGCCCCATTTAGCTTGCCTCTTAATCTTAAAACTTCTCCTACTTCATATAATTGTGTCCCTTCCTCTTTAAAATCAGCTACTAGATTATACGCTTTATTGCCATATTCTCTAGCTTTTTCTAATCGATTTTCCTCTAAGTAAAGCATTAAATAAAGTATATTAAGTTGTACTTCATCCTTTGGTGTCAGCCACTGAGCTCTATCTTGTATGTACTGTAAGGATTCTTTGGCACTTTTATAGTCTTTTATAGCAATATAAAACTTTACTATCCCTAATGTCATCTGAATTTGCAAGTTAGGCTCATCTACTTCTTGACGCTTGCTTGCTATTTTCTGCCTATAAAGGTTCGCTTGCTCCCATTCACCTTTTAGCGTATAGGCACTTAAAAGTTGCCCCTTTACTTCAATCAGTCCTATTAATTCTTCCTGAGTTTTAAATATTTCAAGTGCTTCTTCTCCCATCTTAATGGCATCATTTAACATGCCACTTAATAGGGCATATTCTGTTTTTAAAAGTAGTAACTTCCCATAAACCAATGCCTTTTCCGGTAGTTTATCCTCTTGTAGTGTATCATTTTGCTTTTCAAAATTTTGCACTGCGCACTGTTGCATTGCATACTCTTGCATTGCTTCTTTTAAAATTGGCTCTACTACCTCTATTTTTTCCCCTAACTTTTGTCTGACTACTTTCATAAAAAAGTCTATATACTGGGGGTCGCTTTTAAGCTTAATCACTTCTTTTTCTAATTCGTTCATTATAGGCCACCTCTAGACTTTTATTGTTTGATTTCCTTTCTTAAATTTTACTCCAATTTTCTTGAAAAAGATATCATTTTCCCTACAAAAATGTCATCTTATGTATTTTAATTAGTACTTTTCGTATATAAATAAGGACCTTGCTATACGCAAGGCCCTTATGGTTGCCAGAAATAAAATTCAGTTCCACTTTATGTGCTTATCTTAAATCTTTCATTTTTACTGCTTGCCATCAAAATAGTTGTCGTCGCTTACTTTGGGTAGCCCCAACTGGCATTCTGATGATTACAAGTGTTCAAAAACTACTCAGGCGATTCATGAAACTAAGAAGTTTCTATGACCAACAACTTTTGTGTGTCAGTTAAGGTAAGACTGAGTTAAGTTGAAACCTGCTTTTAAATTGGCAAACTTAACATGTCTAGCATGTTAAGATATTAGGTTTTGAGTACTCTTACCAACTAATTTGCGTATTGCATTTCATTCTCCAAGGGTATCATCTCCTAACAATTATACAAAAGTAATTATTGATTTTCATCTAATAACTCCTTTTGTATAATCATAGTATGACCCAATTTCACCTCATCATACTACCATTTTTTAGCAATTCCTTTTTTGTATGAATCATCTCTTAAATGAATACTTTATAAAAATAATATAGTCTTACTTATCTCATTAAATTCTAATATTTTTTAACTTGTATGCCTCTATAGAATCATTTAAAATAAAGGATAACTAATACTGAAAGGAGCTACTATGCAAAAACTTAAACAACCGTTTTGGCTCATTACCTATGGCCTAATTTTATTTTTCTTTTTATTACGTTTTAGCACATTCTCTAGTGTGGCTAGTCAATTTTTTGAACTCGTTAATCCCTTTTTATGGGGATTTGCACTGGCATATATCTTAAATATTCCTTATGAATTTTTCCTCAAAAAAATGTTTAAGAGTTCCAAAGAACATAAGCTCTATAAAATGCACAGGTCATTTTCTCTTGTTCTATCTTATGCTGTATTTTTCTTAGGGATTGCTTTTATTATCACATTATTTATTCCTCAGCTTTTAGAAAGTATCAATCTCTTTGTAGCAAACTCAGGCGAGTACTATACAGGCTTACAAGCTTTCTTCCAAGATACGATTAATAAGCTTCAGCTCGATACAAAATTATGGAAAGAACTTGAAAACGCCATTATGTCACTGGCTAATTTACTTAAAAACTTATTACCATCCCTTGTAAATATTGTTTCTAGTGCTGCTTCAAGTGTCTTTGATTTAGTTTGTACACTCTTTATCTCTATTTACATTTTAGCAAGCAAAGACAAACTCTTGAATTTAATAGCACGTTCTACAAAGGCATTTGCTTCTAGTAAAATGCAAAAACGACTTTATCATATTGTAAATCTTACAAATCGTACCTTTAGAGGGTTTATTGTTGGTCAACTCTCTGATGCACTTATTGTGGGGCTTATTACATTTATCGGTGCCTACGTACTGGATTTCCCATATCCTGTTTTACTGGGATTCTTAGCAGGTATAACTAATGTAATTCCCGTTATTGGGCCATTTATCGGTGCGGTACCATGTGTACTCATTATTCTTATGGTCAATCCACAAAAAGTACTTTGGTACATTATCTTCATCGTCGTACTTCAACAAATTGATGGTAACTTTATTTGTCCATTAATCGTTGGAGATTCTACAGGTCTAGATGGACTTTGGATTCTCTTTGCTATTATTGTAGGTGGTGGATTCTTCGGAATTGTGGGCTGTCTTTTAGCCGTGCCAATCTTTGCTGTTTTATTTAACTTATACGAAGAACTTATAACGACTAAACTTAGCGAAAAAGTATCTACTTCCTCCAAGAAGTAAATGAATGATCACGCTATACAAAAAGGTGGACTTATTTAAAAGTCCACCTTTTTACTATTTTGATTGGTTCTTCTCTTCTATGTATTATAACTGATTAGCATTGTACATTAGGATCTTTGCAGCCTTCTACTAAGTCTTTCATCTTGCTAATCATTCTTCCACATTCTTCACACGTTCCAGATTTTTGATTACAAGTTTTGCATTGATTATTATTATATAGAGGTACATATTCCTCTTTTCCACATGTTTTACAACTAATCACTATTTCTCGTCTAGCCGTCATTTTTTCTTTACAACGTTCACACAACATCCGCAACACTTCACTTTCTGCATGGTTTTAATCTGCCTATTTATCCCTTTTTTCTATTATATCCACTATATCCCTAAATTACCAGAATAAAAATACAGTTTATTCCATTTTTTCAACTTACGCTCTTAATTTCTTTTCTAATATAGGCAAACTAAGCTTCGTAATAAGCCCTTCCTTATACCAATGACCACTACAGCCACAATAATCTAATAAAACACATTGTGGAATATAGCCTAGCCGCTTTGCTTTAAATCCTCCTGATAACAAACTTAATACACACGCTACGCCAATAACACCAATCTGTTTCTTTTCATCTATCTTTTGATGATTTAACTGAGATTCATGATAAAGAATACGTGTTTTTGCGCCATAACGACTACTAAGTTTGCTAATTTGATTCACCTGACAATGAGGTGTACACCCCATACACTTAAAACTCCCATGACTAGATACTGCCTGACATCCTTTTTTCCCCTGCTGTACCATACACCCTGGCAAGAAAATCATCTTTTGAGTAGTTTTTGCAAAGTCCTTCTGATAGATTTCATTTAAAATCTGTGCCCCTATCATATTAAGATAATACATTTCTTTGGGCTGCATACAAAAAATGCGATCTTCCCTTTTTGCATAATGTAATGCTTGCTCCGTTCTAAAGGCTTCTACCTTCGCAACATACTTCTTAAGTGTGCCTTCTACCTGTTTCTTAAAACGACTTGCAAGTTCCCATACTTTTTCTTTAAAACACTGATTAAAAACCTCACTTTGCTTTCCACAAAAAAGTTGCCACTGCTTAAGTCTTATTGCCTCTTCATCATATTCACCTGTAGATGCCATCCAAAAAACAAGCTGTTCTAATGTACAAGATGTCTGTACCTTGTCACTTCTTGGAAATAAATAACGACTCGTCAATTGCCCTTTCATTTTGCCCAGTAAGGGCTTCATATACTTTACTTTTTTACGGGTACTAGCTACCTTTTGAAGTAGCTTTCCGGAAATCCAGTTTAAATGATTGGCCTGATTTTCATAAGTTTGCCAAAACACACCTAATATGAGTAATTCAAGACCATATTCTAGCTTTGTTCGAACCTTTTCTAATTGTTGTTCTCTAATAAAGTCTTGAAATGCCTGGATTTCATCTTTCATTCCAATAAGCAAATCCTGCTCTACTGCTTTTGCTAAATGCCCAACCTCTTCATAATAGTGATTGGAATCTGCAAACTCTCCATAAAGACTATAGATTTTCTTTGACGCTTCCATGTCTCCTCCCTATTAGCTTATGACATCTATCCTTTACTTTCTATATGATTTTATCCCATAACTTCATTTCTTTTTTCTATTATATGCCTTGAAGTTTTAAAAAACTAGAACGTCTACTGGAACAATCAAAGAAGTTTTATCATGATATTTTAGCTCAGGAAGTTATTGAAGATTTAGGTGGCAATGTGACATTAAAAAGAATAAAGGAGCCGTAAAAAGCTCCTTTATAAATCCAATAATGATTAATTTATATATACTCGATTATTGCTCTTGGTGAATATACATTCTGGTCATTTCAGGTTCACCATCTCCTTGAACCATACATAAAAATTCCCATCCATATCTCTCATAAAAAGAAGTGTGATCTGTTACTAAATAAAGTGTATGAATATCTTTTGATTTAAAGTCTTGACAGACAAATTCAAGGAGCTCTCCAGCAATCCCTTGATTACGATATTCTTTTTCTACATAAACAGCACATACATTAGGTGTTAAATCCTTTCTATCATGAAAATCATTTTCTATGACACCTAATCCTGCTATGATTGTACCACCATTCATAATAACATACCATTGTGGTATACTATGCGTATTTTCTACACATTCTTTCATGCTTTCTATATAGGCCGCTTTAGGTATTTTCCATTTCTGATGAAACCATTCACTAGCTTGCTCAATTAAGCTTTCATTTTCTGCTAATTTTATAATACGATATCTCACTTGTTATTGGCCCTTCCTTTTTTCTTAAAATAAATACTCTTTTAAAAATTATACTTTATTTAACCATACTTAGCAATTCAAACAAGAAAATGAGTAAACGCAAATTTTAAAGCCCTTGTTAATTTTCTTTAGCTATTTTGATTTTTTCGTAAATATGATACATTACTAATAACAAAAAAATCTTTTATGGGAGGATAATAAATTTTTAAAGGAGAAAAAAATGAAGATACTTATTATTGGTGGAACAAGATTTTTTGGTATTCATACGATTAAGGCACTATTAAAGCAAGGACACCAAGTGACGATTGCAACAAGAGGAAATGCAACTGATGAATTTGGAGATTCAATTACTAGACTCATCCTTGAACGAACTAATGAGGAAAGTGTAAAAAATGTCTTGAGTGGAAAATATTTTGATGTAGTTATCGATAAGATTGCCTATTGTTCTAATGATATTAAGTATGTTCTGGATATCATAGAATGCAGGAAATACATTTATATGTCTAGCACATCCGTATATAACCCAAAACATTGGGATACAAGAGAAGAAGATTTTGATTTATGGGGAAAGAAATGTGTATGGTGTTCTCGAATGGACTTTCCATATGAAGAAGTCAAAAGACAAGCGGAATATGCTCTTGCACAGTGTTATGGAGAAAAAAATAGTATTGCCGTAAGATATCCATTCGTCATCGGAAAGGATGATTATACAAATAGATTAGCCTTCTATGTTGATTATGTATGTCATCAAAAACCGATGTATATCGATAATATAGATTGCCAAATGAGTTTTATTCGTTCAGATGAAGCTGGAGATTTTATAGCTTTCCTTGCGGAAAGTCACTATGATGGCCCAATCAATGCTTCATCTAATGGGACAATATCTATTAGAGAAATTCTTGATTATGTAGAACAAAAAACAGGGAAAAAGGCAATATTATCAGATAACGGTGATCGTGCACCTTATAACAGCGAACCAGAATATAGTATTAATACGGATAAAGCCAGTAGCCTTGGATACCAGTTCTCAAATCTTAAAGATTGGATCTATGAATTATTAGATTTCTACATTGATATGAATAAAAAATAGGGCTTCCCATATAGGAAGCCCTATTTTTATGTTTGATGTATCATAACTTCATTTTATAATTCTCAAATCTTCAGGCTATTTCACAATCTTATAATATGCTTTATTGGTGAATAGGTAACTGACACAATAAAGTACTGTAAAAAATAACATGACACCTATGCTACAAGCTAATATTAAGCCTCTATTATATACGTGAATCGTTGTTAATAAATCATCTACCATAGTCATTCCTACAAAGGTATGAATAATAGCGCCTACAAGTGGTAGGAAGAAAACCATTAGAATTTGTTTTTTTATAGTGCCTCTAACCTCTTCATCACTCATGCCCACTTGTTTTAAAATTTTAAAGTTCTTTTGATCTTCATAGCCTTCTGTTATTTGTTTATAATACATCATCAGTAGTAAACAAACTGTAAAAATAAGACCAAAGAAAATACCTAAAAATAGTAGACCACCATACATAGAACGCGTATCTTTCTCCCAGTCTCCTATATATCCTGCTACTGTGCCACCTTCTTGCCTCATTGACCACTCGTCTAAAGCTTTGATAAAGGCATCTTGCTGTACCTGTTCTCCCTCTAGGTTAAAAGCCACAGTATAAAACCTATTACCTGAGGCTGTGGCATTCATTACCTCTGCCCAAGTCTCTATTTGCTCCTTGTTAGATAAAACCATATAGTAATTAGATGTAGTTAAGTTTCTAGGTTCTTTATTCTCAAGGCAAAACTGCATTAACTCTTCTTTAACCGTATAAGCTTCTCCATTTAAATAAACGGTAGAATCCCCAAAATCTTTAGTCGGTGAAAAAATTAAAACTTCATCCTCACCTAGCTGTATGTTACTCCCCGTCATACGATTGTAATCCTCTAATGTAATGAGCCATAACCTATAGCTATTATCTAAAAACCAATCACGATCTATATTTTCTACAAAGCTCTTATCTTCTTTAAGAACGGCTAACATCTGCATCTCAAGTGCGACTTGATCTTTTACCTCTACTTGATAGGTATGAGCTAATGCAGCTATTTGCTCATTTAAAGCTTCTTTTTGTTCAAAGGAATCTGCCTCAAATTCATAGACTACATCCATTGGGTAAGTAAAATGAATGGCATTTGTTTCATCTTTAAATAAAGAAACCGTACAAATTAAAGTAATCATAATCATGGTACTAAAAATACAGATATTAGAAAGGCTCTGTGCATTGCGTTTCATACGATACAACATACCTGATATGGTTACAAAATTATGTTTTTGATAGTAAAGTTTAGGGATGCACTTCATCTTCTTTAAAACAATAATAGTACCTGCTTTAAAAAGTAATTGTGTCCCTAATGTAACTAAAAACACCGCTAAGAAAAAGTTTAAGAAAATCTTACTATTCACTTCATTTGTAATGGCACTTCCATAACCACAGCCTAAAATAATAAGGCCTAAAAGCGTTTTAAGAAGAAGCCCCTTTTCTTGTCTTTCTCCTTTTTTACTGCTTTTCATGAGCTCAATCGGCTTGGCTCTACCAACTTGCCATAAGCTTCCGATAAAATTAAGCCCAAATACTACGCCAAAATAAATCAGCGTTACCATATAACTTTGTTTGGTTGCTACAAATTCACAGTTTACATCTAGATGCGCCATATTAAGGAGCATCAGAAAAATCAGTCTTGAAAAGACCTGTGCCATTAAAATGCCTAGGCCTACGGTTACCACATAGAGTATGAGTGTTTCAATGAACATCATAATCCCAATATCTTTTACATCCAAGCCTAAAATATTATAAAGCCCCAGTTCGTTCTTCCTTTGCTTAATTAAAAACTGATTAGTAGATACTAAAATAGGCAGTAAAATAATCCCTAACAAAATAACTCCTAGTAACATTAAACCTAATAGATAGATGGCATGAGGCATATTTTGCATCATAGGATTCTCAAAAATAGCATTAAAAATAAAAAACACGAAAACAGAGAAAGCCGTAATGAGTATATAAGGTATATAACTGGAACCATTTTTTCGAATCCCATCTAAAGCAAGTCTCGGTAATAATTTGACTTTATGCATACTCCTCTCCTCCTACCTGTAACAAACTAAGGGTATCCATAATTCCGTGATACATGGCTTCCTGAGTCATATTGCCCCTATAAATCTGATTGAAAATTTGTCCATCTTTAATAAAAAGTACCCTTTTGGCGTAGCTTGCTGCCTTACTACTATGGGTTACCATTAAAATGGTCTGTCCCTCTTCATTAATGGTTTTAAATAAATCCAGTAACTGCTTGGACGCTTTAGAATCTAGTGCCCCTGTAGGCTCATCTGCTAAAATAATTTTAGGCTCTGTAATAAGGGCTCTTGCCACCGCAGCACGTTGTTTCTGGCCACCTGATACTTCATAAGGAAATTTCTCCATCACTTTTTCTATCCCTAATCTCTTCACTAATGGCTCTAACCTTTTTACCATTACATCATAGCTTACCCCTTGCAAAACTAAAGGTAATAAAATATTATCCTTTAATGAAAAAGTATCTAACAAATTAAAATCCTGAAATACAAAGCCTAAATGGTCTCTTCGAAAAGCACACTTTTGGCGATTTTTAATATGGGCAAAAGGCTTACCTTCTAGTAAAATATCCCCCTTTGTAGGTTGGTCCAAAGTAGCTAGTAAATTAAGGAGTGTAGTTTTACCTGACCCTGACTCTCCCATAATCGCCACATACTCCCCCTCCTCCACGGAAAAGCTTACATCCTTTAGTGCTTCTACTTGATTGCCACCAAAACGTGTGGTATAAACTTTATTTAAATGACTTACTTCTAATAATGACATGTTTACAACTCCCATCTTTTTTCTTTGATAGCCTCATTATAGAAAAAAAAGAAATGCCTTACTACCTACAGTAGCTTACATTTCTTCTTAGAACCTTTCATTCTTGTAAGGTATCTTTCTCACTAATTGGAAAACCAATATAAAAGGATGTCCCTTCTCCTAATTTAGAGCTAACCTCCAATGTATGCCCTAGCTTACCTGTAATCTTTTTACATAAATAAAGCCCAATACCTGTTGATTTTTTATCCATACGTCCATTATAGCCTGTAAAGCCTCTTTGAAAAATACGTGGTAAATCTTCGCTTTGAATCCCTATTCCTGTATCAGAAATCATCAGGGTTTGTGCATCTTTCATTTGAATGGTAATACATCCACTTGGTGTATACTTAATACTATTTGAGAGGATTTGCTCAATGACAAACTGTAACCATTTTTCATCTGTTATCACGCTATCCTCAAAATCTGCTAAATCAATAGAAAGCTTCTTTCCAATAAAACAAACGGCATATTTCTTCAGCGCTGAAGCAACAATGTCATGCAGTTTATACTGCTTTAATACTAAATCCTCTGATAGACTTTCTACTCTTAAATAACCTAAAGCCATCTGGGCATACTGCTCAATTTTAAAGAGCTCTCTTTCTAGTAACAACTGCTCCTTTGAGTCATATACCTGAGCTTGTCTATTTTGTAAAATCAGTTTAATAGCCGCAATAGGCGTTTTAATCTGATGTGTCCAGAGGGTATAGTAATCATTGGCTTCCTCCCTTTGCCTTGCCATCTGCTGACCTTGTCTTGTAAAAGCTTCGTAGTATACCTTAATAAGCTCTTGATATCCCATTTCCACTAAATCAAATGTCTCTGGTAAATCCTCTAACCCATATGCCCTATTATGATAAACCCTAAGAAGCATCTCATATTTCTTGATATAGGTTTTTAAATCCCATAAAGCAGTAGCTATTCCTACAAATAAACCTAAAAAAGTACTATACCAAATAGCCTCTAAATCTAAGTGCATTAACCAGGCTACCATCACATAATTTCCCATGATGAGTAGTGTTAAACTGATAACTAAAGCACGTTTCTTTAGCCATGCCTTTATATAGCCGATCTTAGTTTGCCTTTCCATACTCTATCCCTCCAATAAGTAACCTAAGCCCTTTTTCGTAACAATAAGTTGTCCCAAACCGACTTCATCTAGCTTCTTTCTTAACCTGGTCATATTAACGGTTAGCGTATTATCATCAATAAAGCACTCATTATCCCATAAACGCTTCATAAGCTCTTCCCTAGAAACAATACGCTCCTTATTTTGAAAGAGCAGCTCTAAAATCCTAAATTCATTTTTGGTCAACTCCACTTTCTCGGTGCCTACTTGCAATGTGGTATTAAGTAAATTAAGCATAATCCCCTTATGCTCTAAAAACCCCATCTGTGCTTTAAAATCATAAGTTCTTCTAAGAAGTGCTTGTACTTTAGCCACTAGAACCTGCACATCAAAAGGCTTTGTGATAAAATCATCGCCACCCATATTCATTGCCATAACAATATTCATCTGATCACTCGCTGAAGAAAGAAAGACAATCGGTACCTTGGAGAACTTTCTAATTTCTGCACACCAATGATAACCATTAAAGAAAGGTAGTCCAATATCTAAAAGTACAAGATGCGGCTCAAAATGAATAAAATGTTCTTTTACACTTGCAAAATCATTTGTTATTTCAACCTCATATTCCCACTTTTCCAAATATTCCTGGAGCTTCTGGCTAATAATTTGCTCATCTTCTACGATTTGAATTCTATATTTCATATGTTTAACCTCATCTTAGTATCCTTTATTTTCCTTTTAAAATGCCTTATTTTCGGTATTCTCCCATAATATTAGTATATCTATTTCCTTCTCAACTGTCATCTTTTTTTCTTTCACATTTAATTATTCTAAATATATAAAATTTTTATTCTTTTGATAGAGATTTTTTTATGACTTGCATACTTCTACAGTTTATGTTAACTTATTAGTAGAATATATGCTTCGGAGGTTACTTGTATATGAAAAAACTTAAATTAACCACCAAAACGCTCATTGCGCTTGTGAGTGGTATTATTTTTGGACTTTTACTGTCTTTAGTAGATTCTACTTTTATTAAACAGACATTACTCATTGATGGCATCCTCAAACTGATGGGGACAGGATTTTTAAATGCCATTAAGCTTTTAATTGGTCCCCTCGTATTTGTTTCTATCGTTTATGCGACTTCTTCTCTTAAAGAAATTCAAAAAATTGGACGTATTGGACTTAAGACTTTTTGTTTCTACATAGGTACAACAGGTTTAGCTATTACTTTAGCCCTTATTATGGCTAATATCATTAATCCTGGTAAAGGCGTAGATATCAGTCTTTTAACACAAGCTACAACTGGGGCAACTGTTACAACAAATTCAGTTAATATTATAGATACTTTACTTTCTATCATTCCAACCAATATCTTTGTTGCTTTTTCAGAAGGCAATGTATTAGGGATTATCTTCTTTGCTATTTTATTAGGAATCAGCATGACTTTAGTTGGAGAGAAAGCTCAGCCATTAGTGAATTTATTTGAAATCGGAAATGAAGTTTTACTTAAAGTCGTAAGTGTTGTCATGAAGTTTGCACCATTTGGGATTTTTGCCCTTCTTGCTTCAAACTTTGCAACCTTTGGTTATACAGCTTTAGTACCACTAGCTAAATATGTAATAGGTACGATTTTCACTTTAGGTTTACATCTTCTTCTTATTTATATGAGTATGCTGATTTTTATTGGCAAACTGAATCCTATGATTTTCTTAAAGAAATTTATGCCAATCTTTAGCGTATGCTTCTCAACAGCTTCCTCTAGTGCTAGCTTACCAGTTTCTTTAAAAACATCAGAAGAACAATTTGGTGTAGACCCAAGTGTATGTTCCTTTACATTACCACTAGGTAGTACCATTAACATGGACGGAACAGCGATTATGCAAGGCTTTGCAGTAGTCTTTATTGCTCAGATGTATGGTATTTCTCTTGGTATGAATGACTACATTATGGTTATTATTACTGCCGTTTTAGCTTCTGTTGGTACAGCTTCAGTACCTGGTGTAGGTGCAGTTATGCTTACTATGGTACTCGCTTCAGTTAATCTACCACTAGATGCTGTGGCATTAATTATCGGTGTGGACCACATTATTGATATGTGCCGTACACCAGTTAACGTAGCAGGTGACCATATCTGTACTTTAATCGTTGCTAAAACTGAGAACGCATTAGATAAAACGATTTATAATAATGTAGAAAATCTTACAGATCAAGCAGCTTAATGAGCCTTGTCAAATGGATTTATAAGCTTTGACCATAAAAAGTAGAAAAGACGATGCCATGTTTCCAGACATCGTCTTTTTTTATTCCTCTATAATATGTAAACGGTACCAATCTTCATTATCTTTTAAAAACTCCTCTAAAGTCTGATACAAGAAAGTATCTCTATATCTTACCCAAATACGAGCTAAATCCCGATCCACATAAAAGGTTTGTAGATAGCGTCTATGCTTACCATAGCGTTCATCTTTTTTAATTCGATAAACCTTTAGCTGATAACAACTTCTCTCATAATACTCCCTTGCATACTTATTGGGATAATTCTCTAACTCTGCTTCTAAACTTTCTTCTATAAATGCACTAGGCTCCATAAGATTTTCAATAAGATAGTCCATAATTTCTCTCTTACTTTTATAGTGCTCTACCTCTTCTAGATAATCTCTAAATTCATCAAAGAAACGCCAAAAAGCCTTTTCCTCATCATGCTCTTTTTCCATTAAAATTTGGCACCACCCCATGCTCATGGCACTTTCATATTTCTTTCCTAACCATTCTGAAAAATAACCCCAATGACTATTCTCATCTAAAGTATCTGAATAAGTCTTTCCTAAAGCATAAGCCCCATAAACAATATTTCTTAAAAAAGCATCTAATTCATAAATAGATCGTCTTCTTAAATACATCATAGGTCGCATTTCCACATGTAAAATAACCGTTCTAAGATCCGTATTAATCCCTTGCTGATCTTCTAGGATAAGCTCTTTTTTTATGGCTCTATTAAAATTTCTCATAATCTGTCGTAGTCTAGCTTCCTTCTCATACTCTTCGACTTGTCCAATAAGCATAAAACTTTCTCTTTCTTCACAGACTTTTTGTAGTTCATTAAAATCTTCTGCATCTTCCTCACTTAAATATTTCTCTATTTCCTTTTTATCAAAATGCAGATTTCCTATGGTATCATCCGTACTCAAGTAAAGTTCTAATAATTTTTTCAAGCTAATATTTAATCGATTAAACACTCTCGCCATATCTTCTATCCGAATATTAGTCTTCTTCTGGGCCTGTTTCATGCAACCAAACCTCCCATTCTTTCCCTAGAACCTGTCTTATTTCCATAATATTATAAATTTTACATTATATCAATAGACAACTTAACTAGGATACATGATACAAAATCCCTAATTTTTTATGCACTGTTTGATAAATAGGCTATAGTTCAAATAGTATCCCTCTTTCAGTTTAAGTATTAATATTTGCTTTTCGTGCTTGTGAACATAACTGTCTAACATTTACTTGATATAACTTTCCATCTTTAATAAAATTACTTCCACATTGACGAAACTCAAATTTTACTTTATTTTTAATACATTGCTCACGAATATCTAATACCCACTCATAGTTTAGTGGTCTGGCATTACAATCAGACTCTCCTCCCACCATTACCAGTTCCACATCACTTAAATATTTTTCTATATCAATATGTTCGATTAACGGCTGGCATATAATATTTTTATGCTTTATAGGTAAAGTCTGAAAAATTGAAAGCCTAAAATCAGCCATTTCTTGATTTTCTATGGTGCACCCCACTGTTACATGATCGTAACCCTCTCCCCAATCCTCAGGAATACACTCCATAAATCTTTCTATACGCTTTGTTAGGAAGATAAAATGCAAATCAGACCTTTCCTTAATCATTTGCCAACATGCCTCTCGCCACATATCCGCATCTGCTAAAAGAAAATCAGAAGAAAAGCATACGTAGATGACTTCCCCTGAGGCTATCTTATATGTGCCTGCTTTTTCTCCTCTTTTGTATCTTTCAATAGGCAATGTATATTGATTCGTCTTTACGATGTCATTTGTATCCACTCCACGTTTAGTATCCCCTTTATGAATATAACAAAACTTACAACCCTCACTATGCTTATGACAGCCACGCCATGGATTCCATATTGCCATATTTTAACCCCTCGCTTTTCCATAGTTATTAGAACTACTTGTTCAGACAACTACATCTTCTATTTAAAATTTTCTATAGTGATCTTTAAAACGCCCCAATATAGTATAGTCTATTTTATATTTTCCCAAAAATCAATTTTTTATTCCTAATAAAAATCTAGATATAAAAAGGTAGAGAATGATTATTCACTCTCTACCCTTTTCCATTGCTCTATCTATAATTGTAACTCTCCCTATCATTTAAAAGTAACAGCTTCTGTATATTGGATATTAAACGTAAAAACTATCTTCATCTATCTGTCCATGACTCTTATAATATACTCCCTATATTAATTTAATCTATTTTGGTATTCTCTCGACCAATCATTTGAAACCTTTTTCTCTACCAAAATATAGTATATGCTATTTATGAAATAAGAGGTAAGGTTAGTTTATACATCTTTCCTTATCTCAAATTTAGTCTTATGAAATAAATAATTATCTTTAAAATAATTATTTATTAATTTCTTGTATAGGCACGCCTCATCAGATTATTAAATTGCTCAGTCCCTGCTTCTAATTCGATTACACTATTAGCATTTCTTTCATAATATTTGCCATCATATACAAGTGGTTTATCTTCTGCACATATTTCAAATAAAATTAGTGCTTTATCATAATATGTTATTTGCTTCATATGACGTAAAATATATGATTTTACATCTTCATCTATAGGTTCCTTTTCTACCTCCTGCCTAATCTTACCAAAATAATTATCTAGACTTCCCATTGAACTATCTGCTTCATCTTTCACACCTACAATATAATATGTATTAAACTTTCTAGGTTCTGCATCATATATTTTTCTATGTAAATTACTATCTTCTTGTTTATCAGCTATTCCCAATAAAATATATCCTTTTTTCCCAAATTCAGTATTTCCCATAGCTGTTAATGTCTTAACTATTTTACTTAAACACTGTTTATTATATTTCTTCTCCTGATTTAATCCACATAAGCCAATTTTAAACTCAAGCATTTGTTGTTCTATCATTGATTGTGTAAGCATCATTTCCAATCTACTAATCCACTCATTAGTAGCAGGTCCTTTAGTATATGCCGTCTTAAAGTACTTCTTAATAATTCCCGTAAGTGCATTTATTTTCTCTTGTCTTACACTACTTCCCCATTCACTACTACCCAAATTTTGTAATTCCCTATTTCCAATCCCACGTAACGCTCTACTAAGTCCCTTATAATCTGTTATCATTTTATCACTGCATATTAAATTGTATATAGTTAAAAAAACAACTTGAAATGATCTTGACTTAGCAGTTCCATCACCATCAAATAATAATTTAGAATACGTTTTTCCTGAAGTAGCACTAATTTTCTTTAACTCATCTACCACATCCATAAACTTCTTTTCGATGCTGTCACTACCTAAGCGTACTATTTTTCCATTCAATTTATCAACCAGTCTCTTTTCATCTTCTTTTCTTCCATATATTACATCTAATGTATGAGAAGTTGGGGATTCTTCTGGTCCAAGTAAAATATATACTAAAATATGAGCAATTAACTCTTCATCTCTAGACTCACGTATATTCTTTAATGTAATAATCCCTTCTTTAGTCCAATATATATTACGAATATCAATACCGTAATCAAGATTTTTATTCGATAGACTTATTTTTCTCATTTGTGATAATTCTAATACATCACTTTCAGAAAAATCTGTTCTTATCTTACAAGCAATATGTCGAACTAAATCAGAAAATTCTCCAATCACACCTGCTTGTCTTAATTCTTGCTTGGATAACTGTCTTCCATTTGCATTAATTCTTCTAAATATCTCTTCGACATGCATATCATCATAACTAGTAATCGAAAATGGTAATTGATAATTTGCAATACTAGTACATAATTCCCTAGGTAATATAGGCTGCTTCTGTATTAACTTCCCACTGTCCATTAATTCTTTTGTGCGAGCCATAGTTTCTAAATCAAAATATCCATTATATTTTTCGTTTTCTAATTTAAATTCTCCTTCTATGAAAGAAAAAATAGCATCCAGTCTTTGCATACCATCAATTATTTCGTAGTGTTCACCCATAGTAGTTTTAGTCCTTACAAATAGAAATAATGGCACTGAATATTGTCTAGAAATAGAATCAATAAATTTCTCTTTCTCGTCATAAGTCCATACAAGCTTTCTTTGATACTTTCTATTGACCCTAAATTTTCCACTAACAAACCAATCATAAACAAGTTGAATTATCTCACCTTTAATTGATAAGTTATTTTCCATTATCTTCTCCTCCTTAACATAATCAATTATAATATTTAGAATTATTATACATCAATCTCGATTTAATTTAAATATCTGGTGTTAGTATAATTTAGCGGACACTTAAAGTACGACATATTAAAATTTTCTTGAAAGTATGTATTCGCATGGCCCTCAAAACAGGTAATAGGTATCCTAGAGAATTTAAACAACAAATCGTTGATCTTTATAATGCTGGTACACCAGTTGCAAAACTGGCTAGTGAATATGGCATAATTGAACAAACTATTTATAAATGGATTAAGCTTTATTCTCCTCTCATTGAAGAAGATGATGGCTCAAGCATTAGTATGAAGGACTATAAAGATCTTCAAAAGAAGCTTGCTCAACTAGAGCTAGAGAATGAAATATTAAAAAAGCTACAGCCATATTCGCCAGAAATCATTAGATAAGATTCTTGCTTTTATCGTAAGATTCCAAATACCTGTCCTATAAAAACAATGTGTAAAGTATTAAAAATACAAGGTAGTACGTATTATGAAAGATTACATCATCAGCCATATAATCGTGAACTTCAAAATCAACAGCTAGATGAGGAAATTAAAGAAATTTACTATACTAGTAAAAAACGTTATGGTGCACTAAAGATTTATAAAGTACTTCTTTCTAAAACAATCAAAGTAAGTTTAAAACGTGTTCAACATCGTATGGCTTTATTAGGTATACGTTCTATTGTTGTAAAAAAATATCGCCATCATTCTAGTAATCAAGCTGTGATAGAACAAAAAAATCTTTTAAAAAAGATTTTTCAACAACTTCTATTAATCAAAAATGGTGCACTCATATTACCTATATTCATACATTAAGAGATGGCTGAACATATCTTGCTTCAGTCATGGACTTTTATAGTAAAAAGGTTATTAGTTGGCTTATGGTACATCAATGACAGCTGAACTAGCTTTAAAAGCTGTATATAATATCACCGTATAACTGAGTTCGTCGGCTATTACATACTTCTATTAATACTGATTATATATTCACATTAGTTTTACCATAACTAGTCTGTCTTTCATGTCTATCTTTCTAATGCTTACCCACTCTTTAGAGTGCCAAACTACCACCACAACTGTTTTTTAGGGTTATTAGTCGTTGCCCACCTAGCAAGCTATTATTACCCTTACATTAATTGCAATAGAAGAAACTACTCAATGAATAATAGCTTTGTTGACTTAACTGCATCGGCTCAAGTAAACCTTCGTTTTATACTGTTACGGCATCCAGATTAATTCTGGAACTTGTCTTGCTTTTCAGTGGGAAGTCCTATTCCCAGCTCTCACCTCCTATTTTTTACCCTCAAATAGCCATATCCCAATTTCTCAAGATCTTCTTTATAACGTAGAAGACATACTTTAAAATCTTGAATACCTCTAAACCCCCTATTTATTACTCCTTTTTAAGTTCAGCCAATATTTTTTCATATCTATCACTTATTATAAAAGACTTTATAATATCAAATATAGAGTGCATAGAAACTATATTTTCAAAGTTTATTCCCTCTAGTTGTATTTTTAACGGTTTTACTTAATATACCGCTAGCTTATGTGTTCCTATTAATTCTTTTAAAAACACTGTTCTGGGAAGTAAATTAATCACATACATTCTTGATACCCAACTAAAGAATATCTCTTCTAGTTGCACCTTTAATATATTCAATATATTCTATATATTTGCTATTCCTCAATATTAATTTTAGGCATATTATTTACGAAGAATCTCAAAAAAATTAGAGATAAAGCTGAAAAATAATTCCATCTTTATCTCTAATTATATTTTATATATAATTTACAAGCCGCTTTCTTATTATGTGTCTTTTTTTCATGTTTAATTTCCATTAATACGTTTCACTGCTGAAATATGTTCTACGTTTAATTTCTAATACATAGCTTTGTTATTTGACAAAGAGCTGTACAAATATAAATTTGCTCAGCCCTTAATCTTTCATTCTAAAATTATGTATATATTTAAAGAGGTCTACAATTATAGCTCATCCACTACTATTACGTTATTAATTTCTTAACAATAGGTTTGCAATTATAAAATTACTCTATTTTACAAGAGTTTTACAATTATATTTATATAAAATACCCTCAGACTATTAAATTACTTCAGACTTAATCCCTATAATTATTCCTCCTACTCCTACTAAATTCTTTGCTGGCATATATTTATTTAATACGCCTGGCATAAGACCTGTTATCCCCTTCGTTTCTAAATCCCGTCTCTCTAATATAGGTTCTCTATATCCTTTAATACTTGAACCAATTATTCCACCAGCTGTACTAGTACTTTTAACCTGAATCTGATCAGTTTCGCTATTTTGCCTATTAACTTTATCTAATCCTTTACATGAGTATATATTGGTGGCCTTAAAGTCTATATTCCTTCTTAAAACACTATTATATTGCATATATTCTTTAACAATTTTTCCACTTTCGCGTTTGGTTGTACAGTTGATAAAATTACACTCATCAATATAAATAACAGTTCCTTTTGGTTTTTCATATCCTGAACAATAAATCAAAAATCCTTTATTTAAATCTGCTCCATCAAAAATGCATTTTTTCATGGTGCTATAATTTGTATCATGTTCTTTTCCTCTACAAAACTCCATACACCCTTGCTTATAATCTTCATCATTCAAATAAGTTGTATTAATAAACTCACAGTATTCAATCGTTACACCTCCACAATAACTCGTTTTAATAAAATTATTTCGACATCTAACAAATTGGCAATATAACATATGTACTTTAGGACCCAAATCAGCAACTTTTGTACAATCAATAAATACACAATCTCTTATCTGCTTAACTATATCGCAATAAAAATTCTTTATAGCTATTACTTCATCACAGTTTTCAAATTTGCATTCACTAATATTCCCATTTGTTTTTATACATTTTGTTGCCCCTACAAATGTACAATTGCTGATATACCCATTATCTACAGAAAAATATGTGTGTATATTTCTTTCATTTTTTTTCATCTTTTGTTTAAATAACTCAGTTTCTATAATAAAACATTCTTTAACCGTTATATTATTTCCATAAAGGTTTATAAGTTCTTTATCATATTTATTTATTTCAGTACATTTAACATTAAAGTCCGATATATCATTTTGTTCTATAAAACAATTCTCTATTTTTGCCATTCCCCCATCTAGAATCCTGCCTGTAATAAAACCAATATATCCATTTCGTATAATACAATTTTCAACCTTCAGTAACCTTGGGCTATATAAATACAAGAAGTTTGAACAATCAATTAACTCGCAATTTATGATATTTACATTAAAATCATCTTTATCTTCTGATTTGATGAAATACTTTTCATTTGTATCTTTACAAATAATTTTACAATTTTTCATGGTTAAATTAGCATCTGACAATAAGATAATTTCATTTATACTATTTAATTCATTATAATAAATAATACAGTTATCAAATATCAAGTTTCCTTCACAATTAATACATGTATTTATATGTATATTTTTATTTTTAAATATCTTTTCTTCATTTTGTCCTATATGTAAACTATTTGATATGTACTCATCTAGTTTTTCTTCTGTTGTTACTAATACCTCTTGATCTTCTTCAATTTCTACACAAAACACTTCATCAATCACTTCATGCTCTTCCTGTGTATATTTATCTAAAAATCCTTGTTCACCTCTAAGATTATAAATATCTTGTATACGTTTCTTTATACTTTTAATAGTTTTTCCCCCAACATCAAAGTATTCAATAAAATCTTTAAACTCATCTATTTCTTCAATCTGATTAGAATGTAAAAATATATACTCCAAACAGCATGTAAGAACATTTTTTATAGAAATTCTATTTTCAATATCACATATTGCTTTTTCTAAATTCTCTATGGTGGTTTCTGTATCAATTACATTCAAAACACAATGTGCATATCTTTTTTGATTTTCTGACGTATAATCAAATTTTTCCATTAATTTAAAAAAGCATCCACTTAATATTTGTCTTTCCCTCTCATTTAAATTAATAATAGTAAACGAACTATTGCTTCCTAAAATAAGACTATTTTCTAGCTGCTGTATTCTTTTAATTAAAACATTATCATGTTCTGCTAATCGCTTTATACTCTCAACATTCTTCAATATTAAGTCTGATAACTCTTCATCTGTTTTAGAAAGACGTACTAATATTTCTATTAAAATTTGTTGTGCTTGAGCTAAACTACCAATTTGATTTGCCATTCTCTTTTCATTCTTTTTAGAAAATGTGATCATATTAAAAACACGTTGATACCATTTCTCATTTTTTATCTCATAAAATTGATCTTCTGTAATATTTGAAAGTCTTTCAATAGTCTTTCTCAAGTCATACATATTACATTCTTCTGTTTCATAATAATCATAATCTATAAGTACTTCTTCTCTAACCACTATCTATCCCATCCCATCTTATCAAATAGCTCAAATTCCTGTTCCACACTACTAGAAATATATTGTACTTTTTTGATATTCTTGTAAGCACAGTTTTGACTTTTAGAAATTCTTTCTAGATCTTCTTTCATATTATATGTCATTCCATATATATAACCCGATGAATTTAATATTGTTTCATATACTCCTTTTCCATATATTTCATCTAATATGTTTTTACATGTCGCACTAATATAAATTCCTATCATCATTCCACCTAAAATCCCCATCTCTCCTGGTGGTAAAAAAATACTTATTCCTCCTATCGCAGCACCTATTACTGTACTGTTCATTGTATCTTCACTTATTTTTAAAAAAGCCTCTTTCTCACCCAACTCACCATTCTTATATCTAATATAGCTTGTTATAGTAGATACTGTTAAGCCAACTGCAGCTCCAACAATTGCTCCTTGTGTTACTTCCTTTATAATATTTTGACTAGTAACAGATGTTGTTGCTTCCCCTTTAAGTATTTTTGCTCGTAATCTTTCATTAGAATCTCTTACTTGAGAACCTGTATTTTTTTCTATTACTTTATTAGTTAATCCTGCCTCTTTTGCTGCTCCACTAGTTCCTTTTACACTAAATATAATATCCTCTTGCGTAGCTGTTTCCTTTAATATAGCTTCTTTTATATCTTTAATTGCTGTACTATCTTTTGTCATTACTCCAATAGATGACTTAATCGTTGTTCTATGAATTATTTTTCCATTAAATCTATTTATTGTCATCCCATCTATACCTGCTGCATTCCCATCCAGGAGACTATTTTTTTGAATCAATGATTTTATTTGGCCATTCTTACGTCGTAACCAGTCAACTTCTTGAGCATATCCTGTTAACTTCTTATCAAAAATCTGTATCGAATTCTTTCTCCCATCTAAAATCCCCATTCTTTCCATTTCATCTGCCCTAGCTTGTAATATCTTCAAATAATCCTTTGCATTCTCAGGTGTAGAAAATACCTTCATTTGCTTAAAAGCTTCTTCATCTAATCGTTTGAATACTTGAATATCTCTTACAAACTGGTGTGTTCCTTCATAAGAAAGATTAGTTCCTATTATTTTATTTACACTTTTAGCTACTTTATCTAATTCATTGGAAGTAATTAATGTATATTGCCCCATAATATTTACTAAATCAGCTGCTTCACCTATCCATTCAGGATGTTTTTCTATTTGTTTCCTAATATATGGGCAAATCTCATCATTACTATGACAACGTCTACACTTGTTACAATACCACTTCATACTCTTCTCCATATTCCTATCCATTAACATACAATATCTTATTTATAAAATAATTTTATACTAAATTTATTCTTTTTCAACTTATCTTTTATAAGAAAAGTACTATGTTCATATCCTATATTCCATAATAACATATCATCACCTAATTTTAATTTTACATATATATATTCTGTTATAATTAGGAAATTCATGTTTGGTAATATATTCCTATAATCAAATACATTCATATACACCTAAAAGCACCTATACTATTTAAAAATTTTTATTATCTCTAAATAGTATAGGTGCTTTTCTTTTTTTAACTGCATGATTATCATTTCTAACAAAGAAAACTTTTGTTTTCTACTCAGTCTTCTAAATGTTTTATAATATGTATCCCGCTTAAACTTATCTCTTATAGGATGAATCTAATACTAGCCTACATATATCTATTTAAAAATATATGTAAGGGAACAAACGAATTGCCTATACCTCGAAGTAAAAATATTAATCCTAAAAGTCTTGCAGAAAAATTACTTAGTATATATGATGATATAAATACCACTCTTGACAATAACAAGGATATGACAAAAAAACTAAACTCTATCTTCTTACAACAATAACTATCTCATTTCAGTTTCAATGTTTGTTGTACTACAACACTTGCCTCCTGCTCGGCCTCATTCTCATATCTATCTTTATAAGTAATACTATTACTTATTAACCATTCAAAACTTCTATTCTGGTCAACAGCTTCATCTGGAATCAAGGCATATGCCCATGATTTCCCACCATATTTGAGATTAAATTCTGTAGCTGCTCTACAATATTCCATAGCTGCTTGTGCTTTAAGTTGTACCACTTCATCCTTTACTTTATTTCTATCTTTAGTTTCCACTATATAAATCATCTTTTCTGTCTCTACTACAAAATCAGGTTGATAATTATGTTTGCTTTCCCTATCCCAATATAGCTTGAATTGTTTCTGTGCCGGACACATCCATCTTAAAACTTTACTATCATCCTCTAATATAATAGTAAATGTTTTCTCTGTATTATTCTTGAACTTATACATTGAATGGCAACTTTTACTGAATCCATTGAACACTTTTTTTACTACTTCTGAGGGTTTAATATATACCCTAAAATCATAGATACTATCCGATTCAAATTTTTCTCCACATGCCATTTCTATCTTAGAAAATGGTTTCATTTCACTTGCTTCAAATCGTATATCCTCTTTATAAAAATGCTCTTTCATCTGATTATAAATAATGTCTCCTAAATCTCTTTTTCTTTGTATAAGTACTTGTTGTATCTCTTCATTATTTAAATATGTTGATAAATGTTGTTGCAACTGACTTATTAACTTATATATTAAATCCGACGTTTGGCTATAATCTACATCTGTTTTTTCTAAAATAATATACTTAATAATTTCACGCTCTGGTGTATCATATGCTTCTTCTGCTTTATTATTAGAGCGAAGATAATCCACCTTTCCTTCTTTGCCTAATGATTTCATTTTAATATCTTCGCTAGATGGCCTGTAATTAATAGCACGAACATCTAAATCAAAGTCATAAAACCCTTGCTTAATTTCTAAAATTTGCTGTACAGTTGATTGTGGTATAGGAATTACTTTATCATTTACTAATTGACTTACTAGTTTTACCACAACTTCTGCACATTCAGTAGCTGCTTGTATATCATTTTTTAGATTTGGGAATAATTGAGAGGTCCTTTGTATAACTGCATTTCTAACCAATGCTTTACATTCTTCATTTTGAATCTCATTAATATTCTTCACTTGCTTACTTAGCTCATTTATCGCTTCATGAGCCACCCTAGCCATATATGTTGCTATTTCTTCCTTAACTTGTTCTGTTTCTGCAACATCATCTGATATATTTAAGCTAATTTGCTCAATAAATACTGGCTTTGCTATTTCTTCTTCTACGACTGGTGGTAATGTTATAATCTTTTTCTCTTCACCATGTGTATTCTCATTAGGATCAATGTAGTAATATTTACGTACTAATGAATTAGGATCATTTGCAAGTTCTATTATATTTTGAAATTTGTCATGATGAATTATAGTCAATCGGTCTAGTTTTTCTACTCCTGTGCGTTCACCATAGGGCAAACGCAACCCCCTACCTATAGTCTGTTCCGTTAAAGTCTCAGAAGCAGAGGCACGTAATGGAATAATTGTATATAAATTATTTACATCCCATCCTTCTTTAAGCATATTTACATGAATTACAATTTCTATTTTATTATTATATTCCTCTAAAGATAATAGTTGTTGAATATTTATGTCCTTCTCAATTCCACTTTGATTTGAATTTACTTCGATTACCTTATCTTTATAATACCCTCTAAAGAAATTATCTGACATAATGTATTCTTTGATTTGTGCTGAATGCTTAGTGTCTTTAGCAACAACTAGTATAAACGGTTTTATTAATCTCTTACCATTTTCTCTTGAATATTTTTCTAACTCTGCTTTAGTATCAATATGAACCCTTACACCATCTTCTAGTTTAATATGATCTAGTTCTTCATCATTATATTGACTAGAAATAAAATTCTCTCTAGTAGCAACATATGGTACTTTTATATACTTACCATCATCTAATGCATGTGCAAGTGAATACTCATATACTACATTTTTAAACTTAATTGCTCTACTACCATTTTGTACTTGTGGTGTTGCTGTAACTTCTATTCCTAATATAGGATTAAGTTCATTAATTACAGCTAAAGCCCTGTCTGCTCTATAGTGATGACTTTCATCCATTAATAATACTAAATCATCAAGATTCTTTAGATACTCAAAATAAGATTCACCTAAAACTTCATTTAAACGCTTAATACGAGGAAGTTGCCCTTTCTTTCCCTTTGACTCAGCATTTAGTTTTGCAATATTAAACACATTAATCGTTACTTCATTATTTCCAAATGTATTATTTCTAAATTCTTCATAATTTTCTCCATGTATAATACGTGGTGCTGATGAAAAGGCATCCAATCCTTTAAATACATATTTAGGATTATTTATATCTGATAAATCAGCAACTAATTTATTATAAATTGTTATATTAGGTGCCATTACAAAGAAATTCTTAATCCCCTTCTTATAGTACAAATATGCAATAAATGCTCCCATAAGTCTGGTTTTTCCTACACCTGTAGCTAATGAAAAACAAATATTACAAAACTCTCTTTCAAACTCTTCAAATGTGCTACTAATACTTCTTACTTTATCTATTTCCTGTTTTAAATAACTTTCTTTTTTATCCAAGTCTACGATTTTAGCAAGTTCTAGCTTATCACAAATAGCTTCAAAAATTTCTAAGCTCTTCTTCTGAGGGTCACGAAGCCTAAGTCTATTTGATATATAATTAGCTTGCTTATTCATTATTCTACTCCTCTTCGTTTATAGTAGTTGCTACTTCATCAACTACTGTATCATTAATTTTCATATTATAGCTTTCAACTCCGAAGTCATATTTATCTAGTATCGACTGTGGTATTTTTTCAATGTTAATATTGTCATAACGTTCTTCTAATCCTTGTTGATATGCTGGACAGCAAATCAATAAACTTTCATCACTCTTCATTTCGCTATGTAATAAATCAATATACTCTACTGTAATCATTTGATCCGTAGTAAAGATATAGTCATTCTCATATGAATAACCTTGTTTCCAAAATACCTCCTCATCAGGATGATATGTAAATCCATGGTATTTCGCTACTGCAGCTGCAATAGCAGTAGCTGTATATATATCTTTATTTATAATCCAATTTCCATACTTATCCTTCTTCAATAGTGATGGTGGAACCTCATAAAAATTATATCCACCACCGCCTCTCCAATTAACACTTTCTGATATTCCACTTGTGTCACCATCAATTACTCTAGATAATCTTGTCTGACAATGAGAATAACATTGTTCCCCCATCTCAATTCCTATCCATTTTCTTTTCATTTTATGAGCAACAGCTGCTGTTGTCCCAGAACCCAAAAATGAATCTAGTACAATATCACCTTCATCACTAAAATATTTTAATATCATTTCAAGTAAAGCTTCAGGTTTCTTTCCACTTCTAAATTCTACACCTCCCTCTTGTCTACAATTTCCAAATTGAGCTGCAAAATCATAGAAGCCATTTATTGGTATTGTACGTGTCATATTATCTTCTTCCAATTTTTTAACTGGAATCCCTTGATAGTATTTTCCTTTAGTAGCTCCTATTTTTTTAGGCCCAGTAAAATATCTATACGGATACCTATCATCTCCTATATCATATACTTTATATAATACTCCATATCCATCTTCTTCATATCTACCAGTTAAATAATCTCTAAAAAATCTACCTGATGAATTACCATCTAAAATAGTCCCTGATGCCCAAATTTCTTTTAACCCATATTCAGACCCCTCTTTTTTTACTATCTTATATTGGTCTTTATTAAATATTTCTACTTTTTTGCCTCCTAATAGAACTTCTTCACCTTGCCCAATTTCTTCTACATAATAGCAAAATTTGTCTAGTCCAACTTCTTGCACATCTAGATTAGGTTTAGCACCATGTTTTTTTCTATATACAAATATTTGTTCAATTTCCTTGTGAAAATCCATATCCACTTTCAATGTCTTTTCTGGATATCTTACCCTTATATACAAAGTAGTTAAATAATTTTGTCTACCAAATATTTCATCCAATAGTAATTTTAAGTAATGTCCTTCTGAATCATCTATATGGCAACAGAAAAAACCATCTTCTCTTAATAAGCCTTTTAATATTTCTAATCTTGGTTTCATCTGATTTAACCATATGCTATGTTCGAGGTTATCTTCATAATGTTCAAACATACTACCAGTATTATATGGAGGGTCTATATATATACATTTTACTTTTCCTGCATACTCTTGTTCTAACGCTTTTAATGCTACTAAATTATCTCCATGAATCAAAATATTATCATCAAGCTTGTTACCATATGATCTTTTTTCATCATACAATAAAATTCTAGGTTCCACCCTAACTGCCTGTTCCTTTCCTATCCATGTCAATTCAAGTTTCTGCTTTATACCCATATCTATTCCCCTTTATAATTAAATAATTTCCCAACGTAATCTCATTAACTCTTCTACTTGTTGTCTTCCATATAAATGTTTTTCTACACTTTTTTGTAATTCTACATTTTTCCTATCAATCTTTTCATGCTCATCACGTTCTGCCTTAATCTTTTCATAACGCTTCTTTTCCAAACTAGCAATCTGATTATTTAAAGTAACTGCTTCATCTAATGTTTTAGCTTGCTTTCGGTTCTTCTTGAGTTCCGAGATTTCTCTTTCTATTTGCTTTATTTCTTTCTCTATTCCTTGTTTAAGATCCTCACTCCATGCCTCAATTTTTTCACATTCTTCATTATAGTAATTAAAATCGCTTTGTTCTAATTCATCCCTAATATTCTTTTTATGCTCTTCTCTTAATTCAATAAGTTTATCACATATAGTAAATTCTTCTTTTACTTCATATTGTGTCACAGGCAATTCCATTAATCTCATACTTATTTCGTGATCTAATATAACACCATCATCTGTAACTGCTGAAAATATAAGCTGTTCACTATACTCAAATGAGTCATTAATAAATTTATCAATGACCAAATACCCTTTTTTTACATCTAATTGTTCTAAAAAGCTAACTTTATTTTCCGTACCTGAGTAATTAATTATTAGTTGTCCACACATTGAACTATTATTCAATCCTAATTTAATTAAATTTTGAAGCATGCTATCTTCTAATCGTAAAAAATGATCGCCCATCTGTTCAGCTAATTTCCAATTTATATTATAAAACCCTTTAGCATAATCATTGCCTTTATAATAAAATCTTCCTTTGATCCTATCTTCCTCTATTTCTCCTGCTAGTTCTGCTTGTACAATTCCATAAATCCATTTTTCATATTTCGATAATGAAATATTAGTTTCTTCATTTCTAAATTTAAGTAGATTACTGACTTCCTCATCAAAATTCTCCAGTAATGCTTGTCTAGTATTTGTTAATCTAGCTTGTATCTGTTCTTCTAACTCATCTTGTATTTTATCAAATGATCTTTTAATAGTTTCTGTATCTCTAGCATTTTGATAAATTTCTATAATCCTTCGTTCAAAATCAATACCACTCTCAATGCTTCCTAGTACCTCATCTGATGAACCAAATACACCATCGAATAATTTAAACTTTTGATCTAATATTTCATATACTCTTTGCTCTGCTTGATTATTGATATTTAAGAAATTTATCACAACCACATCATTCTTCTGACCATAACGATGACATCTACCAATTCTTTGCTCTATTCTTTGAGGGTTCCATGGTAAATCATAATTTACTAATAGTGAGCAAAATTGTAGATTTATCCCCTCTGCTGCTGCTTCCGTTCCAATTAATATACTAGCTTCATCACGAAATGCTTCAACTATAGCTGACTTCATATCTGCTTGTTTTGAACCTGAAATTACATCCTCACCCCTATGCTTTTCCATCCAAGCATTATATATCTGCTTTGACCCACTATCATTATTGGAACCATTTAAAAACACTATTCTATCTTTATACCCATTAAGTGTAAGAAGATTAAACAAATACTCTTGCGTCCTTTTTGATTCAGTAAAAATTACTGCTTTTCTCTTTGCACCTATTTCTTCTGCCTTAGCAAAACCCTTTTCTAATGCCTGAAGTAAATTCTGTCCCTTAGCATTAATAGTAATTTTTTCAGCAAGTCGTAAGTATTCTCTCAACTGCTCAAGTTCTTTTTTTATTTCATCTCTATCATCAACTTTAGTAAAATATTCATCTACTTCTTCTTCATCCCATTCTTCGATAAGCTCATTTAAGTGATCATAGTCCTCTAATTCTAAATCCACCTCTATTCCCTCTAACATTTCTTCTAATCTCATAATAAGTGATTTCAAAGTTCCAGCTATTGCAAATGATGATGATGCTAAGAGTTTCCACAAAACCATAGTCATTAATTTTCTTTGGCTATTAGGTAAGGCATATAATTTTTCACTTTTTAGATATTCTGCTACTTTATTATATAGTAACTCCTCCTCTTTACTTGGTTCATATTTTTTCAGAATAGGAATACGTCTAGTATATGGTACATATTCAACTACTTGCTTACGCAATGTTCTTTTACAAAACGGACTTATTCTCTTTTTCAAATAATGATTTCTAATATCTTCGTTATCAACATTTACATACATTTCTTTAAAAGTTTTGACATCACCAAATACATGATTATCAATGATACTGACTAATCCATATAACTCCAATAGAGAATTTTGTAACGGGGTAGCAGTAAGTAATAGCTTCTTTCTACCCTTTAATGCATTTTTTAGAGTGTTCCCCAATACATTTGTTTTTTTGTAAACACTCCTAAGCTTATGTGCCTCATCAATTACTACTAAATCCCATTTTGTATCAACTAAATCTCTTTGATTTTTAGCTGCAAATTGATAAGAACATATTACAATTTCACTTTCTCTATTAAATGGATTAATACTACCTTGTTTCTTTTCTAAATTATAATTTTTCCCATCCAATATAATGGACTTTAAATAAAATTTATCATCTAATTCGCCTCTCCACTGATTTCTAAGTGAAGCAGGAACAATTAATAGTATTTTTCTTTTTCTCTCTGCCCAATACTGTGCCATCACTATACCAGCTTCAATTGTTTTACCCAATCCTACTTCATCAGCAAGTATTACTCCATTAGATAACGGTGAACGAAATGCAAATAGTGCTGCTTCTATTTGATGTGGATTTAAGTCAACCCTTGCTCCGCCTAATGAAGTAGCTAAGCTATCAATGCTATTGCTAGGTCTTTTTAAAGTAAGCTGAGTAGCAAAATATTTGGAATGAAATGGTGTATATATATTCGTACCCATTATAATAAAATCACCAACTTATTATTTAATTTTTACTTTTTTATATTTTAATCTATTTTTTAACTTAATTCAATTTATTATGTAATCAAAGTTTATTTCAAAAAAAGAGATGGCTACAGTTAATACCATATACCATCTTCTTGTTCGGATTCTCTTTATCAGCTATTTATTAATTGTCTACTTCACTATTATTAGAACTTGCTATTACTCTATTTTTCAGTACTTCATTTCTATAAATAATGCCCATAAAAATAACATCTATTAGCATACTTAATATGTATATATTATTAGGTATACTCACTATAAAATGATCTACAATTGTTATAAGAATATATATTGTTACTCCTAGTCTTATAGCCCATTTCCACAAACTTGACCCCATGTCAACTATACTCTCTACCAAAAAAACTATGTTAACACAAAAACATAATCCTCCAATAGTACCTTGAAAAATCATTACAGTAAGTACATCTTGAGATTTAAATTCTAAATATAACTTAATCCCAATACATATACTATATATTATAGGTATTATAACTCTATATGAATAATAGGTAATATTATTTAGACATGGATAATTATTCAAATATGATTTACCTTCTCGTGTTATCGAGTCCATTTCGATAGTATTTATTTGATCTTCCAATTTATGAATATAATCATACTTCTTATCAATATTAATATTTATACCGTAATAACGTAAGGTATAAATAAGTAAAATAATCCATAAAACCACTTGAATTATAGAACTAGAAAACATGATATCACAATCATATGTAGACTTGCTCCAAGCTTGTAGAATCCCCATTAAACTGTCTTTGTCTATAGAAAATAAAAATAGAATCCCCATAAAAATCCATACTCTTATAAATAAGCTATTGCGATTTTTTTCCCAAGAGCGTACTATTTCACAAGTTTCTTTATAATGGTCATATAGTAATTCTAGCCTACCCATACTACTTTCCTACTAACTCATTTAGTTTTTCTAGAATATCTTCCAGATTAAATGAATACACCCATTTAGCTCCTACCCCATAAGCTTCACTTGGAGCAGCATTCTCTTGTTTTATTTTTACTACTACCAAGCCATTTCCTTTTTCTGTATTCTTCGCAATTTCGTAAGCTTGCCAATTATTATATCCAATCTCTTTACTATCTGGATGCTTATCATTTGAATGTTCTCCAATGATTGCAATCATATAGTTTGCTTGTCCAATTTTTGTACTTAAAACTTGCTTTACAGTTGATACAGATTCTGTTTTAATCTCATTTGGTGTACAATCATTGATGCTAAAATCAATTTTTGGATTCTCATTCCATGCTTCAATTAAATTATAATAAAGTCTATCATGCTCATAGTCAAAAGACACACATACTTTTTTCTTTGCCATATGCTCTACTCCTCCTAAAAAATTATTTAAAGTAATATTATTGTTCTTATAATATAACAAATTTTCTATATTTTCAATCCACCCGTCGCCTTAATCGGGTAGAAGGCGGTGACTAACCGCCGTCCTCCCACACCACCGTACGTGCCGTTCGGCATACGGCGGTTCGGTTATTCAAAGATGTGCCTATGCCTTGCATCACTTGCTCCTAACTCTAAGCGTTCTTATATTTTACTCTCAGCTTCCAGCCTACCCTCCTATAAGCAACCTCTTTCGAGCAACTGCCATCATCAAGTATCAGAAAAGTAATGTCTGTCTTATCATAACCGTCAAGTCCTTTCCTCCATCTACTTTCATAGATTTCTACGGTACTACGACTTGAACTGACTTCTGTGTGTTCAATCCATACCTTACAATATGGGTTACTAAGAAGTGAAATTTCATCACTTTACAAAGCGTACCATACAGACCTCCCCAGTTAAGGTGCGTACTCTTTCCCTCCATCTATCTGCCACATTTACACAATATACCTTCGGATAGTTATTGGGCTTCAGTTTGTTTAGCAACCTTACCCGATATATCATGCCTCATATGTGATTTCTGTTCGTCAGACCAGAGGTTTGCCATCCGACTTCCTTCAGATTCCACCTCACGATAGACACCTTGTCATTGGCTATGTGTTTCCCACTATCAGGGCACACTACGGACTTACACCGATTAGAGCACGCCCATGCTGGGCGAACTAAAAAAAGCAATACCAACTTTTTAATTGTTGATATTGCTTTTTTTAATTGCATACCTATTGTAAATCGTTACCGCTCATTCACTATCTTCATAATCTAAATCTATATTTTAACCATCTATAATCGCAGACCTCTTTACTAAAAAATTATAATTGTACAGCTCTTTGTCAATCAACAAGCTTGTTACTCACCTTGCACTATTTCACATCCCTTATAATAATGCTCCAAAATCTCCTTATAGCTATAGCCACGCTTTGCCATACCTCTGGCTCCATCTTGACTTAAGCCTACGCCATGGCCATTCCCTCCTCCTATTAAGGTGATTTGGCTTAGATGCTCATTTTCATCTTGTTCCTGTTCTATGGTAAAGAATGCACTTGGCAGTAGAGACATTTGGTTGACCGTTGTTTCATTACTTCTTACCACGCTTAATCCTTGATTCTCATTGCTTGAAAAGAGGCTTCTAATAAGGTATTCAGTCTCAACCGTTACCTTTCCTGCTTCAAATGTTAGAGCCAATGTCATAATATTGCCACCTTCACCACGCTCCATAACTTCTAAACTGCAAATACTTCCTAATTCTTCTGCAGAAGGCATGTCTTTCTTTTCTCCAGCATTAGAAGTATAACTTATCAGATTACTATAATTAGGGCTAAGCTGGTTTAGAGCTGGTTTAACTAACGCATCTAACTGTTCTCCTGTTAAGTCTACTTGCCATCTAAACCAAGGCGAGTCTTCATCAAAAGCATCTAAATCCTTGGCCGATAAAATGATAAAGTTTTTAAATCGTTCCTCATCTTGTAGACTAGCGCCAAGTTGTTCGCCTAAATATTGCTGCCTAGAAACTAAGTAACTGGGTGTATTACTAGGAAAACTACTGCCTGCCCATACTTCTCCGAAATTGGCTGTATAGCCACAGGAGGTAGCAAAGAATTTATTGCTAATTAGTTTTCCATCTACCTTAAGGACTAATCCTCTAGTCTGCGCTACAGCATTCTTTGCAATATCATCTGGGCTGATTCGATTATAAACCTGTGTGGCAGTGGTATCATCTACATGAGCACCATAAGCCATAAATCGTCCACTTTCTATGCAAGATTCCCCATATGTTCTTATGGCAACAGCCTGTGCTTTTAAGGCTTCTAGCCCATAGCTTGTTGGCATTTCACTAGGTAGTACGCCTGCTACATAATGTTCTATATCTACTTCATTGACGATTTGATAGCCTTCTTCTATTTTGGTGACTTCTATAATCCCTAGGTAAGATGGATTTCCTTCTCCTTTTTCTATATTTGTAAGGGTTAATTGACTAGTCTCATCTCTTGGGACAAACCTTACCATATCGGCTTCTTCCTGCCACTTAAAGTTTTCTGCTTGCCATGTCGTTCCTACCTCAAATGTTGTTGCCTGACCTGCATAAACCATATCATAATCCTGGGTTACACTTAGTGTTACATCTTTTTGAACGTACTTGCCTGCTTCATTACTAATCAGCACACGTATTTCTTTTAGCACACTTTCTCCAATAACCTGAACTCTAGTTACCTTGCCTGCTGTTTCTATGTAATTTACTTTTAGTCCATAAACTAAATCATCCACACTTTGATATTGATTTTGCCCTGTTTGATCCTCAATACTTACGATATCGTACGATAGACTTCCTGCCTTCTCAAAGGTAATTTGTGTATCAGAAATCCCTATAATGGTATCTACCTTTTGAGTTGTATTCGTCGTAAAATCTATAATTTTTTCTCCCTCTACGATTAAGCAGCCAATCTTGCCTACATCATCTGGCCTTAAAACTTTATTCTGATAACTTAATGTTAAACCTGCCTGCTCAATAGTAGCCTGATTTCCTGACACCTCTATAATCTTACTATCTGATAATTGGCATTGATCGCTTTCTATTTCCATAATCCCTAATAAGGACGCTCCTATATAAGCTACTTGAACTGTTTTATTTTTTAAAGGGTCTACTACAATCCCTTCAAAATTGAAATTCCCTGTATTGGTTGCAACTTGCCAAGCAGATAAGCGTTCATCATCTGTAGGCGTGGCTAAAATGGTTAGAGACTCATAATTTACTTCTAGTGCCTTTTCTCTTACAATTTGATGATAATAACCTAACACTTCATAAAGCTGCATTTGCGCCTTATCTGCAATCTCAATGGATGAAGCTCCTAATTCACTAAAGACCTCTTCTAATCGATCACTACTTAAAACATTAAACGCATTTTCTGGTTTTAAACTTGCAACCCCTAATGTCTCTAACTGTTTATAATATTTTTCATACCACAGTGTATCTTCTATAGGCTCTACTTCTATTTCCTTTCCTAAAGTAAGCCCTATAATTCTTGCTAAATTTGCTTCACTACAGGGAAAATCATAATAAACTTTTTCTTTAACCTGCATCCCATTATTTTGGCTTCCAAACTGTGCTAATAGATCCTTTCCAATTAATAAATACCATATGGCAATTAAAACAATAACTGCTATAACAGGCGTGGTACTTCTCTTATCCTGTGTATATCCATAACGTACTCTACTAGGCTTAATGGGTGTTCTTTTTAACATTATCCCTTGTCCCCCTTTTCCACACTGTTTATCTTATATTGTATGCAATCTTGTCTTAAGACAGAACAATGTCAAAACAAAAGAAGCTAGAAATTCTTCTAGAATTTCTAGCTTCTTTTGCTCTATTTTTTTATTGTTTATGGGCTGCACAATCAGCACATAAACCTTTAATTTGCAATGAGTGTTCCATCACTACAAAACCTGTTTCTTTACTTACTGCACGACTAAATGCCTCTACAGGGCAAGCATCTATTTGAATCTGTTTATGACATTCTAAACACTCTAACTGATGGCTATGATGATGTCCTTTTAATTGGAAATACATTTTTCCGCCTGGCTCACCTGTCTTAATCAATGCCCCTTTTTCACTTAGTGTGTTTAATGTACGATAAACCGTTGAATAGTTTAAAATCTCTTTGTCTTCAACTAAATCATAAATATCTTCTGCCGTAATAGGTTCTTTAGCCTTTTTTAATATTTCAATCACTGCAACACGTTGCTTTGTTACTTTAATCCCTAAATGAGCTAAAAAATCTTCTGCCATTTTAACCCCTCTTTATCTTATGCATTGTAACAGCATGCCGCATACTGTTCCTGTTAAATAAAGTATACCAAGAATTTTTAAATTGTCCATGGTATTTTTATTTGCTTTAAAAAGAATCACAAGTCCCATACCTGCTCCTGTGCAAAGACCAGCAATCAGTGAGCCTAAACTTAAACTACCTGCCACAAACATTTCTGTTAAAATAATTGAAGATGCACAGTTTGGAATGAGTCCAATGAGTGCTGCTAAAGCAGGCTGAAATACGCTACCATTTAAAAGAACAGACTGTAGTACACCTTCCCCTGCCCCTTCAATTAAAGCATTTAAAATAAGATTCACTATAAAAATAAATAAACTAATTCTTAATGTATGTTTTAAGGCGTTCATCCACAGACTGCTTCTCTTTTCATGGCCACTACAACCACACTTACAGCTTCCTGCACTGATTTCTTCCTTTGTCATTCTCACTTCATGTATCGCTTTAGTTACTTTTTTACCTTTTGCAAAGTGCATAAAGGCTTCAATACTAAGCCCAATCACCATAGCGATTACAACCTTAAGTACAAGTACAACACCTACCATTCCAATCATCTTAGGATGTGCTAGTAAAATAGGAATGGCTTCATCTGATGTTGAAATAAAAATGGCGATTAAAGTGCCTACGCCAATCATCTTCTTACTATATAAATTAGCTCCTACTACAGAAAAACCACATTGTGGCACACATCCAATCAGTGCACCTACAATAGGGCCTCCCCATGTAGCCTTTTCTAGTTTTTTATAAAGCTTATTGTCTTCATGTTTTTCAAAATACCCAATGACAATATAAACTAAATACAAAAATGGTATCAATTTTAGGGTATCTAATACCGCATCTAATAAAAGATCCATATCCAAATCCTTCCTTTGCAAATCATTTGCATTTCCATTCAATTATTATAATCCTTTTGCAAATCATTTGCAATAGTCATTGTAGTATCTAACACAAATTATCCACTTCTTGTAATAACCTAATTTTTTCCTCTTTTATCTCTTTTTGATGATGCCCTTTAATCCCTTCTAAAAAGAAATGATTATATGCTCCTATACTTTTTAAAAGTTCACAACCTAACTGAGGATGTTTATAATAACATTTCACCATTTTTAGTTGATCGTATTTTTTAATTCTTCCTTGAGTCAATTTATCCAATAAAACAATGAGACTTTTTTCTATAGGATTTAGTGGATACTTAATTTTTCCAATATCATGAAGTAATCCCAAACGAATCATCTCTCTATCTTGCAAGGTTCTCTCTCCTAAGATTTTAGCAACATCTATGCAATGTCTTTGTTCATATACTTTTAACCTAAAAAACAACTGTGCTTCTGCCAAAGAAAGATAGCCCTTTACCCAATTTTCCTCTTCCCCTGTTACCGTTGCTGTCACTGCTTTTATAAATTGCTTAACTCTATATAACATATAAGCTCCTTTAGTTTCATTTGCTATGTATAACCTTTTCTTTTATAGGCTTTATCATTTTATTCCCCAGGAAATAGTTTCATTATTCCTTATTTATTTCTTAAATCGAAAAAAGCATTAACCAGGTTGTGGTTAATGCTTTCTATATTGCCCAAAATGCCGTTCCTGCGATTTTGACGCCCTAGATTCCTCTAGGTGGGTATCTTTTCTTACTCATTCTGCCTTCCGCTGCCCTATGGTAAAAACCAGTGAGGGAATTAGCTTGCGGCCTGACATAGTTGTAAGGAAAATCAGATTCCCTTGCACAGTTTGTAGGTTCAAAATAACAGGTTGTCGTACACCCCAGGTAATATTTATAAACAATCTAATGCTTAGATTACGTTCTTAATGAATGCCCAAATATGCCGGTCCTGCAATTTTGACGCCCTAGATTCCTCTAGGTGGGTATCTCACCTACTCCTTCAGCCTTCCACTGCCCTGTAGCTTATTACACTAAGCAAAAGCTCTTAAGGGAATTATCTTGTGGCCTGACATCACTAGTAATACTCTTGATTCCCGTGCATAATTTGTAGGTTCAAAATAACAGGTTATCGTACATCTCAGGAATTCACTCACTTTTTTGTTAAAATCATTATAGCATTTTCTACATTTTTTGCAAGGGCTTAGGAAAAAAACATTTTCCAAATAATGCATGTTATTTTTGTAATATATTATTTATTCTTTTTTTAAATCTGAACTTTTTATTCACTTTTGCTTTTTACCCGTTTTAATCTAAAGAAATCTTCTCTTTCTTTTTCCTCTAGTGCCTCTTGAATATACTTCACCTGCTCTTTATAGCGGGGGATTTGAATATGCTGTAAGGCATTGGTACGCTTTTGTGTTTTTTGAATTTCTTTTGCCAATTTAAAAATAGAATTATCAATTTCAGCTAATTCATAAATTAAATAACGCACTTCCCTAAATCCTACGGTAGCTGCATCTAGTGCAGGATTGGTGTTATAAAAGCCATAAGATGGCTTAAGAGGTTGCTTTTCATATTTAATCATAGGCACATCTACCCCCATAACACTCTTAAGTAGTACCTCAAACTCTTCATCTTTAGGAATACTATGGGCAATGTTCTCTACATTTTTAATACCCGATGTCACATTGGCATACTGCAATTGGTTATAAGCTTCATCAATTTTATCATAGATTCTAGACTGAATCTCTTTGGCACGATCTACAAGGCTCATCATTTCTTTAATCAGTACATTTCGCTTTTTATCCATGAGTTCAAAGCCCTTATTCGAAAGCTCCAATGAAGCCTTTGCCTTAATCAGGTTGGATTTAGTTGGGGCAATTAAAACTGCCATGTTATCCCCTTCTTTCTGATGGATAATATCGATCTAGAATTTCTGGCTCAATACGGTCTAGCTCAGATTTTGGTAAGATGGATAAAATCTTCCAGCCTAGATCTAAGGTTTCTACCATGGTTCTATTTTCACTTGCACCTTGTGCTACAAATTCTTCCTCAAAGGCACGCCCAAACTTTAGATAAAGCTTATCTATATCTCCTAAATCATCTTCACCTATAATCTGTGCCAAAGAACGGATATCCTGCACTTTAGAATAAGAAGAGAAGATTTGGTTAGATAAGGCTGAGTGATCCCCTCTTGTATACTCTTCTCCAATACCATCCTTCATTAAACGTGAAAGTGACGGAAGGACATCAATAGGTGGATAAATCCCTTTTTGATTCAGTTCACGGCTTAGTACAATCTGTCCCTCTGTAATAAAACCTGTAAGGTCAGGAATTGGATGCGTGATATCATCATTAGGCATAGTTAAGATTGGAATTAAGGTAATAGAACCTTCTGACCCCTCTAACATCCCCGCTCTCTCATAGATAGTAGACAAGTCACTATATAAGTAACCTGGGTAACCTTTACGTGAAGGTACCTCCCCACGTGTAGAAGACATTTCACGAAGGGCTTCACTATAACTGGTCATATCTGTAATGACAACTAAAACATGCATATTTTCTTTAAAGGCTAAATATTCTGCTGCTGTTAGGGCACATCTTGGCGTAGAAATTCTTTCTGTAATCGGATCATCTGCTAGATTCAGGTACATAACCACATGATCCAGTACCCCTGCTGCTTCAAAACTTCTTGTAAAGTAAGCGGCATCATCATGACGTACACCCATGGCTCCAAAGACAACAGCAAAATTATCTGCATTTGCCCCTTTAATTTTAGCTTGCTTAACAATTTGTACGGCAAGCTCATTATGACTAATGCCATTTCCAGAGAAAATAGGGAGCTTTTGGCCACGAATTAATGTCATTAAACAGTCAATAGCTGAGACACCTGTTTGAATAAAGTTTCTAGGATAGCGACGTGCTACTGGATTAATAGGACGTCCGTTAACATTATATTTATCTTGTGAACTAATTTGATAGGTCCCATCCACTGGTTCTCCAATTCCATTAAAGCTACGTCCTAATATTTCCTTGGAAAGTGGCAGTTTTAAGGGCTCACCTGTAAACTTAACACTGGCATTTCCTGTTGAAATACCTGCTGTGCCTTCAAAGACTTGAACCACCACGGTTTTTCCATCAATCTTGATAACTTTACCCTTTCTCAGTTCTCCTGTATCCATTTTAATATGTACCATTTCATCATAGGCAACACCCTCAATATTGGAAAGGACAATAAGGGGGCCTTGTACTTGATCGAGTTTTAAATATTCTTTTTTCATATAAACCTTACCCTACCTCTCCCTATTGATATTTCTCTCTTAGCTCATCATATACCTTAACAATACGTTCTCTTAATGCATCTAATAACTCTAATTGATCATTTGGAATATCATATTTCATCTTAACCACATCTTCAAAAACTTGCTCTTTACGAATGGTAGAAAGTGGAATACCTATTTTTACGCATTTTAATGCATTTTCATATAAGTCATCAATGACATGAAGCATCTTATACTGCTTTTCTAAACTCACATACGTGTCATCCTTATGTAGCGCATTTTGTTGTAAGAAACCTTTTTTAATGGTTCTGGCAATTTCAAGTACAAGAATCTGGTCATTAGGCAGTACATCTTCTCCAACTAATTGCACAATTTCATTAAGCTTTTCTTCTTCCTGTAATAACCTTACCATTTTAGATCGAAGCTGTAGCATATCAGGTGCTACATTTTCACTATACCAATCCGCTAAAAGGGTGACATAGCCGCTATAACTCGTTAAATAATTAATCGATGGATAGTGCCTTGCATAAGCTAATTTTTTATCTAGTGCTAAAAAGGCACTCACAAAACGCTTTGTATTTTCTGTAACGGGCTCAGAGAAATCTCCTCCTGCTGGCGATACAGCACCAATAATCGTAACAGAAGCTTCATCTCCTGCAAGGGTTTCAACGCAACCTGCCCTTTCATAAAATTGTGCTAATCGTGATGGAAGATAAGCTGGATATCCTTCCTCAGCAGGCATTTCTTCAAGACGCCCAGAAATTTCACGAAGGGCTTCTGCCCATCTAGAAGTAGAATCCGCCATAATGGCTACATCATAACCCATATCTCTAAAATACTCTGCCATGGTAATTCCTGTATAAATACTGGCTTCACGTGCTGCTACTGGCATATTAGAAGTATTGGCAATTAAAATGGTACGCTCCATCAAAGGTCGATTTGTTCTCGGGTCAATTAAGGCTGGGAATTCTTCTAGAACATTGGTCATCTCATTACCACGTTCTCCACATCCAATATACACAATAATATCCGCATCTGACCATTTAGCCAGTTGATGCTGTGTTACTGTTTTCCCTGTTCCAAATCCACCCGGAAGTCCTACTGTTCCACCTTTTGCAATGGGGAAGAAGGAATCGATGACACGTTGCCCTGTTACCAGTGGTTTATAAATGGGAATACGCTTACTAATGGGTCTTGGACGACGTACTGGCCACTTTTGAACTAAAGTAAGATCATAAGTTTTCCCTGCCATATCTTCAATTTGCACAATACAATCATTAATTTTATATTTGCCACTTGGTTTTACCGAAGTTACTGTTCCGCTTAAATGTGGTGGCACCATTATCTTATGTAAAACACTTTGTGTTTCTTGTACAGTCGCATAAAATGCCCCTGGTGATAAGTAATCTCCAATTTTAGCTGTTATATGCACTTCCCATTCCTGGTCTTCATCTATAGAGAGCAGTCCAATCCCTTCTGGAATAAAGTTCTTAGATAGAGATTGAATCTTCTTTAAAGGTCTTTGAATCCCATCAAACATATTACTGAGCATGCCTGGTCCCAAAGATAAAGAAAGTGGTGCACCTGTTGAAGTAATATGTTCGCCTGCCCTTAATCCTTCTGTTTCTTCATAAACCTGAATCGTTGCCATATCCCCATCTAAGGATACAACCTCTCCTATCAGCTTCCTCTCCCCTACTGTGACCATTTCATTTACCTTAAAGTCCGCCATTCCACGCCCCTTAACAACTGGACCGTTAATGAGTTCCACTACGCCGTAATTAGTCATTTCCCTCATCACCCACCTCTCCAATTGCCCTTGAGATTCTTTCAACAATTTGTTCTTTGGCTTCGTTTATGATTTCTAACATACTCATATCCATACGTGTATGTTCTAATTGATCTACAATAATCATCCCCCCTAATATAGGTGTATCTGCTACTTCAAACTGAAGCTGACTTTCTTCTAATCCCAGGTTTATAAAGGCTTCTTTAATCCACTGCCTATTCTTTTCATCATCTTGCTGTGTCAAATAAATCTTCAGTGGATTTTTATTTTGTCCTAGCTCTCCCATTTGATCTATAACTTGCTGTAAATAAGTTAAATACTCTGGTAATTGTGTAAATAAAGTCACCTTATTAGATAAAGCTTGCATAAACCTTCTAATCACGTCTTCTTTAACCTGCATCATTTCCCTTTTACTAGCAATTTTACCCTTACTAAGCCATTCAATGCTTTTGATTTCAGCACGCTTTCTAGCTTGCTCTATAATTTCTGCTGCTTCTTTATCTACTGCAAACTTACTTTCTGCAATACGCCTTTCATATTCTTTTTCTAGCTGTAAAAACTGTTCATCCATCTCTTCTTTAATATCTTGATTTAAAAGCTTTGAAAATACTGTAAGTTTTTGTTCGATTGTAACCATGCTTCTCACTCCTATATACGGATTCCTACAGAGTCTCTAATATAACTTGTAATCACATCAGCCCCTCTTGTTGTTCCATGCCTATCTGGAATCTCAATTATTAATGGTTTCTTATTTTTCATCTTATACTCCATAATCACATCTGGAGCCAAATCTGCTATTTTCTCTGTCAAAATAATAATCCCAACATCTGGATTCAAGGTTACCTTCTTTAGCGTCTCTAATACTTCTTCTCTTTCATGAAGTAAAACCCCTTCTATCCCTGCAAGGCGCAGGCCTACCCATGTATCATGATTATCACTAATGAAAAAAGATTTCATTCTCCCGCCCCCTTATGAGTCGCCATTTATATGAGGCGAATCAGCTCTTTATATGTCTTATGTAGTTATTATACAAATAAGATTAAGATAGAAATAATCATACCATAAATCGCAATACCTTCAGCCATACCTACGAAAATCAAAGTTTTACCTAAAATAGTTGAATCCTCTGATACAGCCCCAATCGCTGAAGAACCTGTTGAACCTACAGCCACACCAGTACCAATTGTTGCAAGCCCTGTACTAAGGGCAGCAGCTAAAAATTTTAATCCATCCCCTAATGTTAAGCCTCCTGTTGTTGCTTCTGCTACTTCTGCAGCTAAAACCACATCATTTGCACCTACAATCACAAAGCAAAGTACCATCGCACTAAAAAGACCTAGAGAAGTCAGCATATGAGATTTGATATTCCCCATCTTCTTATTTTTTAGTGCCCTTACTCCATAAAGTACTGTTCCTACTGCAATCATTGCAGCTAAAATGACTACTATTTGCATCTTAATCGTCTCTCCTTTAAAATCCTATATTTTTAATATCTTATGTTATTTATTTATTTTTAATGGTTCATAGGCTATGCCATCCCCACCAAAATACTTACTAAACATCTCGTAGTATTGAAGTCGTAAACCTTGAATAAATACAACAAGCCCTTCAAGTACCAAAATCAAAATATTCCCTAGCACTAGAATCACAAACTCCGGAATACCACTTGGTACCATTTCAGCCATTACTTTAAATGCCATAAAAAGTCCAGCATGGTTTAAAGCAAATGCACCTACACGAATAAAAGAGATGGAATTACTTAAAGTAGAAAGAATGGTTTCTACCCCCTCAAATCCACTTTCGATATAATAAGAACCCTTATCTCCTGTAATCAGTGGTCTGGTTCCTTCAATAAGATGGGTTAAAGGTTCCTTAAAGACCATAATGACAAGCATTAAAATCATAATACTAGCCGTAAATCCTATACCAACTGGAATGATCTTCATAATCGCCAACACACTACAAATTAGTCCCATAAAAAAGATATAACCTGCAATACCATTTTTTCCAAAGAATGCCCCCTCAATATCATGCCGTCTTAAAGCATTTAAAATCCCTAATGCAAAAGAAATTGTGAGCACAACGACACCAAACGCTACTCCTGCTACCAAGATAGGCATAATATTATTGGTATTCAGCGGTCCTCCGTGAACCAATGCAATATTTTTGAGCCACTCTATATCTTCTAAACCAAAAATACTACCATAGATGACCCCAAAAATCATTGATGTCCCACCTAAGCGCGTTAAAATGCCTGATGCCTCTGGCATTTTCTTTGCAATCAGCCTACCTGCTAAGAAATAGACAAATCCTTGTCCAATATCCCCAAACATAATACCAAACATAAGACAGAAGGTAATGGACAAGAAAGGTGTTGGATCAATTTCATGGTAACTTGGCAAACCATATAGTTTGACAATCATCTCAAACGGCCTACTAAACCAATTATTTCTTAAAACAGTTGGTGGTATGACTTCTTGGCCCATATCACTCGGCTTACGTGCCATCATTACATATTTATCCGTTACCTTGGCTATTCTTTCTTCTAATTTTGCATAGTCTCTTGCACGAATCCAGGCATTTAAAATAAAAACACTATGTCCTGTTACCGTTTGTGACCTAAGCTCCAAAATTTTAAGCTCTAGCTGTAATCTGGTATAAATCTTATTGAAAAGGGCCAATAAATCTGCCTTTGATTCAAACAAATCTTTTTCTAAAATAGAAATTTGTTTTTTTAGAATCTCTACTTTCTTTTCATTAGAAATCTTGCAATTTGCTATATCTCCCTCCAAATCTCTACCAAGCTCAATTTTATGCCAGTTTAAAGACTTTAATAATCGGTGTGTCTCTTCTTCTAATTCACCTAAATAAAAGAGCATATAAATGTCTTCTTTTGAATCCTCTATCTCTCCTATTTGAAATATAAGTGCACTCATATTTTCATAGTTCTTCTTAATATGTAAGCTATTTTCTTTAGACATAATGCCTACTTCATACTGAATATATTTTAGTTCCTTAAGCTGAGTAAAATTAATTCTCTTTCGTATATAGCCTAAAAGTTCTCCTATCTCCCTAGTATTCCTTAACTGGATTTTCTTTTCTTTAATGGATTCGATACTAGGTGTCATTCTTTCTTGCAATAATTTAAGGTCATCTAGGGCGTGTTTCCTAGTGTAGCCTTTGATATCCTCCACTACAATGTTAAGCTGTAATTCTAGGCTCTCTGCGATTTTTTCAAGCTCCATAATAGCACTTTGACACTGACTTTCTATCTCTACCTTATTATCTTCTACTACTCTAGCTGCTGAAGGTAACATTGCTTCATATTCATGCATGATATAATTGTTACCATAGCTTTCACCGTGTTCCGAGTCCACATGTACTTTTTCACAAAGCACTAACTCTTGAAGGATATCATGCGCCTCATCTCTAGCGCCTACTAAACTTAGTAGCTTCATTTTTTCAATTGCCATGTATACTTCCTCCCAATTGCTATATAGTATGAACTAAATACCTGCTAAGGTCCCCCTCTCCCAACTTATACCTAATGCCTTCTGTAAGTGTAATTAAGTCATTAACCTCTATACCTAATAATGAAATATAGGCAATAGACGATGCAATGCTTTCATCATCCTGATCCATATGACAGGCAAATTGATATAAATAGCGATCTGTCATGGCGTCTAAAAACACATCATTCTTCATCTTAAATAAAGGATACCTTAAATATTTTTCAACCTGCATTTTATAATCCTCTATATTCTTAGAGTAACTGAGTTTCTTGAGCTTACTATAACTTAATTTATCACCATTTGGTAAACTATAGATTAGAATCTCTTCTGGTGAAATATCATAATATTTTAATGCCCTATAAATCCATCCAGCATTAATAAAATCAATCTTTACACCAATCATCTTTTTAGCTAATAGTGCATCTTTTGGCTTAAGTCTTGAGGCTTTCTCTATGAGTTCATTATAAAACAGAACATAGAGCTTCATTTCCATATGAAATTCTCGCTTTACCATATCATCCACAGACATGGTTTTTAAAGCTGAGTAATAACAAGTACCTCTTAGTGCCTCAACAAATTGTGCTACATTTTTGCAGCCTATTAATTTATGATACTGGGCTAATCCCCACTTCTCGGAATGCACAAATAGCTTTGCTATATCTTTTAATTCATCTTCTCTAGAAATAGTTCTTAAAATCAAACATAAATCACTAATCTCATATTCCATTAAAAAGGTTTTAAAAAACTCCTTATAGCTTCCTGAAAAATAATGGAGCATTGTTTCAATTTCCTCCACACAATACCGATCTAAAATCACCTCTAAATCTAAGCGATGTAAATCACTAGAAGGATATAATGCCATTTGCTCTTTATATCCAGTCCGCTTTTTTAAAAATCCAATAACCTCTGAAACTTCTTGATACTGAGCAATCTTATGCCATTCATTTTTAGAGAGTAATATTCTCTTCTTTGCATGTAGCTTTGTGTTGATTGCTCTATAAGATGCAAAAGGATTCATCCTATCCCTCCACTCTAAATAGATCATTAAAAACCTCATCTAATAAATCTGCTTCTACCTCTAAATATCTATTTTGACTAGCTTTTGCAAGCTGCCTGCACTTTTCTATTTCTGCCACATTACTTTGCTCCCCCCTCATTACAATCTGCTGATAAAGTGCATCTGCTTTCTCCTGAGCCTTACAAATTTTCTCTTCTCTATAGGTCAGCATTTCTTTTTCATACTGTGAACGCTTTTCTTTTAATGCCTGCTCACTATTATTTCTATTGCTCACTGCTACACTATCAATCTGAACAATCTGCCTAATAATCTCTTCCATATAAACCCCCCACTTCTTAATTCATATTGACCTCTTCTTTCATTCTATCACTTTATTTAGTAAAATAAATTATTTTTAAAATTTTCCTAATAATTAATTTTATTTTAACACAAAAAAATGCCTTACCCAAAAGTAAGACATCTCTTTTTAATTTAAACTATTTCGCTTTATTTTCTTGGACTATTCCTTCAAAAACATGAACTAAACGCTCTTTATCTTCTCCAAATACGAAAACCCTTGCATAATTATAGCTTTCAATCTCACGATTAAAAGTCATATTTAATAGGGAATATTTTTTACCCGATTTTGTTTTCACAGATTCTAGATCCCCTTTAGTTAAAGTATAACCTAGAAAACAAACACTTTGGTTCTCCTCAGAAAACAAAATAAATGTAAAACTATTTAATAAATTAAATCCAATCACTAATAATGTAATGCATATACTTGATGTATTTAAAGCTTTTCCCCCAATAAGGGCTGCTATATTGATTCCTAGTGTAACTAAGATACAAATGAATGTGACTGTCGTAAAAAAGTCTCTTTTAATAGAAAATGCTTTTTTGTAGTGTGAATTTTCTTTTTTATACGCCGTTTCATTACAGTAATTAATTCCCCTTAATACAATAAGTAGAATATATATTGCAGCAATCAAATAATACGCCCATTTAATGTTCACTTAAAAGCTCCTTTCTATTTAAAAAATAACTGCTCCAGTGAGCAGTTATTATTTTCCACAACATTGTTTGTATTTTTTACCACTACCACATGGGCATGCTTCGTTACGACCAACTTTTTTAGTTTTAACTACAGTTTTAGTTTTATTGTATTCTCTTTTAATTGTTGCTTTTTCAATATCTGTTAAAAGCTCTTTCCATTGTGGTAAATTGTAAAGCCACTCAGCTTTAGCATCTAACATATTCCAGTATAATTTTTTAAGATCGAATTCTAATCTAACAGAAGATTCCCCTGTGAAATCTGTTAAATCATATTCACCATTTACTAAACTTGTGTTGATTCCATCAACAAAACCTAAGAATTCTACTTCGTTCATATTGAAACGTTTACCAAGTTCAGCAATTGTTCCTTCTACAACTTCATCTGTATGAGAAAGTAAGTAAGCATATACGTCTCTTTCTCTTCCTAAGTAGTTCTCTACAACATTTTTGTATTCTTCTACTGATCTTTCTTTAGCATCTTCACCATAATTATTCCATAATTCAAATAATGTCATTGGTATTCTCCTTTTCTTACTTTAAATATGTGCCAATATCAAATACTAATTATACCACTATTGGCTATACTAAGTATATTTATTTTTGACAAAAGCAAACAGTGGCCAACACTCCATTGTAAATGCTGCCTTAGCAACTATAGCTTATGCTTGCACTACTTCTTTAAGCATATCTATTATACATTACTTCTTGGAGTTTGACCACTCCCTATTTTAATTAATTCTGTACTATTCCATATAATTTTGCTTTATTTTTTGTTTATACACACTTATTCTATGTTTTTTTATACTAAAAATTTACTAACCATATTCTTCATTTCATCTACTTTACATACTGTATTATGATTAATTTTTCTTGTAGCAATATGGTCCATTGCTTTTGGCATATCGCCTTCAATAAGCTTTTGCATATGATCTAGTAATTCAAAATCACTGATGCCATCATATTTTTCATCTACTGCTGTCATAACACTATGTGTAAATTTATATGGGCTTGCTGTTGAAACAATAACTGTAGGCGTATCATCTTTTGTTTCTTTAATGTACTTGTCATAAACCGCATAAGCAACTGCTGTATGTGTATCCATTAAGTAGCCTTCTTCATCAAATACTTTCTTAATATAGGCTTTTGTTGTTTCGTCATCTGCATAACCACCATAGAAGTCTTTAATATTCTCACGCATAGTGTCTGTAATAGTATATTTACCTTCCGTTTTAAGACTTGCCATTAAGTCATTTACTGTTTCAGTAGATTCGCCGCTAATATGGTAAAGAAGTCTTTCTAAGTTACTAGAAATTAAAATATCCATAGAAGGTGAAGCTGTTAAGAAGAATGCTCTATTACGGTCATAAGTTCCTGATGTAAAGAAGTCAAATAATACCTTATTGCTATTAGATGCACAAATCATTTTTCCAATTGGAAGTCCCATTTGTTTTGCATAGTAGCTTGCTAAAATATTTCCAAAGTTTCCTGTTGGTACAACGACATTCATAGTTTCACCAGCTTTAAGCTTACCATCACGAACCATTTTTCCATAAGCAGCAAAATAGTAAGCTACCTGTGGAATTAAACGTCCTATATTAATAGAGTTTGCAGAAGAGAATTTATAATTCTTATCGGCAAGTTCCTTGGCAAATTCTTTATCTCCGAATATTTCTTTAACAGTAGTTTGACAATCATCAAAATTTCCTTTTACACCTACAACAAAAGTATTATCCCCTTCTGTTGTAACCATTTGTTGCTTTTGAACATCACTCACACCATCTTGTGGGAAGAATACAATAATTTTAGTCCCTTCCACGTTAGCAAACCCTTCTAATGCTGCTTTTCCTGTATCTCCAGATGTTGCAGTCAGAATAACAATATCCTTTTCTTCTCCATTATAGCGTTTACTTGTAAGCATTAAATAAGGCAAAATAGATAATGCCATATCTTTAAATGCAATGGTTGGACCATGGAATAATTCCAAAAAGTTTCCTGTTTTTGTATGTACTAAAGGTGCAATTTCTTTTGTATCAAACTTGTCATCATAGGCATGCTCAATACAATATTTTAAGTCCTCATCTTTAATTTCATCAAAAAATAAGCCCATCACACGATAAGCTACTTCCTGGTAAGACCAATTAGCAAGCTCTTCGATTGTAAAATCCATTTTAGGCATATTAGTAGGTACAAATAAGCCTCCTTCATTTGAAATACCTTGAAGAATCGCTTTTGTAGCAGTAATATTATCTAATTTTTGGCGTGTGCTTGTATATAACATTAAACTTCTCTCCCTTTCCTCATCTACCCTAATCATATTTTATATGATTATATCATCTTATATATCATTTGCAAAATATTATTTATTTTTATATTTTATTTAGATTTCTCCATCCAATGGGTTATATTGTATTTTTTTATACTTATTTGTAACATTAATTTCAAAAGCTTCATACCTTATACTAGAGAAATGTAATGCGGCTAACAAACCGCTTCTCTATAAAGTACTTGCAATATAAATGTTTCTAGGAGGTTTTATTATGGCATATCAACATGATTTAGCTTGTCTTGTAAATCAAAAAGTTATCATTCACACCGATCGTTGTAGCTACTGTGTCATTATTTCTCAAGTTTGCCCTTGTTACATTAGAGCAATCGAACTTGGGTCAGGTAATGTAAGATATTTCAATTTTGATCGTATCGATTATGTAGAAACATGCTTGCCTCAATGCTAACTATCAACTTATTTGTAAAGATATAAGGAGGAATAAATATGAGTTGTTGTGGAAAAAAAAGCAGTAAATTATATACACGCCAAAATTTAGGCAAAGTTTGCTGTGATTACGATAATGATTGCACATGTAATGACAATAGATATTCTCAAAAAGGCTGCTGTAACCAATCTAATAGTTGCTGCGATTACAATTCAAATAATAATTACAGTAATTACAATTCTTGCTGCAATTCTAATCAAAAAAATAGCTACAGTTCAAATAATTGCTGCTATAATTCTAATTCTAATTCTTGCTGCGATTATTCTGTCGGCTTAGATGGAATCTCTTGCCCATTCCATAATAATAATGATTGCTGCTGTGAAAACAGTTTAGCAGATGCACTTTGCCGCTTAACAAATCAACGTGTTATTATCCATGTTGACGGTTGCAAAATGTGTGTTGTTATTGTAAGTGTTGGTAAATGTTTTGTTAAAGCAATTAATCCTTGCAGTCAAAAGATTGTATACTTCAATATTAATCGTATTGATAATGTTGAAGATGTATTACCTCGTTGCTACTAAAAGCCCATTATTTACTTTAAAACACTTCGTTATGTCACCTTTTCAAAGACATAAACGTACCGGAATTTATTTTCTTAATACTCAAAAAGGACCACTTGCTATGCAAATGGTCCTTTTAAGGCATTACACCTTCAAGTTTCTTTTTAATACGCTGCAGTGCATTATCAATGGATTTAGGAGATTTATCTAGTATCTCCGCAATTTCACGATAATTTTTGCCTTCCATATATAAATGAACCACCTGAATCTCAAGACGACTTAATACCTTATCAATATAATCATTAATATCTTCTACATTTTCTTTACTAATGACTTCATCTTCTGGCGTAAGCGATTCATTATTCTTAATAACATCCATTAAAGTAACCCCTTCATCCTCATCATCTGATGATTTATGAATCGGAATACTTAATGAAATACTTCGATTAAGTGGTATATGCTTTTGTCTTGTAACTGCTTTAAATGCCGTACTAATTTGCCTTGTAATACATAGCGTTGCAAAGGATTTAAAACTTGCTTCTTTATCAGGGTTATAATCACATATGGCTTTAAAAAGTCCAATCATCCCCTCTTGAATTAAATCCTCTTTATCTGCGCCTACAAAAAAGTTTACTTTAATCCGATTTCTTACAAGTTTTTTATAGCGTTGCACTAAAACATCTATTGCACCATTTACACCATCTCTATAAAGAATGATTAATGCCTCATCCGATAGCGTTTCAAATGGATCCCTATTCTTCATTTCTTCATTAGTCGCTGGCATATGCTCTCCTTATACTATATCTTTTTAAGATTTTCTCGCCAATCTTCTCTACTTTTCCTGTTTTTTTTATTCCTTAAAACCATTTTTTTAGTATACACTAAAGCTGTATTTTTGTTAATACATATTCTGTATATCCCTAATCGCTATCTTTATTTATAATAAACATTTCTCACCTTTTAAATAAGAATTAAATAAAAAAAAGAGAACCTTATACATTGTAATGTCCTCTTTTCATTCTTGCTATGCTACATCAGTAATTGCCACATCTAAATCTATAACATTAGTCCCCGTTAAATCATTAAGTCCAAGAACAAGTGTTGGGGTAATCTCATTAGAAATTGTCATTTTTTCTCCTGTCATTAATGTTGGTGGTGTAATATCTATAGTCACACCCTTCGTTTCAAACAATGAAGCTACTCTTCCCATCATCATATTGACCATTTCCCTAATGGCACTTTGTGGCATCTCATCAAATACATCTACCGGCATACCACACATCATTTTAGATGCTGTTTGCTTTGCATATTCAACATCCATACTTACAGCTATAGAACCTTTCACTTGTCCTGTAATACCTATGAGTACAATCACATTCTTTTCATATATGCTTCCTGTTCTAACAGCTTTACTTCCAATATTTAAAGTTACTTGAGCTGCCTCTTCAAACACCTGTGTTGCCGCATTCATAAATAAATTAACATATTCTGCATTCATCCTCTAAACGTCCTTTCACATCAAGTTAACCTGTTGCTTCTTTCTGTCAACTTAAGCATAACGTATGTACTAGAATATATCTATAAATTTTTACATTTTATTCTAATAAATTATAACTTAGCTACTGTTTAACCTGTTTACTATATTATAAAAAGCCTTGTAAGTTATTGTTTTCTTCCAAGGCTTTTTACAAATACTATTTAAAATTTCTTTGTCTTACCACTTCATAAACCATCAAACTTGCTGCTACTGAAGCATTAAGAGAAGTTACTTTACCGTACATTGGTACGCTTACAATATAGTCACAGTTATCTTTTGTAAGTTTTGAAACGCCTTCACCTTCACTACCTACTACAATCCCAATAGGCCCTGTAAGTTCTTCTTCATATAATGTTTTACCATCCATATCTGCACAAGCAATCCATAACCCTTGCTCTTTAAGTTCACGAATGGTTTGAACGATATTGCTTACTTTAGCCACTTTCATATATTCAAGAGCACCTGCAGAAGATTTAGATACTGTTCCTGTCAGTCCTACTGCACGGCGTTTAGGAATAATAACCCCATGAGCACCTGCATTGTGTGCTGTACGGATAATCGCCCCTAAATTGTGTGGATCTTGAATGTTATCTAAAATCACTACAAAAGGTTGTTCTCCTTTTGCTCTTGCTTCTTCTAAAATTTCATCTACAGAAGCATATTCATGAGCTGCTACATAAGCTAAAACCCCTTGGTGCTTTTCTCTACCAGTAAGCTCATCTAATTTAGCTTTTTCTACTTCTTGAACCACAACACCTTTTGATCTTGCAAGAGAAAGGATTTTAATCACAGACCCTTCTTTTTCTCCTTTTTGAACAAAGATTTTATCAATTTCACGTGTTCCTTTTAAAGCTTCCATAACAGAATTACGACCAAAGAGTACGTTCTCATCAATTTCAAATGTTTCATCTACAAAGCGGTCTACTTTATTTCTTCTGTTATCTCGTGCCTTAGGTGCTTTTATCTCTTTTGTTTCTTCAAAAGCATTAGATTTCTTAGGTGCTTTATTTCCCTTATTACCTTTTTTACCTGCTGATTTATAATCGTACTTCATATGATTTCTACTCCTAGTTTTTTATAATCCTAAGTTTATATACCTTAGTTTATTCTTGATTAAGCCTCTAACTGACTAAGCCCTGTATCAATTAATTCTTTAATACGTTCTACTTTTCCTTCTATATAAAGGTAACCAATTAGTGCTTCTAATCCTGTTGCATGACGATATTCCGTAACATTTCCATTCTTAGGAATAGAAACGCTCTTTGCATTACGTCCTCTTCTTAAAACCGCTTCTTCTTCTTCAGTGAGCATATCTTCAATGATGAAATATAGTTTTGCTTGGCTGCTGGCTCTTACAAGCTCTCTTGAAGCTTTGTGCATTTTATTAACTGGCATATTGCCTCGATTAATGACATAGGTACGAATAAACATCTCATAAACACCATCTCCAATATATGCCAGTGCTAAAGGTGAATAGGTGTTAGCTTTGTGAGACATTTCTCCTGCTGTCACATTGAGTAAATCTAAAATGGGCTTATTCATCTTGTGTTTTACCTACCTTTTATCTCAGTCCTACTTTTTACAAGTAAATAACCTTAGCATCTTATGATACTAAGACTATTTACTCTTTGCTTATAACATGCTATCTCATGTGATTAAACACGTTTATAACGTACACCTTCTCTTGTATCTTCAATGAGTACACCTTGTTCTTTTAAATACTCACGAATACGGTCTGCTTCTGCAAAATCTTTATTTTTCTTAGCTTGTTTACGTTGTTCAATGTAGTTTTGGATTTCCTCATCACTTAATCCATCTACAGTTTCGCCTTCATTTTTATAAATTAAACCTAAAATATCTACTAAGTTATCAAATAAATCCATGACTGCTTTGATAAATGGTTTAGAAGCGCCTTCTTTTGCATACGTATTAGCAAATTTAACAAGTTCAAAGATTACGCTAATGGCATCTGCTGTATTAAAGTCATCTGACATATACTCATTAAAACGTGCTTCATAAGTTGGAAGTTCCGCCATTAACTTTTCTTCTTCTGCTGTTAAAATTTCTACTTGGCTATGCTCATAAGCAAATTTAAGTGCCATGCCACCATTTTTAATACGATCTAAACTATTAGCCGCTGCTTGCATTAGGTCAGCGCTAAAGTTAAGTGGACTTCTATAGTGTGCATTTAACATAAAGAAACGTACTACATCATAACCATACATTTCACCTACATCGCGAAGTGTTTTAAAGTTACCAAGTGACTTAGACATTTTTTTATTATCGATATTTAAGAAGGCATTGTGCATCCAGTAATGTGCAAATTCTACGCCATTTGCTCCTTCACTTTGTGCAATTTCATTTTCATGGTGAGGGAATACTAAGTCTTCTCCACCTGCATGAATATCAATCGTTTCTCCTAAATAGCGTTTTGCCATAGCAGAACATTCAATATGCCATCCTGGTCTTCCCTGACTCCATGGACTTTCCCAGTATGGTTCGCCATCTTTTTTAGGTTTCCAAAGTACAAAGTCCATTGGATGTTTTTTACCACCAGCAAGGTCTAATCTTAAAGTATCACGTTCATTACGACCTGACTCTAATTCTTCTAATACTTTTTTAGAAAGTTTACCATAGCTTTCAAAGGCAGCTGTATCAAAGTAAACAGTTCCCTCTGCATTATAAGCAAATCCTTTTTCAATAAGTGTTTCAATCATTTCAATGATTTGTGGCATTTCTTCTGTTACACGTGGATGACAAGTAGCACGGTGCACATTTAAGTTTGCTACGTCTTTTAAAGTTTCAGCAATATATTGTTCTACAACTTCATCTGTAGTACGACTTTCTTCATTAGCTTTTTTAATAATTTTATCATCCACATCTGTAAAGTTTTGAACGTAGTTCACTTCATAACCTTGGCTTTCAAAATAACGGCGTACTGTATCAAATACAATGTATGGTCTAGCATTCCCAATGTGAATAAGGTTATAAACTGTAGGCCCACACACATACATACGTACTTTTCCTGGTTCAATTGGCTTAAATTCTTCTTTTTGTTTTGTTAGTGTATTGTAGATTTTTATCATCTTTTTTCTCCTTTTATGAATTGATCTTGTTACTTCTTTTCTGCACTTTGGTATGATTTACAAATCTCTTTTGTATTACAGTCTGAATTATGACACTGATGTTGTCCAGGCTGCCTAATAAACTCAGTTTGATTGATGCGTTCATTAAACTGTTCTGACACATAGATTTCTGAGGATTCATCCATTACTTGTGGTATCGTTGATACTTCCAACCCTAATTTACCTTCAATAGTTTGAAGCTGCTGCTCTAACATTGCAATCGTTTCTTTTAACTTGCAAATCTCAAGCTTAACAGGGTCTGGAATCTTCACCTGATCTAAGTCATTACATGGATTAACACGCTTACCTTGTATGCGCACCACTTTTCCTGGAATGCCTACAACTGTGCTATCTTCTGGAATTTCTTGAAGGACCACTGCATTAGCTGCAATTCTAGAGTTATCTCCTACTTTAAAAGGCCCTAATACCTTGGCTCCTGTACTAATCATCACATTGTTACCAATAGTCGGATGGCGTTTACCATGATCTTTACCTGTACCACCTAATGTCACACCATGATAAATCGTGACATTATCCCCAATTTCACAGGTTTCCCCAATGACAACGCCCATACCATGGTCAATAAATAATCCTTTGCCAATGGTTGCCCCTGGATGGATTTCTATTCCAGTTAATCCTCTTGCAATTTGAGAAATGAGCCTTGCTATAAAAAAACGCTTTTTCTTGTAAAACCAATGCCCCCACCTATGAAATAAAAGTGCATAAAAGCTTGGATATAAAAGCACCTCAATGCTACTTTTAATGGCTGGGTCTCTTTCTTTTATCACTTTAATTTGGTCTCTTACATACCCCATAATATTTTTGCCTCCTTTTATATAGACCAAAGCAAGAAAATGATCGTACTAAATAAGAACGAAATTTTTGCACTAAAAAAACTTCGTCCTCCCATTTCAGAGGCGAAGTTGTATCCGCGGTTCCACTCTGATTAAAGCCTAGTTAGGCTTTTATCTCATTTGGCTGATAACGTTAGCAAAACGGATTAGGCTACTTTTAAAAATATTGATATCTTTGGATAGTTATATCCTATGGATAGTTATATCCTATGGATAGTTATATCCTATGAATACTTGTATCCTTTTTTCACCTATTCAGCTCCAGAATGCACTTCTTATAACCCCTT
>SVDC01000013.1:75361-82374 GCA_015058045.1 Cellulosilyticum sp.
TGGATAGTTATATCCTATGAATACTTGTATCCTTTTTTCACCTATTCAGCTCCAGAATGCACTTCTTATAACCCCTTATGAAACTCTCACACCAACCGAGTCTTCTCTGACATAATTTGTTATAATACTCTTTCCTTCATAGCTTTTCTCTTATATACTTGTTGCTTTTATCTTCTATACATTAATATCTATATAGTTATAATATATTGCCTCACATATAGAAAGTTAATCATTTTTGAATTAATTTTCATTATAATATAGCTGACGTTATGTTTCAACACCTTAGCAAATTTTAGGACTAGAAATTGCCTCTTTGCTAGTCTACAATGTTCCTATAGAAAGAGAATGGAGAATATTATGCAGACAATTTTAGAACACATAAAAAAAGCCTATACAGATAAAGAGATGGCTATTATTAAAGATACAAGTCTTGCCTATGGACTATATGACTTTATTGCTAGTATTATTTGTGAACGTAATCATTTTGATTTAAAAGAAATTGAAGAATACATTAGCGGAACTACGCGCCCTAAGAATTTTGTTGGGATGAAAGATATTGAAAAAGCTGTATCACTTATTGCAGATGCTATGTCAAAAGAGGAAAAAATACGTATTGTAGGGGATTACGATGTAGATGGCGTAACCAGTACTTATGTCCTTCTAACCGTCTTTGAAGCACTAGGCTACAAGCATATCAGCCACTACCTCCCTCTTCGTGAAAAAGATGGCTATGGTCTTAACAAAGATATTGTAGAGAACGCCCATCAAGAAGGCGTCAAACTACTTATTACGGTAGATAATGGCATTTCTGCTCATGAAGCCACCCAGCACGCTAAATCCCTAGGTATGATTATAATTGTAACAGACCATCATGAGCTACCTATGACACTTCCAGAAGCGGATGCCATTATTAATCCACATCAACCAGACTGCAACTATCCTTATAAAACTTTAGCAGGTGTAGGCATTGCTTATAAGCTAGGCCAAGCACTGATGAGCCACTTTAAAGCCAGACCGACCCCTTCGCTTATTGGACGTATTCAATCTTTAGTTGCTCTTGGTACCGTATGTGACGTAGCCCCACTGATTGGCGAAAACAGACATATGGTGAAAACGGGTCTGGTTGCCCTTAATAAAGGTGCCATTCCTTCTGCCTCTGTTATTAGTCCCAAAATTTCCGTTGGTACTTTAGGCTTCCAAATCGGTCCACGTCTTAATGCTTGTGGTCGCCTAGAAAATGCAGAAACAGCTTTAAGATTTTTACAATGTGAAGACTATAATGAACTTTATCCTTTTAAAATGCGTCTAGATAGTTTAAATAAAGAACGTCAAGATGAAGAAATGGACTCTGTTCATCGTATTCTAAGTAAGCTAGAAAAATATTCTGAGATTCCAGATATTATTATTGAAGTAGATGAAACGGCTCATGAAAGTGTGGTTGGACTCGTTGCAGGTAAGGTAAAAGAAAAATATTATCGCCCAACTGTTGTATTTGCAAAAACCATCCATGGCACTTATAAAGGCTCTGGACGCTCTATTGAAGAATACGATATGTTCCAAAGTTTTAAACCTTATTTAGACCTATTAGATGGTGGTGGAGGTCACCCTATGGCTTGTGGTTTAAAGGCTTCTAATCTAGAGCAAATTGAAGCTTTCAAAAAAGCTGTTAATGCTGCTTCTAAACTAAATGAGCATGATAAAACACCTAAAGTTTATGTGGATAAATGTATTTATAATGCTTATGAATATGACTTTGATGCCTTAGAGAAACAACTGAAACTTTTCTTACCAACAGGAGCAGGCAATACAGCTCCTACTTTGCTTATTAAAGATGCTTGTTTAAAAATTAGCACAAAATATGCTAAGACTTATCGTATTTCTGAAGTCATTGCTGAATTTGGTGCCAAGTCCATCGCAAGTACGCTTTGGAATGATGATACCATTCCTGAAGAAGGAGAATTCGTAGCAGATATTGCCCTTCAAGTTGGTGAAACAGGCTGGCAAATTCGTTCTATTTATTTCTCATAAATTTAGCTTTTCTAATACCACTTACTTTTTAAAGCAAGAATTGTTTATTTATAACAGTTCTTGCTTTTTATGTTTTTGTGAATAACATAATTTATTGTAAAATTATCAAGTCAGTATATTACAATAAATTATTCACATCACGAAGGAGACAGAACTTATGAGAAATTTCCTTTTTAATAACAAGCAAAAAGACGACGATTTATCAACCCAAGACTATGCCGTTTTATTAAATGCCTTAAAGGAAGCTAGTGACTCTACTACCTTTCCTAATCACATTAACCTAGAAAATCTTCATGATCCTCAACTAGCCTCCCTTTATAATAAGCTACTTGAACGCTTATTAATAAACAATCATGACTATATCATGAAACTTAATAGCGCCATGAATATTATAGGGGATACTATGGTTGTCAAAAAAATGCTCCACTCTGTGGAACTTCAGGATGCTTCCCTTAATCATATTCAAAAAACAGGTAATGATATCAGCTCCGGTATTAACAATATCTCAGATGTTATGCAAAATATCCTTAATTACATAAATCATTCTGCTACCGCAACCCAAACAGGAACGCAGAATATCACTCAGAGCATTAAACGCGTTGCTAATTCTTATGAAAATATTAAAAAACTAGATGAGATGTTTAAACATTTCAAAGATAATACACAAAAAATTAATGATATTGTTACTATTGTAAAAAATATCGCTGATCAAACGAATCTTCTTGCTTTAAATGCCTCTATTGAAGCAGCAAGAGCTGGAGAAGCAGGTAAAGGTTTTGCTGTAGTTGCTAATGAGGTTAAAAATCTTGCAAATACCACCAAACAATCTACAGAAGCTATTGATACCTATATTCAACAATTAGTTCAAGACGTAGATACCATCGTGGATAATCTCAACCATTCCCTTGTTCAAATGGAACAAAGTAATGAGGAAATGACAGAATCCATCACGGAAATTGAACAAATCTCAGAATATATCCAAACCATGGACACAGATATCCATACTATCAATCAGCAAATACAACTTCAAGATCAGTCTATGAATGATTTTGTACAAATTATCGATGACTTAAAAACAGAATCTAATGTCCTAAGTGAGTGCTGCCAAGAGGTAGGACAACTGATGTTTGCTTCTAGTCGTACAGTAGATCAATGTCGTGGTTATATGGTTAGAGATTCTTCCCAATTAGATTTAAAGGATTGGCTTGAAGTCTTTAAAGTAGATCACTTAATTTATACATGGCGCGTTTTCAATCATATTTATGGATTTGAAAAACTCATTCTCACAAACATTAATAATCCAAATACCTGTAAATTAGGAAAATGGTACAACGCTTTAAGTATAGACTCACCTATACGTAAGAATCCTATATTACGTTCTCTTAAAGAAACTCATGAAGCACTTCACAGTCAAGTTGTTGATTGTTACACTGCTGCTGAAGAAGGAAACAAAGAAAAGGCGCTCGAACTCTTTGAAAAGACTCAACCTATACTTACCCAGTTAATTTCATATATTGATCAACTTTCTACATCTGCAAATACCTTATAAAACTAAGCTATTTGCCCATACATAGGAGGGGCTTATGCCTACAACATTACTACTAATCCGTCATGGTCAAACCCCTTGGAATGCTCTAGGTAAAATCCAAGGATGTACCAATATTGTTCTAGAAGAAGCTGGTAAAATACAAGCCCAGCTTTTAGCAGAAAAATTACAAGGTCAATTTACAGCTATTTATAGTAGTCCTCTTGATCGTGCACTCGAAACTGCTCAAATTCTCGCTACCCCTAATCATTTACTTGTCCATAGTGAAGAAGCCTTACGAGAAATCAACTTTGGCCTTTGGGAAGGTCTTACCTTTAAAGAAGTTGCAGCTACTTATCCTGCTGCTTATCGCACTTGGCAAACAGATGAACTGGAAGCTCCTCTTTGTGGTGGGGATGGTAGTATTAAGAACTGCAGCATTCGCTCAAAGAAAATTTTATTAGAGCTTGTTCAAAAACATCCTAATGAAACCATTGCTGCCGTCTCTCACGGTGGACTGATTAAAGCAGCTCTTATTGGACTCTTTGATTTAAAAATGACCATGTATCATCAAATGTCATTTGGTAATACCTGTGTTACTACCATTTGCTTTACAGATGATTTAAGGCCTATTTTAATGGGATTAAATGATACAAGCCATCTTGGACATATAGAAGCACGTTCCATTTAAGTACGTGCTTTTATATGTTATTTCTTCTCTTTTCTTTACCTTTCTTACATAATTCCTCTCATCTCCTGCTATTTTCATACATTTCCTAAAACTAGCCCTTTATTTTTCCTATCAATTCAGTTAAAATATAAGGATAATCGATATAAAATATGTACATACTCAAACGTAAGTTTGTATGAGTACTATAATAAATGAATTCCATATATAAGTGAGGTTGAAAATATGTCAACAGAGAATATTTCATCTAACTTCATCCGTAATATCATTGTGGATGATTTAGAATCAGGAAAACATAAAGAAATTATTACCCGTTTCCCACCTGAACCAAATGGTTACTTACACATCGGACATGCAAAATCTATTTTACTTAACTTTGGTTTAGCTGAAGAATTTAAAGGGAAAACAAATCTTCGTTTTGATGATACAAACCCTGTTAAAGAAGATACAGAATATGTAGAATCTATTGAAGCTGACGTTAAATGGCTTGGGGTTAAATGGGCTGATGTTTTATTTGCGTCAAACTACTTTGAAGAAATGTACAATCGTGCCGTTCTTTTAATCAAAAAAGGTAAAGCTTATGTTTGTGATCTTACACCTGATGAAGCTAAAGAATACCGTGGTACATTAACTGAACCAGGTAAAAATAGTCCATACCGTGACAGAAGTGTAGAAGAAAACCTTAATTTATTCGAACGTATGAAAAATGGCGAATTCGCTGATGGTGAAAAAGTACTTCGTGCAAAAATCGATATGTCTTCACCTAACATGAACATGCGTGATCCTATCATCTATCGTATTGCTCATGCAACACACCACAACACAGGTGATAAATGGTGTATCTATCCAATGTATGATTTTGCACATCCACTTGAAGATGCCATTGAAGGGATTACACACTCTATTTGTACATTAGAATTCGAAGCACACCGTCCACTTTATGACTGGGTTGTTAACGAATGTGAAATGGAAGCTAAACCTCGTCAAATCGAGTTTGCACGTCTTAATATGACAAATACAGTTATGAGTAAACGTAAACTCTTACAACTTGTAAACGAGAAAGTAGTTGATGGTTGGGACGACCCACGTATGCCGACTATTGCAGGTCTTCGTAGACGTGGTTATACACCAGAAGCAATCCGTGCTTTCTGTAAAGAAATCGGTGTTTCTAAAGCAGACTCTGTAATTGATAGCCAAATGCTTGATTTCTTCCTTCGTGAAGATCTTCAACCAAAAGCTCCACTTCGTATGGCTGTTTTAGACCCAATTAAATTAATCATCACAAACTACCCAGAAGGCCAAACAGAACTTCTTGAAATCGAAAACAATGCAAAAGATCCAGAAAAAGGATCACGTATGGTACCATTCTCTCGTGAGCTTTACATTGAAAGTGAAGATTTCATGGAAAATCCTATTCCAAAATACTTCAGACTCTTCCCAGGTAACGAAGTACGTCTTAAAGGTGCTTACTTTGTAAAATGTACAGATGTTATCAAAAACGAAGATGGTACAATCAAAGAAGTACATTGTACTTATGACCCAGAAACTAAGAGTGGTTCAGGCTTTACAGGTCGTAAAGTAAAAGCAACTATTCACTGGGTAGATGCCCAAAGCGCTAAAGAAGCTGAGTTCAGATTATATGAACCACTTATTTTAGATGATGCACCAGAAAACGAAGGAAAACATTTCTTAGAACAAATTAACCCAAATTCGCTTGAAGTGAAAAAAGGTTATGTAGAAGGCGAAGCATTTGAAAATGTTCAACCTCTTGATCACTTCCAATTTGTAAGAAACGGTTTCTATTGTTTAGATTCTAAATATGGTTCAGCTGAGCACTTAGTATTTAACAGAATCGTACCACTCAAAAGTTCATTTAAATTATAATCAAGCCGCTCTTTCTTATTACAATAAATGATACCCATTAAAAAGACCATCCAAACAAGTTTACTGCTCGTTTGGATGGTCTTTTAATCTATTACTTTATATTTAAAGTTTTGTTAAACACATATTTAATCCATAAAGTCCTATACCTTTATCATTGCCAAAAAATAGCATAAGCTATCACTTATGTTTCTAGCTTATGCTCTCTTCTAATTTTCTTACAACATAATGGCCATACTTTCCTTCATAAAAAATATAATTCTTTGCAATGGCATAAAAGGCACTATTATAACCATAACAATCTACACAGTGGTCATCTCTTTCAATACCTAATTTCTCACATATATGGGCAAGCTTTGGTGTGGTTACAAAAGGTAATATGATATTATATTGATTTTGCTTATGTAAAAATTCTAATAACCTTGTTGTATAGCCTAAATTTAAGTAAGCTTCATCTACCTGAATCTCTCGAATCATTAAAGTCCCATCTGCTTCTTCTTCATAGACAAACTTTAAGTTTTCATTAATAATCAGTGCCACTAGATGTTCAAATGGTAAAATAGTTTCAGGTACTTGTCTTACGGTAAATCCCGTTTCTTCTAACAATCTCTTTAAATCATTCATCTCTATCCCCTCCCCAGCTTCTACTGAATATTTTAGCAACTCTCTATTCATTTCTTATTATATACCTCAATAAGTTATATGACTATTATTAATAAGCTACAATGCTTCCTATATCTTTCCCCCAAATTCTATGCATCATAAATTTACTATAAGCTATGTCCATTTAATCCATATGTATCAACCTACTCATTTCTGCTATAAATCTAAAACTCCATATGGATTTATAAATATAAGATCAAAAATAAATTTTAGTTTAAACTTTATTTT
>SVDC01000014.1 GCA_015058045.1 Cellulosilyticum sp.
CCCATCATTTCTACGTGAGCAGGTACTGATGAAGAACCAGCGAATTGTGCATCTGAGTGCATTCTTCCCATAGTATCTGTCATACCATAAGAAGCTGGACCAGCTGCCATGTTATCTGGGTGAAGTGTACGACCTGTACCACCACCAGATGCTACTGAGAAGTATTTTTTACCTTGTTCAATACATTCTTTTTTGTATGTTCCAGCTACTGGATGTTGGAAACGAGTTGGGTTAGTTGAGTTACCTGTAATAGATACGTCAACACCTTCCATATGCATGATTGCAACACCTTCACGAACATCGTCTGCTCCGTAGCAACGAACTTTAGATCTTTCACCTTCAGAGTATTTGAACTCTTTTACAATGCTTACTTTACCTGTAGCGTAATCAAATTGTGTTTGCACATATGTGAAACCATTGATACGAGAGATAATTTGAGCAGCATCTTTACCAAGACCATTTAAGATAACTCTTAAATCTTCTTTACGTACTTTATTTGCAGAACGTGCAATACCAATAGCACCTTCAGCAGCTGCAAAACTTTCATGTCCTGCTAAGAAAGCGAAACATTTTGTATTTTCGTTAAGAAGCATAGCTCCTAAGTTACCGTGACCTAAACCTACTTTACGATCATCAGCTACAGAACCTGGAATACAGAAAGCTTGAAGTCCTTCTCCAATAGCTTCTGCTGCTTCTGCTGCTTTATGACATCCTTTTTTAAGTGCAATAGCAGCACCTAAAACGTAAGCCCATCCAGCATTTTCGAAAGCGATTGGTTGAATTCCTTTTACGATTTCGTATGGATCAAAACCAGCTTCCTTACAAAGTGTTCTTGCTTCTTCAATATCTTTAATGCCGTATTTTTCACATACCGCATTAATTTGGTTAATTCTTCTATCATAAGACTCAAATAATGGCATTTCTCGGCACCTCCCTATTCATGTCTTGGGTCAACTGTACGAACAGCATCATCAAATCTGCCGTATTGACCTGTAGCTTTTTCGATTGCTTCTTCAGCACTAATACCTTTTTTGATGAAGTCCATCATTTTACCAAAGTGGATGAATTTGTATCCAATAATTTGGTCATCAGCATCTAAGGCAATGTTTGTTACATAACCTTCAGCCATTTCAAGGTATCTTGGTCCTTTAGCTTTTGTTGAGTACATTGTACCAACTTGGCTACGAAGTCCTTTACCAAGGTCTTCAAGACCAGCTCCAATAGGAAGTCCACCTTCTGAGAATGCAGTTTGAGTTCTTCCGTATACGATTTGTAAGAATAACTCACGCATAGCTGTGTTAATTGCATCACAAACTAAATCTGTGTTAAGTGCTTCAAGGATAGTTTTTCCTGTTAAGATTTCTGCTGCCATAGCTGCAGAGTGTGTCATACCAGAACATCCGATTGTTTCTACTAACGCTTCTTCGATGATACCATCTTTAACGTTAAGTGTTAATTTACAAGCACCTTGTTGTGGTGCACACCAACCAATACCGTGTGTAAGCCCACTAATATCTTTAATTTCTCTTGCTTGTACCCATTTTCCTTCTGCTGGAATTGGTGCTGGACCATGGTTTGGTCCTTTAGCGATAGGGCACATTTGTTCTACTTCATGTGAATAAATCATTATAATGACTCCTTTCCACTGTGTATATTTAAAGATTTCTCTTTAAATCAAAAATTTAACAATACACCTTTATTTTATAGGTGGATAAGGAATATGTCAATATTTATCCAATTTATTAGTATGCCTAATATCGATAAATTGTAAAATTTTGTCCTCCACTATAACTTTTTTTAGTCATAATGGCGATTTCCCCCTCATCTATAGCTTTTTCAAACGCTTCTTTTTTCATCTTAATTATTTCTTTATCAGATAGCATAATATCTTTTTCTAAATTGATAATTTCTTTTGGTGACCTTCCCCAAAGAATCAGATGCTCCATCACAATACTCTGCTCTAAAGGAGTTGCTAATAATTTATATTGTCTGTGAACTTTGCTTAGTGCCTCTGCCTTACTTAACTCTAGCTCTCCTTCATCTATATCTGCTCCCAAGCACTGGCTACTTGCCCTAATAATAGGGAGGGAACTTCTATAATCAGGGTCACGATACGTGTAAATACCTATGGTTTGTAAATCATAAATTTGGCATCCTGCACCATAGGCCCCCATTTTAACTCTAATCTGTGGGTTGAGATAATGCTTCGTCAAATAGGCTGCTAGCAAATAATCACTCCCCCCAATGCCTTCGGGTTTAAATAAATTAATATAACTATGATCTACATCCGAACCACTATAGACTATATACGGTGCTTCAGGTATTTCAAACTGGTACTTCCCCTTTAAATTAGGCAGCGTTTCAAACTGAGCTAATACCTTTTCCCAGCTTTTAGCACATTGATTTTCTCCTTTTTGAGGTAGGGTTGTAGCTAATATGGTACCGCCTGTGTGATAAAGCGTTTCATCTATCTGCTTTATATGATTAATCCAGGTATTATGCTGAATTTGTATTAATTGTTGACAGAAAATATATAGCGGATAGCTTTGCTGATACAAATAGGCGCCTCTTTCATCCGATTTACCTAATGTCAATTGGGATAAGGTTGCCAAAGCATTACTTTGACTGGACCCTTTCATACCTAAAGTTAATTCAATAAGTTTTTGTCTATACCAGGACTCTGGACGACTTCTTAAATAATTTCTCGCTTGGTTAAATAATACACCATGCTCTTTCTCCTCTAGGCTGGTTATAATAGAAAGTTTAAAGCATGGCCAATACCCCTCTTTTGATGGATACGCTGTACAATGCGCCGTTATGCTTCCACTAAATGGTGTGATATCTTTTGCACTTTCTTCTAATAGATAGCTATAGAGGTATAAATAGGGCAATTCCTCTTGATTAATATGACTTGTATTTAAATATAGTGTAGAGCGTGCAAGATTTGTATCTACTCTGCTTTCCATCTCCCAATAATTTTCCTTTTTGCTTATTGTTGGAATAACCTCAGGACCGATGACTAATGTACTAAGATCAATAGGCTCTAATGTGCTTTTTTGTGTTTGCCAGTCTTCAATCTCCTTATATATTTTCGTCCATTGATTTGTAGAGATTGGAGAATGTTCTTCTGGATTTTCTAATTGATATTGACCAGGTAATAGGGTCAATGTATATTGGGTAGACTCTTTGAACAATAAGTTACTGATGTTCCCATCCATCCCTTTCATTTTTTCTAACTGTTTTTTCATAATATAATATTGCGCTTCTTCTCTATCATGTGCCCATCCATCCAATATGCTCTGCGCAATGGTAATACCCCTGTTGTTGCTCGTTTCTTGTTTTTCTAAGCGCCACTTTGCTTCTTTGAGAATATCTTGTTCTAAAAAAACGTTTTGTTGTAGATGTTTTGGGGCTTCTTTAATAAGCTGATCTATCATTATGGAATACTGATCCACTTTCTGAGTTGGTATATCCGTTGCAACAATAGCATAAATCGGATAAGGTACATCATCATCTTTCAACCATTTTGCACGAATCCCCTTTGATAGAAGATTTCCCTGGAAATAAGCTTGAGGACTCATTAAATAAGCACTCATCCATAAGTCTAGTTCTTGAAGCTCTTTTGCTGTTACCCCTTCTTTGATAACAAAAGCTTTAACTAAACATGCTTTATCTTGCGTGGGCAAGATAGTATAGCTTCCCGTATGCACCTCATTAATACCTTCTACCTTTAATTGAATGTCATCCTTTTTTTCTTTTTCTTCAACATAAGCTGCAATACTAGATAATGTTTCATCTATTGGCAAATCACCATAAACAATAATCTTCATATTCCCTGGATAATAATAACGATTATAGGTATCCACAAAAGCTTCATAAGTTAACGTAGGAATAGCATTTGGATTTCCTCCACTATCGAATGCATAAGCTGTATCTGCATAAACAGTCTGTCTTAATGCTCTATAAATCGAACGATCTATACTGCTATAGGCCCCTTTCATTTCGTTATAAACAACACCTCCATATCGGTTTTCTTCAGGTACTCGATGGAAACCCTCTTCATAAAACCCATAAGGCTGTTCTAATAACTTAGGCTTAAAAATGGCATCTAAATAAATCTGCCTCAGTGCGTTATAACATGATATATACGGAGTAGAAAAAGGGAAAATTGTCATATCTCCACTAGTTAAAGCATTCATATAAGTACTCGGATAAGCTTCACTGGCATCAAAAAATACACTTGGAGAGGGGTAAGCACTTGAACCTGTAAATACGGTATGTTCAATAATATGATTGACCCCGGTATCATTTTCTGTAGGCGTTTTAACACCCACTACAAAAGATTTATTCACATCATTATTTTCAATCCAGATGACTTTAAGTCCACTTTGTACATGCTCATAAGTATGCCAAGTATCCTTTTCATATTTTTTCTTTTCTACTTCTTTAAAGCCATTGACCTTGCCATAAATAGGTGAAGTCAAACATAAACAAATCACAAGACTACTCCACACTAAATTTCTTATGTTCATGACTCTTCTCCTTTTTTCTTTTAGTATGTGCATCTTTATTCTGCTCTATGTTATACACAGGCATAAAAATGATTTTATGTTTTTTGTTCTATATCTAAACTTCATAACATAAAATATAGATAGCTTTTTATGTAAAAACATAAGGAGGAATTATGTCCTATATGCAAATCCCCCCAATCTTCGCTCGACAAAATTATGGTTCGCTTACTGTACAGGTTTCATCTCAACAAACACAAGGTCCACTAACACCTATAGAAGGTGTTAATATTACCATTAAAGGGATTTCCCCTACAGGAGATGCAACTATTCTAGCCCAACTTACTACTGATTCCGTAGGTCGAACAGAAGATGTCGTACTAGAAGCTCCACCTGTTGACTTAAGTCTTGATCAAAGTAATACCCAAATGCCTTACTCAACTTATCGTATTGAAACTTCTTCACCCAATTATGTAGATTTTGTAGTAGATGGCACCCAAGTCTTTGCTAATACCCGTTCTATTCAACCTATTGCCCTTGAACCTACTACCAATCCCACTTCTTCAAGAAGAAGTAGACGCCATACTTCTATGAGTCGTCAATTGTTTGATGGTATCGTTGTTGGACCTTCTACCTTATACGGCGATTATCCACCTAAAATTCCTGAGGCTGCTATCAAACCCATTAACCCTGCTTCTGGTTTTATTGTACTAGATTCTGTCATTGTTCCTGAATACATTATTGTTCATGCAGGCACTCCAAACGACAATTCTGCCCCTAACTATACGGTCCCTTTTACAGACTATATTTCCAATGTAGCAAGTTCTGAAATATACCCGACTTGGCCAGAAGAAACCATTCGCGCCAATGTTATTGCCATTGTTTCTTTTACTTTAAATCGTGTATATACAGAATGGTACCGTAATCAAGGCAAACCTTATACTATTACAAATTCTACAGCTTATGACCATGCTTTCTTCTATGGTCGAAATTTATTCGATAGTATTGTAGATATTACAGCTCAAGTTTTTAATACTTATATAAAACGTCCTAATGTCACTCAACCCCTTTTATCTCAATACTGTGATGGTCAAAAGTCAAGTTGCCCAAACTGGATGACTCAGTGGGGAAGCAAATCATTAGGCGATCAGGGCTACACTGCCGAGGAGATTTTAAGATATTTCTATGGCGACATTACTTTAGCCGATGCACCTCAAGTTGAAGGTAATCCTGAGTCTTATCCTGGTAGTCCACTTACGATTGGCTCTAGTGGTTCTGCTGTTCGCACGATTCAAACACAACTTAACCGTATCTCTAATAACTATCCACTTATTCCTAAAGTAGCCGTAAGTGGGCAATACAATGAAGATACTGCCAATGCTGTACGTACATTCCAGCAAATTTTCAATTTGACCCAAGATGGTATTGTCGGGAAATCTACATGGTATGAAATCTCTCGTATTTATGTAGCTGTTACCAAACTAGCTGAATTAGGCTAATAAAAAAAGGAGTAAAGCATCGTGAATCTAATATGCTTTACTCCTTTTTTTACTCTGTTCGAATAGCTGAAAGGGCTGAAAGTTTCATGGCTTTCCTAGCTGGGAAATACCCAGAAATTAGTCCAATAATCATAGAAAAAAGAATACCTGCTCCTAAAAGCTGTGGGGGCATTAAAGATACATTGCTTGATCCATACATCCCCATTATAACTGCAATCTTTTCTCCACTTGCATTCATAATTAAGGATAGAATGAACGAAATAAGAGCACCAGCTACACCGCCTATAAAACCAATTAATAAAGACTCCATTAAAAACATATATTGAATATCTTTAATCTTGGCACCAATAACCTTCATAATCCCTATTTCCTTAGTACGTTCATAAATACTCATCATCATGGTATTAGCAATCCCTATAGCCGCTACTATAAAAGAAACGATGCCTAATGCACCTAGTGCTAATTGCCTAGATTTAGATTGCTGCTCCATTTCTGAAAGCCATTCTGCATCACTATAGGCCTCATATCCTAAATTATTTAAAGCTTCTACTACACCTGTTACATTTTCCCTATCATTTACCTTTACAGTGGCTTCATAATAGGTTTCTTTTTTATCATTTTTCTCATCCTCTTCGTTATACCACCCTAATGCTTTTCTATAAGCTGCTCGTTCTTTTTTTAGTTTTTCATAAAGCCCTCTAGTCATAATAATTGTATTTGCTTCCTGATAATTACTACCATCTAACATCCCTACAACCTTTATTTTTAAGTCTTTAGGCTTTCTAAATTTTCCATTTTCCGATTCTAACACAGGCTTTCCTGTTTGGCGATCATATTCTAATACATCACAAGTCAGCATCTCTGTTTCCATATCAAAAGGCATAGGTTCCATCTCTTTACTCCAATCAGGTTCCTTTCCATTTTTTGTAAAGCAACGCAAAATTTCAGGTCCTATTAAAATTGCATCTTCTTCTCCTTCATCCAAGTTTCTTCCCTCTGCAATAGAATATCCTAAAATTTCTACTTGTTCAGGAGAAAGTACTGTAATATTAAACCAACTTTGAAAAGTACGATACTTCCCACAACTTAAATTTATCTGTTCTATATCTAATCTCGGAATCACACATTCTACATTTTCAACTTTTGCCATTTCTTTGATATCATTTTCATCAAAAAGCTCACCATTTCCATTTCCCATACAGTGAACACTAACTAGCGTCACATTACCCATATTATTCATTTGTTCTTCCATATTCTTATCCATGGCTAACCCCAATGAAAGCATTAAAATAATAGAGGTACAACCAATAACTACACCTAGTACAGTTAAAAAAGTTCTAAATTTACGTCTCAATAAATTTCGAATGCTCATGGCTACTAAATCAATCTTCTTCATCTAGCATCATCTCTTCTTTTTTAGCTTTTCTTTTTTTCTTTATAATAACAATAGCAGTTGCAAGGACAACGCACCCTAAAACGATAGCAATAATGATAGGTAATGGATTAGCTTTTTCTTCCTCTTCTTCCATCATCATTTCATCCATTACAGGTTCTTCCATCATCATTTCTTCTACTTCTATATCGAAAGGCTTCTTCTCTATCACTGTCTCGCCAGATGGATCTTCATATTCTACAACTAATGTCCCCGTTAACATTCCCGCTGTTTCAGGTATAATCATTGGCTCATAAGTTTCACTGGCTCCTATATCAAAAGTTCCAATAAATGTCTTGTTATCTTCCACACTAAAGCCTTCACCTTCTAAGTAAACCATCATGTTATTTACTTTGGTACGTCCTCTATTATAAAAGGATACAGAAACTGGAATTGCTTCCCCTAATATTCCTGGACTTAAATTAATGTCTCCCACTTCAATTTTTGTCATTTGTTCTACAGGAATCCCTAAACTTTCTTGTGCTGTTATTTCGTTGCCTTCTTCATCCTCATAGGCCATATCTACAGTAATTTGATAAGTTTTAGCTGTGGCACTTGGTATAGTATAGAGATGGAGTACTTTTGTAGCCGTCTCTTGTGGCATTAAATCTGCAATATAAAGGGTATTGCTGCCTTCTACTGGCGTAAAGACATTCCCATTATCTTCGTCTGCTTTTTCTTGTTGAACTGGCAAAATATTAGCTTTTAAATTATGTACGCTATGCTCATCATTGGTATTTAAAAAGCCTATAGTTAGCACAAATTTTTCTCCCGCTTTAACAATAGTTGGCTCAATCGTATACTCTCCGATAATAACTTTTGGCTTTCCTTTAATCACTTCATCTTTATTTTCTTCTTTATCCTTTTTACTGTTTTTAATATTGACACTACCATATTGATTAATAGTTGTTGGTGTATCTGATTTACCATATGTCACTGTAATTTTAATAGGATGACTACTAGAAACTGCTGCTCTAGTTGCTGCAAAAGTTACGCTATACTGCTTACTTTCTCCAGTTGTCAGCTTATTTACAAAGAATAGATTTTGAGATTTAGGAACAATGCCCTCATCACCTTCTACAGAGACCTGTATATTCTCTGCTGCACTTTGAGCTGAAACATTAAATTTCACTGTAAAATTCTCATCTACTTCAAAAGTACCTGTAGGTGAAATAATATTACTAATATGTACCTCTGCTGGTGCTTTGGTATTGGTTGTATATAAATAAATATACTGTGTATCTTCAGCTGCTTCTCCTGTTGAACTTAAATAATTCACTTTAATAGGAATCGCCACAGACTCCCCTTTAAAGTCACTATTAATGCGTACTTTCATTAAAATATTTTGATTTGAATGTGCCTGTAATATATCAAGACGTTTTACATTACTATTTTCTACAACAGCAACATTCTCTGTATTGACCAGCTCAACACGTATATTCTTTGCATCTCGCTCTCCTACATTTTTTACGAGGATGTTAGCGCTTTTTTCAACACCTGGCGTAAAACTTGATGAATCAGTTAAAGATACTTCTAATGCCGATGGTACCACATTACTATCTACTTGAATATTAACACTATATGTATTGCCTAATACAGTAATAGTAGCAGGATAGACTCCTGCTTTTGTTTCCTTATCCACTACAATGGTAAAGGTTACATTCTTTACTTCCTTAGACTTAATATTTTGAATCTGGGTCTTATCCGTTTTAATTTTTAACCCTTCTACCTTACTATTTAAACTTAAACTCACATCTGCTTGATTAATCGTAAATTTTCCTTTGTTAGTGATTTTGACACTTATATTTTGGGTACCATCTGTTTTAACTAAAAGATTATCTTGCTTGTCTACTACAAGAACATCTTCTAGCTCATGGCTATCGTAAGCCGATAGAGTATAACTTTTTGTTGTTGCTGTATATAACACACCTTGATTAGAACTTATATTAATGCTTGCACTAATAGTATCCCCATATCCTGAATATACTAATCCTGAAATACTAAACTCATATGTACCAGCTCCTCCAACAACATCACTCGTCAGTGCTTTTAAATAGGGTTTACTTTCTTCAGAAACTGCTCCTGATACTGTTGCATCTGTAAAGAATAACATTCCCCCATTTCCATCTTTATGCATAACACTATTAATTTGAACTGTTACATTAATGCTAAAATCATCACCTGGTTGTAATTTACTTTCACTCTGCCCTGTAATAGTTGCTGTAACCCCTTCTAATGCTGTAACTTCCATACTTTTATTAGTTGTTTCTGTTGCTTGTACCACTTGCATAGGTATGCAATAAGAGATAGCTAGCATTAAACCCATTACAATAGCCTTCCATTTAATTGGCTTTTTCATAAGTTATTTCCCTTCTTCCTTCTGTATTCTTCTCAATTTTAAGGATATCCCCATCCTGCATCGTAATAATACGATCTGCATATTCTGCAATCTCTGGATCATGGGATACAATAATCAAAGTTTGATTATACTTTCTTGCAATTTGTGTCATCATATCCATGACCTCAATGGTCGTATGAGTATCCAAATTCCCTGTAGGCTCATCTGCAAATATAATTTGTGGTTGATTAACAAAGGCTCTTGCAATACTTACACGCTGTTGTTGACCTCCACTCATCTCTTTAGGTTTATGCTTTAAACGTTTACCAAGCCCTACTGCCTCTAATATTTCCTTTGCCTTCTTCTCTCTTTCTTTTTTTCCTACACCTTGAAAAACTAACGGTAAAGCCACATTTTCTTGTGCTGTTAAAGTAGGAATGAGATTATAAGATTGAAACACAAAGCCAATATACCTTTGTCTAAAAGTTGCTAATTGAGTCTCACTCAGTTTCTCCATATAAATCTTTTTAATCTGTACACTTCCTTTAGTAGGTTTTTCAAGTCCTGCCAACATATTTAATAAAGTTGACTTTCCTGAACCTGATGTACCAAATAAACAGCATATTTCACCTTTTTCAATCTCAAGATTAATATGATTTAGTGCGACAATTTTTTCACTTCCCATCCGATAGATTTTCCTAAGTTCATGAATTTTAATAATGGGTGCCATTTTTCACTTCCATATCCTATTTTTTATTATTTTCCAATAATATTAGCACACTTTACAGTTTATTTCCATTAAACTTTTATTACTTTTTGTGAATTTTTCGTCATATTTCTTTATTTTTTCTTTATTTTTCTTTATTTAATCCAACTTTCTTTGAATTGAATATAAAATAGAAATAGCGTATAAGCATCCTGTGCCCATACGCCTAATATTTAAAAAATAATTTGTTGCCGCAGTAAATCTAAACTTTGTTCCACACACAACTTCCCATATCCCCAAATCGGACTAGGATAAGAAATCGTTTGATCTCGAGTGGCACCACGTATTAAGTATGTTTTTAAATTTTCTCCATACAAAAATGGATTATTATTTTCTACAATCCCCCACTGCATCATAAGCGCAATACCTCCCGTTACATGAGGCGTTGCCATGCTCGTTCCACTTAATGTACGATAGCCAGAGCTCGTATGGCTTGCTGAAGAAATCCCTACGCCTGGTGCCACTAAATCAGGCTTAATGATTTTATTATTCCTCCCAAACCCTCTTCCAGAAAAAGGAGCAATTTGTCCTGTCTCATGATTATATGCCCCTACAGAAGTTACTAATCTTGCTGTTGAAGGCGTTGTCAAAGTCGTTTCTGTTATAGGTGACAGGAAATAATTCTCACCTCCTCTAGCTTCTGTAACAGGTCCCCATACATCAAATTGCCCATTTACAATACTTTCACCATGGACCACTACAGTCCATGGCCCACTTGTGACACTATCTTCAGCTGTACGTCCTGTTAAAAGGAGTGCAAATTCAATATCTCCACTTAAGGGGGAAGGTCCTGCAAAACTTGCATATACATTCGTATTAAGTAAAGTATACTTCACAGGTCCTGCACTATAGTTGATAATAGGCGTCCTTCTTCCTGCTGGATCAATGATTTCTACTGCTATTTGGTCAATATTATTGGTCCAAATCGATAAATTGTATTGACTTGTATTTTGGACAATCTGAAATTGAAAACTAGTTGCACCCCCTTCTTTAACTATCCCACTTGTATGATTCCGTGCATTGGCTTCATTTCCTGTTCCCACTACAATATTATTTTTCCAAACTGTTGCTGCATCCTCCATATATTGCTCTATTAATGAATTTCCATCATGAGGGCCACTATTCGTACCAATACTAATATTAATTGCAACAGGACGTCCTAACTCCTGGGCACGTTCTATTACATATCTTATCGCTAGCATAATTTCTATATTCCTTACAAATCCTTCAAAATCTGGTTGCCCTAATTTAACAATAATAAATTCTGCCTCTGGTGCTGCACCTATATTCCGTCCATTTGAGCCTCTTCCATTCCCCCCAGCAATCCCAGCCACATGGGTGCCATGGCCGTCTAAATCTGTGGAAGGCACAATATTTAGTCCCTCTTGTCTTGAGGGAGCACTAAGTGCTTCGTCAATTTGTGCCTTTGTATATTGAGTGCCTGTTAAAAAGCCTATTGGGGGATTACCTGCTATGGTTTGATCCCATATATATTGGATTCTTGTGCTACCATCTTCATTTCTAAAATCTGGATGAAAATAATTAATTCCGGAATCAATAATGCCCAATAATACCCCTTCACCTTTTAATTCATAAGGTGGATTATTTTGAACCGTTGTAATGCAGCTGGCTATCATATTGCTACTTTGGTTATACACCATTCTTTTAGGTACTTCTATATACTCTACCTCCGTATAATTGAGGAGATTTCTAATATTCTCTTGGGGAATGGTTAAAGTTGCAAACTGATCATTGATAATCTGTGCTCTTCCACCTTGCTGCCTTGCCACATTATCAATATCTCCATTATATTTGACAAGTACCTCCCAATTACCAGGCTGCCCAAATCCTAAAAGTCCTAGATAATCTTCTGCATTTTGAAGGTCATTTTCTGGAATAACACTTAATATTTGCAAACTGGCATCCGTCTTATTTTGCAATCTATCCCCTCCTTATTTTCCTAATCTGCCATTTTATTCATATTAGCTAATGCAGCATCCACACACATTAACCCATATCCCCAACTTGGATTAGGATAAGGACCATAACTTGTAGGTCTTTGAGCACTTCTTAAAAGATAAATCCTTAGTTCCTCTCCATAATAATTTAAGTTGTTTAAAGTGTATATCCCATATTCCATTAACAGAACATAAGCGCCTGCAACAAAGGCTGCTGCTGCACTTGTTCCTGTAATGCTTCCATAAAGCGACTGTTCTGTTACAGATGGTGCTGTAATATTAACCCCTGGGGCTACAAGATCAGGTGCTACTCTTCCATCTGCTGTAAAACCTCTTCCAGAAAATGCAGCGACCTGCCTTATACTGCTGTTGTATGCACCTACTGAAGTAATTGCATCTGCCGTTGAGGGTGATGTAAGTGTCTGCTCAATATTAGGATTTAGGAACTCTACATCATTTACTTCACTCTGTAGTACGATAGATCCCCAAACTTCATAACCTCCTTCTATAATTTGAGTACCTTGCAAGGTAAGTGTCCATAACCCTCTGCCTAAAGTTGCATCGCCTTGTGCTTGAAATAGAATATAAATCACTTGCTGATTGACACTGGCAATGGGTGCAGAATAATTAACAAGCACTGCAATATCATCAAATAAATAGGCTCTATTAGGCGTTAATAAACTTAATACATCTGTTTGTTCTCCCATAGGGGTTTGAATAACAACACTAATATCATCACTAAACCTTTTCCATATACAACAACCATATTCTCTTAAATTGGATGATTCTATATCGATTTGAATGGTTTGGCTTTGACCCGTTTCTAATTTTCCACTTGTATGAAGATTGGTATCTCCTTCATTTCCTGTTCCCACTACAAAATTGATAAGCCAATTATCATATCTTCTTGTCATATAAATCTCTAATGGTTCTGTTCCATCATGAGCTGTTAGATTATGTCCTACGCCTAATAAAATGCTAATAGGTCTATTCAGCTCTTTGGCTTTTTCTATAACAAAATTAATCCCTTCTATAATCTCTATATCTCTAGGATATCTAGGCTGAATACGTCCTATCTTAACGATAACGAGTTCGCAAGCCGGTGCCATTCCTTTATTCCGCCTGTTACTACTTCCCCTCCCATTTCCTGCTGCAATACCTGCTAATGCCGTTCCATGCCCAATGGTATCCTGTGAAGGTACTACAGCAAGCTGCTCTGCCTCTGTTTGATATTGTAATGCCTCATTAATTTGTTCATTCGTATAAACTGTTCCACCGCCGCCATTAACGCTACTTGGGCCATTTCCTATGGTTTGATCCCATAAGTATAGGATACGACTTTTCCCTTCATCTGTTATAAAATCAGGATGATTATAGCGAATTCCAGAATCAATCACTGCAAGGAGAACCCCTTCTCCTGTTGCTCTAATCGCGCTACTTTCCTCTGATGTATTGGCCGCACAAACAGCGCCTAATCCAATATCCATATAAGCCAGTCTTCTGGGTAAAGCTAATCTTAAGACATTGGATGCATTAGATAAATCTCCTATGCGGTCTTTATTTATAATGATTTTTGCAAATCCCCCCTTTAAATCATACGCTTCTGTTAACCCATACTGACTCACTAGTTCATCAAGTGTTCCCACATAATCCATAATGACTTCCCATAAGTTTTGCTCAGGATCTACAATAAAAGTTGATTTTAAAGTATCCGTTAACAATCCTTCATAACGTAATGCAAGTTGAAGAAGTGATGTCATTTTGTTTGTAATCATAACTTCCTCCTAATCGCTCTTTAAACTATTCAATAAATCCCTTAAACGTATCACCCCATATCCCATATTGGGATAGCTTATTCTAGATTGTTCTGCCATGCTATTTAGTAATTTATTTCGCATAATTAGAGTGTTTGCATATGGCATACCTTGTTTCTTGCACCATTTTTCATGAATTAAGGCAATGCCACCCGCTAAAAAACCGGCTGCTACAGCTGTTCCTTCTAACACATAGTCGTCTTCTTCATCTTTAACAATCCTTGCCTTCCCTTCCATCACACAGGTTGGTACAAATCTACCGTCCCAATCCCCCCCCCTACCTGATGCTGCTAATAATACTAAGTTTTTACCATCATATGCGCCCACACTTAGGACATCTGCTAATGCAGCATTAGACCCGATCGTCATAGTAGATGTGGCAGGAGCTAACCTTACATAAGGATTTAATGTTTCTTGTGCTAACCACATATCTATCTTGGTATTTTTCTGAATTAGATTTATGGCATATTTCATTTGCCATTCTCCTGGTTTCATATGGACAATTTGAAAACGAATCATGCTCGCACCATTTTGATAATCCTCTTGGATTCCTGTTGTATATACACTTCCATTTTCTCCATCATAATAGCCTTCTTCATCTAATCTAAATCCTATCTTTCTATCCCCTGGTGGATAAAGTGTAATAGCACCTCTTTTTGCATGTTTTAAATAAATATTTCCAACTAAATAGTCAGTTAACTGAGACCCTCTCATCAGAATCTCCGGTATAAATACCTGCTCATCCGCTATGGTTTGATGATGTTGCCTATGCGCTTCTTCTCCAGCTGGAATAATCAATGTGCATCCTGGCTGTTTTGCAAGTTCACTGAGCATTTGTTCATAAATACCTGTTCCATCATGCGCAGACAAATTTGTATTATATGGAATAATTAGGACAATAGGTTTTTTCTCTTTTTGGGCAATTCCTAATAACTTATAGCCAGCTATTAAAACATCCGGCATCAAAACTGCATTAGATTCTATTCCTCCACCATAAAGACGCTGTAATGCTTTAGGTGCTTTTTTAATCTGAGCCACTAGAAACTGTGCATTTGTTGCAATGGATTGATAACCTTCTCCTATGCCACCAGCCAAAGCAAGTAATGTCGTTGTATAATTTTCTCCCTTTTGTAGGGGGACAAGTTTCTTGTCATTCCCATATCTTAAGGCTTCATCAATCTGCTCCCTAGTATAATCATTTCCCTGATTTTCTGCTGCTTGAACCCAATATTGAAAAATCCTTGTCTTTCCTTGTATAGTTTTTAAACAACTCCTTGTATAATCTATTCCTTCTTCTGTAATAATCCCTATATAAACATCCTTTCCTGTATACTCACTTTCTAAGTGAATTGGTACTTCTTGATTAAGTGCCATATCTTCTTGTCTAATTGGTACTCTAGTTAAAATAGGACTTTCAAAATTCGGATAAACTTTATCCATTAATAAATCTCTATTTAAATCCAATACCTGCTTTTTGGCATAAATCATCTTGTATTGTTTCCCCAGCTCAACTGTCTTCAAGCCAAGTTGATGATAATCGTCTATATCTTCATATGCCAATGTCCTAATGGGTAAATAAATAGATTGCGTAGGAGGTATTTGATTATAGAAAAGATCCAAATAAAGTGTAAAATCTCTTTCTGTTATTCTTGACAATATCGTCTCATCTCTCTTATAAAGTAACCATAACTGAATTTCTTTTTGTAGCCTTAAAACCGACATATTAGTATAAACTAAATGCCCTTCAGTTTGCTTAAAGTCACAGCTTTGTAATTTTCTTTGCTTTGGAAATTCCCCCTGCAAAACAATTAAACTTTCCTCTTTCCGTAAATAAGATTCTGCAATCATTTGTGCTAATGAATTTTCTTTAAAATAAGGGAGCTCACTTATCATATCCCCTACAATAATAATTGGCTTTCCAACCAATCGACTTAACTTATATAGTTTTTCTAAACTTATTAAAACATCACTTACTGCAACTTCTCCTGTTACACTATAACAGTGAATCCATATTGCTTCTTGGTTACGTCTTTCCCCCGCTTCCCATTTGTGCTGGGACATTTCATATGTATATTGAATGTCAGGACATAAAAAGAACTTTCCCATTGTTGCAATAATCACTTGTTCATGCTGTAATTGTCCTAAATTATACCAAAACAAGTCACCTAAGTTTAAATTAAAATCTGGCTCGATGCGCTCTACTTGCATTTTTAACCATTCTATTTTTTCATCTGGTACATCAACAATTGCACTATTTTCTCCAACATATTTTATAAGATAAGGTGTCATCTTCTGCCAATTTTCAGGTTTGAGCACAATATGATATCTCATAGACACCTCCTACACAATTGAAATACTATTTTGAAGGTCCAGTCTACCATATCCCTCTATTGTATTAGGATAATCTACATTATTAGACCTTCTTGCACCTCGTATAAAAATACCTCTTGCAATTCTTGTATTCATTTCTGGAAAATTATTATTGAGCACCGCCCACTCTAATAATAAAGCTGATGCGCCTGCCGTTATAGCTGCTGCCGTACTGGTTCCCACAAAAGTTGTTAAGCCACCTCCTACCCTAGGTCCCTGAACATTCACACCTGGTGCAATAAAATCTGGCTTAATTACATTAGCTGTTGTAGGTCCTCTACCTGATGCTACATAAATACTATCATCCACCGGGTCGTATGCACCAACTACGATAACATACTCTGCTGTGGCCGGAATTTGTACTGTATAAGAAGGATCTGGCTGTAAAAAAGTCGTATTTTCATCAATAAAACCTCTTCTTGGTAACCAAATATGAAAACTACCATCTATCGTACTATCTCCTTCTACTGTCATAGTCCATATCCCTGGTGTAGGATTGCTTAACCTTATCCCCACTGATTCAACACCTGTAATAGGATCTGTATACAAATAACGTACATCTAGAATAGCAGGCTCCAGGTTAAATCGAAATACCTGACTTTCTCTATTGACTAGCGGAACACGGCTAATAGTTTGCCCCAGTGGACTTCTAAAAGAAACATAAAGTTTAGCAGAAATGTCTGCCCATAACGCCATAAAAAAACCTCTTTCATTTTCAGCCACATTAATCTCTATATCCTGCTTAGTATTTGGTGCAATTTGTCCTCTATAGTGATGTCCACTGCTGGTTTCATTTCCTGCTGCAACAACTACAATGATTCTATTGGTTAGCCCTACATCTTCTAAAAGACGTTCTATGATATTGGTTCCATTATGCGCACCATAATTATCCCCCAGTCCTATACAAATCACTAAAGGACGGTTTAAATCATTAGCTACACTAACTATATATTGAATTCCTGTTAAGATATCATTACTTTGATAAGCATCTGCCCCCTCATTAATCAAGAAAAGATCTCTAATCTCCTGGCTAGCCGGCCTTAATTTCACCATAATAATTTCTGCATCAGGTGCGGCTCCTGTAAAAGTCGCAGCATCACTTTGATCATTTCCTGCTGCCAAACCAGCTAAAAAAGTACCATGTCCATTGGTATCTCTTGTAGGCACCACACTATAAGGATCTTCATTTCTTAAAGCCGCATTAAGTTCTGCTTGGCTATACGTACTTCCATATCCAAATGCCTCTGGTGGATTTCCAGGAATGGTTTGATCCCAAATGGAAGCGATCCGACTAGTGCCATCTGCATTTTGAAAATAAGTATTGGTGTATTCAATTCCCGTATCTACAAAACCAATTAAAATCCCACTTCCTCTTAATGCACCATAAGGATAATCATGAAACTGTGAAATATTAGAAACTTCTAGAGCCTGCTCGGCATTTAAACCATACAGTATGGGGCGATCTATATACCTTAAATTTCTCTCCAATATATCAAACTCAGATTCTGCCCCTGCAGGTACCTGAATGGTATAAATCCCCGCTGTAATTCTTCTAATATCTAGATTTGGATACAATCGCCTCAGGGTCTCTAAGTCTTCCGTTTCACTAATACTATAATTTACTAGTAAATAAATATTTCCATTCTCCTCCATATGGTAATCATCACCTTCCTATAAAAAAAACTCAAAATCTACTACTAGACTTTGAGCTTCTTTATACTTCTTTATTATATTTATGACCTTAATCCCTTATTTATGAGATGAAACAAGCTTATTTTTTATATTTCATGCTTTAAGCTGTCCATTCATTCTTATGTCATACTCCAGTAATCTTCCTTCACCTCTATTTGTATGTCATACTATTTTTATATACTAACGTATTATTTTTCCATACTGAGAAATGATTTTATCAATCATTCGACTAGCCTCTGACTTAGATAATCCTTCCATCTTACTCGGAAGTTCTAACTGATGCTTTTGACATAAGCTAGTTAAATAAGATTTTTGCTTTGCAGTGATTGGCTCCCATTTTGGCATTTCCCAAATTATTGGCTCGGGTACAAATAAGTGAGGTTCACTTTCCTCAAATTCATTTTGCAAATGTTTAAAAAGCTCATAGGTTGCATAAGCATCGTCATAAGCACGGTGTGCATGCTCTAAAGAAATATCATAATGCTCACATAAAGCCCCTAATTTACGACTTGGCAAGTCCCTTAACATCCTTCTTGAAATGACTAAAGTATCTATACCCTCACGTTCAAAATTATAGCCTAACCCATTAGCTTTTGCTTTTAACATACGATAATCAAATAAAATAATATTATGACCTATTAACGGTACATCTCCACAAAATGCTATAAACTCTGGCATTACTTCTTCAATAGGTGGGGCATCCTTTACCATTTTATCATCAATTCCTGTAATAGAAGTAATGTATTCGGAAATAGACTCCTTTGGACAAACAAGGGTATTAAATTTTTTTACTGGTTCACCATTTTCTACGTAAACTGCACCAATCTCTATAATTTCATTACGAATAGGATGTGTTCCCGTCGTCTCTATATCTAAAACCACATAACGATTCATTGTTTTCTCCTTATCTCCACGATTATCTATTTCATTTTACCGTACCTTATTTAAAATGCAACATTGATTTTATGACTTCAATTTAACACGCTAAAAAAAATTTTATTCTTCTTCTTTCTATGTTTATCAATTCTTTTATCTATTTTAAATCATAGATACCATTTTATGTGACTTGACAAAAAACTCAAAAAATACATTATTGAAAATCAAATATGCAAGATATAGTATATTTATAGCATGTTGCGTGTATATATAGTATAGCAGCAGCAATTTTAAGGGGGATACTTACATGATATATGATGTTATTAAGCGTGACGGTAGACATGTTTCTTTTAATCATTCTAAAATAGTCAATGCCATTGCGCGCTCAGCACAGGATAATAATGTGATTGTAGATGTTGAACAAATTGCCACTTCTGTAGAAGATCGTATTAAAGATAACTTTCATACGGAAATCACAGTGGAACAAATTCAAGATTTAATCGAAGATACCTTAGTCGATCTACAACTTGAAAGCATTAAAACTTCTTATGCTAATTATCGTAAAGAACGTACGCGCATTCGTGATTTAAAATCTGAACTTATGGATACTGTTCATAATATTGGTATTGAAACAGATAGAGACAATGCCAATGTTGGTAACAACTTCTCCTCAAAGTTATTACGTATTGCTAGTGAAACAAATAAATGGCATAACTTAAGTAAAATGCCTAAAAATCTTGCTAAACTCCATGAGCAAGGTGATCTATATTATCATGATTTAGACAGTTACAACCTTACAACTAACTGTTTACATATAGATACAGGTAGCGTTTTTGAAAAAGGTTTTAATACAGGATATGGAACTATTCGTAAACCTAAACGCATTGAATCTGCGGCTGAGCTAAGCTGTATACTCCTTCAATCTTCTCAAAATGATATGTTTGGTGGTCAATCTCATGTGGACTTTGACAATGATATGGCACCTTACGTGGGCTATACACGTGAAGAAATTCAAACAGAATATGCACCTCTTAAGCAAACCTTATCAACTGAAGCCTTTAATCAATTTGTGGAAGATAAACTTATTAGTCGTGTGCATCAAGCCATGCAAGGCATTGTATATAATCTTAATACCATGCACTCCAGGGCAGGGTCCCAGGTTCCTTTTAGTTCATTGAACATTGGTCTTCCAGCAAGTCCTGATGCTGCTTTAATATGCCAAATTTTCTTAGAAGAATATGAAAAGGGCCTAGGTAAAAATGAACAACCTATTTTCCCAAACATCATCTTCCGCGTCAAAAAAGGTGTGAATCGTGGTAAAGACGCTCCTTATGCCTATCTCTATAAACTTGCTTGCAGGGTAGCTGCCTCTCGCATGAACCCTACTTTTATGAATATAGATGCAGACTTTAATTTAAAATACTATAATAAAGGTATTTTACCTGCCACGATGGGATGTCGTACCTATATTTGCTCTAATATCAACGGACCTGAAGGCCCAAATAGACGTGGTAATAATGCCCCTACCACGATTAACTTACCTCGTATTGGCATCTTAGCTAAAGGAAATATAGAAACTTTCTGGCGCCTATTAGATGAACGCTTAGAAATGGCTAAATCTTCACTTCTCCATCGTTATGAAGTACTTAAACGCCTTAAAATGAAAGACCTTCCTTTTGTTGTCGGCCAAGGTTTAATGCTGGGTTCTGAGGGATTAGGGCTAAATGATAGTATTGATCCTGTTCTTAAAAATGGTTCTTGGTCTATTGGTTTCATTGGTTTAGCCGAAACACTCGTTGCCCTAACAGGTCATCATCATGGTGAAGATGAACAGGCACGTGAATTAGGCTACAGCATCATTGATCATATTCGTCAATTTACAGATCATGTTACAAAAGAAACTCATATGAACTGGAGCTGTTATGCCACACCTGCCGAGGGACTAAGTGGTAAATTTATTCTTCAAGATAAAGAACGCTTTGGCATCATTCCTGGTGTAACCGACAAAGATTATTATACAAACAGCTTTCATATTCCAGTCCATTATAGTATCTCTATTATTGATAAAATTCAAATTGAAGCACCTTTTCACAGTATGTGCAATGCAGGGCATATTAGCTATATTGAATTAGATGGCTATCCAACAGGGGAGACTATTGAGAAAATCATTAGCTATGCTTATGACCAAACCAATATTAGTTATATGGGGATTAACTTCCACTTACGCTACTGTAAAGATTGTGGAGCAATGCTAAATGAACAAATGCATTCTTGCCCAAAATGTAGTAGCCATCATATTCAAGGTATTAGTCGTGTAACAGGCTATTTAAGTCTGGATGAACGTTTTGGTAGTGGTAAGTCTGCTGAAAGAAAAGATCGCCTTGCCCATAACGGTACGCATAATCCAAGTTATAGTAATATCTAATGACTTTACAAGTTGCTGGCTTTTTAGAGCATTCTACAGTTAATGGGATAGGTCTTCGCTCTGTTCTGTTTGTATCTGGTTGCAACCATGCCTGTCCTGACTGTCAGAATGAAGCTATGCAAGATCAATGTTATGGCGAATCTATAGCAATATCCACTCTTTATACCCGGATTATGAAGAATAAACCCATTATAGATGGCATAACCTTTTCAGGTGGTGAACCTTTTGATCAATGTAATGTCCTTGCTAAACTTGCCAAATTACTAAAAGAAGAAGGATTAAATATTTGGTGTTATACAGGCTATACCTATGAATTGCTCCAAGCCTCTCCCAAATATCATTCTCTTCTTGAACTCATCGATGTATTAGTAGATGGACCTTATATAAAAGCACTTGCTAATCCTAATCTAGAATATCGAGGGTCCTCTAATCAACATATTTATGCCTTGAAATATGGAAAAATTGTAGAGTGTCTAGATGATATGTTTCTCTTATAATCAGCATGATTTTACCTACGAAAATATCAATATAGAAAAAAAGGTGTTGTTACCTATTCATTTGTAACAACACCTTTTTTATCAATGTATTATTTTACTTCTATACATTAATATACCTATTACTTCTACTACTAATGATTGTTTCCGATCTTCTATATTGTAGGACTTACTTTTTCCATTGAAAAATAATAATTCCTACAATCATAACACCAACCCCCACCAACTTAGTCCATGTAAAACCTATCTTTTCGCTACCAAATAATCCCCAAACCTCAATCAGATACGCCGAAATCATTTGAGCAATTAAAATCATCATAACAGCAAAAGCAGGCCCTAAATGTGCCATTGCCACAATAACAGTGTATGAAATTCCTGCTCCTAGCACGCCACCTAGTAGATACCATTTATTCACCATTTTAAGCCCCATTACATTGGCATCTCTTGTAAAAAATAAAATAATGATACATACAACAAAAGCTGTGAAATTTACAATACTTGTGGTAAACCATAATCCTGCTTTTTCCGATACTCGGGTATTAAAAACACCTTGTACACTCATTAGCAATCCTGAAATAAGTGCAGTAATCATACTTATAAACATTTTTTTGCCTCCACTTTCTAGTAATCCATTGTCTTTAAATTTAGTTTGTATAAATCCTCTTTTCTTATGCTTTAATTTAGCTAGTGGTAATTATTTCAACCTATTAGTGGTTGTATCGAATAATCTCTTTATATTAAAGACTTCATTAAAATAAAAAAGGCTTTACTTTTAAGCGATCTGCATTTCTTGATCCACTTCCTTTAAGTAAAGTCTTTTTATAATCTATTTTTTATTGTCTAGGCCTAAATCTTTTAAAGTAAAATAATCTGATTCTCTTCACAAGCCTTATGCATTTCATCTGGCCAATAAGAAGCTTGAACTTCTCCTATATGTGCTGTTTGTAAGAAATACATACATATTCTGGATTGACCAATACCGCCTCCAATGGTATATGGTAGCTCTTTATTTAAAATCTTTTGGTGGAATGGCAAGTTTTCTCTATCTTCACAACCTGCTTTTTTTAGTTGTTCTTTTAAAGCCACTTCATCCACGCGAATCCCCATAGAAGATAATTCAAAAGCTTTATTTAAAAGTGGATTCCAGAATAAGATATCTCCATTGAGTGCCCAGTCATCATAATCTGGGGCTCTTCCATCATGTCTTTCACCATTTGTCAGTACATCCCCAATTTTCATGATAAATACTGCTTTCTTTTCTTCGCAGATTTTATTTTCTCTTTCTTTTGGTGATAAATCTGGATAAATCTCTAGTAATTCTTGAGAAGTAATAAAAAAGATTTCTTCAGGTAACCAAGCCTCTAAACAAGGATATTCTGCTCGAATATAGTTATCCGTTCTTGAAAAGGCACGGAAAATCCTCTTTACAGTTTGTTTTAAATAATCTTCATTACGCATTTCCTTTGTAATAACTTTTTCCCAATCCCATTGATCCACATAGATAGAATGTAGGTTATCCACTTCTTCATCACGACGAATAGCATTCATATCTGTGTATAAGCCTTCCTCTACCCCAAATTCATAACGGTCTAACGCCATACGTTTCCATTTTGCTAGTGAATGAACCACTTCAATAACTTGATGATCATCAGCTAAATCAAAACTCACTGGTCTTTCTACACCATTTAAATTATCATTTAATCCTGTATCTGGTTTTACAAATAGTGGAGCAGATACCCTAGTTAGATACAGTTCATAAGCTAAAGCTGATTCAAAATAGTCTTTTAACTTTTTAATAGCTACTTCTGTTTCTCTTAAATCCAATTTAGGTTTATATCCCTCTGGTACATATAGTTGCATAATAACTCCTCCTCATAATTCAATCTACTTACTTAGCATATATTCATCCTCAATAATTTATGAATATAGACTTTATAATTTTAAATATAAAAAACCTCCATCTCTTAAGCTAAATTATTTTTTAACTTAAGGGACGAAGGCTACTTCGCGGTACCACCCTTATTGATTTTGTAATAAATCCTCTCACTTACGTACAGATTCCTCGATACGCTGTAGATATAACGGCCTACCTACCGTCTAAGCCTACTAAGCTTTTTAGCTGTTGGGTTAGCTCCTCCAAGATGTTCTTCACCTATGCCTTGTTACCGACTCTCAGCTTACTCGGCTCTCTGAAAACATGTACATAGCTTACTCTTCTCTTCATTGTTTTTACGAAATATTTTAATTGACTAAATTGTTAAAATAATAATATACATTTTATCTTTCTTTGTCAAGCATCATTTATAGATTCTCAATTTGAAAATCAATAGGTGCTTTTCCTATGTCTCTTAAATAATCATTAATTTGATTAAAGTGATTACAACCAAAAAAACCATTATAAGCAGATAATGGACTAGGATGTGCTGCCATTAAAATCTTATGTTTTGGATTAGTGATTAAACTTGATTTCTTCTTTGCAGGGGCTCCCCATAATACAAAGATAATAGGTTCTTCCCTTTCATTTAGTAGCGAAATAATACGATCTGTAAAAACTTCCCATCCTTTTCCTTTATGAGATTGTGGTTTTCCTGCCCTTACTGTTAGAACAGTATTTAATAATAAAACACCTTGTTGTGCCCATTTCATTAAATATCCATTATTAGGAATATAACATCCCATAGTTGCTTGTAGTTCTTTAAAAATATTAACTAATGAAGGTGGTGTTTTAACACCTGGTTTAACGGAAAAAGCCATACCATGAGCTTGTCCTTCTCCATGATAAGGGTCTTGTCCCAAAATCACTACTTTCACCTCTTCGTAAGGTGTTGTTTTTAAAGCATTAAATATATCATGCATATTGGGATAAATTGTTTGTGTTTGATATTCTTCTTTTAAAAAACTGCGTAATGCCTCATAATAAGGCTTTTTAAACTCTTCTTCTAAAAGCTGATCCCAACTATTATTCATTTCTACCATTTTTATCGTTCCTTTCAAGCACTATTCCTTTATTATAACATTGATTTTTATGAAGTAAAATCTCCACCTCTCCCCTGTCGTATTCACTAATAGAAAATAATACGCAAGTTCTTTGCACTATAAAAAATAGGTAAAATAGCTACTTACATTCCATTTTACCCATTCTTTAATATACTAATCTCTTCTATTACAATAAAATGCCTCAATTCGATTCACATTAATTCTGCCTTGTTCCCAGCGTCCTCTTCTAAGTCTCCATCCATAGATAAATCTAGTTGTTACAGATTCTACATAAAACCAAAATTCAGAGCCATTGTTAAGCCATAGATAAGTAAACCGTCCTATACAAGGCCTTAATTTCTGGTGTGGTGGCCTTGGTGGATTAAAGCCTCCTGGAGGCATCATATTACCTGGATTAATAACTGGACCTGGTCCTTGCTGAGGTGGTTTATTCCCCGGATTAATAATAATAGGTCCTGGACCTCCTTGAAATGGCATATTCCCTGGACCTATACTTACTGGGCCTGGTCCTTGTGGCGGATTATTTCCAGGACCTACCATAACTGATCCTGGGCCCTGTAAGATTTCTCCTTCATTTTTATTGGGTATAAAATCTGGAGGATTCGTATTAGGTACACGATTCATAGCATTGAAGATATTTAACATATTTTGATCCTCTAATAAACTATACACTTCTACTTATATATTATTACCAATTTACCATTTTGTTACAATCGGATATACCTTTTATCATTAAACTAACTTGCACATCCTTTATAAACATCTCCGTTAAATCTATTTTACTACTCTTTTTTACCCCTATTTTAAAATCAAAAACCCAGAAGGATTACTACTCCCTTCTGGGTTTTTGATCTATACTCTTATTGAAAAAGTGTTGTAGATAAATAACGTTCACCTGTATCTGGTAATAAAACAACAATTACCTTTCCTGTGTTTTCTTCAAGCTTAGCATATTCAGTAGCCACTGCAAGAGCTGCTCCTGAAGAAATTCCTACAAGTACACCTTCTGATTTGGCTAACTTTCTTGAAGTTTCAAAAGCCGCATCATTTGTGATGGTTTTAATTTCATCCACAACTTCATGCTTAAAAACACTTGGCACAAATCCTGCACCAATTCCTTGAATTTTGTGTGGACCGGCCTTCCCACCAGAAAGAACAGGTGAATCTGATGGTTCAACGGCAATTATTTTTACTTCTGGTTTCTTTTGCTTTAATACTTCACCTACACCTGAAATCGTACCTCCTGTACCTACACCTGCAACAAATACATCAACCGCTCCATCTGTATCTTCCCATACCTCTAATGCAGTTGTTTCTCGGTGTGCCTGTGGATTGGCCTTGTTATCAAATTGTTGAGGAATAAAACTTGGCGTATAAACTTTTGCTAATTCTTCCGCTTTTTCAATCGCACCTTTCATTCCCTTTGCACCTTCTGTTAATACAAGTTCTGCACCTAATGCTTTAAGTACGTTCCTTCGCTCCATACTCATGGTATCTGGCATAGTTAAAATAAGCCTATAACCTTTTGCCGCACAGATATAAGCAAGTGCAATCCCTGTATTTCCACTAGTTGGCTCAATAATTGTCGTTCCTTCTTGAATAATTCCTTGTTTTTCTGCTTCTGTAATCATATAGTACCCTATACGGTCTTTTGCACTACTTCCTGGATTAAAAGACTCTAATTTAACTAATAAGCGTGCTTTTAACCCCTCACTTTTAGCATAACGTGATACTTCCAATAAAGGTGTGTGACCAATTAAGTCGGTAATGCTATTTGCTATTCTTGCCATATTTTTTCCCCTCCACATTTTATAATCTTCTTCTAAATATAATACATATCTATATCATTTAATAATATGTTACGATAATCATTTGTAAGATCTTCTAGCGTAATTTGGTCAATGGTTTGTTTCACACTTTCTGCAATTTTATTCCATACTTCCCTCTGCAAGCAAATCTGCATATTTTGATAAAGCATAGAACTTTCATTCTTTCTTACCTCTTCTTCTACAATAAGCAATTCCCCTTCAATAGCCCGAAGAATATCTCCTACGGTAATTTCTCTAGCTGGTCTGGCCAAAATATAACCACCTTGAGCACCTTTGACACTCTTTACAATATTGGCTTTCTTTAAAATCGCAAAGACTTGTTCTAAATAGTTTACCGATAAATTCTGTCGTTTTGCTATATGTACCAGCGGAACTTGCTCTTCTGCAGAATGAATCGCTAAGTCCACTAAGGTACGAAGGCCATATCTTGATTTAGTAGAGATCTTCATAATCGCCTCCTCTAATTCCGAGTAATCCTGTATGTTTTATAGTATATTTTCATTTTACAGAATTGTCAATACATTTTTCAAAATCCTTCTCCAATAACTTCATGTATATTTTGAACCATCATAAAGGCTAAACGATCTACATGCATAAGTTGTTTTTTTAGTTCTAAAAATTCTTTACGTCCTATAACCGTTGTAATGATACTTTTCTCCTCCCCACTATATCCTCCTTCTGCTTTATACAGTGTTGTACCTCTTTCTAATACTTTTAAGATATATTCATTAATTTCATTTGCTTTTTGCTCATTAGACGACACAATAATGACGTACTTCTGTACGTTAAATCCTGCAATCATATAATCAATTAACTGTGTTACAACAATAACACCAAGCGCAGCATATAATCCTTTTTCTAATCCAAAGACCATTGTTGCCAAAAGAACCACAATCATATCTGCAATCATTAAAGCTGTTCCTATATTAAGTGGCATATATCTTGTCATGATTTTAGCTATTATATCTGTCCCACCAGAAGAAGCCTCTAAATTAAAAACAATCGCTTGGCCCATTGCTATAAACAGTCCTCCAAACAATAATAAAATTAGTTGATCTTCACTAATAGGTTGCCAATTAGGCCAAATCCATTCTAACAATGTCATAATAGTAGATACTGTAATACTACAAATTAAACTTTTTGCCCCAAAACTTTTCCCTAATGCTACAAAACCTATAATGAACATAATCATATCTAAAACAAATATAATAACACCTAAAGGAATGCTCGGTATTAATGCTTTTATAACAATAGATAAACCACTTACACCACCTGCAGCTAAATCAGATGGCGCCCAAAAGAAATAGAGACCTATTGCAATAAGGGATGCACCTATTACAATCCCACCATAAAGTTTCGCTTGCCTTTCCATTGATTTTACCTTCTCCCTATGTCCTTAAGCTCCAGTTTATTTCTAATAAACTATTATCAAGCAGGTACTTTTTATTCTATTTTAAGCAAAAAGAAAGCGAGGTATTCACTTTAAGTAAATACCTCGCTAAAAATACTATTTTTTTACAAATTCTGTTAAATCATTGAATAACTTAGTCACCTTATCCTTGTTGACTGCAAATTCTGTAATACCATTGTAACGCAAAATATAATAATTAATATCATATGGAATAAGTTCAATATCTATTGTATATTGATCTTTTAGCACAAATTGAATCGTTGCTTCCGCTTTTCGTTCTTCTTTTTGCTCAATACTTGGATTTTGTAATGGTGCCTCTATATAAATACTTGATTCGATTTGATCTAGCCATTCTTGTGCTTCATCTTCGGTAAGGGCTTTTTCATTAAGCGTTACATTAATTGTTTCTTTTGTTTCTTTTGTTACTGTCCCTTGAGCTGTTGTTTCTTGCGCTTCTACTTCTTTCGTTATCGCTTCACCCAATTCATTTTCTTTTAATGTAGTTTGATCTTCTACCAGCTCTGTTACATTTTCCTGACTACTCATAGCCTCTGGCTCTACTTCATTAAATTTTAATTCATAAATACCTTGTGGATTTACTAATGTTACCTGAATTAATGAGGCACTATTTATATGCACAACTTGTTTATCGATAGCATTAAATGGTCTAAATGTCATAAGCTGATTATAGAAGGCTTTTTCCATTGTATAGACATCTTGCCCATCATTTACAGTTACATATACCTTATTCCCTCTTTGATTACCAAATGCTATCTTAGTTTTTCCATTTAAAGTAAGTACTAAATTCGGTTGAACAAGTCCATAACTTGCTAAATCCTCATAAGTTCCAACATAGCCACTAATTTGCATTTCTAAAATAGCATTTGTTAATGGCTCTATCACCTTTTCATCTACTACACCTGGAATTGCATAATAATCTTTTAACTGCCACTGATTATTTTTAACAAGCGTAATTGCTTTATCATTTTGATTTTCTATCTTAATAGATTCTAATGTACCTATTTTTAAAACATGACTACAATCTACAAATTCATTTGGATGGACAAAAGTAGGTTTAGCCGCCTCATAAGATAAAACATATAGCTTGTCTTCATCATTACATTTAATATAAACACGATCCTCTGCTTTAACAATATTGCCTAATTGAATCGTTTGATGGTGATTCATTGCATCATAAAGTGTAATCATCACAGACCCATCACTTATGCCATATGCCTGTTCATCTTGTATATTTTTAACCACTTCTTTAGTTTCTAAATGTGTTAAACTCGTAAGCCACTGATTTACCATGTCTTGATTATATTTTAAATCTGGCTGATCTGAATTAACCCAAACTTCTCCTTGCTTTTCTAAAGTCATTAATTCATTAGCTTTGTATTCTACTCGTACAATGTCATCTAACTGATAAAGTGGCTGCACATGTTCTTCTATTTTTACATTAACAAATTCCTCTACATACTTTTGATATCCAAAATAAGCTATAAGACCTACTACAATAATCGTCCCTACAATAAGCAGTACTTTCTGTTTCTTTTCCATACTACAAAATCCTCCTAGTACTTTCTACCCATCTTAAATAGTAATATTGTCAATTTTTATAATATTTTATATATTATTCTTCTATTTTATAGCAACTTTATTATATAATAAGTAAAAGATATCTTTACTACTTTCCAACTTTAGTCAAATTCTTTATTTGCTACCCTTTAGTTTAGCACTTATAAAGATAATTTGCAAATATACGATTTAGAGATCAAACATTAAAATTTTATTCTACAAATTTAGGGGGAAAACTCTATGCAAAAAATTATTGTACCTGCTTCTAAATGTATTCCTGGAATGATTACTGCGGGACCTATCATCGATTTGAAAACTGGCACTACTATTGTTGCAACTAATCAAGAACTCACTCCAAGTCACATCAAAAGTATCTTAAATTTTGTTCACACAGATATTTGGGTTTATCTTGATTCCTCTGATAAAGTGTGGGGATTATCAGAAGAAACGATTGAGAGTTATAAAAAATATTCAGATGCACTTATCTCCATTGTTAAAGGCTTAGATTCTATTAATGTAAATGCCATTAAGGATTTTGAAGGTTTATGTAGTAGCCTTCCTTTAGACTTTTCTGCTAATCATAGTTTAGTAGGCTGTACTAATTTAATCCAAGAATTAGATTATAATACTTATAACCATAGCTTAAATGTAGCTTTTATCTCTTTACTTATTTGTCGTTGGTGTAATTTCGATGATGAGTTTACCACTCATGCTATTAAAGCTGGACTTCTCCATGATATAGGGCTTATTAATCTTTCATTTAATCCTTTTGAAACTAAAGAACCTTGGAGCCCTGAACAAATTTCAGAATATGAAAAACACCCTATTTACAGCTACAATATTGTAAATAAGCTAAGTGATTTAGATCCGATGATTAGTAAAGCTATTTTAGCGCATCACGAACATTGCGATGGTACAGGATTCCCAATTCGTATTTCTGCACCTTACATTAATCAATTAGGTAAGGTGTTAGCCCTTGCAGATCGTTTTGATACACTTAGAAGTAAAGCTCATATCTTTAGTGTTCTAAAAATGCTACTAGTAGATCATATTACAGAATTTGATCCTAAGCTTCTTCTTACCTTCTGTACCTATATTGCAACTTATTATGTTGGTTCTTTTGTCATTTTAAATAATGGGCTGATCGGTGAAGTAGTCTTTATTAATCCAACCTGTGTTTATCGACCAATTGTTAAAATCAATGACACCTTTATTAACCTTTATGAAGATTCTTCTATTGAAATAGTAGCACTTAAATAATTTATACTATAAAAATAAAGCTCGTATAAACATCCTCATGTTTATACGAGCTTTAAATAGCTTTCCAAGATCTCATTAGTCTCACATTTTTTCCCTGAGTAATAAAAGGTAATCTTAGGGTCTACAGAATGTTCTATTTGTGTTATACCAAGACATTCTCCTAAATGTCTTACTGTTCCTTCATTTCCGTCATAAATTTTTATATGTTCTGGCAAAAACTTCTCCAAATATTTTTTAAAGTAAATAAAATGAGTGCATCCTAATACAATCCCTACATACTCATCTAAATTAAATGGTTCTAATTTTTCCTTAAAATATGCTTCTATTCTTTCCTCATCAAAATCTTTTGTCTCTGCAAAAGTAACGAGTTCAGGAAGTGGTAAGGAACTTGTACGATGTTGATGATCTACATGTGCTACTAAATTCTTGTATTTTTCTTCTTTTAAAGAAAGAGGCGTTGCTGTTACCAACACTTTTCCTTCTTTATTATCATCTAAAGCAAGTTTAACCGCTGGCTCCATGCCAATGATTGGTATATTATATAGTGTACGAAGCTCTTTCACTGCTACGCTTGTTGCTGTATTACATGCAATTAAAATAGCTTCTGCTCCTTGATCTACTAAAAACTTGACCACATCTTTAACATATCCCACTACTTCATTTTTAGGTTTTGTACCATATGGAACATGTAAGTTATCAGAGTAATAAATGTATTCGATTTGTGGTAAGTGTTCAATGGCTGTTTTTAACACTGTGATGCCACCAATACCTGAGTCAAAAATCCCGACTTTCATTCTTAAACACCCTTTCAACATTTGTTTTGCCTTAAACTATTTTAATCGTTTTATACCTAATTGTAAACTTTGTTTTATCGTTCTAAAAAGCTCTAGAATCCTCTATAGCTTCCTAAAGAAAAAGAGAGTAGCCTAAGCGTAACGGCTACTCCCTTTTACTTTATTGAACCTCATCAGTCTTTCTTTATTCTATAGAACGATTAAACCTTCTCTTGCTTTTTATCACTCATACGATGCAATATGAATAAACTAACCAATAATAATCCAATGGATACACCTAATGTCAAAATTAAATTTTGCGTAAATCCTGCAATTAAGTATCCTACCAAACAACATCCCCCTACCACTGCAACATAAGGAATTTGTGTTGATACGTGATCCATATGCTTACATCCTGCTCCTGTTGAAGATAAAATAGTGGTATCTGATATCGGTGAACAGTGATCTCCCAATACGGATCCTGCCAAAGTTGCTGCAATTGAAATAATAATAAGATCTGGTGCAATTTGTTCACATACTACTGCAACAATAGGAATCAGAATGGTAAAAGTTCCCCAAGAAGTTCCCATAGCAAAAGACAAGAAGCCTGCTACTGTAAAAATAATCGCTGGAATCAATTCAGGTGGCATAGATGAATTAGCCACTAAATCTCCTACATAAACTCCTGTATTTAATAACTCACGACATACCCCGCTAATAGACCATGCTAAAATTAAAATAATAAAAGCACCTACCATAGAACGGACACCAATTCCTATACCATCCATAAACTCTTTAAATGTAATCAGCCGACGTGGAATAAATAAAATAAAAGTCACTATCAAGCCTGCAAATCCACCTAATACCAGTGCAGGACCTGCATCTGTATTACCAAAAGCCTCTCCAATGCTCATATTCCCATTAAAATAACCGCCTACATAAAGCATTGCTAATATAGAAAATACAATCAGTGCACAAATTGGAATAAGCAAATCAAATACTTTTCCTTTATCAGAAATTTTCATTCTTGCTAGTTCATCTTCTTCTTGTGAATCGTTATTGATTCCCTCAACTTGCCCATTCTCTTTAGCTGCTCTTTCAAATTTAGCCATTGGTCCAAATTCAAGATTGGTAATACATAGAATAATCACCATAATAATCGTTAAAATAGCATATAAGTTAAATGGAATGGCACTTAAAAATGTATCCATACCATTTAACCTGGGGCTAGATGATTCAATTTGTGAAATAACTGATGCTGCCCAAGAAGATATGGGTGCAATAATACAAACTGGTGCAGCTGTAGCATCAATAATATAGGCTAGCTTTACTCTAGAAATACGCTGTTTATCTGTTACAGGACGCATAACAGTCCCAATCGTTAAACAGTTGAAATAATCATCAATAAAAATGACACACCCTAGTGCTGAAGTAGCAAGCTGTGCACCTTGTCTTGTTTTAATTTTTGAAGCAGCCCAATTTCCATATGCTCTTGAACCACCTGCCATTGTAACAATTGCAACAAGGGCACCTAATAATCCCAAGAATATTAAAATAGATGCGTTCTCTCCTATTTTCTCACTCATCAATGTAAAAGTAACAGATGCTGCTTCTACAATCCCACCTCCTGTATGTGTAGCATAAATCAATGCACCTGCAAAAATACCAATTAATAATGAGGAGATTACTTCTTTAGTAATCAAAGCAAGCGCAATAGCTAATAGAGGCGGTATAAGAGATAACCAACCTACATCAATAGCTTCCATGTCTTTTTCCTCCTATAGTATATTATTCGTAATCCCCCTTATTAACCACTAGTATCCCCATAAGTGCTACTTGTCATTTTTTCCTTTCGTTAAATCTACTGTCACAATAAAACCATCCTCATTATTTCCTGATATAGCATACTCTTTACTCATTGGTAAAGGAATATACGTTATTTTTCCTTCACAAGGTACATAATAAATAGAATACCCTTGTGTATTTTGTGTAATACCTTGCCCAGGTTTAGTATAATAACTGTAGTTTTTAAGTAATTCACAGTATTCTTCAAAACAAAGATTTAATTCTTTCATAATTTGAGCATGTACTTTTCCCACATAACGAAAATGCCACGGCTCATAACCAATTCCTGTTTTCTCCTTTTTATCTGCTGCATAACGCATGATAAAACCATATTGATAGCAATGATCATTAATCCAACTATAAATACCTGCCCCATTATACTCAGCTGACGTACCATCTTCATAAGTTAACCCAAAATCCACTGCTAATCCCGTATGATGTTCACTACGATCAGGTTTAGCAACTAAAGCTTCGTCTGTTTTTTTCACTTCTAATAAACTATTATAATGTAGCTTTTCCTGTGTGTTAAAATCTCTATAACCGCTAATCACTGTTAAATCACTCTCTCCAACTACCTTATTAAAATCTATTAGCATCTCTCTAAGTGCATGCAAAGCTTCTTCTTGTAACTTAATTCTTCGGCTTTTCACCTGACAAACCCCATCCAAACACTCCCCAATTTCCACCATCTGTGCATCACTATACTCCCGAATAGGATGCCACTCATTTACTAAAATTAAACTTCCTTTATCTATTTCACTTTGTAACATCATCGTAACGTTATTTTCTTCATAACCATTAGTATATCCTCCTTGTTTCATTTCATCACTTATAACATCTTTTTGCCTAAGTGCAATTACCTCTTTTTCTTGCTCAGTTCCTCTCACAAAATCCACTATCTTTGTTGTCACCAAAAATGTCAGGATAAGGCATGCTATAAACACACACATCTGCAACGTTAGGCATATGTACTTTTCAATTTGTTTCTTTCTTCGTATCTTATTTCTTCGCTTTGAATCTACTATCCACTGCTTCATTTGTATCACCCATCTCTTAACTATTCCATATTATTCCATTTTATATTACCATAATTTGTAATAACAACCCAGTATTCTTATGAACATTTTACTTATTTTATAAAATTATATATAATATTACCCAATACACTCTAACCAAGGAGGTTCGACTATGCTCACTATTTATTGGTATTGTCTTATCATTGGAATTGTTTTTTTACTCCTAAGTTTAATTCTTGATGTTATAAGTGATCTTTTTCAAGGACTTTCTTTCTTTGATTTCCACTATGATTTACTACCTGGAATCTTACCTTTAACTCCTTTACAATTCTGTGCCTTTTTAGTTGGTTTTGGCGGTATGGGGATTACGCTTAGGCAACATACCAGCTTTCATTGTGTCTTATCTATTTTATTTGGTCTTATCTTATCCTATGGCACATATTGGCTACTCCATAAACTTAAGAATGTTGACAGTGAAGCGTTAACAAATATTGATATTATAGGTTGTGAAGGTAAAGTTATTGTTACAATTTTTGAAAACGGTATAGGTAGTGTTTCCTTAAACACTAAAATAGGAAAAATTACTTACTCTGCCAAAAGTGATCATTATATCAAACAAGGTAGCCTTGTAAAAGTATTGGATATAAAAGACTCTATTCTAATCGTATCTGATACATCTACCTATTTTTTGAATTTAACTAAAAATAAAACACTATAATATCTAACTTTTATTCTACTTGTACAAGAGAAGCTTTTTCTTATTAAAATCTTCTCTTGCATTTTATATTAACTGTATTTTATATAATATCGTGTTCATTTTGTTTTTTTTCCTTTATAATGAAATTATCACTTTATTTAAAAGGAGGCTTCATCATGTATAACTCATATCATATCCCTTGGGGTATCGTCTGCATTATTATTGGTATCATTCTCATTATCGCTATTATTCTTAGCATGTGGAAGAAAATACCGCAAGATAAAGCAGCAGTTATTACAGGACTCAAAAAACGTGTCATTACTGGTGGTGGTGGTATTGTGATTCCGCTTTTAGAACGTATTGATACCATTTCTCTTGAAAGTATGAAACTCGATGTACGTACTAATGGTGCCATGACTAGCCAAGGTGTTCCTATTAATACGGATGGTGTAGCTGTTATTAAAGTTCGTAATGATAAAACATCTATCCTAGCTGCGATTGAACAATTTAATGCAAGTAAGGAAGCTCAAACAGTTCAAATTATTAGTGATGTCTCTAGAGAAGTTCTAGAAGGCAAATTACGTGAAATCATTTCTAAACTTACAGTAGAAGAAATTTATAACGACCGCGAAAGTTTTGGTGCGAAAGTTCATGAAGTAGCTGGTACAGATCTTTCTGAAATGGGACTTGAAATTAAAACTTTAACCATTAAGGATATCTCTGATAATAATGGCTACTTAAAAGCACTCGGTGAAGCACGTATTGCTGAGGTTAAGAAAAATGCCCAAATTGCTGTAGCGGAATCCAATAAAGAAACCCAAATTAAAACTTCTGAAGCACAACGCATTGGAGAAACCGCTTCTATTGAAGCCCAAACTGCTATTGCAGAAGCTCAAAAGAATAAAAACATTAAGCAACTGAATTTTGAAAAAGAACAAGCTGCTGCCAGAGCAGATACGGATGCTGCTTATAACATTCAAAAAAATATTGCTCAAAAAGCTATGACCGATACGGAAATGGATGCTGAAGTCATCAGACAACAACGTTTAAAAGATGTTGAAACTGAAAAAATTCAAATTTCTATTGCTGCTGAGCAAAAAAATATTGAACTCGCTTTAAAGAAAGCTGAAAGAAAAGAAAAAGAACTCTTAGAAACCATGGTTAAGCCTGCTGAAGCTGAAAAAGCAACTCAACAACTTAATGCGGAAGCTGAAAAGTATAAAGAAATTGCTGAAGCTCAGGCACGAGCTGAAGCCCTTAAATTACAAGCTGCTGCTGAAGCCGAAGCACGTAAACTCCAAGCCGAAGCAGAAGCGGAAGCTATTAAATTACAAGCTAAAGCACAAGCTGAACAGACACAACTTCAAGGGCAAGCTGAAGCCGAAAAAGCAAAAGCTAAGGGTCTTGCCGAGGCTGAAGTCATTAAGCAAAAAGGGCTTGCTGAAGCTGAAGCCATTAAAATGCAAGGGCTTGCTGAAGCCGAAGCTATGGAAAAGAAAGCTGAAGCTTACGCCAAATACAATGACGCTGGTAAAATGGAAATGTTTGTTAACATTCTTCCTGAAGTAGCTAAACATGTGGCAGAACCTATGTCTCGCATTGAAAAAATTGTGGTTATGGACGGTGGGTCCAATGGTGAAAGTGCTGTCTCTGTTGCCAAAACTGTTTCTAGTACTATGTCTGTAGTAATGGATTCTGTTAAAGAAATGACCGGATTTGATTTAGCTGAAACAATGAAAGCAACTACATATGATGCAAAAGTGAATAAATCTATTGAGTTAAAAGGACTTGATGCTTCTACTCTTTCTAATTCACACACCGACTCACTTAAAGCAAGTACTGTAGAAGTGGCTTCTACGGAAATTTAATCAACTTATGTATAAAAAAGCACTCTGAATCTATTTTTAGATTCAGAGTGCTTTTTCTTAATTAACTATTGTGCTGGCGTAGCTTCAGTTGTATTCGTTGTATCTGTTGTATTATTAGTGTTAGTTGTATTTTCAGTACTTGTAGCTGTTGATTCAGTATTCTCTGTTGTAGCAGAACCATCTGTAGCTGTTGTCGTTTCTTCTTTAGCTTCTGTTAGTTGTGTTTTGTAGTTATCCTCATAACGTGTTACTTCATATTCTTTTGTCCACTCATCTAACTTCGCTGTTAAAACTTCTTCTGCTTTAGTTTGTTCAAGCATTGTACGAATTTCTTCTTTTGCTTCATCAAATGATTTTTCTTTGATACCATCTACTTTAATAATATGCCATCCAAACTGAGTTTTTACAGGTTTAGAAACTTCACCTTCTCCTAATGCTTTTGCACCTGCCATGAAATCTGCATCATATTGTGTTGTATCATACGGAATTTCACCTAATAAACCACCTGTAGATGCAGTACCATCTGTACCATACTCTGCAGCTAAATCTGCAAAGCTTGTCCCTGCATTGTATTTATCTAATACTTCATTAGCTTTTTCTTCTGAGTCTACTAATATGTGATAGATATTTGCACTTTTAAAGCTATCTGGATTTTCTTTATAGTAAGCTTCAACTTCTGAATCCTCAACTTTTACATCATTTTTTGCATAGTATTCAATAAGTTTTGTCACATATAGATTTTTTTCAATGTTATCTTTTAAATCCTCTAATGTCATACCACTTTGTTCTAATGCTGTATTAAATTCTTCTTCATTTGTAAATCCTGCTTTTGTTGCTTCTAATTGCTCATTAATCTCATCTTCTGTTACTGAAATTTCTTTCATCTCTTTTGCTTTAAGTACTAAAATTTCTGCTTCTACTAATGAATCTATTACATTTTCTTTAAACGCATTATATTGATCTACTACTTCTTGATTACTTGTATAATCTTCTCCATAATAAAGACCCATATATTGCTCTGACATGCCATATCTTGCTAATTCATTTTCTAATGCAGTTTTATAAATAGGAACTTCTCCAACTCTTGCTACAATTAAGCCCTTTTCATCCTTTGATGCCATTTCAGTTGTAGCCTTAGAAGAACCACAAGCTACCATCCCTAAACTCATTGTCATGATTGCAAGAATTGCAATTCCTTTTTTAAATAATTTCATTTTCTTCTCCTCTAATCTTTCTTTATTGAATAACTTTAGGCGTTATCCTATTTTTCTTGTCATTTCAAACCAAAAAGTACTACCCTCACCTAATTTGCTTTCCACTCCATAATTCGCATTATGAGCTTCTAATATATTACGTACAATAGATAACCCAAGTCCTGTGCCAATAGCAGCTCTCTTATGAGACTTGTCTACTTTATAATATCGATCCCAAATGTAGGGCAAATTTTCTTTGGCAATTCCTTCTCCCGTATCTAACACCTCAATACGTATTTTATTATCAACTATTTTCTGATGAACTGCAACTATTTTATCATTTCCTGTATAATTAATTGCATTATTAATAAGATTATAAACAACTTGAGACATTTTGAGTTCATCTGCTTCAATCTCTACTTCTTCATCATACTCAAAGTTAATATGATAACCTTCTTGCTCTGTTAAAGCGGCATATCTATTCATCATTTCTTTAATACTTTGCGTAAAATTGTAAATTTTCTTATCTATTTTTTGAGTACCTGCTTGTAATTTAGATAAGTCTAACATATCGTTGACTAATGCAGCTAAACGCTTGGCTTCATCAATAATAATCTGTGTGTTTTCTGGATTATTTTCCCCAGGTATATCCCTCATCATTTCTGCATAACCCGATATCAAAGTAAGGGGAGTACGTAAATCATGAGAAACATTAGCAATTAATTCTCTTCGAAAAGTTTCTGTTTTGGTCAATTCTTTAGATGCATAACTCAGTGTATTAGATAATTCTGCAATTTCCTTACAGCCTTCTTCTTTAAAGACAATTTCCTCTCGGCTTCCTGCTAAAGCTTTTGCTGATTCATTAATTTGAATAATCGGTCCTGTAATTTTTCTCGCAATATAAAGAGATAAACCAAAAGCTAATACGATCATAATCATCGTTACGTAAAACAGTTGTTGTCTAATGGTACTTACTGTCGCACTAACTGGAGATATAAAGCTATTAACTAGCAAAATATATTCTGAACCTTGATAGGGAATAATCTTTGTGTAAATAACAGCTTCATCCTTAGCATTCTTAAGTTTAATAATATGATGTTTTGAATAATCTGTTTTTGGATCTCTAATGGTTGTATAGGTGTATTCTTTATCATCATCTTGTATAAATAACTCTCCGCCATTTTCCTTTGCTGCCATCCCAAATATCCAATAATTAGTCGCACCTAAACTTGTCATCCTTGCATCAGGCCCAATTGAATTTTTGGTATAAATCGTTTGCCCCATAGCATCCGTTAATACAATACATAAATTTCTACTATCTGCTAGATTATTCATGATGCTATACAAGTTTGAATTGCCTATATTTTTTTCGATGTTTTTTCCAACATCAATAATTTCATTTTTCTTGATACTCTTATAAAACCTTTCCATAAATACTACTTGAAAAAGCCACAATACAATAAGTAGTACACCCAGCAACAAAGATAAATAGCCAAATAGTTGCCATCTCATACTTATTTTACTTTTCTTCAAAGCGATATCCCACTCCCCTTAAGGTCACAATACGATTTGCATATTCACCTAAACTTTTACGCAGCATTTTAATATGTGTATCTAACGTACGATCATCACCATAGTAATCATAGCCCCATACATTACTAATCAAACTTTCTCTCGATAATGCAATGCCTCTATTCTTAACCATATAGAAAAATAGTTCATATTCTTTTGGTGTCATATCTATATTCTGACCATCTATACTTACTTGCCTAGCATCAAAATCCACAATAAGTCCCTCAAATTTCACAACATTCTTATTAGAATTTATGTCTTTCTTATTTTCATGGCGCTTCATAATGGCCTGTACACGCATCATTAATTCTTTAGGTGAAAAAGGTTTAATAACATAATCATCTACACCTATTTCAAAACCATGGATACGATCATATTCTTCTCCTCTTGCCGAAAGCATAATTACTGGTGTATCTGAAAACTTACGTATTTCTTTGCAAGCTGAAAATCCATCTAGCTCAGGCATCATAACGTCCATAATAATTAAATCATATGTTTCTGTTCGGCATTTTTCAACTGCTTCCATCCCATTACATGCTTCTATTACCTCATGCCCTTCAAAATGGGCATAGCGTTTAATAAGTTCACGAATCATTTTTTCATCATCTACGACTAAAATATTATACATTTTGATTCCTCCTTTCCTAAAATTGTACCAATTTTTATCTACAACTAAAAGAGATAATTTACCACGATCTTATCAGGTTTTATTTAAATTTTCCAAAATCATCTCATAAAAAAGATAGGCAATACCTCTTAGTGTCCGACGATAAAGCCTACCTCCTTATTTTAATCTCTTTTTATTTAGTTTTCACTAGGTACTGCTGGTGTTTCTGGAGTTGTTGAAGCAGTAGGCACGCTTTCTGCAAGTTGTACCTGAAGTGTCATGAGTTTTCCATCTCTAGATACTGTAACTTTTACTGTATCACCTACTTGATGTTCCTGGAGTGCTTTTTTGAGTTCAGTTGATGAACTAATTTGCATATCATCTACTGCCATAATTAAATCTCCAGCTTTTAAACCACTCTTTTCTGCTTTAGTCCCCTCTGTAAGTCCTACAATATAAACTCCCAAGTGATTCACACCATATTGATAAGCTTGTTGCGCAGAAGTCACATCTACTATGCTTACCCCTAATACTGGTCTACCTTTTACATAACCTACATCTATAATAGAATTTACAACTTCTTTAACAACATTCACTGGAATAGCAAATCCTAACCCTTCTACATTAGACTCTGCTGCTTTAGCAACAACAAGACCAATTAATTCCCCTTTGCTATTAAATAAACCACCACCAGAGTTTCCTGGGTTAATGGCTGCATTTGTTTGAAGAAGAGTCATCGTTTGACTATCTATAGCAATTTCTCTATCTAATGCGCTAATAATACCGTTAGTAACCGTTCCGCCTAATTGCCCTAATGGATTTCCAATCGCAATAGCTGTTTCGCCTACTACAAGACTATCTGAATTTCCATAGGTTACTGGTTTAAGATTATTTGCCTGCACTTTAATAACAGCTACATCTGTTTGTGCATCCGTTCCAATTAGTTTAGCTTCGTATTCTTCACCTGTTGTAAGTCTTACTGTAATTTTAGATGCCCCATCAATAACATGATTATTGGTTGCAATATAGCCATCTGAACTAATAATCACACCACTACCAGCACCTTCATTCACATATTGTCGCATAAATAAGTCTGTACTTACTGTTTCAGTTGTAATCTCAACAACTGATGCTGCCGTTAAGTTAGCTACTTCTGCTACTGATAAACCATTACCATTTGTATTAACACCTGTTTGTGTAATTGCACTATTTGGTGTATTATTGGCAACATTATTGGTTGTATTTTGTGACTGACTTGCTGCCATTTGATCTTGTATCCAACTATGTGAAGTATATAAACTACCTGCTCCAAAAGAAGCTAATGCAACTGCTAAGGTAAGTGCAATGCCTTTCCCTCTACTTTTCTTTCCTCTGGTTTTTACCATAGCTGGGATACCCTCTTCTAAATTCATTTCACTTTTTACTTCTTCATGAATATCTTTATTCTCATCAAAACCTTGGTTCTCATTAAATTTATTATTAAATTGTTCATCCATCTTGTTTTCCTCCCTTAAACGTTTATGTCTCTTTTAACTATCTTTATCATATTTGACTTAAGTGATAAGTAAATGAACATTTCATGAAAAAAAACTGAAGTAATTAATTTAGCTCAATTTCTTTAATCTTAGCAAGCATCTCTTCTCTACCCTTTTGATCCCATGCACTGATCATCACAATAACTATAGTCGCAAATATAAATCCAGGAACAATTTCATAGACCTTAAATAAATCAATATCAGGGAACATTTCAAGTAACTTTGGCCATATTATTGTGATAACACCGCCTGCAATCATCCCGCAAATTGCAGCAAGTCTTGTTGTCTTCTTATAGAAAAGTGACATAATAACTACTGGTCCAAATGTCGCCCCAAATCCAGCCCATGCATAAGCCACTAATGCAAGAACTGACTCATTTTCAGGATTCATAGCAATATAGTAACCCATAATAGCTACTAAGATAATTGTTGCACGGCTCACCCATACAAGTTCTTTATCTGAAGCATTTTTACGAATAAATCCTTTATAAAGATCCTCAGAAATAGCGGATGCTGTTACTAAAAGTTGTGAATCTGCTGTACTCATAACTGCTGCTAAAATAGCAGATAATAGAATACCACATAAAAAAGTTGGTGTATAATTCATTACCATTTCTATAAATATATGCTCTGGGTCACTAATAAGCGCACCATTTGTTAAAGAACGTCCTACTAACCCAATAACAATTGCACCTATAAGAGAAATTATTACCCATCCCATAGCAATTATTCTTGAACGATTAATTTCTTCTGGCTCATGAATAGCCATAAAGCGTGTTAAAATATGCGGTTGACCAAAATACCCCATTCCCCATGCAAGTGCTGAAATAACACTAATAATTGCTGCTCCAACTGTTGCACCTGCACCTGCTAAACCTTCTATACTCCATAAGCTTGTATAGCCAGTTGTTGCGATTGTTTCTTTTGCACTATTTAAAATATCTAAATCAAAACTAATCATATCTTTATGTGTAATAATCATAAATAATGGTAATGCTAAAATAGCTATAAACATTAAAATTCCTTGTATAAGATCCGTCCAACATACTGCTAAAAAACCACCTAAAAAAGTATAAATGATAATAATACTTGCTCCAATAAACACAGCTTTTTCATAGTCTATATGAAAAACATTATTTAAAAGTTTTCCACTAGATACAAAGCTGGATGCTACGTAAAATATAAAGAAAACTAAGATAAATAATGCCGACGTAATACTTAAAATCTTCTTATCATCATTAAAACGTTTTTCAAAATAAGAAGATAATGTAATGGCATTATCGCATTTCTCAGTATAAATCCTAAGCTTTTTCGCTACAATCTTCCAGTTTAAATAAGTTCCTACAGCAAGTCCAATCGCTGTCCAAGCTGCATTACTGATTCCACTTAAATAAGCAAGTCCAGGAAGTCCCATTAAAAGCCATCCACTCATATCTGAAGCCTGTGCACTTATAGATGTTACCCACTTTCCAAGATTTCTACCACCTAATAGGTAATCTTCTAGGTTTTTAGTCTTAAAATAAAAATAACCACCTATTGCTAACATTCCTAATAAATATACGCAAAAGGTTAATAATATAACTGTACTTTTATCCATATTATTTTGCTCCTCATTCTAGTAATTTTCAGCCGCAGTCTTTTTATTATATCTATAAATACCATATTTTTCAATATTCCAATCATCATGCTCACATACAATTAAAGACTACTTTTTGCAAAAAGTAGTCTTTAATTGCTTATATTTACTCATTTTATTCTTACTTTTATATTAGCTTTCTAGTAAGATCCTACTAACATTGTCTATAATAAGTTGTTTATCTGTCGTTACATCATAAAAACCTTTGGCAGGATAAAGTCTTTGAATATCTACGGTCCTCATATCTCCTATTTGTAATCTTGTTATGTAATGATTTGTAAAATTTTTCACCTCAATATCCATCTGAAACTCTCTATCTGGTGGTAAAGAATCTATTTTGACAGATGTAGTTGGTATTACAATGAATTTGGTCTTAAAGTATTTAAATACATAACACCAATGCCCCCCATACAATTCCTTTGGAAATCCTCTTGTCAAATTAAAATAGGCAATTTGATGGGTTTTTGGAAGTTGCTTTGGCCTGTAGAACGTCGTTGATGGATCTCCCGTCTGATTAGGTGTTAGCTCATCATAAAAATACTTAATTTGTCCTACATGATAATTTAAATCTTCTAAGAAACCTCGTTTTTGCTCGTAATGTTTAATACTATTAAAGTCTGCAAGTATCTTCTGCATAAACTCCTCATTAGTCACGAACATCCCCCTTCTTCCAATGTTAATTTCTTCTAATCCTTTATGTGCTTTTTGTTTTAGTTCATTTAACGAAATTAAATGAACTAAAACAAGGATAAGTTCATATTATTTATCGGAACTTACCCTTATTCTATTTAGTCTTTTTAAGGACAAAATCTATCTTTTTTAAATATTTTTTTCTTTTATACCATTTTCTCCCACAACCATCTAAATCATTTTAAAAGAAGGTGATGATAGTATAAGCTTTATTACGAATAAAATTGCCAAAATATACATCAGTGCACTTACCTTTTTATATTTACCTGTTAATACTTTTACAGCCACATATGTAATACCACCAAAAATAATACCTTCAGAAATACTATAAGCAAACGGCATCATAACAAGGGTAACAAATGCAGGTAGTGCTTCTGTAATATCAGAAAAGTCAACTTTAACAATACTATCTAACATTAAAACACCTACAATAATCAGCGCTGGTGCTGTTGCAAATGATGGAATGGCAAGAAAAACAGGTGAAAAGAAAATAGCAAGTGCAAAACAAATAGCTGTAACTATGCTAGCAAGTCCAGTACGACCACCTTCAGCTACTCCAGCTGAACTTTCTACAAATGTTGTTACTGTTGAAGTTCCAAGCAGTGCACCTACAGTCGTTCCTATTGCATCTGCCAAAAATGCTTGTTTAATTCGAGGAAGTTCTCCCTTTGAATCAAGGAAACCCGCTTTAGTTGCTACACCCATTAGTGTTCCTAATGTGTCAAATAAATCTACAAATAAAAATGAAAAAATAACAATCATAAAATTAATCACACTAGATGGACTATCAAACAATGTATTTATACTAGGTAATTGAAAAGCAACTTGATCCAAGCCACTTAGAAAGCTAAATCCACCTGCAAAGCTTGGAATTAAAGAATATCCATCTACACCTACTTGATACCAGCCAATAAGTTCCGCGATAATGCCTAAGAAATAAGTTGCTAAAATACCAATTAATACAGCTCCCTTAACTTGCTTTTTCATTAATGCTGCGATAATAAAAACACCCACCATACATAATATAGCTTGAGGTCTTAACATATCGCCTAATGTAATATATGTACTTTCATCCGTTACGATAATCCCTGCACCTTTAAAACCTACAAAGGCAATAAATAACCCAATACCTGCACTTACTGAATACTTCATACATTTTGGTATCGCATTAAACAATGCTTCACGTACATTACAAAGTGTTAAGGCAATAAAGATTAACCCTTCCACAAATACTGCCGCAAGTGCCCACTGCCATGAATAACCCATTCCTAATACTACTGAATAGGCAAAGTAAGCATTAAGTCCCATCCCAGGTGCTAAAGCAAATGGGTAGTTTGCAAGCAATGCCATAGCTACAGTAGCAACGATTGACGAAAGAACAGTTGCAGTAAAAACACCATTCTTATCCATTCCTGCTGCACTCAATATATCTGGGTTAACAGCCAAGATGTACGCCATTGTCATAAAAGTGGTAATCCCTGCAATGACTTCCCTTTTCACATTTGTACCATTTTCTTTCAACTTAAAAATCTCCATTTTATCCTCCCCTAATATGTTTTTCGCGTTTTAATCTATGCATTGTACTAAAAACATGAGATTAAAACAAAGAAGTGTATTATACAACCTCTACTTGTATAATACACTTCTTTAGATTATAAATTCAATTATTTTTAGTGAATAAGTGATGATAATATAAGTTTAGCTACAAATAGAATCGCTAAAATATACATCATTAAACTTACATCTTTTCTTTTTCCTAATAATACTTTAATCAGTACGTATGAAATACCCCCGAAAATAATCCCTTCTGCAATACTTCCTGTAAATGGCATCATTACCATTGTTAAGAATGCTGGTAAAGCTTCTGATAAATCTTCAAAGTTTACTTTTAAAATACCATCTAACATTAAGATTCCTACTACAATAAGTGCTGGTGCTGTTGCAAATGATGGAATGGCAAGGAAAATAGGCGATAAGAATAACGCAAGGACGAAACATACTGCTGTTGAAATAGCTGTAAGACCTGTACGTCCACCTTCCATTACACCTGCTGTACTTTCTACAAATGTTGTTACTGTAGATGTTCCAAGTAACGCACCTGCGGTTGTTGCAATTGCATCTGCAAAGAACGCTTGTTTTGCTCTTGGAAGCTCACCATTTTCATCTAAATAGTTTGCTTTAGTTGCTACTCCCATTAACGCTCCAAGTGTATCAAATAAATCTACAAATAAGAATGAGAATACAATAACACAGAAGTTAAAGATGCTTTCTGCACTACCAAAAATTTCGTTCATTTTTGGGAATTTAAATGCTACTTCACCAAGTCCTGCAAATAATGAACCATTATCAGTAAAGTTAGGTAATAATGAATATACGCCTGCTTCTGGATTGACCTGGTACCAACCTGTAAACTGTGCAATAATCCCTAATCCCCAAGTGATTAAAATCCCAAAGAACATTGCTCCTCTTACATTACGCTTCATTAAAACAATTGTAATAATTGTCCCTACAATACATAATACAGCTTGTGGCTGAATCATACTTCCTAATGCTACTAAATTGCTACTATCTCCTACAACGACACCTGCATTTTTTAAACCAACAAAGGCAATAAATAAACCAATCCCTGCACTAATAGAATATTTCATACAATCTGGAATTGCCTTAAATAAAGCTTCACGTACATTACATGCTGTAAGAAGAATAAAAATAAGTCCTTCTACAAATACAGCTGCAAGTGCAAATTGCCAAGAATAACCCATTCCAATTACAATGGTATATGCAAAGAAAGCATTAAGCCCCATACCTGGTGCTTGAGCAAATGGATAATTTGCAAGTAATGCCATTGCAACTGTTCCAATTACAGCTGATAAAACAGTAGCTACAAATACACCATGTCTATTCATACCTGCTGCACTTAAAATATCTGGATTTACAGCTAATATGTATGCCATTGTCATAAAAGTTGTAATCCCAGCAATAATTTCCGTTTTGACCGTCGTTCCGTTTTCTTTTAATTTAAAAAAGTCCATACGTACCTCCAATTATGTCAACATCTTGTTACTTGCCTATGATATCTTATTTTTTTTATATGGTCAATACCGTTTCCGAACATTTTTACAAAAACTTATATTTTCGTTCACACATTGTATATTTTTATCTCCTTTTGTCTATCCTCTCTATTGGAATGTAAGTTCTCATTTTTTTATGAATATGCTATACTAATTTTATCACCTATGAGTTATTCGATTATACGGATTTATACTCATAAATTAACTATAGATAAAGAGGTTCTTATGATTAACTATAAAATGATTATTGCCTATGACGGCAGTCGATATAACGGCTTTCAAAGACAATCTAAACATCCAGAGAAAACAATTCAAGGTAAAATAGAAAATGTTCTTTCTAAGCTTTTCGAAGAAGACATACAAATCATTGGCTCCGGCCGTACAGATGCAGGCGTTCACTCCAAAGGACAAGTTTGTAATTTCCATACGCACAAAAATCTTTCTGAAGCACATATTTTAAATTATTTACGTGAATATCTTCCTCAAGATATTGCTATTATTAAATTAGCTATTGCATCTGAGCGTTTCCACTCACGTTATAATGTGGTCTCTAAATGTTATACTTATACTATTGATAATGGCTTCTTTCCAGATCCATTTGCATTAAAATTTGCATATCATGTACCAGAGCTACTTAATATAGAAGCAATGCAAGAAGCAAGTAGACTTTTATTAGGCGAACATGATTTTAAAGCCTTTACTTCTTTAAAATCTAAAACAAAGTCTACCGTAAGAAATATTAAGCGCATTGATATTGTAAAGACAGGTAATCAAATCACTTTAACCTATGAAGGCAATGGTTTCTTGCAACATATGGTACGTATTTTAACAGGTACCCTCATTGAAGTAGGTCTTGGCACTCGTGAAATTACTTCTATTGCAGATTTACTAGAAAATCAGACTCGCTGTGAAGCAGGTCCTAAAGTACCTGCTCATGGACTTTGCATGGAAAAAGTCACTTATTAAGGAGGTTGTTCATGCAATCATTTGATATTACCAATCGTAAGGAGTTTATGGCCAAACTTCTTAAATCGGATTTATTTGATAGCTTTGAAGTAAGGGAAGTTATTTCCCATACAAGTTTTAAGATGGTTATAGATGGTAAACGTAACCAAGAGTACTTTAACGATATTGAAAATGATCCAGATATAGACTACTCCCAGTATTTAAGTTGGAGTGAGCTCCGTAAGCATGTTTATGAACTCATGCAAGGTCATAAACTCCCTACTTACTTTAAAATTATTTTATCCACTAAATCTGAAAAAACAGCTCAACTTTCATCAGATGCCTCTACCTTTTACCTCAATATTACTTTTAAAGATAATCAAATTATTTGTAGTACAGGTACCGCTTATAAAGGTTTTACACTAGATAAAAGTGCAGATCAAATTTGGGATGAACGTATTAAACAATTTTTATTTAAGTATCAATTTATCTAAACAATAACTCTAAAAACAGAAATGCTACTCTATAAAAGTAGTTGCTCTTCATTTTTAGAAACATTTTCTATAAACTTTGAACTTAAAGGAGATGTAGGCAATGAACTACGGTAAATTACAATTAAGTTTTACTTTATTACTTATTATGACTGTTATTCTTTCCTTAACTTGCTTCTTCATTGTCAAAAATTTATTACTTACACTTACTTCTTTTATTGCAATGGTTCTTTGCATTGTAGGCCTTGCCTATACCATCCAAAAAGAAGCTTATGAAACAGAACATAATAAGGATAAAAATTTACCACAATAACCTATTGATGAATACTGTGTTAAATTCTATTGAGCTAGTATTTTACTTTATTTTCGTTAATATACTCTATAAAATGCTAAAAGAGGTGCTATCACCGAGATAGCACCTCTTTTCTATTATTGATTATTTTGTTGACCTCTCATCATTGCTTCTTGAGCTTCAATCATTTTTTTAACCATTTGTCCACCAACACTGCCGGCTTCTCTTGCTGTTAAGTCTCCATTATATCCTTGTTTTAAAGAAACACCAACTTCTGATGCACATTCTTGTTTAAAACCTTGAAGCATTTCCTTATTATTTGCCACGATAAATTGCCTCCTTCAAACGCTATATAATGACTTTGTAAGTTTATTGCTACTTACAAGCTTATTTTATCCCCAATTTATTAGATTATAAGTGTATATTTTTACCAACCTACCATTTTAGATTTCAGACTATTTTTATTGGTACATCTTGCTACTAACTTTTAAATTGGATAAAACTTGACATTGCCAATAAAATGTCTATTATAAATTAGGCATTATAATTTCTTTAAATTAATGTATTATAGTATTTACTATATTATTATATTTCTTTTAAGGAGGAATTCAAATGACTAAAAAAGGTACTTTATCGATTCATAGTGAAAACATTTTCCCTATTATTAAAAAATGGCTTTACTCAGACCATGATATTTTCACAAGAGAACTCATTTCAAATGGTTGCGATGCCATCTTAAAATTTAAGAAACTTTGTGATTTAGGTGAAGCAACAGACACAGTAAATGAAGATTTCAAAGTAACAGTAACCATTAATAAAACTAATAAAACAATGACTTTCTCTGATAATGGTATTGGGATGACTGAAGAAGAAATTGAAAAATATATTACTCAAATTGCCTTTTCTGGGGCTGAGGAGTTTTTAGAAAAATATAAAGATAAAATGAGCGATGACCAAATCATCGGCCACTTCGGTCTTGGGTTTTATTCTGCTTTTATGGTTGCCAAAGAAGTTACAATTGATACTGTTTCTTATCAAACAGGCAAAGCCGTTAAATGGACATGCGATGGAGGAACAACCTATGAACTTTCTGAAGGGACACGTTCTTCTCGTGGTACAACCATTACGCTTTCTATTACTGAGGAAAGTGAAACATTCTTAGATTTCTATACATTAAAAGATGTTATTGAAAAATATTGTTCTTTTATGCCTGTTCCAATTTATGTCATTGATGAAGAAGCAGAGGCAAAAAAAGCTGAAGATTATCAAAAAGCATTAGCTGAGAAAAAAGAAGATGAAGAAGCACCAGTAGCACCTGCTACTCCAGCAGCAATTAATGAAGTTCATCCACTCTATACCAAACAACCTTCAGAATGTAGCGATGAAGACTACAAAAACTTCTATCGTTCAACCTTCCATGATTTTAATGAACCACTCTTCTGGATTCATTTAAATATGGACTATCCATTCCGCTTAAAAGGAATTTTATACTTCCCTAAATTAGCGAACCAATATGAAACTATTGAAGGACGTATTAAACTTTATAACAATCAAGTATTTGTTGCTGAAAATATAAAAGAAGTGATTCCTGAATTCCTATTACTTCTTAAAGGTGTTATTGATTGTCCAGATTTACCACTTAACGTTTCTAGAAGCTTCCTTCAAAATGATGGCTATGTTACAAAAATTTCTGACTACATTACTAAAAAAGTAGCGGATAAACTCATTTCTCTTTCTAAGAAAGAAGCGGATAACTACCAAAAATTCTGGGATGATATTGCACCATTTATTAAATATGGTTGCTTAAAGGAAACTAAGTTTAATGAAAAAATGAAGGATTATATTCTTCTTAAAACAACAGAGGATACTTATTTAACCCTTAAAGATTATCTTGAAAAAGTGGCTGAAACCAATAAAGATAAAGTATTCTATATTACAGATCAAAATCAACAATCTCAATATATTAAACTCTTTAAAGATAATGGTTTGTTAGCTGTTTATCTTGAGCATGCTATTGATGCCCCATTTATTTCACTTCTTGAAAGAGAAAATAGAGGTGTGAAATTTACACGCATTGACTCAGATATCTCTTCTGCTTTAAAAGGAGATGCTACAGATAAATCTGAAGAAGAAAACTTAAATAAACTCTTTAAAGATACTTTAAAGAATGACAAACTTAAAGTTTCTATTGAAAATTTAAAATCAGATGGTATTGCTTCAATGCTTCTCATTTCTGAAGAAAGCAGACGTATGCAAGAAATGATGAAGATGTATAGTATGCAAGGTATGGATTTAGCTATGCCAGATGAGGATATAACACTGGTACTCAACCAAAATCATCCACTTATTGATGCACTAATGCACAAAGATTTAGCAGATGATACTAAATCTCTACTTTGCCATCAACTCTATGATTTAGCACAACTTTCAAATCATACATTATCTCCTGATGCAATGCATGCCTTCTTAGAACGCAGCAATCAAATTTTAGGTATGATGCTTCAATAAGCTACTAATCATCAAAAATAATAAGACGTGTGACTTCTTCTAGGTCACACGTCTTATTATTTCACTTTGTACTATACACTAAGTATTTCATGCTGCTTTATATCAAGTGCTTTATGGAAATTATGATACATGTTTTTTATTTCTAGTTTTAAGTCTTAAGGTCTTACATGCTCATCTTAATAGTAATTACAGCAACTATTATTTACAAAATTACTCAAACAACCATTTGTTGTACTTAATGCCATAAGTTCGCCAATAGATTGTAAAAACTGTCCAATACAGTTAGAGGCATCTTCATCTAATATATTCACTAATATAAGTGCAATAATCGCTGCTAAAATAATAGTTATACTATTATTTCCATCACACCCACAACCGCAATTTCCATTTGTACTAATTCCTTGCACATTATTACAACTGATTCCCATAAATTAATCACCGACTTTTTATGTTTTCAGTTATACTATATGTCTTAGGCTTATACACTGTTAATTATTTCCATTTTATTGTTCTTTTATTTTTCATTTCACTATCTTTTTTAAAATACTCATAATCATGTTTTAATTTGAATAGGATAACAATGAATGAAAATAACAGTTACATAGGATAGATCTTGATAATTTCTATTTTATATCTAAGGAGTGGTTTTATGAATAAGCACATACAAATCGGTAAACCTGCACCACTTTTTACAGCGTCTAGTACCAAGGGGCTTATTAATCTTTCAGATTATGCAGGAAAATGGGTTATCTTATTTTGCAATCCAACAGAATTTAATGCATGGCGTAAAAATGAACTCATTTATCTAATGAAACATGCAAAAGTATTTAATGAAAAAGACATCGAATTCTTACCTATCAGTATGGATCCTAATGCCTTACACTTACAATGGTTTTATGGCAATGCAAGACTAGGTACCTATTCTATGCCATTTCCTATTATTGATGATCGTAATGGAGATATTTCACAACTTTATGATATTGAGCCATTAGGTACAAATCGCAATACGACACCTAGCATGCATGCCTATATTATTGCCCCTGATCAAACTCTAGTGAAAGTTATAACTTATCCTAATTTAGGAAGTGTACAACTTAATGAGCTCCTTTCTACTGTAACTAATCTACAATCACAATACCGTCCTCAAATTCACAATGTCAATAATCAACCTTCTGGCAATAACCCACTTTGTCCAACTCAGCCTATTGTAGGGACATATGTGTTAGGAAATCCAGCAAATGTTGATGCACATCTTTTAGATTTTGTCATTTATGCTTTTGCCTTAATTAATGATGATGGCTCTCTTACTGTTTATTCTACACGTTATCTAAAAGAACTCGCTAATCTTAGATTAGAAAATCCTTATCTTCGTGTTATTATGGCTATTGGTGGTTGGGGTGCTGATGGTTTTTCTGATGCCTCTCTTACACCAACCTCTCGCTATAATTTTGCACGTGAAGCCAAGCGCTGGGTTGATCAATATGATCTAGATGGTATTGATATCGACTGGGAATATCCAGGTAGTAGTGTGTCTGGTATTCGTTCACGGCCAGAAGATCGTGAAAACTTCACCCTTCTTCTAACAGCTTTAAGAGATGTTCTAGGTTCAGATGCTTGGATTAGTGTGGCAGGTACAGGTGAAGAGAGTTATATTCGTAATGTAGAAATTGCTAATATAGCACCAATCATCAACTACTTTAACTTAATGGCCTATGACTTTACTGCTGGTGAGACAGGTGAAACAGCTGGAAGACATCAATCGAATCTTTTCCCTTCTGAACTAGGATTAGGTAATAATAGTGTAGATACTCAGGTTAATAACCTCATTAATGCCGGTATGCCCGCTTCGCAAATTTTAATGGGTATTCCTTTCTATGGTCGTTATGGTGCAACACAAACTAAAACTTATGATGACCTACGCAAGAATTACCTAAATAAAAATGGCTATAGAGTACTTTGGGATAATGTAGCAAAAGCACCATATATCGTAGATCCTGATGGAAACTTTGCTTATTCCTATGACAATCTCCTCTCTATTTACTTTAAAGGTCTTTATATTGCCGAAAACTGCTTAGGTGGTATGTTTGCTTGGCAGGCAGGAATGGATCAAGCAAATATCTTAACCAATGCTATGTCTCAGGCTATTCGTGATATTGACCAACTAGAAGATTTACTAGCTAAATCTTATTATTTAGATACAAATAACGAGCAATAACACAAATCCCCTAGATTCATTCTAGGGGATTTGTACACTTTTCTATCTACTTTCTATTAATCCATTCATCTCCCTATGATTATTGCAGTCACTTATTTCATTTAAACTTTCTTCACTTCACTGTCCTTAACATCCTGAATAATTGCACCTATACCTAGTACGTACATACCATTGATTAAAACATCTTTCAAATCAAATACAAAATAACCTTTTATGAAAATATAGTCCAAGCTTGTTCCCCAAAATATTCTATCTATTGCTGAACATATCACCCCAGCTAATGTAATCCAATATGCCCATACCATATACTTCATCTTTGCATATTTATTAAAATATTGCTTTCCTAATAGAATCAAGATGATGACAGCTATAATTGAAATACAGATATGTACTTCTACCCCAAAATTAATTCCCGTTTTTGAACTAATCCAAGATATATCCTTATTAAATCCAGGTGAAAAGTATACTCTGTCACCTAACCATTTAATCTCTACGTCCATAAAATATCTATAAATTACCCATTTAATCATCTGATCTAAGGCTACTAAACCTGTGGTTAAACCAATCCCTTTTTTCAAATTCATTTTTCCCCTCTAAAATATTATTTAGCAAATTTTATCATAATGTGATTGAGTTTAATTACATTTTATATTTTATTAATGTTCACTTTAATTATTGTGTAAAATAAATCGGGTTGCTTAAAATCCCCATGGAATATAATAATATAGTAAAAGAGCAGTCACATTATAACTACTCTTCTACGATTACTACTTATAATTCTGATATCTTAATCAGTGCCTCCAATACTAGTTTAGGCTCTGTTAAATGAATATAATGGGTACTTTTTTGTGCTTGAATCCAGTAGGATCTTTCACTAAAAGTTAAGTATTCTTTCATTATATTCTGCCACATCTCTTCTATTTTTTCTGCAAACTCCCTTGTGTTATTTCCAAATTGCATATTTTCCTGTATAGCTAATTCAGAAGAATGGGTTACAAGTACAAGTGGAATATTGGGGAAATTCTCTTTTGAAGATAAAGGGCTTACAATTCTTTCTACATGTGCTGTTTGATACTCCGCTAGTGCAGTATCTGCATGAATTACCTTATCACAACTTCCAAGTATATCATTTATTTCTTCCTGACTATAATCTTTGTAATAATAAAATGGTGGTGCATTTTTCAATAACTTCTTTGCCAGAAAACCCATTTTCAAATTTGCCATTGTTCTCATAATCTTAAAATTACTACTTTTATCAACACCTGATCTTTTATATTCCTTATCTGATAAACACTCTTTAAATTTATTATCTTTTGCCGACAATGGATCTAACAAAACAAGTCCCTTCACCATTTCAGGGTATAAACGACAAAATTGCTGTGCATATAACCCACCTTGTGAATGGGCTACGAATATTAATTGCTCCATATGGTTTACCTCATCTAACAAATCATGAAGCTCACTTGCAATATTTATAGGTGTCCTTTCATTTATTGATTGTTCACTCTTATTAATACCAGCTCGTTCATAAAGAAGCACACCATAATGATTTTTCAGTTGATTAACCATAGGAATCCATTCACTTAAACATGAACCAAGCCCCATTTCAACCACAATACCTACAGGTTTATTCCCAAATACTTTATAGTAGTGTTTCACAAATCGGCCCTCCTTCTTTTTATTAATTTAGCTAAATCCCTTTGATCCTCTTCTGACCATCTCTTCACCAAGGATTCTAAAAATACTGCTTCATATCCTTTATGTTCACTGTTGGCTTTTATTCCTTTTTCCGTTAAACACAGAAATTGCTCTCTCTTATCATTTTCATTCTGCCTCCGAGTAATATATCCCCTTTTTACAAGACGAGAAACCGCTGTAACAACTGTAGTCTTAGGCACATTAAGACGAGCACTAATCTCTTTTGCTGTAAGGTTAGTAGTATTATCTAGCATATCTAAAATGCTAATATCCTGTTTACAAAGCGCAAGCAAATTAGTATACTCCCCTTCATCAAAAATTTTTTGATTGACGGCAATCAATTCGTGCATGAGTTCTGAAATTTGTTGTTTAAGTTCGCTTTTTGAGTTCATCATTCCTCCACAAAATAGAACGTATGTCATCCTATAATTATGATTAGAATTTTCAGATTTGTCAACTTTTAATTCAAATACCTCTACTTCAAAAAAGGCTATAGCTAGTATATACTGGCTATAGCCCTCTTAATTTAGATAGAATGCATTTTAACTTTATTTATCTGTCGGATAAATATCTAATGAAATATTGTTTTCATAGTATGTTAAATCGTAAGTCAATTTTTCATCATACCAATTACGATTTTGTCTACCTGCAACACCTAAGTAACGTTCAATTGTAGATTCTCCATATAACTGAGTTAATGTGTTAATGAAGTTTTCTTTAGTTGTTTCAATATCATCTGCTTTTAAAATAACAAAACTTACATAGTTTACAACTTGATCAGTATCATTAAAAATAACCTCTACTCTAGCCGTTTCAGCTAAGTACTCTACTTTATAGTATTTAACTAATAAAATGTCTGTGTCCTCAAGGTTTTGAACATTAACTGGTTCCCCTAAAATAGCATCCACTTCTGCTGCTGTTTTTCCAATTAAAGAAGCTAAATCTTGAATTTGCTTAGTTGCTGTTTTCTTATTTTCTTCTACAGGATCCACTTCTGCTTTTTCTTCAGTGATTTCTTCCTCTGTTTTAGCTAATTCCTGTACATCTTCTTGTGTTTGAGCTTCATTAGTTGCTGTTTCAACTGATGTACTTACACTTTCCTGTGTCTGTCCACACCCTACTAATGTTGCTAAGCTCACAAATCCTATTACCATAAACTTGTTTATATTCATCTAAATAATCTCCTTAATTTTTTCAATCACACCATTTTCATCATTACCTTTGGCACTAAAGCGAGCCACCTCTTTTAAACGAGGATGGGCATTAGCCATTGCATAACTATGATAAGCATTTTGAAGCATTTCTAAATCATTGAGATAATCTCCAAACACCATGGTTTCCTCATAAGTAATACCTAATTTTTTTTGAATATCCTGAATAGCTGTGCCTTTATTCACACCTTTTGCCATCATATCAATCCATATTTCCCCGGCAATACAAACTTGCGCCTCATCTTCAAATTTCTTAAAAGCAGGGTAGCTATGTGTTTCAGCCCCTCTAAAGTCACACATAGTTACCTTTAAAATATCCCCTTCTACTTTTAATAAATCTTTTACCATTTCATTTTTTACATAATATTTATTGACTTCATTTATAAATGGTGCATGAGCATTTTCAATATAGGCACCTTTACTAGTTGCCAAAATAATATCCAATCCCAATTCACGTCCATGCCAAATGAGCTTATGGGCAATTTTCTTATCTAAAGGATGGACAGCTAACTCTTTTCCCTTATACACAATATAAGTTCCATTTTCTGCGATGAAAAGCATTTGATTGCTGATTTCTTTAAAACTCTCTAATAAAGTAAAGTATTGTCTGCCACTAGCTGCTGCAAATACAATCTCTTTTTTTCTAAGTTCTTCAAAGATTTCAATAAAATCATAAGGCAATTGCCCATGACTATCTAATAACGTGCCATCCATGTCGGTCGCAATTAATTTAATCATGTTAGTCTATATCCTCCTGAAGTTATAAATGCATCCACTCATTGATATTATACAAGTAGATGTACTGATGGGCAACTGAAATCTTCGTGATATCCTCTAATGCCATAGCATAAAAGGCTAATTGTTTTTGATAACGTGCTCTTATTTTCGCTTTAGAGGCTTCTATATTATTGCGGTCTATATAATCTGTTTTGTAGTCTACCAGTGTGATACCTTCTTCGTCTATATAGTACGCATCAATAACCCCTTGAATTAAAATTTCCTCATCTTCTGGATAAGTATCATCTACTAAAGACGCCTTGGCTAAATAAATAAAAGCCTTTTCTTTTTCTATATATTGTGCCTTTCTCATTTTTTCAATCACAACCGATTGACTCATTTGGGCTAATTGCTTAGGGCGTACCACTTCTAAAACTTCTGGCTCTAATTTCTTTTCTAAAATTAAACGATCTAGCTCCCTAGCAATTTCCTCTTCCTCTTTAAACTTTAAATAGTCTAAATGTTCAAAGACGCTATGAATCAATGTTCCGCGTCTTGCACCACTTGTTACTTCAGGTGACTTAATAAAACTTGGAGCAGGTGTTTCTATTTCATCTTCAAAAAGTTTAAGGTCATAATAATCTTCACTTACATTTTGCTGTTTTCTCTTAATTTCCGAAACTGAAACTTTAGTCGGTAATAAAACAGCTTCATTATGCGCATATTGATAACTTAAACGCCTACTTATTTCCTCTTTATAATCACTGTAGCTTATCTCACTATCCCAGTGGACTAGCTTTTCTTTTTTATCCTCTGCATCTATTTGTTGTAATGTTTGCAATGCACCTAATGCTTCTTTTTTCCACACTTTCACTTGCCATTTAGACTGACCTTCAAATACATAATCCATCTGACTTTCACCTGCTACATTTCTAAAGAAATCTACATCCCTATGGGCATACAAGCTCATACCAATCCAGTTCAGGTAAGAACTATAACGTTTAACCCCTAGTGCCATAATCTCTTTATCCCTACGACTAGCAAATAGACGCCATTTTACTGCCATATCTTCTATATTGGGCACTGTTCCTGTAATAAAAAGCTTTTCTTTTGCACGGGTTAAGGCCACATAAAGAACACGCATTTCTTCTGAAGTATTTTCCATTTTAATTTGCTGCTTAATCGCTAATTTAGGTAGTGTTGGATATTTTACATAGCTTTCTGTATCCACATAATCAGGTGCAAGCCCCAATTCACTATGCATCAGCACCTCGTTTTTTAAATCGCTTTGATTAAAACGTTTACCTGCATCACATAAAAAGACTACGCTAAACTCTAATCCTTTACTTTTATGAATACTCATAATACGTACTAGATTTTCATTAGAACCTACTAACTTCGCTTCTTTTAACCCTTCCGGCGTTTGGCTAAGCTTATCTAAATACTGCAAGAAGCCAAAGAGTTTGCCATGATTAGTATTTTCATATTCTGAAGCATAGTTTTTCAGTAAATCTAAATTCGCTTTTTTCTTTTCTCCTGCTGGAAGCATAGAAGTATAGCGATAATAGCCAGTTTCTACATATAACCTTGCAATGAGTTCTTCCGTCTTAAGTTCACTACTTTCTACGCGATAGTCTTCTAATTGTTTCATAAATCTACTTAATCTATGATCTTCTTCTAAACTAGCCACATATACGCTAAGGGCTTCATAGAAACAACCTTCTTCAGAAGCCTTACGAATATAAACTAGCTCATCCAAGCTAATACCTACAATAGGCGAACGTAAAACGGTAATTAGAGGAATATCTTGTAGTGGATTATCAATGATTTTAAGAAGGCTCATCATAGTCTGTATTTCTATAGCCTCAAAGAAATTACTACTGATTTCTGCATAAGCTCCAATCCCCTTACTCATCAGTGCATTTTCAAAAATACTTGCTTTATTAGAAGGGGCACGTAGTAAAATCACAATATCTTTTGGTTCTACCTTACGATATACTCCTAGCTCCTTATCATAAATATGGGTTGGATTCCCTTTTCCACTTAAAAGCTCATGTATGAGCTGAGCCACCATTAAGGCCTCACATTCCACGCCTTTTAAAGCCTCTAATCCTGTTTCATCTTCCATTTCTTCTGCTTCATCAGTTTCTAAAATATGCAGTTCAATAGCATCTGAAATTGCTCCTTCAGGTAAAGCCTCTGGTTCTCCCTCACAATAGTGATTACCTATTTTTAACTTAGCAAAGTCATCATACTCTAGCTCTCCAACCTCGAGGCTCATCACTTGCTCAAAAATGTCATTAGTACCTTCCAATACATTTTTACGGCTTCTAAAGTTTTGAGAAAGGTCAATACAAACATTCTCAGCTTGACTTTGTTCATGCCCTTGATGTTTTACCCAATTTTGATATTTCTCTGCGAAAATGAGGGGATTCGCTAATCTAAAGCGATAAATACTTTGTTTCATATCCCCTACCATAAAACGTGTTGGCCCTTCTTCTTTATCTCCCTCTGCTACAGCTTTTAATAAGGTTTCTTGTACTGTATTACTATCTTGATATTCATCGATATAGACTTCCTCGTAAAATTGGCTGAGTTCTTTGGCTACTTCTGTATAAGCAATGCTATCAACTTGTCCTTTTTCATTAAAGATTGGCTCTATTAATAGCTCCAAACATAAATGTTCCAAGTCATTATAGTCCACTATGCCTGCTTCTTGCTTTGCAATTGTATAATGCTCCTCAAATGCCTCAATAACATTTACTAAAGCTTCCATCAAGTGCCCAACTTTAGGAAGCTGAGTTAAAAGTTTTTCATCTTTAACATACGCTAAATCCTCTTGTAACCCTTTGATAACGTCCTTGGCTAAATCACGATAGCCTTTCACCTGCTCTTTAAGGGCAGGATCACACTCTTGTTTTTTACGAGATAATGGTACAAAACTAATGCTATTAATAGCAGTGATCATTTCTTCTAAGATTTGGTCCTCTTGAACCCGATTTAAATAAGCTTCATCACTTTCAATAGCTTCCTTATAAAGCTCTGGTCCATTTCCTACTTCGCATAACGCTCTGGCTTTCTCATAAATCTTCTTAAGGTCTGCTACTGTACTCTGTATTTGCTTTTTAAAACTTTCTGCCCAAGGCATTTCATTAATGGATATATAGGGCGCTTTAAGCTTTTGGACTTGTTCTTTTAACCAAATACTAGGGAAAGGTGTACTCTTTGAAAAGGTATCCACTTCTAAAATAAGATTTTTTAGTCCCTCTAATCCTTGTACATTTCCATAAACCTCTGCCAGTTCTAAAAATGCCTCATTTCCTTCATCTAAGTAGTTCTCCATTAATTCTTCCAAAATTTCACTACGCATCATACTCAGTTCCGCTTCACTACCTACTTTAATATTAGGATCAATTTCTAAACGATTAAAGTAAGACTTAATGGTCTTTAAACAAAAGGAGTGAATGGTAGAAATAGAGGCTTGTGGTACTAATGCCATTTGGCGCTCTAGGTACTCTAACATCTCGGCATTTTTCTCTGGCTCATCGGATAATTCATTCATAACCTGAGAGAGTTTACTTGTGATACGCTCCTTCATTTCCTGAGCCGCTGCACTGGTAAAGGTCACAATCAAAAACCGATCTAATTCTATAGGCTTTTCACCGCCCGTCCCAATAATTCGATTCAAAACACGTTCTGTTAAAACAGCAGTTTTCCCTGAACCTGCTGCCGCTGAAACTAGGATATTAGCATCTCTTTGGTCAATAGCTGCTTGTTGCATTGTGGTCCATGCCATTTAGTTCCCCTCCTTTTCGGCTTTTCTAACTTCTTCAAATGACTGGCTTTCTAAAGCCTTCCATACCTCATCACGACTTAATTTGTCTAGATTTTCATAACAGTTATCTGGCATTTCTTCATTAAACTGACACACTGTATGGTAAATACAATAATCACATGGATTTTTACCATTTAATTGATAAGGTTTTACGCTCACCTTACCTTCCATAATATCTTTTCCTAAGCCCTTAATGGTACTTAAAATATGACGTTCTAGCTCTTTAAATTGCTCTTTAGTCGCCACAGAAGAACCTTTTTTAAGGCTACCATCTTTATTAACGCTTACTGGAATGGTACTTCCTGATCCACTTTTATCTAGTGCATCAATAACTTCTCTGTTATCTAACGCCAAACCAGAAAGTTTAAATTGTTTAAGTCCACTAGCTTCAATTTCTTCTTCCCCCATTCCAACCTTATAACTCACATAAGGATTCGTAATATGGAAGTAGAATACCCCTCCTGCTTCATATTCCGGATGCTTTTCTAAATAAGCATCTAGGTAAAGTAGAAGTTGAAGCTGAAGACCATAGTATACCTCTACTAAATTAAAGTTCTTTTGACCCGACTTATAATCTAGGATCTTTACATACTGCTCTTGTGGTCCCTTATAAAAGACATCTACACGGTCAATGGTTCCTTTAATTTCAATCTGTCTTTCTTCATCTATATTAATACGAATGGGTGGGAAGCCATAGCCTTCTCCAAAACTAATTTCATAACCTTCAGGGGTAAATGCCCCATTGTATAAATGGCTGGTTAAAGCTTTTACCGCACGTCCTGTCATCTTTTCTACTTTTGAAGCCGTAAATTTAAAACGTCCTGTTTCTCTTTGTGCTGTGCTAACCTGACTAATCGCATGAGTAGTTGCTTTTTGAACACCTAATTTCATTTCTTCTGGCGTTGCAGTCGTCCATGTTTTCCCTAGACTTTCAAGCTCTTTCGGATATTGTTCTAATGCCGCATGGAATAAAGTCCCAACCTTAGCACGATCTAAGTTAAAGAGCTTACGCTCTGAGGCTTTTAAGCCGTAACGCATAAAGTAGCAACATGCACATTGTCTAAAGTTTTCTAGCTGTGAAATACTTGTCTTAAGCTGATTACCATATAACAATTTTGTAGTTTCTGGCTGAAGATAGTGCTGCTGATTGGTATAAAACAAATAATCCGTTAAAATATTGATGCGCTCTTTCCACTGTTCTTCCTGCTTAAACCAGCTTAAGGCATCTTGCCATACACCTTCTTCATTTCTACCTTCCACATATTCTCTAAGCATACTCCCTACATAACCTAATGCTGGAAGGGGCTTTTCAATATTTTTTAATACATCCTCTTGTGTTTCAACAACTTCCTTAAAGAGTTTCTTTAACTTAAAGTAAACTAAAGAAGGTCTAAGCATTTTTCCATTTTCATCTGCTAAGGCGGCTGAAATATAAAGCTTATGCGTTGCTCTTGTTAAGATCGTATAAATACTAAATTGCGCACCATAAAGCGGCTGTCTAATAAGTAGGTCACTTAGTCTCCCTTTAGGTCCCCCTACATTTTCACAAATTTGACCTAGTGTCATCTTATCCATATCTGAGAAAATAGTAGCCGTTTCTTCTATCTTTGGAATGAGCCCTTCATTAGTTCCTAAAATAAAACAGGCTTTTAAACGTGGCAACCTTGTTCGATCAATAGAACCAATCATAACCTGATCTTGTGCAGGTGGAATCACGCCCATTTTAATATAAGAAAAGCTTGTTTCCAAAATACGTCTATAGGTTAATAGGTTCATTTCTTCTTCCCCTAAAATATCTACTAGACGTTCAAATACTTCCATTACCTTACCCCACATTTGGGTATTTTCTAATTCTAGAAGACGGTTATCAGAAGCTTTACTTTTTTCAATAAGGTTTTGCAACGTCTGATACGCCCCTATATCCTCTAAGAAATAATACATGGCTTTTGTTAAATCTAGCACATGATAAACCCCTGATTTCTTAGCTGACTCTAGATGCCCTTCCAACGCCATAATAGGCGCAAGTACTGCTTCTCGTATCTGATTAATAGCTGCCTGCTTTGTTTCATCCTTCTCAAAGTGCCATGGATTTTGCCATTTTTTCTTACCCTTAATGCCATAAGCTAAAAGATAGTTTTCTAATTGATCAATATCTTCTTTAGAAATTGGCAACATATATGTTCTAAGAAGTCCCATTATACTCTTATAGCTATAAGAACTGGTAAGTACCTCTAGAACATTTTCAATAGCTGCTACCAAACTATTGGTATGAATATTTCGTTTCACATCTAAGAAATAAGGGATTTCATATTCTTTAAAGATACTTTCTAGTTGCGTTCTATAAGCAGCAACATCCCCAACTATAAGGGCAAAATCATGATAACGGTAACCTTCTTCCCTCACTAAGCGTGTAATCTGCCTTGCTGCTGCTTCTACCTCTTCATTTCGACTGGCATAAGTTCTAAGATAAACCGCCTCATTTTCTAATGGATAAGGCTTGGCATATAGTTTTAAATACTGCTCTTCTAAATAAATGAGTTCTTGTACCTTCGTTTCCTTAATAGAATCTGGTAGGGTTACCTGAAGTACTTCATATTCTTTTTGTTGTTCTTCACAAATCCCCATGATTTTTTGCATATTTAAAATACTTTCATAAAATGGGTGTGATGGTCTAATTCCCTCTGATTTCTTATATACCCGATCCATAGGAAGTGTAATGCTTAGGCTTTTTACCTTTTTCATCAGCTCTCTGATAATTAAAAGCTGAGTATGGGTAAAGCCATAAAATCCATCTATCCATAAGTGGGTATTGGCAAGCTTTTGACTATCGCCTATGCGACTTGCTAAGACTGTCATATTTTTTTCAACGGTTACAAACTTCTGACCTAAATACGTATTAAATGCCTCATAGATTGTATCAATATCTGATAATTTACTTTCAAATAGCACACCTGTCTTTTCGTCCCTCATAAGCTCTTGAAGCTCTGTATGAGATAAGCCTGCTTGTTCTAACACCGTAATAAAACGGTTCATGGATTCTAAAAAACCTGTGTTTTGAAGGTTTTTCTTATAAAATACAATCTCTTTTCTATGAGCTTCTATGACACGTTTTAAAATAATCATACGTTCTAAATCTTCTACTACAGTGACATCACTTTTACCTACTTCTCTAAAAACTTCTCTTGCTAATATATTAAAACTCATCACCTCAGCACGCAGCAAACCTGGTGCAAGATGTTTTGCTAAATCTCTTTGATTTTGTAGGTTGAACTGTTCAGGTACAAGAAGCATTAAACTTTCATTTCCTCCTTGTTTCAACTGCTCTTCTATTTGTGTATAACAATAATGCGTTTTTCCACATCCAGAACGCCCTACTACAAATTTAACTTTTTCCACTTCTTCACCTACTTTTCTCCATTTGTTTTCTTATTCTATTTTATCATATTATTACCACAAAACGTAGATTTCCAACATTTTCTTTACTTCACTACATTTCCCTCTCTATTAAATTTACATCATTTTTTATCCCTTTATTCTATAGAAGATCACATCTCTTTTCTGTTCTAAAAATTAAAATAAGGGTCACATCCATGGATGTGACCCTTATTTTAATTTTTTTATTATCATCTTTATGTACATAAAAGAATGCTCTACACTTAGCCCATTATGTACTTACCCCAAAAATGGATATTGTTCTTTCCTATTAAACGCTAAATGGACCTTAGCCTTTTTCTTATCTAATAATGCCACCTTGGAACATGGCTTCATAGACTTTAACACCTTTATAGAGGATTTTTTCACATCCAACAAACCAATCAAATTCACCTTCTACACGACATTTATATGTATATTCACCTAGTTCTAAAAATCTTGGACCTCTATACGGTAAATCCTCCTTTACTCTTCTTAAAGCTTCTACTAAGAAAGAGGCATCATAGCCTTCTCCTACAACCCGGCCTGTATAATTCATTCCCCAAATTGGCTTATTGTCTTGCCAAATTGCCTCTTCTCCTACAATTTGCTGTTCCCCTAAACACGTATCAATGTATTTAAGATCTTCTCTTTCATAAAGAGAATCTTGTGCATTCGGTCTACTTCCTATCACTCTATTATTCCCTACTTTATAGGTATGTTGTTTAGCCTCACATAAAAATTGAATAAGTTGTGCTTGATCTATCATAATTACCTTCCCCCCTAGACGCAAAATAGTAAATCTAGTTATATTGTACCATATCTTTTTAATTTTGTTAGTATTATTATCAATTTTTAATAACTTATTTTATTTATCCTAAAATAATTTGTTCACTTTCCACTTAATATATAGTTGTTTTTAAATCTTCTTGTATTTTTTGCACAAGTACTGTCGCCATTTTTTTATGAGTTTTTATACTTGGATGAGAATCCGTCCCTATACCATCTGCCTCCAGTTGTAGATTAAATTTAAAGCAGTCTATCATAAGGTCCTTCTCATTTTCCCTGTAGCTCTTTACCGTATTTTCAATGACCTCATATAATTCATCACTCATCCCTCCTAATACACATATGATTTTAGCCTGTGGGTTAAACATTCTTACCATTAATAAGAATTGATAATACACTGCCTCAAAGGCGGCCTCACGCTCAATGTAGCCTTTGGTATAACTAGCATCATTGGTTCCAAGAAAAATCACAATATAATCTGGTGAAAACTGCTTAAAATCCCAAAGCTCTGATGTACCTACAATTTCTTTTAGGGCAAGATTGGTATAAGGATAAAGTTTGGGCATAAGCTGTTCTCTACGATTAGGCTGATTACCTTCTTCTGTCCAACTGGATAAAATGCCAATGCCACTCCAACTTACGAGTTGATAATCCGCCTCTAATTGTAGTGCCGTCTGAGCTGCATAAGCTAAATAAGGATTTTCTTGAGCTGTTGTAAATTGGTCTATATCTAGTCTGCCTTCATTGCCATAACCACAGGTAATAGAATCCCCTATAAATTCTATTTTTAAATTTTTTTGAGCCGTAGGAATAGGTGGTTCTCCTTGTATTTTTAGAAGTTTAATCCCAACTTTTGCAAAAGCAGCTTCAGAATACTTAACCAGTCTTATTTTAACCGTTTCTTCTTTACTACTTTCATATAGAGTGTATGAACGCTCTTCTTCTCTTAAGCAAAAGCGTTTTCTTGGCGCTGGCTCATCGTTAATAAAAACAGCCATCCATGCCTTAAATTGTTCTCCCCATTCCTTTCCATCTGACCATAAAACTACGTCTGCCCTGCACCCTGTCATTTCAAATTCGATTCCTGAACAAGAATAGCTTAAATATCTTATACCCTCCTTGAATGTTGTTCGCCCTAATAACTTTACATACTTCTCTGTTACTAAATAATTCATATTCTCTCTCCCCCTGGTATATGCTTTATTCTTATCACCTTTATTAAGCGCTCTCTAATCGATATGCACAAATATAGGTTGATGACCTGTATAAATTAAAAACTTTTCTATGATATCCTCTCTTCTTATTTTCAAACTCGTTGTATTGATACACGGATGACAGCCTATAGCTTCTTCCTGCAAAATCTCTTCATCTAGTAAAACTTGTACTTTATGTGCTGTATCATAAATTAATCCTAATAAGCTAACAGAACCTGGCGTTAAATTTAAATACGCTTCTAATACCTCTGGTGTGCCAAAAGAAAGTCTCGTTGAACCTATTTGCTGAGCAATTAGACTACTTTTAAATACTTTCTCTCCTGGCATGGTCAGTAAATAATATTGATCTTTCTTACTGTTACATAAAAATAAGTTCTTATAGATAGGCATATCTAAATGCGCCTCTATTGCCTGGCAGCCTGCAATGGTACTGATTGCCTCATGGTCTAATCGCTTAAATGGAATCTGAAGCATTTGTAATGTCTCATAACATTTCATCTCCTTTTCTAATCTTCTCTCACCTATTGGTGCTTCTTCATAAATGGTAGAATCTATATACATCTTTATGTCTCCTTTTATCTCCTAAATGCCAAAATGCACCTTTATTTAGTTTCCTAAATAAGGTGCACCTTTGCATCTTTATTATTCTAAAAATGCCTCAATAATCACTTGTTCTGCTTCTTCCTCACTTAATCCTAATGTTTGTAATTTTAGAAGTTGCTCATCGTTAATTCTACCAATAGCCGCTTCATGTATAATTTGAGCATCTGTATGGTTTCCTTCAATCTCAGGAATAGAACGTACTTTTGAATGATCCATTAAAATGGCATCACATTGAATATGGGCTTTACATACATTATTCCCCTGTGCAATAGGATGAAATACTTGAATAGAATCATCCCTTGCTACACTACGAGAAATAATCTGGGCACTAGATGCTTCACCATCTAAGTGAACGATCATATCAGAATATGCCTCTTGTCTGTCATGGGTCATTAAGCGTTCCGTTACAATGAGTTTAGCCTCTTTCTCCAGGAAAGCTTCTGTTTCTCTTTTAGTTGAAGTTACACCACCTATTTGAACGGTTTCCATTTCGCAAGTAGCGCCTTCCTCCATATAAATAATGGTGGTAGGATTAAGTACACGTTCTCCTGTACCTTCCCCTTCTCCATAGTGCTTTTCTACATATTTAAGATGTGCATTTCTCTCAAGTTTAAAAGTATGCACCCCATCATGCTCACTTTTGGCATGTCCTGAATTGTGAATACCACATCCAGCAATAATCGTTACCTCAGCACCTTCCCCAATGATAAAATCATTATAAACTAGGTCACTAAAATCTGTTTCCGTTATAATAACAGGAATATGTACGCTTCCTTTCTTGGTAAAAGGCTCTACTATAATATCCATGCCAGGCTTATCTTCCTTAGATACAATTTTAATATGATCTGTTGAAAAACGCTCAATACCCTTTCCATTACTTCTTATATTATAGGCGCCTTCTATTGGTCCTTCTATATCTGCAATAGTTTTTAATAAATTTTTAGCTTTTTGACTAAGTTCCATAGTTTTTGCCACTTCCTAAAAATGGCTCCCTCCTTTTAGCATGACATTTTTTTACACTTAGTTGGGTCTAAAATCATATCTGCCTTACCTTTTTTAGTAATTTTACCTTCAGATAAAACCATAATTTCATCCGCCATTTGAATGAGTTTTTCTTGATGTGAAATAATAATTAGACCTCTATCTCCCTTTTCCTTTAAATGATTAAAGGTATTGACAAGTAATGAAAAACTCCATAAATCAATGCCCGCTTCAGGTTCATCAAATATGGTAAACTCTGAGTCTTTAATAAGCTGTGTAGCAATTTCAATACGCTTCATTTCTCCACCTGACAAAGAGGCATCTGCTTCACGATTTAAATAATCTTTAGCACACATACCTACTTCTGACAAATACTGACAACATTCATCTTCTGTTAAGGATTTACCTGCTGATAGTTCAAGCAATTTACGTACGGTAATTCCTTTAAAACGTGGTGATTGCTGAAAAGTATACCCTAATCCTCTTCTTGCACGCTCCGTTACATTACATGCTGTAATATCTTCCCCATTTAATAAAACCTGACCAGCTGTTGGCTGAATAATCCCCATTAATAATTTAGCTAGCGTCGATTTACCTCCCCCATTAGGACCTGTAATGACTAAGATTTTACCTTTTTCTATCTGTAAACTTACATCGCTTAAAATCGTCCTTGTTTGTCCGTTATCTTGAATCTCATAGGTCATGTTTTTAATTTCAAGCATATCTATTCTCCTTACTTTTATCGATAAAACAAAAAATTTATTTATTATTATAGCATATTATATATAATATTTTGATTTTTTCCCATAAAAAAAGAAGAGAACTTATTTGCTCTCTTCTTTTTTATATTATTTGATTAAATAACACGTTTTGCACCAATATATGGTTTTCCTCTTGATGGGAATGCATTTCCAATACAGATACCAGTTCTTTCATCATTTGCATGGATGATTTGACCACCACCAATATAAATCGCAACGTGAGATACTCTTCCATTATAACCGTAGAATAGTAAATCCCCTTGTTGTAAGTTATCACTACTTACATGGTAACCATTGTTTGCATATTGTGATGAAGAACTTCTATTTAAGCTAATGCCAAAGTGTCTCATAACTTGTGATGTAAATCCTGAACAGTCTACACCATTTGTTAAGCTATTTCCACCATATACATAAGGATTACCTAAGAATTGTTTTGCATAGCTTACAATAGATGCTCCCGTAGCTGAACCAGTTGATGAAGATTGGTTATTACTACTTGATGAGCCACTATTAGTAGATGGTTTGCTTGACGAACTACTATTTGATGATGGCTTACTTGATGAGCTACTATTTGATGATGGCTTACTTGATGAACTATTTGTTGAGCTACTTGATTGTTGTGAATTATTAGTTTGCTCTTGTTCTTGCTGCTCTACTTCAACCATTGCTGCTAAAGCTTCTTCTTGTGTTACTGTCATACGTCTAACTTCTGTTAGTTTTGCTGTAGGTAAGTAACTTAAGAAGTCTACTTGACTTCTATTTTTTACATAATCTTTGTGTACAAACCCTTCAAATCCTTCTTGACTTACTTTATACCAATCCCCTACACGGTAAAGTACAGAAATTTCATCTCCTGATTCAAAACGTCCAATAATATTTCCATTTTCTGTAGACGGATAATCTCTTACATTTAATCCATCATTTACATCTACCACTGCCACAACCCTATGTACATTGATATACTCTGCTTTTACATATGCTCTTGCATCATCTTCTAAGATAATTTTTAACCAACCATCTTGTTGAGATACAATTTCTACATCTTCTCCAAGGCCTACTTGTTTTACAATAGATGCCTCTAATTTTGCCCCTTCTCTTACATTTAACGTTTGTGTTGCAACTGTTCCATATGCTTGTCCAAAAGCAAATGTTGGAATCATCATGATTGCCCCTACAACAGCTACTTTTAATGTCTTAATCATACTCACGCTCAGGTCCTCCTTGTTTTTGTGTCTTTGACATTATCTTATATTTATATTTTTCGACTTATTTTCTCACTTATTATTAATTCATTTTGATAAATTACAACTTAGTTAAGTAATTGTTACAAAAGTATTATATGTAAAAAGTGGTTTTTTGTCAAGTTAACCCATTTTTTTAAGATTTTTATGGCCCTTTTGCAACAAAAAAGTACTTAACGCTACGATTTCTTTTTTTATAAATAACTCATAGGCTAAGCACTTTTAATTATTATTTAGTATTTCACTTATTTAACTTAATGCTTCATTTTGTTTCTTAATAAAGTAAGCTAACTCATATCGACTTTCCGGTGCTGTTTCATAAACACAGTACTGCGGATTAATCACTTGTATAATCTTTTTAGCTAATGGATGATCAAAAGGTATATGTCCATCTAAAGCATGAATATGTCTTTTTAAAATGGCTAATTTTTGTTTACTATCTTTTGTTTCTTGATATTTTTTAAGTAAGTAACTATGATCACGACTCATATAGCGTTTAGGTAAAGCTTTATTGAGGTGAACACCCTTAATCCATTTTCTTGTTTCTCCTAATGCCTCAATTGTTTTTTTAATATAGGCATAGGCCTCTTTCTCAGTTCCAATTTCATTATTATTTAAAGTAAGATGAGATACATCTACTAAATATCCTTTATTAGGATATTCAATTTGTTCAATAAACCATTTAGTAAGCTCTGGATCTTTATAGTTCAGTCCTGGCCACCATAGGTTTTCAAAAAGTAATAATGGTCCATCGTCTTCTTTTTTAAAGACCTGATTGATTAATTCGATCGTAGCTTCCATAACTTCGTAATCGCTATACTCAAAAGTATAAGTAAAAGAATCCTCTGGTAAAACATGACTTACATGAAACACCATATACTTTGCTTCTAAACTTCTTGCTCTTTCAAATTGTTTACGATAGCTATTAACAATGTCTTCTGGACTTTCTCCTTTATAGTAATTATAAAGTTCTTCTCTAGAAGCAAATTGCTTGTCTAATTGTGCCTTGTTTCCCCTCCAAAAGTCTAACCACATCGGATAAAAACTTAAATGGACACCTTGAACAATTTCTTTAGGAATTAAACTTAGGTCATAGTCCATTGTTAAACCTAATTCAATACCATCCATTTTATTTTTATAAATAAAGCTTTGAATTTCTTTCCAATCTCCATTAAACAAACCCAGTTGCTTACTTGTAGTGGAAAGGTGAAATAATTTCTCCATGAGTTCCTACTTTCATTTATCTTAATTGGCTTCTATCAGGTGCAACTTCGCCAATCATCTTTCTTAGTTCTTGTAATTGTTCACTTGTCATATTGTGCTTAGGAATAATTTGGGCACTAATGTGATTCACATAAAATCTAAAGTCATTTTTAGTTTCAATGATTTTTGCAAAAACATCCCAATTAATTGCTTCGCTAGCTTCTCCTATATCTAATACAATGTGTTCCTTTGAAAAAGTATAAACAACACCATAAGCAAAAGCTGGTTGCTGCATTTGTGTTAGTGTAATCTTCCATACTCTCCATGGAATCATAATAAAAATTAAAACAGGTACAACCAGTAGAACAATATGACGTGCAACGAAAATGTCCATTCGTTCTCCTGAAGTAAACATCTTATAGAAGAAGTAAACTAATACCCCTAGCCCTAAAGCAATGATCAGACAGTTTACAATATTTTTTCTTGCAACAGATGCATTATATCTTAAAACATCTTTTACTTTAAACTTAACGTCTAAAGTGAGTGCCTCGTTATTTTGCGTATTCATGTTTTAAGCTCCTCCTTACTTGGTAATAGTGCTATTATAACATTTTTCCTTAAAATAACCAATAAGCTACAATAGTATTTATCTGGCACTATTTTTATAGCTATTTTCTATCATTTCAAAAAAAATAGAGGTATATGATACTTATATACCTCTATTTTCCCTTTTAATCCCTATTTTTTTAAAGCCTTTATGTACACTTTATAGAGTGGTTCCTAGGAAAGCAGCGCCAATAATCCCCGCATCATTTCCTAATGTTGCTGCTGTAATCTTCGTTTTTAAAGATAAACCACCATACATTTCTTCTTGTACATATTTTGTTACTGGGTTCGTTAAATACTCTTTTTGTGCACTCATTCCTCCACCTAATACAATCATACTAGGTTCTAAAGTATTGATAAGATTGGTTAAACCACAAGCAATATATTTATAGTAAGTCTCCAAAACATCACTTGCTACCTTATCCCCTGTCTTAGCTGCATCAAATACGACTTTTGCATTAATATTTTCTATCTTACCATCTTTAGCTAAAGCTAAAATCTGACTTTCTGGATGCTTAGCTACTGCTTCTTTTGCTTGTCTAATAAGTGCTGTTGCTGAAGCATATTGCTCCCAACATCCTTTACGTCCACATCCACATTGAAGTCCACCCTCAAAACTAATCACTTGATGCCCAATTTCTCCTGCACCAAAGAAACTTCCTCTATTAATTTTACCATTTGCAATAATGCCACCGCCTACACCTGTGCCCAGTGTAACAACAATAACATTGTCTTCACCTTTTGCAGCGCCGCAAATAACTTCTCCGAGTGCTGCACAGTTTGCATCATTTTCTACATAGACATCAGTATGAATATACTTTTGGATTTCATGTCGTACATTTACATGGTCAAAGTTTAAGTTACTAGATGATAAAATAACACCTTCATTGGGTGAAGCAATCCCTGGACTCCCAATTCCTATAGAATGAATGTCTTCTTCTGTAATCCCTTCCTTATCCATTACTGCCTTACAAAGCATTGCCATATCTTTCAGCACTTCTTCAAAGCTTCTTTCACGACCTGTAGGACCACTGATACTTTGAATAATCTGATATGTTTCATTCACCAATCCTACTTTAATTGTTGTTCCACCTAAATCTACACCTAAGTAATACATGCGAATCCTCCCTAATATGACTTTTAATATTTATTTTTTTGTAAATTATTCATGACACGATCATTTAATGCCTCTGCTGCATTATATCCCATTTTCTTTTGTCTAAAGTTAATAGCTGCTGTTTCACAAATAATAGCTACATTACGCCCTGGTCGAATTGGAATAGCATTAGTTACTACCTTAATCCCCATAATATCTGTATATTCATTACTTAATCCTAAACGATCATACTGCTTCGTTTGATCCCAAGCTTCTAAACGAATAATTAAATCAATATTTTTAGCTTCTTTTACTGCACATACACCAAAAATTTGTTTAATATCTACAATTCCAATTCCCCTTACTTCAATAAAATGTCTGATTACCTCTGGAGCTGACCCCAAAAGTGTTTTTTCTGAAACCTTTTTAATTTCTACAGCATCATCTGCTACCAAGCGATGTCCACGTTTGATGAGCTCAAGGGCTGTTTCACTTTTTCCAATCCCACTTTCCCCTGTAATTAAAACCCCTTCACCAAAGATATCCACTAATACACCATGCATAGAAAGTCTTGGTGCAAGTTCCACATGAAGCCATCTATTAGCCTCTGCTAGAAAACTACTGGTCGGCATATTGGTCCTAAAAATAGGAATATTATTTTCTCTAGCACATTCTAACATATAAGGAAATACAGTCAGTTCATCACGACATAGAACAATACATGGAATTTCTTTATAGCTCATCAAACGTCTAATTTTCTTATTACGTTCTTCTTCACTCATTTTTTCTAGATAAGTGTGCTCGACTTTCCCAATGATTTGTAATCTAGTGGGATCAAAATAATCAAAAAAACCTGCTAGTTGTAATGCTGGTCTATTAACGTCACACTCTGTAATCTTACGATGTTTTAATTCAATCTCCGGTGTGAGTAATTCAACCTTTAATTGTTCTTTCATCTGTTCTACTGTAACAAAATACATTTTTTTCCTCCTTAAGCCCAATCTTTAGCCCTTATATTATAGCATTTTCATACTTTATTTCCTATCTATGATATTGACAAATTTATATGAATTTATTGTCTTATTCTTTTTATCCCCTATGCTTTCCATGAAAGTATTCATAAATATTACTTGCTACGTTTTGTGGAATGCCTTCACATGCTTCAATTTCTTCTAAACTTGCATTTTTTAAATTCTCTACACTTTTAAAGTGAGTTAAAAGATGTTTCTTTCTTTCCTTTCCAATTCCAGGAATTTCATCTAAGATAGATTGAACTTGTGCCTTGCTACGAAGTTTTTTATGGTATTCAATAGAAAATCGATGCACCTCATCTTGTACCCTTGTAATAAGCTTAAAGCCCTCTGAACGTGGATCTAAAAGGACCTCTTCTCCCTGATATAATAAACCTCTTGTACGGTGGCGATCATCTTTTACCATGCCACAGATAGGAATATTTAAAGCATAGCGTTCCATGACTTTTTCTGCTACACTTACTTGTCCTTTACCACCATCCATTAAAATTAAATCTGGCATCTTTGTAAAACTATTTTCTGCCTTTTCTGTTTTCATACGATTAAAACGACGGTCTAGTACTTCTTCTAAACTGCCATAATCATTAGGTCCAAAAATACTTTTAATCTTAAACTTACGATAATCACTCTTCTTAGGTTTTCCACCTTCAAAAACAACCATTCCACCTACAGATTGAATCCCTTGTGTATTGGAAATATCATATGCTTCCATACGATAAGGACGTTTTTCTAATCCTACTGCTTGCTGAATCTCTTCTAATGCACCTTGGGTACGTTCCTGTTCTTTCTTAATGTGCTCTCCAAATTGACTAAGCGTTACTTCTGCATTTTTACTTGCAAGCTCCATAAGTCCATGTTTTTGTCCTTTTTGTGGCACAACAATTTGAACTTTGCTTCCTCTTTTTTCTGCTAAATAGTTTTCTAAAACTTCTAATTCACTAGGGGTACGTTCAATGACAATTTCTTTTGGAATGAAGGTTGCATTGGCATAAAATTGTACTAAAAAGTCCCTAAAAATATCTTCAATCACTTCATCTTCCGTTCCATCTAGATAAAAATGCTCTCTCCCTACTAATTTACCTTGTCTCACAAAATAAACTTGTACCAATGTATCTTCTGGACTTTTAGCAAAGGCAATAATATCTTGATCTAGCATAGAACTTAAAGTAGCAGTTTGCTTTTGCTCTATCTTTTCAATCGCCATTATTTGATCTCTTAAAGTAGCTGCTCTTTCAAATTGTAGTTCCTCTGACGCTAGGAGCATCTCTTCCTTAAGTCTTTTAATAACTTCTTTATAATTTCCACTTAAAAAACTCACTACTTCATCAGTCATTTTTCTATACTCTTCTTGACTGATTTTACCTTCACAAGGTGCATCACATTTTCCAATATGGCAATTTAAACAAGCTCTTTCTTTTCCAATATCCTTTGGTAAATTTCTAGAACAGGTCCTCAGCGTCCATGTATTTTTAATAATCTCAACAATCTCCCACATAGCTGATGTATTGGTATAAGGTCCAAAATATCTTGCCCCATCCTTTTTCATTTGTCTAACCACTGTCATTTTAGGAAAGGGATCCTGTACATTCACTTTAATATAAGGATATGTTTTATCATCTTTTAGCCTAATATTATACTTAGGATCATACTTCTTAATTAAGTTACACTCTAAAACTAAGGCTTCTACCTCAGAACGTGTGATAATATATTCAAAACTGGCAATATGTTGAACCATTTTTTTGACTTTAATGGAATGATTTTTAGAGCTTTGAAAATATTGTCTCACTCTATTTTTTAAATTAATGGCCTTTCCAACATAAATAATATGACCAGTATCATCTTTCATCAAATAAACACCTGGTGAATCTGGTAATTTTTTTAGTTCTTCTTCAATATGAAACATCTGAAATTGGCCTACCTCCTTTATCCTTCTCTTACTATTATTATACCATAGCCCCATATATTACTATATTATTTCATTCTTTTTAAAAACATATGATATTTTCGCAAGAATAATTGCCATTTATGTCTAATCGCATTATACTAATATTGTATTTTATATTAAAATTCATTATTTTTTAGGAGGAAAGAATAATATGAAAATGAGCAAAAACTACAAAAAACTTTGCTTAGTTCTAGGACTTAGCGGTATTGTTGGTGCTGGTTCTGTTACTGCCGCTCAAGCTACACGCAGTCTTCAAGCTACATATAGAGATATTAAAGTTACATACAATAACGTTCAACAAACAATTGCACAAGAACCTTTTTCAGTAGATGGCACTGTTTATGTACCACTTCGTGCTATTAGTGATATTTTTGGTGCAACTGCAAACTGGCAACCAACAACTAATACCGTTGCTTTATCAGGTGGCGCTTCAAATAATACAAATAATGCTACATCTCAAGCTGAAATTACAAACTTAAATTATCAAATTGCAGCACTTCAACAAGAACTGAATGCTGCTAAAACTGAACTTGCTCAATATAAAGCAAATGAAATGATTAATAATAACACACAAGTTAATAACAATACATCAGGTTCAACTATTACAACTGATCAACTTAAAGTAACAGAAAATGAACTCAACACAGAGTACGCAGATTTCTTCAGCAATATTTCTTTCTATTATACCTTATCCCTTTCTGGTAATGAAATTAATGTAAATATTGCTTATGACACAAGATCAGAAAATACATCTTATGAAAAGTTATCTACATCTAAGATTGAAACTTATATGAAAAAACTTGGTGATTTTATTGCTAGCAAACACCAAGATATTGCTATCTCTGGTACAATCGAATATACAAATGAAAGTCTAGAAAAAGCAAGCTTTACAAGAAGCAAAACTGGTAAATATTCATATGCACACTCTTTTGATGAAGAAGGCATTAAAGAAATTCTTGAAGATGAAACTGGTAACTACTTCTACTTTAACAACATTGGCTTTAGCTCTTTATATATTAATAGCTATGATGTTGCTATTAGAGACGCTAAATCTACTGTTAATGTTAAACTTTATCTTTCACCAGATGAGACCTTTAAAACAACTTGGGGGCAAACTAAAACAAATAATCTACTATCAGGAAAACTCACTGACTCTGAACGTAAATATGCTGTTGAAGATCAATTAGAAGACCTTCAAGAAGCGCTTATGGATTTAACTAATGGCTATGAAGTGAATATTGATGTTTACTATAATACTACCAATGTAATTGCATCTATTAATGCAGACGGTAAAGTATCTACAAAAACTTTCGAATATTAATCTAACGTATCTACTAATATTAGTAAACAAATTACTTATACTATTAGTATGAGATTGATTGATACTCATTTTAAATAAAAGCCGTATATCCCACGTAAAAGTGGGATATACGGCTTTTATTTCTACTTATTTTCTATTTTGCTGTTCTAAGTGTTTCTTTAAAAACATCCCTGTATAGGATTGTTCATTTTTCATAACCTGTTCTGGTGTTCCCTGAGCCACAATCGTACCACCTCTAAATCCACCCTCTGGCCCCATATCAATAATATGGTCTGCAACTTTAATCACATCTAAGTTGTGTTCAATGACTACAACTGAGTTACCTGAGTCTACTAAACGTTGTAGGATACCAATAAGTTTGTCTACATCAGCAAAATGAAGTCCTGTTGTTGGTTCATCTAAAATATAGATTGTTTTACCTGTACTACGTTTACTAAGTTCTGTAGCTAATTTGACACGTTGTGCTTCCCCTCCTGATAAAGTTGTAGAAGGTTGTCCTAGACGAATATAAGATAGCCCTACATCTGCTAAAGTTTGCAGCTTACGTGCAATACTTGGAATATTTTCAAAGAACTTAACGGCTTCTTCAATGGTCATATCCAGTACATCTGCAATAGATTTGTCTTTATATTTCACTTCTAAAGTTTCTCTATTATATCGACTGCCTTTACATGATTCACATGGGACATATACATCTGGCAAAAAGTGCATTTCAATTTTAATCATCCCATCTCCTTGACAAGCTTCACAACGTCCACCTTTTACATTAAAACTAAAACGTCCTTTTTGATAGCCTTTCATCTTCGCTTCCTGTGTTTGGGCAAATAAATCACGAATTTGATCAAACACCCCTGTATAGGTGGCTGGATTAGAGCGTGGTGTTCGTCCAATTGGAGACTGATCAATATTAATAACCTTATCTAGATGCTCCATCCCTTTAATTTCTTTATGTGGACCCGGTTTAACCTTTGCTCTATTTAAATCTCTTGCTAAACGCTTAAGCAAGATTTCATTAATTAAACTGCTTTTACCTGAACCAGAAACGCCTGTAATACAAGTTAAAGTCCCTAGTGGTAATTTTAATGTAACATTCTTTAAATTGTTAGCTTTTGCCCCTGTTAAAGTTAATGTATTTCCGTTGCCTTTACGACGTACAGCTGGTATTTCTATAGCTTTACGTCCACTTAAATAGGCACCTGTTAAAGAGTCTTCACAAGCTAAAATAGTTTCTACTGGTCCCGAAGCAATAATTTCTCCACCATGCTCCCCTGCACCTGGACCAATATCAACAATCCAGTCTGCTGCATACATGGTATCTTCATCATGCTCTACCACAATTAGAGTATTTCCTAGTTTTTTTAGTTTCACTAATGTTTGAATCAGTTTATCATTATCACGTTGATGAAGCCCAATACTTGGTTCATCTAAAATATAAAGGACCCCTACTAACCCTGAACCAATTTGCGTTGCCAAACGAATACGCTGTGCTTCCCCACCTGATAAAGTTCCAGATGAACGAGATAACGTTAAATAGTCTAATCCTACATCTACTAAGAAACCAAGTCTTGCATTAATTTCTTTTAAAATACGCTCTCCAATGGCTAATTGTCTTTCTGAAAGCTTTACTTGCTCAAAGAATGTTTTTAAGTCTCCAATGGAATAATGAGTTAATTCATCAATATTTTTATCTGCTACGGTAACAGCTAAAACTTCAGGTTTTAAACGTGCTCCTTTACAAGTAGAACAAGGCACACTTGTCATTAAAGCTTCATACTCTTGTTTTGCTGAATCAGAGTATGTTTCATCATAACGCTTTTTCGTATTCGCTAAAACACCTTCAAAAGCATATTCATAGTGTTTCGTGCCATACATGCCTGAAAAAGTAAAAGATATGGTTTCCTTGCCTGTTCCATATAAAATCATATGTTGAATTTTTTCTGGAAGCTCATTAAATGGCGTATCTAAATCAAAGTGGTATTTTTCCATTAAAGCTGTAAACAGAGCGTAAGCATAGCTATCTGAATTACCAATAGAACCCCATCCTGGAACAGCAATGGCCCCCTCTCTTAAAGTTAAACTTGGAATTGGAATAACTAGTTCTGGATCTACTTCTAAATGCTCACCTAATCCTGTACAAGCTGGGCATGCACCCTGTGGATTATTGAAAGAGAAAGAACGCGGCTCTAGTTCTTCTACACTAATATTACAATCTGGGCAAGATAAACTTTCACTAAAACGCATTTCTTCTTGTCCTACTACATCTACTAGCATTAAACCATCCGCAAGTTTCATAACCGTTTCAATAGAATCCGTTAAACGTTTTTCAATTCCCGCCTTAATCACTAAACGATCCACAACAATTTCAATGGTATGCTTCTTATTTTTCTCTAGCTGAACATTTTCCTCTGTTAAATCATACATTTCACCATCAATACGTGCTCTTACATAGCCTTGTTTCTGAGCAGTGTCCAGTACTTTTTCGTGCATCCCTTTTCTGGCTCTTACAACAGGGGCTAGTAGTTGGATTTTTGTACGTTCTTCTAATTTCATTAAAGTATCTACGATTTGATCCACGGTTTGTTTCTTAATTTCCTTACCACATTTAGGACAGTGTGGTACCCCTACACGGGCAAATAATAAACGTAAATAATCATAAATTTCTGTAACCGTTCCTACTGTAGAACGTGGATTTTTACTGGTTGTTTTTTGATCTATAGAAATGGCTGGTGACAAACCCGAAATACTTTCTACCTCTGGTTTATCCATTTGCCCTAAGAACTGTCTTGCATAAGCAGAAAGTGATTCTACATAACGTCTCTGTCCTTCTGCATAAATGGTATCAAAGGCCAATGAAGACTTTCCCGAACCACTAAGCCCTGTAAAAACAATTAATTGGTCACGATCTAATTCCAAATCAACATTTTTTAAGTTATGCTCTTTAGCACCCTTAATGACAATCTTATTATTCTTCATATGTGTCCCCTTCTTTATTTTTCTATTTGCTATGTGCTATTATAACATTTCTCATCATCTTTTTCAAACACATGTTCGACCTTTTTTGTAACTTTTATTTTTATTATGACACGCTTGTTTCCTTTTCATGTCTTAAACATTTGTCTTAAATAAGTATACCCTCTGTACTGAATTTTTCTTACATTTTAACTACTTTTATGTACATCTCATCTAATGATAATCGAGTAGGAGGATAATCATTAATTGATTATCCGACCTCTCACACCACCGTACGTACGGTTCCGTATACGGCGG
>SVDC01000105.1 GCA_015058045.1 Cellulosilyticum sp.
ATTTTTCAGAGCTTCTTTTTATTTATAAAACAAGACAAGATTTTGTCGAAGGTGATGTTGGGGGGAGGAGAATGAAATAGAAGTTGACTGAATAGTATACATAAAGCGATTATAAAAAGAGAAGTGCTCAAAGGATCCAATGTAAAGTTTGTATTTAATGTATACAAACTGTGGGCAAGGTCAGGTTGAAACAATTTGATATAAAATGGATAGAATAAAAGTGTTAGTGCAAAACTTAAAAAACCTTGAATACATTTTGATAGAAAAAAAGGTTTGGTATCAAAAGGACTATCTTCTAAAACAAATAAGGATTGAAAGTAGACGCAGATGCCACCAAAACCGATAGCAGCAGATAAAAGTGCTAAAGAATAAGCGGAGATAGGGAGGGTGCTTAATGTATAGGCACCATTTGATAACTCAAGACAACTTGAAAAAATCCCTTTTATAATGATATAATCTGTGTCCTTTGGAAAAAGAAAAGTTAGAAAATGAGAAGCCAAAGGTGTTTGGGTAAATAAAGAAAGAATTACAGAGAAGAAAATGATATAACCACCTACACATACAATCGTATCCATTGAATTACTAATAGCGAGGTTAAATAAACTAAAAAGAGATGGCGTTGTATTAGATAATGATTGTTTAGAAGTAGTGGAAAAAGTATTAGATAAACCTCGTGTAATAAGAAAACTCATAATGCATGCAGAAAGAATATGGATAAACAAGAGGAAGTAACCGATGGATGTCTTAGAAAGCATGGCTGTCCCAATTGTGCCAATAATAAATAATGGACCACAGTTGTTACAAAAACACAGGCTACGTTCAGCTTCTTCTTTGGTGAGTTTATGTTCTATGTAGAATGATTTAATGATTTTTGCTCCCATGGGATAACCTGCAATAAGGCCTATTATAAAAGCAAAGAAACTTTCACCAGGTAGATGCCAAATGCATCTAGATAAAGGAGTGCACCAAGAAATAAATCCTTGTAAACCATTAAGTGGGACTAAAATGTTGATAAAAATTATAAAAGGAAGTAAAGAGGGTAAAACTTTGTTAAACCATAAAAGAAGTCCACTTTGGGCTGCTTGAAGACAAAGATTGGGAAAGCAAAGTAGCAAGAGCATAAGAAGTAAAAGTCCTGTGGTAAGAATAGTTCGTTTTTTCATGAGAAGCCTCCTTGGTTTGTCCAGATTATATTTAATATATGAAGTGAGCAATGAAATAATAACAGATGAAGTGTAGGATATATAAAAAAGTATAAAGTGCCAAAAATAAAAAATACTCATTTTGGCACTTTATACTTATAAAATAATGAAGGACTGTGTAAAATCACTCATAGCAAGTCTAGGATTAGAAGTAGCATAGGCATATAATTGAGTTGCTTTTAGTTCATAGTCAATCCATTTTTTTTGAAGGCTATTTAAGGTTTTATATTGTTTGTTTAAGTTTGTAATAACTGGTATTGTAGCGGATTGAGTAAGTGCTTTTAAAAGCCATGTATAATCCTTTTTACAACCTAATACACGAATGTATGGTGTTTTAATAGTTGGTGAGAGTTTGCCTAGATCAGTTGTTTTCAGATCTAGTAAAATTCGAAGTAAACTACGTTGAACAGTAGAACGCGTATAGGTTTTAGAAGTTGAAAGGTTAACAAGTTCTTCGTAAGACGGTGCTTTTGAAATATGTTTTATGAATGTATTAATTAAATCTTTTGGAATATCCCAAGTCGCATACAAATCTTCAACTGTGGAAAACATAAGTTTGTAGTGTAAAAATGCACTGAACTTTTCCATGGAAGGGAGCGAAGAAACTGTTAGGAGTTGTGCAGCAGATGATGGCATACTAGATTGATAGTCATCTCCTGTTTGAAGAGCTTTTCGAATAGCTGTTGCAGAGGCGATAGAGCCTACAATACAGTCTTCATGATAATGGGCACCTTCTCGTTTGATAGTAAACGGCTTAATTGAAGAATGCCATTTAGTAAGGGCCTTGATATATTCTATTCCTAGTATATTATTAGGATTCTGAAGTATTTCCGTTAGTTCTGTATGATTTGTGTCGTAAGAATGATTTAGGAAATCGATAAGCGCCTGTTGGCGTGCTCTAGGAAAACTTAAACCCTGTTTAAGGTAATGCTTGACAAGAGGGGTGATGGAAGAATCATCATGAATGAGTGATGTGGCAATTTTATGAAGGAGTGGAAGATTACCACACTCAGAACCAAAAGAAAGTGAAGTAATGATTTGACTTTGTTCAAATAGACTAATAGCACCGGATGCAAAGAATTCTGCACTAGCGGTTGCAATAGGGATAGGTAATTCGAGTACCAAGTCTACACCATTTAAGAGGGCCATTTTGGTGCGGGTAAACTTATCTGTAATAGCTGCTTGGCCACGTTGCGTAAAGTTACCACTTATAACCGCAACAACAGCATCGCAATTAGTCTGATTTTTTGTTTGATGAATTTGATAGTAATGCCCATTGTGAAAAGGGTTATATTCAGCTATAATCCCTGTAATTTCCATAGTTTTTCTCCTTTAGAGTAATTAATATGGATAATATTGTATCTTAAAATTAACGTGAGATAAAGAAGAAAAAGGAAATATTTTTTGATTTCACTCTTGTATACACGAGATACATTGAATATAATAGTAGCTGAGGGTAATTTAAAGTATAGTCGAAAGGGGTTATCCAGATGTCTTTTATAGATAGTATTAAAGCAAGAGCAAAAAGCGACAAAAAAACAATTGTATTACCAGAAACATCAGATATGCGTACATTAAATGCTGCACACCAAGTGTTAGCAGAAGGTATTGCAAATGTTGTTTTAATTGGTAATGAAGCAAAAATCAAAGAAGCTGCAGCTGATCTTGATTTATCAGGTGCAACAATTATAGACCCTGAAACATTTGCTGAAATGGATGCTTATGTAGAAGAGTTAGTGAAATTAAGAGAGAAAAAAGGTATGACAGCTGAAAAAGCTGCAGAGCTTCTTAAAGGCGATGGCTTATTCTTAGGTGTTATGATGGTTAAAAAAGGTTTAGCTGATGGTATGGTTGCAGGTGCAGTTAACTCAACAGCTAACGTACTTAGACCATGTTTACAAATCCTTAAAACAGCGCCTAATACTAAACTTGTATCTGCATTTTTCGTAATGGTAGTTCCAAACTGCGAATACGGTGCAAATGGTACATTTGTATTCTCTGATGCTGGACTTAATCAAAATCCAAATTCAGAAGAATTAGCTGCTATCGCACAAAGTTCAGCTAAAAGCTTTAAGCAATTAGTTGGTGAAGAGCCAATTGTAGCAATGCTTTCTCATTCTACATTTGGTAGTGCAAAACATGCTGATGTAGATAAAGTAGTAGAAGCTACACGTATTGCAAAAGAAGAAGCGCCAGAACTTAAATTAGATGGTGAATTCCAACTTGATGCTGCAATTGTACCTTCAGTAGGTAGTGCAAAAGCGCCAGGTAGTGAAGTGGCAGGTAAAGCAAACGTATTAGTATTCCCAGATTTAGATGCTGGTAATATCGGTTACAAATTAACTCAAAGACTTGCAAAAGCAGAAGCTTATGGACCAATTACACAAGGTATTGCAAAACCAGTTAACGACTTATCAAGAGGTTGTTCAGCTGAAGATATCGTTGGTGTTGTAGCAATCACTGCTGTACAAGCACAAACAATGTAATAATTATCTTAAATAATGTTTTAACAAGGAGTGTAAAAGATGAACGTATTAGTAGTAAACTGCGGAAGTTCTTCATTAAAATATCAATTATTAAACATGGAAAATGAACAAGTAATCGCAAAAGGTATTTGCGAAAGAATCGGTATTGATGGTTCATTCATTAAACATACAACAGAAGGTCAAGATAGCGTTAAAGTTATGGTAGATTTCCCTAACCATAAAGTTGCTATTGCAAAAGTACTTTCTATGCTTACAGAAGGCAGCACAGCTTGTTGTAAACCAGAAGAAATTTCTGCAGTAGGTCACCGTGTTGTTCATGGTGGTGAAAAATTCAATAAATCTGTTGTAATTACTCCAGAAGTTGAAGAAGCAATTAAAGAGTGTTCTGCACTTGCACCACTTCACAACCCAGCTAACATCACAGGTATCGATGCTTGTCGTGAATTAATGCCAAGTGTACCAATGGTAGCAGTATTCGATACAGCATTCCACCAAACTATGCCAAAACATGCTTATATGTATGCTATTCCACAAGAATACTACAATAAATATGGTATCCGTAAATATGGTTTCCACGGTACATCTCACAAATATGTATCTCAAAGAGCTGCAGAGATGATTGGTAAACCATTAGAAGAAACAAAAATTATCGTTTGTCACTTAGGAAATGGTGCATCTATTTGTGCTGTTAACGGTGGTAAATCAGTAGAAACTACAATGGGATTCACTCCACTTGCAGGTCTTATCATGGGTACTCGCTGTGGTGATATGGATCCAGCTGTTGTAACATTCTTAATGGAAAAAGAAGGTTTATCAGCGAGTGAAATGAATGATATCATGAACAAAAAATCAGGTGTTGCAGCGTTATCAGGTCTTTCAAGTGACTTCCGCGAAATCGAAGATGGTGTTGTAGCGGGTGATGAAGCTTGTCGTTTCACAATGGATGCATACCAACACAGAGTAGTTGAATACATTGGTGCATATGCAGCAGCTATGAACGGTGTAGATGCAATTTGTTTCGCTGGTGGTCTTGGTGAAAACAATGCTGTTATGCGTGAAGAAATTGCAAACATGTTAACATGGTTAGGCGTTGAAATTGATCCAGAGAAAAATAAATGCCGTGGTGTAGAAAGAGATTTAACTAAAGAATCTTCTAAAGTTAAAATGTTATTAATCCCTACAAATGAAGAGTTAGTAATTGCTCGTGACACTGTAGAACTAGTTTCTAAATAAATGATTGACAAATAATGTTTGTCTATGTATAATTACAGAAGTGTTACTTAATGGAGTGAAAAAAATGAAAGTTAATATCCATGAACTGAAAAAGAAATCAGAGATAGTGATTGATGGGGTACAGCCTATAACACTTAAGGGCGTGAATCCATTACATCCATCACTTGATTGCGAGGCACATGTAAAAGGCACGGTTACAAAAGTGGGTAATCGATATGTTATAAAAGGCATTGCCGATACTGTTGTAAAGCTGTTATGTGATCGCTGCTTAGAAGAGTTCGATTGTCGAATTCAAGCAGAGATTTATCAAAGATATTCTACAGACCCTAATGATGACGATGAAGATATCTTGCCAATTTCAGGTTTTGAAATTGAACTTGAAGATGTTGTCACAGAATCAATTGTTTTAAATGTACCAATGAAATGGTTACATGATGATAATTGTAAAGGAATCTGTAAAGTTTGTGGCATGAATTTGAATAAACAATCTTGTCAGTGTGATTCTGATGAAATAGATCCAAGACTTGAAGGTTTAAGAAATCTTTTTCACCCGCAAAGTGAAGAGTAGTATTAAGAGGAGGTGTAGAAATGGCAGTACCAAAAAGAAAAACTTCTAAAGCCAGAAGAAACCAAAGAAAAGCGAATTGGAAACTTTCTCCACTTAACTTAGTAAAATGTCAAAAATGTGGTGAATTAATGATGCCACATAGAGTATGTAAAGCTTGCGGTTCTTATGCTAACCGTGTTGTTGTAAAAGTAGACTAATACTAAAAAGAGACAGCTTTTAGCTGTCTTTTTGTATATTTAATTTTGATTTTGAGAAAGATAAAGGTGATATAAATGTCTAAAATAGCAGTCGATATTATGGGCGGTGACCATGCTCCTGATGAAATTATTAAAGGATGTATTATGGCACTTAAAGACATTGATTCAACACTCGTTTTAGTAGGTAAAGAATCTGTTATCAAAGAAAAACTATCTGCCTATACATACGATGAGACGAAGATAGAAATCGTTGGTGCAGATGAAGTCATAGAGATGGGGGAATCCCCTGTAATGGCCATTAGAAGAAAGAAAAATTCTTCAATGGTTGTAGGACTTAAACTTGTTAAGGAGAAGCAAGTGGACGGAATGATTAGTGCAGGAAGTACAGGTGCATTATTAACAGGGGCAACATTACTTGTAGGACGAATTAAAGGTGTTGAAAGACCTGCTATGGCACCTTTTATCCCAACACAAACAGGATGTTCACTTCTTATTGATTGTGGTGCTAATGTTGATGCTAAACCCCAGTATTTAGAACAATTTGCACGTATGGGAACAGTTTATGTAGAAGAGTGTCTACAAATTAAAAATCCTAAAGTAGGACTTGTTAATATTGGGACAGAAGAAGAAAAAGGTAATCAGCTCACAAAAGAAGCATATAAATTACTTTCAGAAAGCACTGATATAAACTTTTATGGTAACGTAGAAGCAAGAGATATTCCTCAAGGATTAGTAGATGTTCTCGTTTGTGATGGTTTTACAGGAAATATTATTTTGAAATTCATGGAAGGCTTTGGTAAATGGTTGCTGGGCATGATTAAAGTTGAATTTTTGAGGAATTTAAAAACAAAAGTTGCAGCTTTATTTATGAAGCAAGGAATCTCTCAGATTAAACAAAAATTTGATGTATCTACTAAGGGAGGGGCACCTTTCTTAGGGATTAATGGATTAGTTGTTAAAACACATGGTAGTTCAAAAGCTCAAGAAGTTTATAGTACAATTCTACAAACTGAAGGTTTTATAAAAGATAATCTTGTAGAGAAATTAAAGGCTAAATTTGAGGAAAATGTAAATTAATATTGACTATAAAAGGTGTATATACTATCATCAAACTATAAATGATTATATAAGAGGTGTGAAGCAAATGGTATTTGATAAAGTAAAACAAATCATCAGCGATCAATTTAACATTTCAGAAGATGAAGTTACCTTATCTACATCTTTTACAGATGATTTAAATGCGGATTCACTTGATGTATTTCAAGTTATTATGGCAATTGAAGAAGAGTTTGAAATGGAAATTTCAAATGATGAAGCAGAAAAGGTATCAAATGTAGGTGATGTAGTAGAGTACATCAAACAAGAAAAAGGATTAGACTAAGAAAAGAGCCTCGCTATGCGAGGCTTTTCATATAT
>SVDC01000106.1 GCA_015058045.1 Cellulosilyticum sp.
GGTTTTATGGTTACTATTTTGTTTTCAAAGTTCATTTATTATCAGCACCGTTTGCCGCTGACTCGTATAATATTACATTATAATTACAAAGAAGTCAACAGCTTTTTTAAACTTTTATCATTTTTTATTTTATTATTATATAACCCTTGATATTTTTACTTTTATCTCCCTCGTTATTATCCTCTTACATAGTATTTCTCGCTTTTTATATTTAATTCCTCATTTCTAAATTATTACCCTTTTTCTTAGTAACTATCATTTATCGATTAGACAAACTACTTTTACCTATACTATTCCGATTCTCCTTTTTTATATCATTCTAGACTTCTCTTATCCTATACGAATAAATTAATAGGACGCTGAAACATTATTCCTCTATATTTGTGTCATCGCCCTATTGTTATTTAATCAAATGTTCTTCCCCAATCCCCTTTATTTTTAGTTTTTCTATTCTTCTCATTCTTAAGGATGAGATTATGCTATCTCTTACAAGCTACTCTATTAAAATAAATCTATTGTATACTTTATACTAGTTGTAATACTAACTTTCCTCTTACTATATTAATATTGTTTGTAATACGGGAAAGATATTAGCAATTCCCCATATAATGCCTTGTCCAATCACCACAACTGTAGCCCCTTTAAAAAATGTACTATCTGTTGCCATACTATATCCAATCATGAAAAGAATTAGATACCAGTATCCTAATAACATTCCTAGTCCTAGTAACATTTGATTTAGCGTATCAAATGGTGAAATCATGATAATTAATAAAACAACACTTTCAAGCAATCGCGCTGTAACCCATGTTAATATGGCATAAACACTTATATTCACAATATCCCTTAGGGTTATCGTATCTTTTAAAAACTTACTTATTGTATAAAGTAAACCCGTCCATAATCCTGCTCTAATAATCGCACTTATTAGTGTTTCACCTATACTAACCCCTGCTAAGCTTAACCATATCATACCTTCATTTATATTATTCTTTGATAATCCTTGTATAATCCTTCCACCATATGTGTCTGTTAAACTCTCTAAATCTACACCAACAATCTTATAAATCACTATAGTTAGTAAGCCCGATAAAATCGCAACTAATATCCATTTTAAAATACCATCTTGCCATCTTCTTTTCTGCTCACCTTCTAATAAAACTTCTATACTCCCTTCTGGATGAAAAAAATAACCTATTATTTCATTCATAATTTTTCCCCTTTAAGTATTTTTCTTCTATTATATCACTTTCTTATCTCCTGTACATTGAACAGTAAATCTCCTTTTCAATATAAAAAAAGACTCAAAGATTTTACTCTTAAAGTCTTTTTCTATATAATCCACTATCTAATAAAGCTTGTTCTTACTTGAGGTTCTTTCTCTGGCTTATCAATACCAACTTTCTTTCCTACTTCTATTGCTTTTAAAATCCATGCCATATTATTACCTAGCGTTCTCATAGTTTGCATACCTTCTAAATCTTGTTTCACATCCTCTGGTTTGCTACCATGAACCATATTCCAATATTGTGAAGAAATTATTGGCATATTTGAGATTGTAAAGTACTTATTAAGCTGATCAAAACTTGCTGTTGCACCACCGCGACGGCAGCTTACAACGACTGCACCTGGTTTATATTCTAGATGTGGTTTTCCTGAATAAAATGCTCTATCTAAAAATGATGTTAATGCTCCTGATGCCGCAGCATAGTGAACTGGCGATCCAAAAATAAAGCCATCAGCTGTTTTTGCTTTTTCTACAAAAACATTTACACTATCATTATAAATACATCTTCCAAGTTTACTACATCCGCCACATCCCATACACCCAATAAGTGGCTCTCTACCTATGTGAAAAATCTCTGTTTCAATCCCATTTTTCTCTAAAGCACTTGCTACTTCACTTAACGCTGTAAAAGTACAACCATTTGCTTTAGGACTCCCATTAACTAAAATGACTTTCATCGTTAAAACCTCCCTGATACTATCATCCACATTTCTTTATACATAATAGACTATTCATTCTTCTTTAACCATATTACTTATCATCATCGATTTCAAGCTTCTTAAGTACTCTATTCGTTAAACTTTCTGTATCAGATACCCCTGGGGATGGAGCAGCCTTTACTATTTTGCTTCGTCTAAAAGAGCACTCATTCAATACTACAGAATATATATTAGTTTCCCTTTACTTAATTTCCATATAGCTTAAAAGAGAGACAAAACTAGTTTTCATACTAGTCTTATCTCCCTTTTAAGCTTTGATAAATTGATTATTTTTTATTGGAATGCTAACCTTTAACTGCTCCTACTGTTAGCCCTTCAACAATTTGATTACTAAATAGACAGTATACAATAATACTTGGTGCAATAGCTATAATAACTGCTGCAAACATCTGTACATAGTTCGTTGCATAAGGTCCTACGAAATAGGTTAATGTTACAGGTAATGTTTTCTTCTGAGCATCAGATATAAATACCATAGCTAAAAGAAGTTCATTCCAGTTTGCTACAAATGTCATAAGCCCTGATACAAAAAATCCTGTTTTTGCTAATGGCAATGCTATTTTAGCAAAACATTGATAAATATTACATCCATCGATACAAGCTGCTTCAAACATTTCTCCTGGCATACTTTTAAAGAAGCCTACTAAAAGAAAAATAGTTAACGGCAATGAAAATGCTATATATGGAATTACAAGTCCTGTTAAGGAATTCGTCATTCCTAATTTAGAAAAACGTACAAATAGTGGAATGAGTACACAATGAATTGGTATCATCATACCAACTAAGAAATAAGACATGACTGTCTGAGAAAATTTCCATCTCATTCTTGCAATCGCAAATGCTGCCATTGCACCAAATACTAAACTAACTACAAGTGCGATAGTACATACAAGGACAGAATTTAAAGTAGCAATACCTAATTTCCCTACTGTCCATGCAAAAATATAATTTCCTATCTGCCACACCTCTGGCAATGCAAAGGGTGATTTAAACACCTCTGGATTAGTTTTTAACGAAACATTAATCATCCACAGTAAAGGGAATATATAAACGACTACTAATAGTGACAAAAAAATGTAAATAAGTATTTGGGCTACACTAATAGGTTTTTTATTTTTCTTTTGAACCTGCACTGGGCTGATGGATTTTTCATCTTGTAAATTTTTAATTTCACTCATTTCCATATCCCCCTTACACTTCGTATGTATCTACTTTAATACATTTATTAATAATAAATGTCACCAGTAAACATAGTATTAATAGTACAACGGCAATGGCACTAGAATAGCCATATTTGAAGTATTTGAATCCTTGTTCATACAAGTGAGTTGCCAATACATGAGTTGTATTATTTGGCCCACCTTGTGTCATATTGTATATTAGATCAAAAAACTTTAATGAACCAATACAATTAAGTGAGATAGAAGTAATCATCATAGGTTTAATTAATGGCAAGGTAATATATATAAAAGATTTTGCTGGTGAAGCACCATCAATATAAGAAGCTTCATAAACATCTCTAGAAATCCCCATAATCTGTGCCATGTAAAGCATCATGTTTTGTCCTACATATTGCCATAATGCTACAAATGCAATAACCCACATAGGGAGTGTTATAAATCCAGATGTCTCTGATAGCCACATTGGTCCTTCAATCCCTATACAAGCTAATATCTGATTTAAGCCCATCTTAGGATTAAACATGAAAGCCCATAATAAACCTAATGCCGCTGATGAAAGAACACAAGGTAGATAATATATATTCTTAAAGAAGTTCCTTCCCTTTTTTATATTGGTTAATAATACTGCTAAAAATAGTCCCACTATTTGCTGAGATATTACTGAAAAAATCATAAAGAAAAATGAATTTTTAAGAGCTGTTAACATGGTCTCATCACTAGTAAATAGCTCAATATAATTATCAAGCCCTATAAATTCAGGTTTAGTTAATGCTCCATATTCACAGAGAGAATAATATATCACTTGAAGAATTGGAACAAATAGTACTAGTGTAAATAAGATAAAAGCAGGTGCAATAAATATTACAATTGCCTTTTTATTTCTTAAGAGTTTATCCATAGGTGCCGCCTCCTATCGCTTTTAAATACTTATCTATTTCTTGTTATATGAAATATGGGGCTATTCACCCCACATTTCATACCATTATTTATTTGCCTATAGAAAACTTAACTTATTTTCTTACTTTCTTATCAAAGTAATCTTGTACCTTTTGTAAGGCTTCTTCTGGTGTCGCACTACCTAAGAATACTTCCACCATTGCATTATCAAATGTATCTCCTGCTTCTACACTACCTAATGATTCATTATAGAATCCAAGTGTACCTGTTGTACTTTGTAAAATATCATGAATGTATGATAATTGTTTTGGAGCCTTATTATAATCGATTTCTACACCAGTTACTGGAATCTTTCCACCTACTTCTGCTATATATTTTTGAGCAGTGTCATCAGTAAATTGTTTCATCAATGCAATACATGCATCTTGATGCTCAGTTGTTGAACTCATTACTAAGTTATCTGTTTTTACAATCATACGATTAGGATCTGCACCACCATCAACTCCTGGGAATCTAAATACACCACATTTATCTTCAAATTCAGGATTATTACCATTAACTTGACCTATTGCCCAAGAACCCTGTACAAGCATAGCAGCTTCTCCATTATAGAAATTTGCTGTTGCTTGATCATTAGAATCTCCAGCAGCTGTATCTTGGAAGTACTGAGAAAGTTCTTTTAGATTATGAGCTGCTTTGACAAATGTTTCGCTAGTCCAGTCTAAAGTACCATTCATAATACCTTCTAAGTTATCTGGACCACCTTGACGGTCACATAAATAACCAGCTACCATAGATAAACACCAAGGTGTATTAGCTGAACAAGAAATAGGTACATATCCAGCATCTTGAATCTTCTTACAAGTTTCTAACAGTTCATCAAATGTTTCTGGTGGTTGCACACCTGCTTTTTCAAAGATTTCAGTATTATAGAATACACAAGCAGCTGCGAAGCATGTTGGAACTGCCATAATCTTTTCATCATATGTAATACCTTCAAAAATACCATCACTGAAAGTACCATACCATTCACTCTCTTGATTTGTTAAAATATCTGTAAGATCTGCTGCAACACCTGCTTCAACATATTGGTTTAAGTTAGCTCCAGGATTACAGATAAATACATCTGGCGTCTGCCCTGCAGCAATGAGTGCATTAAGCTTAGTATCATATTCCTCTAAGTTAGTAGTCACTACATCTACATGATATTGCCCTTTATATTGTTCATTAAATCTGTCGATTACTTCCTTATAACCTTTTGTTATTAAGTCATCTGTTGCTTCAAGGTCATCCCAGAACATCCAAGTAATCTTCTCCTCGTTTCCTGTTGTATCACTCTTTGTTTCTGAAGCATTACTATCACTTGTTTGTGTAGATGTACTGGATGATTCTTCTGTAGTTTCTACTCCTGTATCAGTAGAAACCTGACATCCTCCTAAAAGACTTGCTATAATAGAAGTACTTAATAATGCAAATATAAATTTTTTCTTCATATCATTACCCCCTCTAGAACTTGTGACTTGCTTCTATACTTATAATTTAGCCTAATAAAATGTTTAATACCACTTAATAATTGCCAACAAAATTTAAATTATTGCTATTTTTATAGTCAAACTAAACAAATCTTTATATGTAAATATTTTATTTCTAGTAATATTTTAAATATTTTTATTATTATATTGCTCAATTTACTCAATCATTGCACAGGAGGGATTTAAATTATGATTGAACATCTAAAAGGAATGCATGAAACTGTTACCTTCAAAGAAAATACTAATCTAAGACTTTATGATAATACTAAAGCAGAAAATTATCCTGAACATTGGCACACCCCTATGGAAATTATTATGCCCCTTGTTGGAAACTATACGGTTATACTAGGCCACACTATCAAAGAATTAAATCCTTTTGATATTATTCTAATTTGTCCCGGTACCATTCACGCTTTACAATCACCTCCTTCAGGAAGGCGCATTATTTTTCAGGCTGAAGTCAATGTGCTACGCCAGTTTAAAGAGTTTGAATCTGTACTAACACTCATTTCTCCTGCTATCACTATTACATCTAAAGGTACACCTCAAATTCATAGTTTTTTTAAGGAAAATCTCTTAAATATCTTAGATGAATATATAAATAATCGTACACTCTCTGAAATGGCAATTTATTCTTCTCTACTCCAACTTTTTGTTTCTCTAGGAAGAAATTATACGGTGAATCTTGATTGCTTCGATCTAGGTAATCAAAAACCAAAGGAGTACACTGAGAAATTTATTCAAATCTGTTACTACATAAATGAACACTACACTGAAAATTTAGCTCTAGATGATCTGGCTCATATAGCTGGTTTTAGCAAATATCATTTTGCAAGGCTTTTTAAACAGTTTACAGGTGAAACTTTCTACAAATACCTTACTCAAAAAAGAATTGCTCATGCCGAACAACTATTAATGGATTCTGAAATTTCTATTACTGAAATTGCTACAAGATGTGGTTTTTCTAACCTTTCTGCCTTTACTCGAATGTTTAAACTTCTTAAATTCTGTACTCCTACTGAGTATCGAAACATGTATTCAAAATACTAATATCAAACTACTTTTACATTCTAGGCTAGTAAAAGTATCTGGAGATAATGAAATTATTAGCTTAGATATTTTAGACAAGAGAAGAAAAGACGATAACTATATTTGTACAAACGATATAATCATCTCTTATCAATAAGATTATTTTTTAAATCAATTACATTTGGCTTTTTTAAGAAGTTTTCTATTTAAACTCAGCCTATTAACAACTACTTATGTTCTTAAATTTAAATAACAAAAAAGACATCCTTTCGGATGTCTCTTCTCTAATGAGTGTTCTTTACTCATTATACTTTCAAAAACAAATACTACATAATGTTTGCTTAACCGTTT
>SVDC01000107.1 GCA_015058045.1 Cellulosilyticum sp.
AACAGGAGATACTTGTTATATCTAGTGGCTCAATTCTGAGTGTAAATCCTGGGTCAGTTTTAAGTGTAAATCAACAAGCATTACCGGATATACTCGACAATATATAAATAAAGTACGTCGCAAATTACGAAGTGTTCTTAGTTAATTCTTGATAAAAATGAGGTGTGCCCCAAAATCGGTAGCACACCTCATTTTTTTGTTTTTAGTAAAGTGCTCTATTACTTGGTGTAGATCCTACTGAAAAGCCTAAACTTACCCAACCATTTGATAATTTAGTCCAGTTTCCCTTTCCTGTAGTATCAACATAATCAATACTCAATCTACTTGGATGTTTCTTACCTACGGTAGAACCATCTGTGGCTACTCTCGCTCCAACTTTCAATGTACCTTTAAGAGTTTCACCAACATAGTATGTAACTTCCTTCTTAACAGTAAAAATCATATACTTATTACTGTCGTTTTTGTTAATTGTAACCGCAGTAGCTGGCACCAAAGTCTTACCATTTGAATTTCTACGGTGAAAAAAAACTTGCTGCGAAGCATAAGCTGGATCAACACTTGCTTCACGTGCTGCTGCTAAAATATAACCTGTTTGAGCTTTGCCTTCCTTATTTCTAAACATTACTCCTACATACCAAATATCAGAATTTGCAGCATCAACAGGTATCACTGTGTACATTTCATTTGGATAAATGTGTCCAATAACCTGGTTTACATTTAAATTTCCATCTTTATACACTGGAATTTTTGTGTTTGAGCAATTGACATAAGCTTTAGATGTGTTTGGAATTCTTGCCATAAAAAAATACCTCTTTCTTCTATTTTTAATATTGATTGACCAATCATAAAAGAAAAAGGTATTTTCATCTATTTTGTAAACCACTATATAAAATTTATTCTATTAATACACTTCCATCGCTAATCTTGATTAATGCTACACTATTAAAAACTGCAACTTTAACAGTATTTTCATCTAATTTTGTTATGTTCCCAAGCTCATCTAGTGATATGCTGAAAAATTCTTCTTTTCCTTCCAAAATAGCACTAATATAAACATCGCTATCGTTATATCCCCATATTGTTACAACATCATAATTATACCAAGTATTGTCAAAAATACATTTTTCTTGAAAGAATACATTTTGCTCATCATCTAATGTAACTATTGATTTTTCTTTTTCTACTTCTATTTGGGACAGCTCCATCTCATTAGGTTTTTCTGGATTACTAACATCAAATACAAGATACTTGCCATCTTCATTAGAAAATGTACTATTTTCCACAACAACTAAATAATCGTCCGAGCAATATATTTCAATGGTATCTTCTGGCAAATCCGCTACTTCAAAAAAAGTATCACTATTCTTTTCATATTTAAACAGTCTTAGACTATCATCATTGCTATCAATATGTTCTATTGTATAAATGTTTCCGTCATTAACAGCTATATCATAAGGATCTATAATATTTGACGTAACCAAATTTTTAACTTTAGACTCTACATCATAACTATATAATTGTTTGTTTTCCAAAAAATAAATTACGTGATTATCCTCTGTTGCCCAAAAGCTTTCTATAGTGGGAATTTTTATTTTTTTGCATCCTTCACTAGTATCTTCGATAGTTGTATTTTCTTTAACATTAGAATTATCTATTTTTTCTTTACCACAGCCTACTAACAAAGTTAATATTAAGCTCATCTCGCATAATAACAAAAATATTTTTCTTAACATTACTCACAATACCTCCATCTGTTGATTAACTTATTATAAAATCATCAAATAGACATGTCTACATACACTATTATTTTCTTAGCATATCAATTGGTACCTCTGTTAGTTCCTTTGTATGCAATATACTAACCTCATAATATCCCCTAATAAAATTTTTCTTTAACTTTAGTGAAAATAATACATTTTTGCTTTTATCTGATATATCTGTATATCCTGTCATTACAAATTGTTCAATACCACATCTACCAAGAAGTCTTCTTCCTTCATCCGTATCACTATCTTTTAGCAAATCCTTAGTAATTTGGTATTTGGCAGAATCATAATCCATATCTACTCTATAAGGAGTTTGTATTTTCGTCATCCAGACTTTAGCTGTATCCATACTTTTTCTAGGATTTTTTAATTTTTTATATTGTGGACTTCCTTCACTATCAACTCCTGATAATTCATATTCTTCATAATAAGGGTACTTATAATCTATTTCTGAAGACTCAAAAACCACATAGCCAGAATGTTCTCTTTTTGGTTGAAGATGTCGCTCTTGATTACTTCGTTTTTTATTTTGTGCCTGCAGAGCTTCATTCACTTTACCAATATTTTCTATCGTATTTTTTAATTGTTTTATTTCTTCATCTTTTTGAGTGCAATCCTCCCGCAAAGTTGCTTTATATAGTTCATTTTCCTCTTGCAACTCTTTTTGGTATTTTTGTATTTCGGTATCTATTCTTGACTTTTCTACTTCAATTTCCTTCTGTTTTTTATCAATAGTAGCCTTCATATCTAAGACCACATCAGAAAGATTTTCAATAGTAAGAGCCATTTTTTTATAATCCGTAGTTTTAATTAAAGCATAATCTAAACCTTCTGATTTTGCAGCATTAAAATCTTTAATATCATCCTTCTTTTCCGCAGTAAATATTCCTAGTCTCTTTTTCCCATATTCCACTGGAAACGCCTTTGTTATGCTATTTATGCCTTTATATACCTTTATATTTCCTGCCATTTTATAATCCTCTTATGTAGTTATCTGCAACAACTGAAACCCTATTGTGACCTAATGCCTTAGAACAAATATACATCGCTTGTCGATCTAATTTTTTCTTTCTTTCATCTTTCCTACAGACGTAAACGTCTCCTTGGTATTTTTTCCCCGTTCCTTTATTTACCTTATCATATGGAATCTTATTAATAGGTCTGGCCACCGACTTATATATGAGAGTTGCGTAGTCTCCTCTATAACCATGTACATCCATATTTGTAGGTACATGTTGAAAGACTTTTTCTTCTGCAGATGTATTTTTTATTCTCTCTATTATCTTTTCTTTATTATCACCTAGTATTGGAGAAAATCTCTCTCTACCACCTTTTCCATTTCTTATATGAACAAAATACTCCGCTTCAGGAAAAAGTCTGGTATCTTTCAAAGTATTAATATAAGCAATCTCCCCATCACTAAGATTATTTTTTTGCTCTAAAATTTTGATTTGATTTTCAATTTTCTCACGAGTTATCAGATCTTTTCCTCTAATTTCTTCAAGCTCTCTTCGTCTTGGTCCCAAGGCTTTACAAAATTTTACAATTTCATCATTATTCCTCTCTGAAAAATGTTTATCTCTCACAGCATCACCACGAGAACGTTTTATATCTTCTCTCCTTCGTATAGGAGGTTTGAAATAATTCTTATCTGAAGGCTCCAAGCCATAAAGCTTACCAACAGCTTTTGCTTCTGTTTGAATTGTCCAGGCTGACAAATGATTTCCATTTTCATCAATCTGATCTGCTCTAAACTGCAACCATTCATTTACATATTTTTTTGCTGCCTTTAACGTTGTACATTCAGGGTGATATTCCTTTATATAGTTTGCGAAATATCTACAATGCTTAAAATATGTTTTATATGTTGAGTATGAAAAAATTTTATCTCTGGTACTATCTGTTAAAATAGCTTCTTTTTTACTGGTCCCTTCTCCGGCTTTTAGCATTCCTTCAAGCTTGTATTGAATCTGTTGTTTTAAATCTTTGCTGTACTGTTTATTTCTTCTTCCCAATTTTTGCACCTCTAAATTTATATATAACAAAAGGACTTAGTGGTTACACACTATGCCCCTTTAACAACTAACCAATATTAAATTACACATGTTAAAGCTAGGCTGCTTCCTACTAAATTACAAAATCTAGTATTCAGCTGTGACACTCTTTTTCATTCCTATTCAGGCGAGTCTTATGTACGACTATTTACAAACACTTTTTTGATCAGCTTATGTGTGCTGCTCCTATTTTATTATTCTACGGTAGTAAGGATTCTATCGGATTATTGAGTAGAAGCAATCAACTTCTCCAGATATTTTTTCAACTTCTGGCTGTTTATCCTTTTATTTATAATCCCAGGATGTTGGATTACTGCTTTATCGCACTTCGGTACAGCTCCGAACGATAGGCTCTTCTTTTAATTCGAATACCCCTTTCTCGAATATCGTACTTTCCGATTGTCAAGTTACATCATAACTATTGATACTTTAAAACCATTAGCCTTTCAAATTAATTATTCAGCTAAAAACTTGAACTACTTAACCTCCGCATAAACACATCATAGGTTTCACTCATTCAAGCAACAGTAGTATCAAAACTGTCATAAAGTGAAATAATATAATAAATAAAATTTACACATTAATACTATATTATTTATCATATTCAGTCAAGTACTTATCTCTATAACAATACCTTATATCCGTTTACCCGTTCACGCTCTGAGGTGGTAAACACCTCTAGCTGTAAAGCGTGTAAACGGATACATTTCGCCAGTTGTCTCTCTCTTTTTCATCCGCCACTATTGAAAAAAGCGCAATGAAAATGATTAAAACTAATTACCGACGACGAAGTAAACTCATAAGCAAGTTTTTCTCCGCCGTTTCACAAGTCTATCATTTTCATTACGCTTTTATTCAATAGCATGCCCTTCGGGTGGCTCTTCCCTCTGGCTCAGTACCTCAAAGCAAATCATCTAAATCTTATAAAACAAACAAGCCCTTATGCCAGTTCTACGGTATTATGATTTGTTTTATAATATTTTGTTCTTCCATCTTCATCAGCGATAAGATAATCATTTTCAACCAGGTTATTAATAATTTTATTTCTAAAATATGAAGAATTGCTCACTTCAAGATACTCTGTTATTTCTGCAATTGTTTTTGCATTGTTGTAACAATAAGATAATATTTTTTCATCATATTTACTTCCATTTGGAATTGGAGCAAATATAAGATTTTCTGTTGGTTCTGCTTCAACTCCCATTTCATAAGTAAGATCAGGCAGAACTAACGTAAAATGATCTGAAGTGGAATAAATATATGGCTTATGCTTATCATCCACCGCTGAATACTCTTCTACAATTTTATCAAATCCAGTACCTGCAGCTTCCATCACATTACATAAAACCAATACGCCACATATAAGTTCATTCCTTCTTTTTGACATAATCGATGAAAGGTTATAGGTCTTTTCTATTTTTTCGCTCTGAAAAAAACTGCCAGGCGACGAAATTTCTAATCTATCCTTAAAAAGATCAACTTGGATTTGAGTGCCATCCAAAAAATAATCACGATGTGCAACCGAATTAATTATTCCTTCGAATAATGCTCTAGCTGGATAAGAATCAATATTGATTCTAGAAGAAGCTTTTTTTATCATCGTATGATTCATCCTTTGAGTTATAAAATCCTGCATATATTTAATTGTATCTGTTATACATCCAGAAAATTTATTAACGGTGACGATTCTCTCACTCCCCTTATTAAATCCCGAATATGCCGAACACTGCACTTCTGTCTTGTTATCATTGTAATCATCAGAGAATAGGATTGCTCCATTTGCCAGCTTCCCATTTTCATCAAAAAAGCCTAGTGATGTAAGCGCTTTCTCAGATAGCTTTTTGCCATCAGTGTGCTCTTCATAAAATGAGAATAACTTAGTAAAATCTTTTTTTTCATAGGTTTGATCAGAAATAATCGTATCAAAAGATTTGTTTTGACTCTTTATGCTCATTTCAATAATTTCTTCATAAGTAGCTCCATTAGTAAAGCCTTCTCTTCGCATATAAATAGCAGGCACATTTTTTAATTTCACTATTACAGGCCTAACAGGAGATTTACCTACAGTTACAGCTATTATAAATCGCTCTTTATCTCTAACAGTGAATCCAATAAAATCAACTTTATATGGTGGTCTTGGAGAAATATGCTCATTTATTTGATTATTAAAATAATTTCGCTCATTATCAGCTTGTTTACGTTCAAATCCAATAAGTTTATTAGTTTTATCATCAACTCCAATATACATAGTTCCACCATTAGCATTAGCAAAACCAGCTATTGTTTTAATCCATCCTTCAATATTATCCCTATTTAAAATCTGCTTACACTCTATCTCCCCGTTCTCAAATACCGTATTATTCAAAAGCTCTTCTAAAAACATAATCTACCTCCAATTGAAGAAGTTCAATAACAACTTCAATTGTACTTCAATAATAACTTCAATGCAACTTCAATAAAAGTGAGTACAACTCAAATTAGAAACTCAATATATATCAATTCATACATATAACGCTAAGAAGAGAACCAACAAGACAGCTCTGCAGCCTCTTGAATTTTTTTACTTAAAGACTTGATATTAGATAGAGGCTAGCCTAGGCGTAGGTGGGGATGCTCTAGGAAACGGCTTTGAGCTTCCCCCCGCAATTCTCGAACCTGCAAAATGGTAAAATTCCACGGATATTGCAAAATCCGAGAATTGCGAAGGGAATGATATGTAGGCGGTTCACGCCTGAGGTAATCCGTATTTATCACTACATGTATTACTACACGTCCAACTACAAGGAAATTCCTAGCGACCAAGGTCTTCGGTTCAAACGTCGCACGTAATCGTCGTTTGTCGGCCCCCCTAGTTATATGTTTGATACTGCTTAGCAGCTTGCTTTCTCACGGCTTACTGCCCATATAACACGAAGCACGGTAACTCCATCTTTCAATATTTGATATAAGCCCATATAGAGCTCGTCCAGATTGGTAAACTGGACAGAAATAATGCGGTTCAGAGCTGCCGTTCAACCCAGCTTCCCCGCCACGCTCTAACCG
>SVDC01000015.1 GCA_015058045.1 Cellulosilyticum sp.
GAAGTCATCTTTTAAGTGTTGCTTAGTCTCTTTTTTTATTGTGTCCTTGACAAGGGGTCCAGTTTACTAAAAGCTTCCTCCAGAAACACTTTTTTCTTTTTTATGAGCTAGAATATACCTAATTTTTATGGAGGTATCGCATTTCGCGGCACCTCCGTTTTTTGACGATATAATATAATACAAGAAGAAATAGATGTGGGTTATAGGGTGTTATATAGAGACTTTATACAGCTTAGAGCATAAATAATGAAATAGATAGAAATTAAAAGCTTGGGGTGAAGAGGATGCTTAGAATAGGAGAGTTTTCTAAAGTAACAGGTGTAAGTATTCATATGCTTAGAAATTATGATAAAACAGGGTTATTAGTACCAACTCAGGTAGATAGGCAGACAGGATACCGCTATTATGATGAGTCACAAATTATACAAGCTAATCAAATTCAAGTACTCAAAAGGCTAGGTTTTGGATTAAAGGAAATTATGAGTATTCAACAAGAAGACGGTTCTGAGGAAACCGTCCAAGATTTTTTAAAAAATAAGATTCAAGAGAAAATAAAAGAAAGAGAAGCTATTGAAGATCAAATTAAGCAGATGACAAAAGCATTAATTGACTTGGAAGAAAAAGAATTAACCTTTGCTTTAGAAATGAATATAAAAACCTTTCCAGCCCGAATAGTGGCCAGTCTAAGAGATACTTTGCATGCCTTTCCTGAAGAAGGGAGATTATGGACAAAGTTAGCGAATGTATGTAGAAAGCAGTCCATAAGACTTGCTGATGTGGACTACTCATTTGCAATTACTCATTATCTAGATTTAGAACACATGGTAATGGAGGTAGAGGTTCAAAGGGTAGTCGATCGGATTTATAAAGAGGTAGAGGACGTTCGTTTTTTTAAAGTACCAGAATGTCAGGTAGTGACTGTAGCTTTTAAGGGGCAATATACACAGATTGGGGAACTTAATCTGTATATAGATAAATGGATTCGAGAAAATAATTATAAGCGTATAGGACTACCTTTTACTACATATTATCGTTCTCCAGGCAATGAACAAAATCCAGAGCAATTTATTACAGAATTATGTTTTCCTATTAAAAGGAAGAAATAGAAGTATAATTATAATGAAATTATAAATTATAGGGATAATAGTTGAATATTGTTATACTAAAGTGAAGGATATCAAATATATAGGGGGGATATAATGACAAAAGAAAAGGAAGAAAGGCGCTTAACAGCAAAAGAAGAATCTAGAAGAGCCGCCTTTACTCAACTAAAAGAAGAATTAAGTGCACAAGGTTATATTCAGCAGGATCTAACGCTTAGTGCAGCAAAAATTAATATAATCAGTATATTGGTTACGTTACCGATAATAGTAGTAGCAACCATTATTTATGCTATTTTACATGGTATGCCTATAGGGAGTTTTAGTGGTAGAAAATTCATTCTATTTTACATTTTTCTACTGCTAAGTTTCGTTATACATGAGGGGATTCATGGTCTAACCTGGTCTAGATTTTGTAAGAAGGGCTGGAAAGCCATTGACTTTGGAATGATATGGAAGTATCTAACACCATATTGTACCTGTAATGAATGTCTAAATTATAAACAATATAAAATAGGGGCATTGATGCCAACTATCATTTTAGGAGGGCTTTCCTATATGCTTGCTTTAGTGATGGGAAGCTATGGAATTTTGTTTTATAGTATACTCATGATAGTGGGTGGTGGTGGAGATCTTTGCATTATACTGCTCATTCGTAAGCATAAAGAGGCCATATTCATTGATCATCCATGGGAACCAGGTTGTGTTGCTTTTGAAAAAGAAGATCGAGTACATATAGCATAAGTTTATTGGTATGAAAAATATAATGATACAGAAAATTATATGTATGAAAATTTAGATAAATATTGACGGATAGATTTTCTGGAAGTATACTAATCTATTAACTAGTTAGTTTGTACTAACTATATATACCCTATAAGATTTTAGAAACGATTATAGAAAATTAGGGTTGGGTTGTTTAGTAAAAAGATTAACTTTTTAATAATGTATAGTCTAGGAGGAAAAAGATGAAAGAATCTATTATATGGGTAATATTGGGGACAGGATTTACTTTTTTGATGACCACATTAGGCTCAAGTATTGTTTTTTGTTTTAGAGGAACAATCAAGGAAAGCATTCAAAAGGTATTTTTGGGGTTTGCGGCAGGGGTAATGATTGCTGCTTCCGTATGGTCTTTACTAATTCCAGCTATTGAACAAGCAGAGTCAAAGGGACAGATTGGCTGGATACCAGCGGCAGGTGGTTTTGCATTGGGGGTTCTTTTCTTGCTAGTTTTAGATAGCTTGCTACCTCATTTACATCCTAACATTAATAGAAAAGAGGGCATTCAAGCAGAATGGAAACGTACAACATTACTTGTCTTTGCAGTGACACTACATAATATTCCAGAAGGTATGGCAACAGGCTTAGCTTTTGCATTAGCTGCACAACATGGAGATGATCCATCTTTATTTGCCGCTGCCTTGGCGTTAGCAATTGGAATTGGAATTCAAAATTTTCCAGAAGGAGCAGCGCTTTCTTTACCGCTTTATCAAGAAGGGATGTCCAGGAAGAAAGCATTTTTATGTGGTAGTTTATCAGGATTAGTAGAGCCCATTTTTGGCATAATGGTTACACTTATAGCTGCTCAAATTGCAGTATATATGCCATGGCTTTTAGCTTTTGCAGCAGGTGCAATGTTATATGTAGTAGTAGAAGAACTTATCCCAGAGGCTCATTTAGGAGAGCATTCTCATTATGGTACAATTGGTGTTATGACAGGATTTTTGATTATGATGATTTTAGATGTAGCATTAGGTTAAAGTGAAAAGACTGAGTAACTCAGAAAATATTTGAGTTACTCAGGAATACCTAGCTAAATAAATGTTAAATTATAAAGAAAAGTAAGTCTATTAATAGAAATACTTGGTAGGCAGATAGAATAAGTAAGGTGCTGTAAAGATAGCAAGTGAAAGTGAGAGTTTTTTACGTTGAATAAGGGTAATATCTAGTTTTTTAAAAGAGATATGATAGTTCAGTAAATAGATTGAAAGTGCGGCAAGTAATAAGCAAATGGTAACCCATAAGAAAGAATAGATATTTTCAAAAGCATTATAGCTTACAGCAGATACCATATATTCCTGCCACCATTTGCCAAAGGCGGTATTAGAATCAAAGTCGAGAATAAGGCTTAAAAACATACCTAATGTACCAATAAAGTCTGATAGAAAACCAATAAGATAAACACGTAAGATAACTTTGTTCACCTTTTCTTTAATATCTGTTATTTTTAAATACTTCATCGAAAGGGTAACTACAAGCCAGTCAATGATTAAGTTACCAGGCAGGATAATAATCCATGTTAAAGGAAAGATCCATAGAAGCCAGATGGGAAAAATTAGATTATAAAGTTTTATGCTATTTGTTTTCATGATTCCTCCATAATAATTTATTAGATAGAATTATTATACAGAATAATGTGATAATAAAACAGAGAGAATAATGAAAAATGCTTATAATAAATGTTCTTGAATATAAGAGTGGACTATACTAAACTGAATATAGTTAGGCTATTTCAAGAGCTTCGTATCCATTATGGTGTTAAAGAAGATAGTGATACGTAATGAGATGAATGGCATAAGTGAGAGGATGGTGCATAAAGCAGTGATAGGGGAATCAGGAGAACATTATTTAGAGACAATTTTATTCTTGAAAAAGGAAAAAGGTTTTGTACGATCTATTGATATTGCGCAGAGAACGGGTTTTAGTAAGCCAAGTGTCAGTAGAGCAGTGGGCATTCTTAAGCAAAATGGATATATTATGGTAGAAGATAATGGTGAAATTATTTTTACTAAAGAAGGGGAGCAAAAAGCAATTACTATATATGAGAGACATCATATACTGACAGAGTTTTTTAAGAAAGTAGCAGATGTAAGTGAACAAGTGGCAGAGGAAGATGCCTGTAAGATTGAACATATTATTAGTAATGAAACTTTTGAAGGTATAAAAAAATATATGGCAGATAAAAAATAAGAGGCAAGCTAAAAAGCAAGCCTCTTATTTTTTTGCTATATTATTATTTCTTTTTTGGGGGGTTAAAGAGAGAAAGAATAAAGATTTGATGAATCCATGAAAATTAGACATGATTTATTTTTTCTATGAATAAAATATTAAGAGTATAGCATAAAACCAAGATGATTTTGGAAAAGGTATACTAATCCTATGTATAAGGAAAAGGAGAGATATTATGGGGAAAACAATCATGACCATTGATGGCAATACAGCAGCTGCGTATGTAGCATATGCTTTCACAGATGTTGCTGCTATTTATCCCATTACACCATCTTCAACGATGGCAGAAGTAACAGATGAGTGGGCTGCAGCAGGAAAGAAAAATATTTTTGGACAAAAAGTAAATGTAGTAGAGATGCAGTCAGAAGCAGGTGCAGCAGGCGCTTTTCATGGTAGTCTTCAAGCAGGGGCATTAACGACAACATTTACAGCGTCTCAAGGATTGTTACTTATGATTCCCAATATGTACAAGGTATCAGGTGAATTATTACCAGGGGTATTTCATGTGAGTGCAAGAGCCCTTGCAGCACAAGCACTTAATATCTTTGGGGATCATCAGGATGTTATGGCAACAAGACAAACAGGTTGTGCAATGCTCGCTACAGGTTCTGTACAGGAAGTTTTAGATTTAGCTCCAGTAGCTCACCTTGCTGCTATTAAAGGGAGGGTTCCATTTGTACATTTCTTTGATGGTTTTAGAACTTCACATGAAATTCAAAAGGCAGAAGCTATAGATTATGAGGATTTAGCAAAACTAGTAGATCAACAAGCACTTAAAGCATTTAGAGATAGAGCACTTTCTCCTAATCACCCTGTAACCCGTGGTACAGCACAGAATCCAGATATCTATTTCCAAACAAGAGAAGCGGCAAATAAATTTTACAATGAATTAGTACCTATCGTAGAAGAATACATAGAAAAAATGAATGGTTTAACGGGCAGACAATATGGTTTATTTAATTACTATGGTGCAGAGGATGCAGAGAGTATCATTGTGGCAATGGGTTCTGTAACAGAAACTATTGAAGAAGTTGTAGAGGCGCTTAATACAAAAGGCGCTAAATATGGTGTTGTTAAAGTTCATCTTTATAGACCATTTTCAAATAAACATTTATTAGATGCTATTCCAAGTACGGTAAAACGTATTTGCGTCTTAGATCGTACTAAAGAGCCTGGTGCTTCAGGAGAGCCTCTTTATTTAGATGTACGTAATGCATTTTATGATAAGAAAAATGCACCAATGATTATTGGTGGTCGCTATGGCTTAGGTTCAAAAGATACAGTGCCAACACATATTAAAGCGGTATTTGATAACTTAATAAGTGAGACGCCACGTAATGGATTCACTGTAGGTATTGTAGATGATGTGACACATACTTCGCTTGTGCCAAAAGATGAGCTTAAAATTGTAGAGCCTGGAACGGTACGTTGCAAATTCTGGGGACTGGGTTCAGATGGGACAGTAGGTGCTAATAAACAAGCCATTAAAATTATTGGAAATCACACAGATAAATATGCACAGGCATACTTTGCATATGACTCTAAAAAATCAGGTGGTGTTACTATCTCTCATCTTCGTTTTGGCAAAACCCCTATTCGCTCACCTTATTTGATTGATGAAGCTGATTATATTGCTTGTCATAATCAAGCATATGTACAACAATATGATATTTTAAAAGGACTTAAAAAAGGCGGTATATTTGTTCTTAATTGTATATGGGAAGAAAATGAAGTGGAAGCTAATTTGCCTGCTTCAATGAAACGCTACATTGCAGAGAATGATATACAGTTCTATACCGTTAATGCAACTAAGATCGCTACAGAAATTGGTTTGGGTAATCGTATCAATATGATTATGCAAGCGGCATTCTTTAAACTGACTCAGATTATTGAAGAAAAAGATGCAATGACCTACTTAAAAGAGGCAGTTGTAAAAGCCTATGGTAAAAAAGGTGAAAAGATTGTTAATATGAATAATGTTGCGATTGATAAAGGCTTTGAAGCAGCTGCAAAAATTAATATTCCGGAAGCGTGGAAAGAAGCTAAGGATGAAATGATTGGAAGCACTAATGAACCAGAGTTTATTTCAGAAATTTTAAAACCGATGAATGCACAAGAAGGGGATTGCCTGCCAGTTAGTAAGTTTAACGGTATTGAAGATGGCACCTTCCCAGCAGGCACAGCTGCGTATGAAAAGCGTGGGATTGCCATTGATGTACCCGAGTGGCAGATGGAAAATTGTATTCAGTGTAATCAATGTGCCTTTATTTGTCCTCATGCAACGATTAGGCCTATTCTTTTAGATGCAAAAGAAATAGAGGTAGCGCCTGATTCGTTTAAGAGTAAAAAAGCTATAGGCAAAGGACTTGAAGGATTTAATTATCGTATACAAGTGAGCCCATTAGATTGTGCAGGATGTGGAAATTGTGCAGATATATGTCCAGCTAAGAATAAGGCTTTAGTCATGAAACCACTAGCGTCCCAAGTTGAAGCAGAAGTACCAAATTGGGATTATGCAATGAAAGAAGTGAGTAGTAAGGATGATTTGGATTTACCTATAAATGTAAAAAATAGCCAGTTTAAAACACCACTTGTTGAGTTTTCAGGAGCTTGTGCAGGTTGTGGTGAGCCAGCTTATATCAAGGTTATTACCCAACTTTTTGGTGACCGCATGATGATTGCTAATGCAACAGGCTGTTCTTCTATTTGGGGTGGTTCTGCACCAAGTACACCGTATACTAAGAATAGCAAAGGCAAGGGGCCATCTTGGGCTAATTCACTTTTTGAAGATAATGCAGAGTATGGATTAGGTATGTGTCTTGGTGTTAATCAAATCCGAAATAAGATTGAGGAGACCATGAAACAGGTACTTGAGTTAAATATAGAGCCAGAAGTTAAAGATACTTTTACTGAGTGGATTCAAAATAAGGAAGATGGAGAAGGTTCTAAGATAGCCAGCCTAAAGGTGCTAGAAGTATTAGAGAATACAGATATAGAACATTCTGCTGCTAAGAGTTTACTGAAAGAAATTGAGGATAAAAAGGATTATCTCATTAAACGTTCTGTATGGATGCTAGGCGGTGATGGTTGGTCATATGATATTGGTTATGGTGGATTAGACCATGTCATGGCATCTGGAGAAGATGTTAATGTGCTTGTCTTTGATACAGAAGTTTATTCTAATACTGGTGGTCAATCTTCTAAGGCAACACCGACTGCTGCTATTGCTAAATTTGCAGCATCTGGTAAGAAGACGCGTAAAAAAGATCTTGGCATGATGATGATGAGCTATGGTAATGTTTATGTAGCACAAGTTGCTATAGGGGCTGATAAAAATCAATTCCTAAAAGCTATTATGGAAGCAGAAGCGTATCATGGACCATCGATTATTATTGCTTATGCACCATGTATTAATCATGGGCTTAAAGAGGGTATGGGCCGCACTGTAGCTAATGAAGATCAGGCAGTTAAAGCTGGCTATTGGCATCTATATAGATTTAATCCGAATGTAGAATCAGGTAAAAATCCATTTACCCTAGACTCTAAAGAGCCAACAGCAAGCTTTAGAGATTTTATTATGGGGCAAGTAAGATATGCCTCTCTGGCTAAACAATTCCCAGAACAAGCAGAAGAACTTTTTGAGATTGCAGAAGAAAATGCAAAAGTAAGATTAACATCTTATAAGAAAATGGCAAATGACTAGAAAGTATATAGGTTATATAAGTTAAGATTAAGTAATGAATTATAGTAGTCATAAGTCATTTAAATCAATCAAATAATAAAATAGCCTTAAAACTTTAAAAATTTAAATTGGCCCCAATAAGTTAGAAGTAAAAATTTGACTTATTGGGGCCATATCAAAGTGCTAGTGATCTTTTTTATTACCTCTTTATTTTTTGATGCGAAAGCAGTAAGCTAGAGAAAGATGAAAATAGATGGGAGAGTAAACATGAAAGTATTAACACTTAATGCACATGCCTGGAGAGAAGAAAACTCAGATGAAAAAATTATTTATTTAGCGGCGATTATTATAGAAAAAGATTATGATATCATTGCACTTCAAGAGGTGAATCAAATGACAGATGCACCTTTAATAGATAATAGTCATTTAAGAAGTAATAACTATATGGTAGTTTTACTAGAAGAGATTGAAAGGCAAGGTGGGCCAAAGTATTACAGCTACTGGCAATCATCTAAGATACTTAGGGATTACTATGAGGAAGGCTCTTGTATTTTATCTAAAACACCGATTATTGAAGAAATGGTCTTTACTGTATCACAAAATGCGAAGCATACTTCGCCTAAGAAAAGAAATATTGTGCGTATTACAACAATACACAATGGAAAGTTGATGGATATTTATTCTTGTCACTTAGGATGGTGGTATGATGAAATTGAGCCATTTAAACCACAGTGGGAAGCAATATATGGGCATTTAAGAAACGATAGACTTTCACTACTATTAGGGGACTTTAACAATAATGCCAATATAAGAGGGGAAGGCTATGATTTCTTAATGGAGCATGGTTTATGGGATACTTATGCTTTAGCTAAAGAGAAAGACAATGGAGCAACAGTACAAGGGGAAATTGCAGGATGGCAAGGCAATCAATTGGATCTTCGTATTGACCTCATTTTAACGAGCAAAAAAGTTGAAGTAATGTATTCAAAAGTCATTTTTAATGGAGTGCATAAGGAAATAATATCTGATCATTATGGTGTAGAAGTGGAAATGATTTTATAGATATTAGTGCACTAAAATGGCTAAAGTGTAAGTTGAAATGATATTTATTTATATGGACTATACTATTGAGGAAAAGGAATGAGTAGAAAGGAACAATGAACATGACAAAGAAATTATATTATGAAGATAGCTATAGAACACATTTTATGGGAAAAGTATTAAGTTGCCAGGAAAGTAAGAAGGGCATTGAGGTAATACTTGACCAAACTGCTTTTTATCCAGAAGGTGGTGGACAACCAGCAGATAGGGGGATTTTAGGTGGGGCTCAAGTGAGCGATGTATTTATAAAAGATGAAGTGATTTACCATGTGGTGGATAGAACTTTAGAAGTCGGGACAGAAGTAGAAGGAATCATTGATTTTGAAAGACGCTTTGACTTTATGCAACAACATAGTGGAGAGCACATTGTATCGGGGCTTGTAAATGCAAAGTACGGTTATAATAATGTAGGCTTTCATTTAAGTCAGGACTATATGACTTGTGATTTCAATGGGGAACTAACAAAGGAACAAGTTCAAGAAATTGAAATGTTAGCCAATGAATCCATTTATAAAAATATAGCCGTTGATTGTACAATTTATAATGATCAAGAAATCAAAGAGAAGCCTTATCGCTCTAAATTAGACCTTGTTGGGGATGTAAGATTAGTGACGGTGCCAGAGTATGATACATGTGCTTGTTGTGGAACGCATGTAAAAGCTACTGGTGAAATTGGTCTTATTAAATGCACAAATGTAGAGCGTCATAGAGGTGGCACAAGAGTAACGATGCTTTGTGGTGAAAGAGCCTTTAAAGATACACAGCAAAAGCAAGAGATTATAGCGGAAGTTTCTCAAATGCTCTCTGCAAAACCGGAAGTCATTACAACTAATTTGGCCAAGTTACAGCAAGAATTATCCGAAATGAAACAAAGAGTAGCAAGCCTAACAAATGAGTTATTTGATTATAAATCAGAAGATTATATTAAGACACAAGAGCCAGCAATCTATGTATATGAAAAGGATTTAGCAGGAGATGCACTACGTAGACTATGCTTAATGCTTGTAGAGAAAACAGATAAAAAAGTATTAGTGGTAACAGGTGAAGAGGGGAACTTAAAATATGCTTTAGGTGCAAAATCAATGGATGTACGTTCACTTAATCAATGTTTAACGACCCAGTTTAATGGTAAAGGTGGCGGTAAGAGTGAACTTTGCCAAGGAAATTTAACAGGCAATGAGGCAGAAATTCATAGTTATTATTTATTACACCATGAGGGGTAAAATACTTTATAACTGATAAGAAGATAGAGTAATTAATTTAGAGTAAAAAATCTTGAGCTTAAGAAAGAGGTGTTACAAAACTATATCAGTAGTAGTTTTGTAACACCTCTTATTTTTCTATAAAAGTAGGGTTATTTAGAGCAACTTTATAAACAAAGGATAATATTAAACCCTGAAAGCCTTATATTTTATAAGGGTCTTATAGAATTATAAAATGACTTTATCAAGTTCTGCTTTTAGTGCATTAAGATCTTCTTCATTTGGATGGTTTACAGATTCAGCTAATTTATCTTTAATTGCTTCATATTTTTCAGGAACGGTATCTTTGATTTGAGCTTGTTTAGCATCTGATACTTTTCCTTGACAGATATATGAACCAATAAGCGTATTAGAGGATGGAAGATTAGGCTTTACATTATCTAAGATGATATCATAGTAATCTTTAGTATTACCATATCCAACTGTTCCAAAGATGAATACTTTTTTATCAGATAGTTTTTCTAAAAAGTCTTTAATATCATTACTACAAGAATTTCCTACTGCCCAAAATCCTACAAAAATCGTATCAGCTGTAAGTGCCTCATCACAAGGTTTACCAAAGTAGCAATCACCAATTTTGTTTTTGATTACCTCTGCTAATTTTTCTGTATTGCCAGTTACGGTACTATATACTACTGCATAGTTCATCGTTATATCTCCTTAATCATTCTTTTAAGTATAGTTTGCCACAAGCTTTAATGAATTTATGCACAGTAATAGTAACCATTATTAGTAAAATGAGTATGGTGTAGCTCATAAATGAGGTTAACAGGTTGTTAGTGTAATTTCTTTAACGGTGGTTACATCAATAAAGTCTGAGAATAAGAATCTTGTTTTTCCAGTCTGATCAGGCTTAGTGAAGCCATATATTTTATGAATCGGAATATGTTTTTTAGAGCCGTCCTTAAAGAGTATAATAAGCTGCATGTTTTTATTAAAGGTTTGGTAATATAAATTACAATAAAAATCAGGTGATTCTGGAAGCATTAAGCCAATGAGGGAAGCATATGCAGTACATTCCTTAATGAACTCACCGCTAAGTTCTACTTTAAAAGGAATAGCTTTTTCTTCTAATGAGGTACTTGGACTAAAATGAAGTTTCCAAAGTGCATCATTTACTTCTGTTTCATGAAGATTCATATAATCATTAGGGGACATACCCATAATATGCTCATAGGTACGATAATGATAGAGTAATTCTAAATCATCTAATGTATAGTTGTCTGACAAATCAAAGATGTATTCGGCATAATAGGCATCATTTGTGGTAAAGCGGCAAACGGTGCCTGTATACATACCATCTTTTAAATAAACTTCACTAGAGGCATCCCATACTTTTTGGCTAGATTTTAAGGTCATATCTAAGATACGATTAATGGAAACATCTGTTGGTCGTTCATATTTAATCTGTACATGTAAACGGTTATCAATAATTCCTGCATTGGATAGATAGACGCCTGGAACATTAAGTAGTGTACGGCGAATGGCATCAGGAGCCAAAAAGGTTTGAAGTTGCTCGGAGCAACCTACATAGCCATTTCTTCTAAAATCATCAAAATCTGCTTCAAGTGTGGTTGGTGTGTAGTTTTCATATGATAGAAGCTGACTAAGGTCTAGAGAAGCTTCCCCTTCTTTTCCTCCAGAAGCAATCAAGTGAATTGTAAGTTCTAGTGTTTTAAAAAATTCACGACCACCATTCTCAAGGAAAGTAGGATTTTCATGACTCATAAAACGATAATTAAAGACAGCTGTTTTAGTTGTAGCATCATAGCTTACAAGTGTCATATCTTCCTCTCTAAGGGGAGAAATACTTAGAATATTAGTACCAGAATTAAAACCAGTAACATGGTTGATGCTATAGGGCTCAATCTCATTGGAATCATAGCCATCTATACTATAATTATAAATAAAGGTCGACTCATCTAAACGATCACCCTCTAGATCCTGTAAAGAAAAGGTGACATAGAGTACATCATTATCTCTGATATAGCCTATTAGTTCAGCTTTGATGCCATCAAAGGTACAATCTCCCTCCAAGGGTTGCATAGAATTAAGTGCGATGTCTGCCATGGACTCAGTAGGAAAGAGTTGGTTATAGGCTTGTTTAAGTAGAGCAGGTAAATCTATATTGGCTGCAAAAGTTAAGGTGGATAGAAAACAGATGGTAAGGGTTGCAACCAGTATCATTTTTTTAGAACGCATAAAAGACTTTTTAGGGTGACCTGCAGGAATAGTACGGGATGTTATTTTCTGATCAACTAAAGCAGTGATACGGTCAATATTTTCCTTTTCACATTTGGTATAAGATGTATTTAAGTTCATAGGTTACCTCCTGAGGTTACAAGGCTTTTTAATTTATTTTTGCTACGATAGAGATTGTTTACTATACTTTTAGTAGGAACACCCAAATCTTTAGCTATATGTGAAGGCTTCTCGCCACCAACATATCTTCTAAGTAATATTTCTTTGTCCTCTGGAGAGAGAATATCTAATATTTTATATAAATCTTCATATTCATACTGAATAAAGGTTGGACTAAGCCCTAAGGTAAAATAAGAAGCATCTGTTTCCTCAGAAGACAGAAGATCTAGTGGAATATGTAAGTCTTGTGATCTATTGAGTTTTCTATATCGGTCTAAGGCCTTACTTTTAGCAATAAGGCAAAGATAATTTTTTAAGGTCCCTTTTTGAGAATTAAAATAGTCAGGATGTTCCCAAAGATAAATAAAAACATCGGCAACACATTCTTCAATATCTTCTGTACTTCCTTTATCTTTTAAGATATTTTGAATAACGTAAAAGAGTAGGGGACTGTAGTGGTTGATTGCATCATGGATTTTAGTGGTGTTATGTGTTTTAAAAGCTTTTATGATATGAGCATCATTCATTTAAAAGCTCCTTTCATAGAGTCTATTGTAACGTTACACTTATAATACGTTAAAAAGTTAAAAAAATCTTACTATTAAAATATACCTATTATTTCTTCTATTAAATCTAACATGGTCATTTGGGGGATATTAATCCCTATATAATCTAATCTAAAGGATAGCCATCAATAGGTGAACAGGCATGGTTATCGTTAGGGTTAAAGATAACAATATGTCCTTTCTGGAGGTGATATTCTTTGTTTCTACAGGAAAGATGGCGCTTTCCATCATGAATTAATCCGATGACATAATGTTCGTGAAAATGATTAGGAAATGGATGAACATTTCCTTCTAAATGATAACCTTCAATGTGTAGGTTATCATCATAAACGATTGTTCGCGTTTCTTTTTTCATATAGTCCCTCCTTAATAAATCTTATTGTAACACTGAAAAGGATAGGATTCTTGTAAAATATCTTCAATTTATAAAGGATAGAGAATTAGCAAGTAAAAAAATACAAGAAAATACTAACTGTATTTTAGGGAAAAGTAATATTGTCTTAAAAATACACACAATATATAGTGGAAGTAGTAAGGTAGAAAGATATATTTTGGACATGATTTCTATAGGAGGGATTTTATGTTAGAGCATAAACTTTGGTACAGTAGGCCGGCTAGAAATTGGGATGAAGCGCTTCCCATAGGAAATGGGGCATTAGGTGGTATGATCTTTGGGGATATGGGTAAAGAGCATATTCAAATGAATGAAGAAAGTCTTTGGTTTGGTGGCTATAGAGATAGGCATAATCCAGATGCAGCCAAATTTTTATCCCAGATTAGAGATTTATTGTGGCAGGGGAAAATGAGTGAAGCAGAAAAGTTATTAGAAATGAGTATGTTCTCAATACCTGAGCATCAGAGGCAGTATTCAGTTCTGGGAGATTTTTATATTCAATTTTATTATCCAGTAGATGAAAAGAAAAAGAATTATAGAAGAGCATTAGATTTAGAAACAGGGATTAGTACAGTAAGCTATACTGTTGGAGAGGTAGACTATAAAAGAGAATATTTTTGCAGCTATCCAGATCAGGTACTTGTTGCCAGAATAACTGCTAGTAAGAAAGGGGGATTAGAACTTAGTACTTATATAGATAGAGGATTATATGTAGATAAGTTGGAAGTAAGTGAAGAAACAAGTAGCATGATTTTAACAGGTAAAAATGGACAACCAGATGGTGTAGATTATGCCTTTAAAATGCAAGTATACCATAAGGGCGGATATTTAGAGGTTATAGGCCAAAGAATTTATATTAGAAACTGCAATGAAGTAATGATTACCCTAAGTGCAGCGACAAGTTTTAAACATTTAAACCCAGAAGAGATTGTTTGTCAACGGCTTCAAAAGCTTGAAAAACAAGATTATGAAGTACTCTTAGAAAATCATCTTAAGGACTATCAAAAGTTAATGGGAGCCATGACTTTAGATTTAAAAGGAGAAGACTTAAGTTATCTTTCTACAGATGAGCGTTTAGAACGTATGAAGCAAGGAAACGAAGACAAAAATTTAGTTGCTTTATATTTTCAGTATGGTCGTTATTTACTGATAAGTTGTAGTAGAAAGGGAGGATTACCTGCTAATTTACAAGGCATATGGAATGGACAGTGGCAGCCACCTTGGAGTTCTAAATATACCATTAATATTAATACACAAATGAATTATTGGCCTGCTGAAAAGTGTCATTTATCTGAGTGTCATCTCCCGTTATTTGATCATTTGGAGCGTATGAAAATTCATGGTGAAGAAACGGCAACCAAGATGTATGGATGTAGAGGATGGGTTGCCCATCATAATACGGATGTTTGGGGAGACACAGCACCACAAGATATGTGGTTACCAGGAACCATATGGCCTATGGGAGGTGCTTGGTTATGCTTACATATATGGGAGCATTATGAGTATACAGAGGACATAGACTTTCTTAAAAATAAATATCACCTTTTAAAAGATTCAGGACTCTTTTTTAAAGAGTATCTGATGGAGGATGAAAAGGGGTATTTAGTTACAGGGCCATCTACTTCACCCGAAAATACTTATATTTTACCTTCTGGGGAAAGTGGTACGGTTTGTATTGGGCCAACTATGGATAATGAAATACTCTATGAGTTATTTTCAGCTATTATTAATGCAGGGAAAGTGGTTGGAGAAAGCGAGGAAGTGGTTCAAGAGTTTGAGGTACTTCGTAGTAGGTTAACTCCGATACAAATTGGAAAGCATGGACAGATTATGGAATGGCGTGAGGATTATGAGGAAAAGGAACCAGGGCATAGACATATTTCTCAACTTTTTGGACTTTATCCAGGTACTCAGATTTCAACAAATAGAACGCCTGATTTAGCTGAAGCTGCAAAAACTACTTTAAATAGAAGATTGAAATTTGGTGGGGGACATACAGGTTGGAGTAGAGCTTGGATTATTAATTTATGGGCTAGGCTTAAAGACGGAGAATTAGCTTATGAAAATGTAAAAGAACTTTTAAAACAATCTACTCTTATTAATTTACTAGATAATCATCCACCATTTCAGATTGATGGTAATTTTGGAGGAACGGCAGGGATTAGTGAAATGCTTATTCAGGAAGATAATGAATTTATTGAGTTATTACCAGCCATACCTCTTGCATGGGGAGAAGGAGAAGTAAGAGGAGTATGTGCAAAGAGAGGACTTATATTAGATTTTGCATGGAAAGAAGGAAAAATTACTAAGCTTATTTTATATAGTAATCAAGGTGGAACTTACAAGATTAAACTGCATCATGTACTGGAAAGTGTGAAGAATGATACGATTTATCAAATAGAAGAGCAGGCCTATGTGTTAGAGGTGAATCTAATTAAGAATAAAAAACAAATGTTTGGGGTATAATCTTTGCCTTTCTGAAAAATGTCTAATTTCTACTCGAAAACACCTATATTTTTAGAGGTATATTTATAGTAATTTATATATTAATATAAATACATAAAAAAATGTACAATCTATATGGAAGGAGTGAGAGAGATTTTAGTTAAAACAAACAAACAAGTTAAAGTGCAGACTAAAATGGGACTTAGTAAAAAACTATATGATCAAAGATTTTTAATCGCAATGTCAGTGCCTTTTGTAATATGGGTTATTATTTTCAAGTATATACCTCTTGCAGGATGGCTTATGGCATTTCAAGATTATAAGCCGAAGTTAGGAATTTTGGGTTCACAGTGGGTAGGACTTAAGCATTTTAAAGTATTGTTTCAAGAAGAACAGTTTTACCAAGCACTACAAAATACTTTAGGAATGAGTATTTTAGCCATTACCTTTGGAACCATTTTTTCTGTAGGATTTGCATTATTACTTAATGAACTACGTTCTTTAAGACTTAAAAGAGTAGTACAAACTATCTCCTATTTGCCACACTTCGTATCTTGGGTAGTTGTAGCAAATATAGTAGGACAAATTCTTTCCACAACTGGTGTACTTAATGAAATTCTAATGGCATTACATATTATTGATAGTCCGGTTAATTTTATGTCGCAACCTAATTTATTTTGGGGGATTGTAACAGGGTCAGACTTATGGAAGGAAACAGGATGGAATGCAATCATTTATTTAGCAGCCATTACAGGAATTGATGTACAACTTTATGAAGCAGCTAAGGTAGATGGAGCGAATAGATGGCAGCAAATTAAAAGTATTACATTGCCATGTATTAGAGGAACTATCATCATTTTGCTGATTATGTCTATTGGTAATTTAATTAATATAGGATTTGAAAAACAATACTTATTAGGCAATAACACAGTAGCAAGTAAATCATTAGTTTTAGATAAATATGCTTTAGATTATGGTATTGGTATGGTGAGATACTCTTATGGTACAGCTATCGGTATGTTTAAATCGGTAGTTGGTATTGTGCTAATATATATAGCCAATACATTAGCTAAAAAATCAGGGGAAGGTCAATTGATATAAGGAGGGATTATGGTGATAAAAGGATTAAAGAAGATATCAGTAGTAGATATATTCATCGCCATTATAATGTGTATTGTTATAGTCATTACAGTATATCCTTTCTTACAAGTAATTGCGATATCCTTTAATGATGCAACAGATACTGTACGTGGTGGTATTCATATATGGCCTAGAGTATTTACACTTAATAATTATAAAGAGATTTTTACTTCTAATGATAATATTGCACGAGGTTTTGTAAATTCAGTACTTCGAACCGTTATAGGTACAGTGCTAGGAATTTTATGTTCTGCTATGCTAGCTTATACATTAAGTCGTAAGGACTATATGTTTAGAAAACCTATTTCTGTTTTATTTGTTTTAACAATGTATGTTAGTGGTGGACTTATTCCAGAATATATGGTAGTTAGAAATTTAGGGCTTATTAATAAGTTTATGGTTTATATATTGCCAGGACTTTTAAGTGCTTATAATATCATTATTTTAAGATCTTTTATGGATAACCTACCTTACGAGTTACAAGAATCTGCGAAGATAGATGGAGCAAATGATTTTACAATTTTTTGGAAGATTATATTCCCATTATGTATGCCAGTTATTGCTACAGTCGCTCTATTTATTGCAGTAGGTCAATGGAATGCTTGGTTTGATACTTATCTTTATGCTAAAAAGGATCATTTAACAACGCTTCAATATGAACTTATGAAAGTAATTGATAATGCAGCAGCAGGAGTAAAAGCAGCCGATATCAATTCTCAAGGACTTAAAAGGGTTACTTCAAATCCAGAATCCATTAAGATGGCGATTACTGTCATCACAACGATTCCTATAGTATGCGTTTATCCATTTTTACAACGATACTTTGTTTCAGGAATGACAATTGGAGCAGTAAAAAGTTAAGATAGGGGAGAGAAAAGCGATGAAGATGAAAAAATTTTTAACAGGTATAATGATAGCAACGATGATAGCAAGTATGGGCACCGGATGTGGTAATAAGAGTAGTGAAACAGCAGCTGATCCAAGTACACCAGCTTCTGAAAGTACAGAAACACCAGAACCTACAACAGAGCAGGAGCCAAATGAATCAGGCTTTGTAGGGCTTGCAGATCGTACACCTACAACGCTTAGAGTATTCTACAAAGACCAACTAGAAGATGTTGAATTTACTGATCCTATTGCAGAGAAAATCAAAGAATTAACAGGTGTTACCTTAGAGATTGAACATGCTGTAGGTGGAGATGAACAAGCTATTCCACTTATGGTTGCCAGTGGAGATTATCCAGATATGATTTTTGCTAAAGGTGATACAGGGCTTTTAGTAGATGCAGGTGCCATTATTCCTCTTGATGATTATATTGAAGAAAAAGGTGATAATCTTAAAGCACTTTATGGTGATAACCTTAAAAGACTTAAATACTCAGAAGAAGATCCAACAATTTATACAGTAGGTACATATGGTGTTAACTCAGTCTCTTGGGAAACAGATGGTAACATGCAGATTCAACATGCTATTTTGAAAGACCAAGGTTATCCAGAAATAAAAACCATTTATCAATTTGAAGAAGCTATTCAAAAGTATATTGATAAATATCCACAAATTAATGGTCAAGATGCTATTGGACTTTGCTTAATGGGAAGTGACTGGAGATGGCTTATTACAGTGGGAAATGTAGCTTCAGCAACAGCGGGTATTCCAGATGATGGTGAATGGAAGATTGATGATGAAACTCAAACAGCTATGTACAAATATTTTGATGATGGGGTTAGAGAATACATGAAATGGCTCAATCATATGAATGCGATTGGTCTATTAGACCCTGAATCATTTACACATCAAGAAGATGTTTATTATGCAAAACTAGCATCTGGTCGTGTACTTGGAACAGCTACCCCTATGTGGGGAACCAATGATGCTAAAAAAGCCTTAGTAGGAGCAGGCATGGAAGAGAGAACAACAGCACCTCTTGCTGTTACCCTTTCAGAAGATATTCCAGCTGCAACAAGAAAGAATTATGGATTTAGTGGTGGACATGGAATTGGTATCTGTGAAAGTAGTGAAAATAAAGATAAAGCCTTTGAATTCTTAGATTGGATGTGTACGGAAGAAGCTCAAATTCTTATTAACTGGGGAATTGAAGGAGAAGACTATTATTATGATGAAAATGGTGTAAGAAGATTAACACCTGAAAAAGAAGAGATGTTTAAAACAGATAAAGATTTCACTAAAAAGACAGGTATTGTTAAATATCAATATCCATTCCCACAACAGGGAGATGGGGCAATAGATTCTACAGGAAACTACTTTACCCTTAAGAATAAAGAACAAGTGCTTTCTAATATGACAGAAACAGAAAAAGAGACACTTGCAGCATATGGTAAAGAGTTATGGATTGATTTCTTCCCAACACCAGAAGAACTTGGTGTGTCAAAACATGGGCAAGCATGGCAATTTAATGTACCAGCAGATAGTGAGCTTGGTATCTTTAATCAAAAATCAGAAGACTATGTTAAACAAGCAGCAACACAAGCTATTTTAGGTAGTCCAGAAAACTTTGATACAGCATGGGATGAAATGCTTGCTAAGTTTAAAGAAATGGGTGTAGAAAGTGCTAATGAAGAAATGACTAGATTAACACAAGAAAAGATTCGTTTCTGGGGGTAAGTAGATTGATTTTAAAAGATTTCTTTGAACAGATAATAGAAATGAAGGTTTTAAAATAAGAATAGAACGAATCAAACTAAGGGCTAGTTGGCAAAGATCAACAGCCCTTAGTTTTTAGGAGACTTATCCTAGATAAGTAGTAGGGTATAAAGAAAAGTAGATAGGTATAAAAGTTTTAAGATAAGGGAGGAAAACATATGAAGTTTAGTAACGGCTGTTGGCTTAACAAATTGGGGTTAGAAGTATATACACCACAAGAAGTTTATGATGTTATAAAAAAAGAAAAAAGTGTAGAGGTTATCGTACCTTGTCAAAGAATTAAAACAAGAGGAGATACATTAGCAGGACCTGTTCTTACATATGAGATTGATTCACCTTTAAAAGATGTTTTTAGAGTGCGTATTAATCATTATAAAGGAGGTACACATAAGGGACCTGAATATCAATTGCATATAGAAAATCAAGAAATAGAGATAGAAACGCAAAAAGAAAAGTTGGCTATTAAGAGCGGTAATTTAGAACTTGTCATGAGTAGTGAAAATGGTTTTAAAATGGACTTTTCTAGAAAAGGAAAGCATCTCACTTCTAGTAGGGGTAAAAGTGCAGCTTATATTAAAGAGTATGATACCCAGTTTTTAAATGAATGTGTTGAAACGGCGTATATGAGAGAGCAACTAGGCTTGTCAGTAGATGAACTTATTTATGGACTAGGGGAACGTTTTACACCTTTTATAAAGAATGGGCAAAGTATAGAGACTTGGAATGGTGATGGAGGGACTTCTACAGAACAATCTTATAAAAGTATTCCGTTTTATATTAGTAATAGAGGATATGGTGTATTTGTAAACCATCCAGAAAATGTTTCCTTTGAAGTAGGTTCTGAGAAGGTGACAAAGGTTCAATTTAGTGTACCTGGACAAGTTCTTGAATACTATGTTATTGCAGGGGATAACATGAAGGAAGTTTTAATGAACTATACCACTTTAACTGGTAAACCTGCCTTACCACCTGCATGGTCTTTTGGTCTTTGGCTAACCACCTCTTTTACAACCAATTATGATGAAGAAACGGTAACTGGTTTTGTAGATGGCATGGCAGATAGGGATATTCCTCTTCGTGTATTTCATTTTGATTGTTTCTGGATGAAAGGTTTCCATTGGTGTGACTTTACTTGGGATGATGAAGTTTTTCCAGAGCCTATGGAGATGTTAAAAAGAATGAAGGAAAAGGGTCTCAAGATTTGTGTATGGATTAATCCTTATATTGGTCAGGCTTCTTCTTTATTTGATGAAGGAAAAGAAAAAGGGTACTTTATTAAGAGAAAGAATGGAGATGTATGGCAATTTGATATGTGGCAACCAGGTATGGCTATTGTGGACTTTACAAATCCAGACGCATGTAAATGGTATCAAGAGAAATTAAGTTATTTACTAGATATGGGTGTAGATTGTTTTAAAACAGATTTTGGTGAAAGAATTCCAACTGAAGGTATTGTTTATCATGATGGTTCTAATCCGTTTAAAATGCATAACTATTATACTCAGCTTTATAATAAAGTGGTATTTGAGCTTATTCAGAAGAAAAAAGGTGAAAAAGAAGCCGTACTTTTTGCACGTAGTGCCACAGCTGGTGGTCAATGTTTCCCAGTGCATTGGGGTGGAGATTGTGAAGCTAATTATGAATCGATGGCAGAAAGTCTTAGAGGTGGGCTTTCATTGTGTCTTTCAGGATTTGGATTCTGGAGCCACGATATAGGTGGATTTGAAAGTACTTCAACGGCAGATGTGTATAAACGTTGGGCAGCCTTTGGACTTCTCTCTTCTCATAGTCGTTTACATGGTAGTTCTTCTTATCGTGTTCCATGGCTATATGATGAAGAAGCAGTAGATGTTGTAAGATTTTTCTCTAGACTAAAATGTAAAATGATGCCGTATCTTTTTAAATCAGCATCTGATACAGCAAGAACAGGTGTCTCTACAATGAGAGCGATGATGTTAGAGTTTGAGGAAGATCCAACCTGTATGTATTTAGATAAACAATATATGCTAGGTGACCATATTTTAGTAGCACCTATTTTTAATGATGAAAGCATAGCAAAATATTACATACCAGAAGGAAAATGGACTAACTTCTTAACAGATGAAGTGATTGAAGGCGGTAAGTGGGTTACCCAGAAGCATAGTTATCTCAGCATTCCAATGCTAGTAAGACCAAATAGCTTGATTGCCATTGGTAAAGAGGAAAATGTACCAGATTATGATTATGCAGATGATGTAAAAATCATAGCCTATCAGCTTGAGGAAGGGAAAGTGGCTCAAACGCAAGTGATTAACGTCAATGAAGAAATAGAATTAGAAGTTAAAGTATTAAAACAAAACAATACCCTAACTATTGAATATACAGGTGTGGGAAAGGCTTGGACTATGATATTAAAAGGAGTCCATGGAGTTAAAGAGGTTGAAGGTGGGACAGTTTCTGAATTAGAAGATGGTATACATATTCAGGCAAAGCAAGAAGTAGGAACGATGGTTTGTTATTTTTAGTGTATGAAATAAAGAGGGCTTAATGAAAATTGAGCTCTTTTTATTTTCTGGTTAGTAAAATTTACAGGATAAGAGATAAGGCTCTTATATGAAATGAATAAAAATATTGCAAATGAATGTGTTAGAATTTTTTGTATGTTATAATTAATTGTAAAAGGGAGGGGGATAATGGGGAAAATAAATAAAATGATGGAACGTATTAGAAATATGAAAGTACGTCAACAATTATTAGGTATTTATATTATTGTTATTCTTGTTCCTATCTTAATAATTGGGGTGTACTTAACCAATATGTTATGTGCGCTAGTAGTAGAAAAGTCTATTAATGAGGCCACAGTTAATATTGAGCGTATTGAAGAGCGTTTAAATGAAAAGATTAAAATTGCAAATTCAGTAGCAGAAACACTTTATATGGATGAAAAACTACAAAGTATTTTAAGCAAACAGTATGAAGATATTCTGGACTTGGTCAAGGATTATAAGACAGCGACAGAAATGACGACCTATTTAAGGCACTATAAAGAATTAAGTAGTATTCGAATTTATACAACCAATACGACATTATTAAATAACTCCCATTTTATTCAGGTAACGCCTAAGACTAAAGAGAATGCTTGGTATAGAGAAGCAATAGAAAGAGACAGCCGAATGGAGTGGGTTTATAAGTATGATGAATATAAAAATGAGTATAATATGTCACTTATTCGTGCATTAAGAAATAAGACAGGAGATTTACTTGGCGTACTTGTCATTAGTTTAGATACCAATAATCTTAAATCATTAATAAAAGATGAACCTTATGATACAGTTATTTTGTTAAACAAAAATATAGCTGTATATGGGGAAAATAAGGGGATTTTTGAAGAGAAACTAACTAGTATTATAGGTTTATCAAAAAGTGAAGAAAAAAATATACAATTGAAAATGGCGACATCAGATGGAGAAGGATACATTCTTTTGACACATTATACACCAACAAAGACAAGAAGTTCAGATATAGAAATTGGTATGTATATGTCTGTTGAAGCCATTACAAGAGAAACACGTACTATTATTGCTAAGAGTCTTGCTTGTATTTTTATTAGCCTATTAATTGCTACAACCCTAATGCTAATATTCACTAAACGTTTTTCAAATCGTATTATTTTAGTACGTAAAGAAATGGCAAAGGTTGTAGCGAATAATTTTGATATAAGAAAAAGTATTCCGGGAAAGGATGAAATTGGAGAACTTTATACAGACATTTATGAGACGGTACAAAGTGTACAAGTGTTAGTAAAGGAAATTTATGAAGCTAAAGTACAAGAAGAAGCTTTAAAGCGTAGGCAAAAGGAAATGCAATTTGAGATGTTAGCAAGTCAAATTAATCCTCATTTTCTATATAATACGCTTGAAACCATTAGAATGAATGCCTTATGTAATGGAGAAACAGAGTTAGCACGTATTGTCAAAATGCTTTCGAAGCTATTAAGGAGAAATCTAGAAGTTTCAGAAAGGCTTGTAACCATTGCTTCTGAACTAGATATGATGAAAGCTTATTTAGAAATTCAGAAGTTTCGTTTTGGGGAGCGTATTACTTATGAAATTAGTTGTGAGGTAGAAGCAGAGGACTATATAATCTTACCATTACTTATTCAGCCTGTGGTAGAAAATGCTTTTATTCATGGATTGGAAGGAAAATTAGGAACAGGAATCATAAGGTGTAGATTATTTAAAGTAGAAGATAAATTACATATTGTTATAGAGGATGATGGTTTAGGGATAGAAGAAGAAAGGCTTAAAAAACTGCAGCTTAGCTTAGAAAGTAAAGAGGATATGGTAGAGCGAGTTGGTTTAAGAAATATCTATAAAAGAATTCAACTGTATTATGATAATAATAGACAAAATGAATATGGCATGAGTATAACAAGTGTCGTAAATCAAGGAACTAAGGTAACGATTATACTACCGTTAATAAGAGGGGGAGAGGCATGAAAGTCTTAATTATTGACGATGAACCAAATCTAAGAGCAGGGGTAAAGGTGATTATACCTTGGCAAGATTATGATTTTGAGATTATAGGAGAAGGTATAGATGGTGTAGATGGCCTAAATAAAATAATGACATTAATGCCAGACCTTGTTCTTATAGATATTAGAATGCCAGGATTAAGTGGACTAGAAGTAATAGAAAAGGCAAGAAATAAGGGCTACCAAGGTAAGTTTATTATTACTACAGGTTATTCGGATTTTGAATATGCTAAAAAGGCTATTCATTTAGGGGTAAGCACATATATTTTAAAACCTATAGATGAAGATGAATTATTAAATAGCATAGAAGATATTAGAGGACAAATTATAGAGGAAAAAGAAAAAGAAGAAAAATTAGAGATAAGCAATGAGTATATTGAAAAACATACGATAAGAAAGCTTGTCTTAGGGGAAGTTTTAAATTTATATGAGCAAAAACATTATAGACAGATGATAAAGGAAGAAAAGCAATATTATATAGTAATAGCACAGGTTGAAGGCGAGGAAAAACAGTTAGAAGCTATCTTACATACTTTTAAGAGTAGTTTATTAGAACAAGGAAGAGGCGGGATCGTACTAAAGATTAATGAACAAATTGTTTTAGCCATGGAGGAGAGTTTGGATTATAAATTACTAGTAAAGCTTCAAGAGCGAATAGAACAGAAATATAGTACTACTATAAAAATGGCTATAAGTTCTTGTGTAAGTGACTTAAGCAAGCTTAATCAAGGATATGTGCAGGCTAAAGAAAGGCTTCATTATACTTTCCTATTTCCAGAATTAAAGATTATAGAAAGACCAACAGTTCAAACACAAGTAGATTTGAGATATGGTGATGCCAATTGGCTAGGACAAGAGTTGTTTGCTTTAGTGCAGGTTAATGATGAAACAAAAATAGAAGAAGAGTTACAGACATTAAAATGTTTCTTTAGATCAGGTTGTATAAATAACGAAAAGATTTTTTCCGTATGTAGTAATACTTTCCTTAATATCAAACAATCTGTAGCCGATACATATAGTGATTTAAAAGACGAATTACCTTTAGGAGAAGTTATTATAGAACGTATTTATAGTTGTAAGGATATAGATGATATTATACGGTATATGAAAGGAGAGCTTCTAAAGATTTTACAAGTATTAAAGATTAATACGCCAGAAAGCACGATGCAAAAGATTGTTTATTATATTGGAAATAATTATCAGAGGGATTTAAAGTTAGAGTATTTAGCAACGCTATTTAATTATAATAGTGCCTATTTGGGAAAGAGCTTTAAAAATTATACAGGAAAAAGCTTTAATGTATATTTAGATCAATTAAGAATTAATAAAGCAAAAGAGTTACTATTAAAAGGGGATATGCGAGTTTATGAAATTGCTCAGATAGTAGGCTATAAACATATGGATTATTTTTACAGTAAGTTTAAGAAATATGTAGGCATAAGTCCATTAGAGTATAAGAAGCGAGGAGAAGAATGAACTAATAGTAGTAAGTCAAAAGTTTATAAAATAATGGGATTGTGAATAGGTAGTGGTTAAGTGATTAATATATTTGATGATTTAAAAGAGGTTGGTTTTGATAACTTAGGAAAAGTAGACTTATTTCCGCCCAAAGCAGAAATAAGTGAGAAGGAAAAGGAACTTAATAAAAAAAGATTAACTATAGAGGAAGTACTTTATGATAAAACATACGTTTGTCCAGTATGCAATAAAGAGTTTAAAACTAAAGCAATTCGTTCAGGAAAGAATAGATTATTAACAGTAGATCTAGATTTAAAGGCAAACTATGATGTGGCCAATCCTTTACTTTATGAATGTATTGTATGTGAAGAGTGTGGATATGCAGCTCTTAGTAAAAATTTTAATGTTTTAACAACAAGTCAGATTAGATGGATTAAAGAGCAGATTTGTACCAGGTATAAAGTACATCATTATCCACCTATTTTAACAGAGAAGGATGGTGTTTTACGATTTAAGTTGGCATTACTTAATAGTTATGTAAAGAAAGCTAAGGATGGAGAAAAAGGATATATTTGCTTAAAGTTAGCATGGCTCTATAGAGATATGAAGGAAAAGGCTTTAGAAGAACTTTTTTTACAACATGCACTAACTGGATTTGAGAATGCATACAATAATGAACGTTTTCCAATCTTTGAACTAGGAGAACTCACAACAGCGTATATTATTGCAGATATTCATAGGAGAATGAAAAACTATGATAAAGCAATGCAATGGGTGGGATTTGTGGTGATGGATCGAAGCGTTTCTCTAAGGTTAAAGACTAAAGCCCTCCATTTAAAAGGTGTTATATCAGAAGAAAAAAGAAATGCAGAAGAAAATAAGATAGAATAAAAATAGGACAGCTTAGAGCTGTCCTATTTTTATTCTATCTTATTTCACTCTACTGTAATGGCTTCGACAGGGCAAGAAGCAGCAGCTTCTTCAGCATCATCTGTAAGCTCTTCAGGTACTTCATCTACATGAGCTATTGCTTTTCCGTCATCATCATCCATAGTAAAAACATCTGGGCAAATAGAGGGACAAAGGCCACAACCAATACAAGTATCTTTATCAACATGTGCTTTCATGAGGACCTCCTAGGTAGTTATAAAAATTACAGAGATAGTATAGGCAAAAAAAGTGTAAGATTATACTAATTTAGAGAAATTTAAAGGGATTTATTGAAAAAAAAACAGAATTCGTATATAGTGTTAAAAATAAAGCAAGAAAAGGAGATGAGTAATGAAAAAACTAAGTTTATCCACAAAGATATTTATAAGTTTGGTTCTTGGAATCGGATTAGGGGTTGTAATCCAGCAGTTTCAGTTAGGATTTATACTTGAGAATGTTATTCAGCCAATTGGAACTATATTCTTAAGTTTACTTAAGATGATTATTGTACCATTAGTATTTACAACTCTAATAGCAAGTATTACCAATGTGGGAGATATGAGTAAGCTAGGGTTTTTAGGTAAGAAGACGCTTATTTATTATATATGTACAACACTTATTGCGGCAGTAATTGGGGTTGTATTAGCAACATTGATTGGACCAGGAAAAGGTGTAGCAGCACCAATAGATGGATTTGTTTTAGGAGAACAAGCAACATTTGCATCATTAATTATAGGACTTGTGCCTACTAATATTTTTCAAGCTTTTGCTGAAGGTAATATGCTTCAAGTTGTTATTGTAGCAATTTTTGTAGGGGTAGCAATCACTTTATTAGGAGATGAGGCCAAAAAGGTTAAAGAGTTTAATAATCAATGTGTTTCTATTATCTATAAAATTGTGGAAATGATTATGAAAGTAGCACCAGTTGCAGTTTTTGCGCTTATTTCAGATGTTATTGCAAGTAATGGCTTATCAATTATTGGGACACTAGCAAAGTTGATTGCTGTTATTGTAATAGGTTGCCTATTACAACTTATTGTATATGGAGTGAGCGTTAAAGTATTTGGAAAACAAAATCCATTTAAGTTTTATAAAACTATTTTACCAGCTCAAATCTTTTCTTTTACAACAGCAAGTAGTGCAGCAACGCTTCCAATATCAATGAAATGTGCCAAAGAAGGATTAGGAGCATCTGATACGGTTGCAAATTTTGTACTTAATTTAGGTTCAACTATTAATATGGATGGTGGTGCTATTTACCAATCGGCATGTGCAGTATTTATTGCACAAATATATGGTGTGGATTTAGGCATTACTCAGCTTTGTATTATTGTTGTGACCGCATCGTTAGCATCTGTTGGAGCAGCTGCAATTCCAGGAACGGTAATTGTTATGATGACAATGGTACTTTCTTCAGTAGGCTTACCATTAGAAGCAATTGCTCTGATTGCAGGAATTGATAGGATTTTAGATATGTGTACAACCTCTGTAAATGTATCTGGAGATATTGCAGCTTGTACATTTGTATCTGCGATGGAAAGCAAAATAGAGTAGCTATTTATATAAAAATAAAAGAAAAATGAACATGTAAAAAGAAATATTTTTACATGTTCATTTTTTTGTGGTTAAATGTAAAAAAATAACTACAGAAATCTTATAAAACTTGGTTAAATAAGATAATAAAGTAAAAACTAATAGAAAATAATTCTAAGTAATAGTACTAATAAAGTAGGTTCCCTTATACAAAACTACCAAAAATTATCACTGTTATTAACTTAAAAATTCATTATTATTGTATTATAGCTATATAAATTGGATGTAGAATATGATATAATAAGCACGAAAAATGTCGTGAAAGATATCACATTGCAAATCTTAAAGGAGACTAGAAAGATAAATTATGAGAAACACTAAAATTGTATGTACCCTAGGTCCATCAACTGATGATGATAGTATTTTAAGAAGATTAATGTTAGAAGGATTAGATGTTGCAAGATTTAACTTCTCTCATGGAACACATGAAAGTCATAAAGCAACATTTGATCGTGTTGACAGATTAAGAAAAGAATTAGGCTTACCAGTTGCGGCTTTATTAGATACAAAAGGTCCAGAAGTAAGAGTTTGCCAATTCAAAGAAGGTAAAATTCAATTAACAAAAGGTGGTAAATTCACTTTAACAAGTAGAGATATTGAAGGAACACAAGAAATTGTTTCTGTAACTTACAAAAATCTACCAAACGACGTAAAACCAGGTGGTCGCATTCTTTTAGACGATGGTTTAATCGAATTAGTAGTAGATGAAATCGTAGATGGTACAGATATCGTATGTAGCATTATGAATGACGGTGCTTTATCAAACAATAAAGGGGTAAACTTACCAGATACACGTCTTTCAATGCCATACTTAAGCGAAAAAGATAGATCAGATATTATTTTCGGTATTGAAACTGGATATGATTTCATTGCTGCATCTTTCGTTAGATGTGCAGATGATGTTCTTGAAATCAGAAAAATCTTAGAAGATTACAAATGTAACTCAATTCAAATTATCTCTAAAATTGAGAACCAAGAAGGTGTAGATAACATCGATGAAATCATCCGTGTATCTGATGGTATCATGGTTGCTCGTGGAGATATGGGGGTAGAAATTCCTGGTGAAGAAGTACCAGCTATTCAAAAAATGATTATCAAGAAAACTGTAGCAGTTGGTAAACAAGTTATCACAGCTACACAAATGCTTGATTCTATGATGAAAAATCCACGTGCGACAAGAGCTGAAATCAGTGACGTTGCCAATGCAATCTATGATGGTACAAGTGCTATCATGCTTTCAGGGGAAACAGCAGCAGGTGCTTACCCAGTAGAAGCAGTACAAACAATGGTACGTATTGCACTTAAAACAGAAGCAGATATTGATTATGTAAAACGCTTTACAGCAAAAGGTGCAGATTTAGCTGCAAATGTAACAAGTGCTATTTCTCGTGCTACTTGTACAACAGCTCACGACTTAAATGCTGCAGCAATCGTTACAGTAACAAAATCAGGTCGTACAGCTAGAATGATTTCTAAATTCAGACCAAGTTGTCCAATCTTAGGTTGTACAACATCTGAAAGTGTATACCGTCACATGAGCTTAATGTGGGGTGTAAGACCATTATTAATGGATGAAAAACAAAATGCAGATGAATTATTTGCAGAAGCACTTGAAGTTGCTGAACAAACAGGTATGGTTAATAAAGGTGAACTAGTTGTTATTACAAGTGGATTACCAGTAGGTGTAACAGGTACAACAAACATGCTTAGAGTTGAAGTAATCGGTAATATCTTAGCATCTGGTTCAGGTGTAGGTAATAAAACTGTTTGCGGAAGCCTTTGTGTAGCTAAAGACCTTGAAGAAGCAAATGCTAAATTTATGGAAGGAGATATCCTTGTTATGCCAAAAACAAACAATGAGATGCTTCCATTATTAAGAAGAGCTTCAGGTATTATTACTGAAGAAGATGGTGTTAATTCACATGCTGCAGTAGTAGGTCTTGCATTAGATATTCCTGTTATTACAGGTGCAGTTAATGCGACAGAGATCTTAAAAACAGGTGCAGTTGTAACTTTAGATGCAACTAGAGGCATTGTATCTAATAGCTAATAATCTGTTTAAATAAAAAGGTATAATCATAAGTTTATGATTATACCTTTTTTCATGAATTAAGTTATATAATAGAAAAAATGCTGTATTCATAGATATAAAGAATGAATACAGCATTTTTTGTAAAGTGTATAAGATATATATTGCTTTAAAGTAATTTTATATTATAGTCTAATCGACTATTTTCGAAATATATAATAACATATTTTTGTAAATTTAGCAATAATTAAATTTAAAGTTCGATTTAATTTAACAAAAAAAGATATGATTGAAGCGAGTTCAGTCATATCTTTTTTGGCTAGAAGATTAGATGTGCAATTAAAGCAATAATAGGTAGCGTAATAAGTGTTCTTTCGATAAAGATAACAAACAGTTCCCAAAGTTTAACAGGAATTTTTGAACCTAATAATAATGCGCCTACTTCTGATAAATAAATAAGTTGTGTAACAGAAACACTTGCAATAATAAAGCGTGTCATATCACTTTCAATACCTGTTGCTAAAACAGAAGGAAGTAGCATATCTGCAAAACCAGCAATTAATGTTTGTGCTGCAGCTGTGGCTTCAGGAATACCTAATAAATTTAAAAGTGGAACAAAAGGCAATCCTAATATTTCAAACAATGGTGTATAGGTTGCAAGAATAAGTGCGATTGTACCAATTGCCATAACAACGGGAATAACACCAAGCCACATATCTACTACATTTTTAAATCCATCAATAAAGACACATTGGACAAAGTTCTGTGATTTAGCCTTTGCTAAAGCTAAATTGAAACCTGTTTTAATTGAATGGTCTTGAGCTTCTTCATTAGTTTGAGTCTGAGGTAAAGAACCATCATATAGAACATCCTTTCTCAAAGAAAGAGGAGGAAGTTTTGGCATAATAACCGCTGCAATTAAACTTGCAATTGTAACTGATACATAGAAAGGAACAAATAGATGTCCTAATCCAACGGTATTAATAACGACTAAACTAAAAGTAATGGATACAAGAGAGAAACTTGTTCCAATAACAACCGCCTCACGTTCTGTATAAAAACCTTCTTCATATTGTCTACTTGTAAGAAGCACACCGATTGTACCATCACCAAGCCAAGAAGCAATACAGTCAATAGCAGCACGCCCAGGAAGACCGAAAATAGGACGCATAACTTTAACAAGTAAACAACCAATGAATTCTAACAATCCAAAATTTAAAAGCAGTGGAAGAAATAATCCTGCAAATAAAAAGATTGAAAAGAGTACAGGAAGTAAATCAGTTAATACTAATCCACCGGTATCGGCTGAAGAAATAATATCACAATAAGGTAAAAGTGTTTCAGGAATAAATCCTAAATTAATCAAAACGATCAAGCCAATAAATAAGAAGGCAAGAATACGTAAAGTAAGCCAAATGCCAGAAGGATTAAAAAGGCTATTCAAAAATGAATGCTTTAAAATAAACTGAGGCTTAAAAAGTTTAGTAAAGATACTACCAAGTGCAGATAATGATGTAAGTATAAATAGGATATAAAGAATATGACCTGCTAATAAGTTTTGAACACCTGTAGATAAAATAGCAATTGGTATTGTTATAGAGCCCTCATAAGGAATAGGAAACATAAAAAGAAAAATACCTATTAATGAAGGTAAAACAAATTTTAATATTTGACTAATCGAGTAATTACTGGAAGTACTATGTTTCATAATAATGTAACCCTTTCTGTATAATTTCAAGTACGATTATGTTAACTGTACATTATTATATGATATGTAAAATAAAATAGCAAGATAAAATTTAATATTTATTCAAATAATGAATATTAATTCAAAATACCGATTTGATATGCGAAATGATAGAGATAGAAGAGAGTATGGCTATAGCATAGTATAGACCATACTCGGAGAAAGGATATTATAAAACAGAACATAATAAGCATATATGATATAAGTTTTAAATACAAGGTGGTAGGCGTATAATTATAAATTAAATATAATGCCTAGTATAGCCCCAGATAGGATAAATACAATGGGGTGTAACTTAAATTTTTTTGTAGCAACGAGAAAGATAGCAAAAAGTATCAGTGCTTTTATGTTAAATAAATCTAAGAGTTGTTTAGAAATCATAAATTGATTGAAAGTAAAAATGGTTACTTTAAGTACTTCAAAACCGGCAAGTGCAATAAGGGCTGTAACAGTAGGTCTAATGCCATAGAAAATACTTTTAACATAAACATTCTCTTTAAACTTGTTTAAGACTTTGGCGATGATGATAATGATGATAATAGAAGGTGCTACAAGTCCAATAGTGGCAATGATTCCGCCTAAAATGCCTGCAGCACAGTAGCCAGCATAGGTAGCCATATTGACACCAATAGGACCTGGTGTAGACTCTGAGATAGCAATCATATTAGGAAGCATAGTGGCATCGAACCATGGATATCGATCGGCTAGTTCATATAAAAAAGGAAGTGTAGCTAGTCCACCACCTACGGAAAATAATCCGATTTTAAAGAATTCGAAAAAAAGTTGAACATAAATCATAATTTTTTAAACCCTCCCTGTTTTTGATAAAGGACACCAATCAGTGCCGAAACAATAATATAAACAACAGGAGATAAGGATAAAATGAGGCCTAGGATAAGACTGACTAAAAAGATTACAATCCCTAATCGGTCTACAACTGCTGTTTTATACATTTTTATAACGACATTTAAGACTAAAGCAGCAACAACAATTCGAATACCTGCAAAAGCATGTTGAACGATAGGATAATCACTAAAATTACTTAAAACGGAAGCAATAGCTGTAATAATAATAATAGAAGGAAAAACAACCCCTAGCGTTGCAATAATACCACCCATAATACCTTTTTGCTTATAACCAACAAAAGTGGCAGTATTAACAGCAATAACACCTGGTGTACATTGCCCAACTGCAAAGTAGTCCATAAGTTCCTCTTCAGTCGCCCATTTATATTTTTCAACAACTTCTTTTTGAAGCATAGGGAGCATAGCATAGCCGCCACCAAAGGTAAAGAGCCCAATCCTGAAAAAGGCGATAAAAAGCTTACATAAATCTTTCATATATACAACTCCTTTATTTAGTTTGAATAGACTTAGTATACAACTAAGTAAGGTCGAGTGCCATTAATTTACTGCGATGAATTTAGAAAAAAGGGAATAAAAATTTTGCTATTAAAGGTCACATCATCTATAATAAGATTAATAAGTCGACATGAGAAGATTTATAACGAAGATAAGTAAAAATATATGACAAAATTTTTATAGTATAATTTGTCTAAAACAAAAAAGGTATAAGGAGAGGTAAATGGGCGTATTAAAAGAAACGTTTAATCAGTATAAATGGACCATTCTAGCGGGTATTATTGTAGCGATTTTAATTGCACTCATTACAGCTAATTTTCATGTATTGCAGTTTTTAGGCTATAAAATGCAAAATAATACAGAAGGCGTACTTTCTATTATAAAAACACAGGCAAGGCATGAAGAGACTCAAGATGATTGGTTTTTTGAGCAAGGGATGCAATATTTAATGAGGCAAGAGGAATATTCAGAAGAGCTAACTAGCTTTTTTGAAGAGCAGTATAGTGATTTTACAGTAGAGTGGAAAAAAGCGATTATTAGTGCTTATAATGATAAAAGGCTAAGCTTACCAATGAGTAAGGAAGTAATGGATGTATTAGTACAATACATAGATGATGAAAGTATAAGAAGTTATCTTACGAGATTGAGTCTAGATGATTTTGAGCAAGGCCTTGTGTTAACTTATGGAAATGATCCAGAAGTTGATGATGTATTAGTAGATTCGCTTTATAAACTATTAACAATATATCCAGAAAAGTTATCGTTTAACAAGTTCCAATTTAATTTATATGATGTTTTAAACTATTCAGGTGAAAATGCAGAAGAAAAAATAAGATATATCTTTAGTAAGGTAGAACCTTCAGTGGCAAAGGAAAATATCTTTAAGCAGTTAAGGAATGAAGAAATCACCGAGGAGCAGCTTTGTGATTGGGTAGAGTTCTTTAATAGTACAGGGATTATTGCAGCAAGTGAATATAGGGATTTTAATGAGATTTATGGAAATATCTGCTTAATTCGCAGTCAATATAATGCACTAGATGGTGAAGAGGTAGAACTTAAGAACATAATTGCTGCAGTAGATGCTAAAATTAGTGAACAGGTGAAGCAGTTAGAGGAGAAAGAATCACAGGTGGCGCCACTTGAAAGTGAAATTAGCCAGATAGAGACGACATTAGATAGTTTAACAAACTCTTCATATATTAGTCTTTATATAGAGAAATCTTCGGGAACAGGAAGTCATGAATATATTGCATCTGTTCCAAGAAATGGGCTCTTTGGAATGAAACCATCTGATCTTAAATATATTATCAAATTAAATTCTACAAGTTTTGTAAAAGATGGAGTTTATAACTTAAGCCTATACTATAAAGGTACAAAAACAGGCACGACAGGTGCGCAGTATGATTACTATGAAGAAGTTTCAGAGTCAGACCTTGCTAAGATAGAAACTATGAAAGATGAAAGAAGTAGTAAACTTGCTACATTAGAAACGCTAAAACAAGAGGTAAGTCAGATAACATCTGAGATTAATCAAGCAAAAGTAGAAGGCAAATATGAGCAAGCAAAACAAGCGTTGGCTGATATTGCAGGCAGACGAAGTGAATATAGTAATAAAATAAATGAAGAAGTTGTTAAAATTAGGACGCTATTTGGCTTAAGCAATATTGTCATTGATTTAAATAAAGCATAATAAATAAGGGTATTAGAGGAGGATATATAAAGAACTTCTTCTAATACCCTTATTCTATTGGTCTAGAAGGAGCATTTTGTAATTATTACTTAATTCTGTTGTTATGTTCAGTGTATTACTATCAGTGAAGAAGATATAAGTTATGATGTATACAATAGGAAAAAATATATTCTATGTAAATTAACTGTAGAAAGATTTTGCAATTAACTATATAATGTAGATAGACTAGAAATGATTGCAGTAGGTTTAAAAAGATAGAGGAGAAGTTATGGAACAAGACGTAAGCTTTATGAAAGAAGCATTAGTAGAGGCGAATAAGGCATTTGAGCTAGATGAATCACCTATTGGTGCGGTTATTGTGTACAAAGGCCAAATCATAGGTAGAGGGTGTAATCGTAGAAATACAGATAAGAACCCTCTAGCACATGCTGAAATTATTGCCATAGATGAGGCAGCAAAATTCTTAGGGGATTGGCGTTTAGAGGAGTGTACCATCTATATTACGTTAGAACCTTGTCCGATGTGTAGCGGTGCTATTGTACAAGCTCGAATTCCAAGGGTAGTGTTTGGGGCAAAAAGTCCAAAAGCTGGCTTTGCGGGATCTGTTGCAAATGTGCTTCAGATGGATACACTTAACCATCGTTGTGAAATTATAGATGGTATTTGTGAAGAGGAAGCAAGTACACTTTTAAAGACCTATTTCAAAAACATGAGAAAAAAATAAATTTTATTGGAGGAAGATATGGCAACTTATCCAAGACACAAAAAAGCAAAGATGATTAGAGATTTTATGATTCAAACCGATACGGTAAAAATGTTTAAAGAAGATGAAAATGACGACACAATTTTCTTTAGAAGTGTTTACCCAATGGGAGAAGATAAAAAACAAATCGTTATTAATATTAATGATTCTGTTTATTTAGGATTACAAGCTTTACTGGTATCAGAAGTACCAGAAGAAAAAAATGATGAGGTTCTAAAAGTACTTAATGAATGTGCATTAGAATTACCTACAGTAAAATATGTACTTACAAAAGACAAATGTGTAGTTATTTCAATGTTTTTCCCAGCAGATGAAAATCACTTTAATCCACAACTTATTATGGGTACAATTGTACAAGTGCTTAAAAATGTTAATGAAAAGCATTATGCTAAAATTAAAGCAGTAATTGAAAATTAGTTAAAAAATACAAAGGTTGACATATAGCGTGAAAGAGGATATACTATTTACGTGACAAGATATTGTCGAAGAATTTCCGTGCTAGCTGGGGAGGTAGCGGTGCCCTGTACCTGCAATCCGCTATAGCAGGAGTGATGCTTTGAATGAGGCTTAAATCTGTATAGTCTGCCCTTAGCAAGTGGCGATGAGAATTGAGTCTTACGCAATAGACACTTGTGAACCGTGTCAGGTCCGGAAGGAAGCAGCACTAAGCAAGCCCGTTTATGTGCCGTGAGGTAGCTTAGTTTGAGTTAACTACTGAGGTAACGTGTATGGCTTTATGTCGAAGCAAAGTGCACGGATTTAACTATTTTATAAACCAATACATAACCAGTGAATAAGAAGATACTATATCTAGGGTATAGTATCTTCTTTTATTATATGGGAAAAATAAAAAAAGCACTATAGAAGAATAATCATTTTTCTATAGTGCTTTAGTGTATTATGTAATTAAAAGTTGTTTAATAGAATTTAGTTGTCTGTTTTATGTACATGGAATAAAGATAAATAACGTTGCCTGTAGCCGGAAGGTGTATGGAACATATATTTTTTGAATAGTTTAGCAAAATATGCAGTATCATTGAATCCAACTTCTTCAGCAATATTTGAAATAGAGTAGTTAGACTCTCTTAACATAATTGCAGCTACATTAATACGGTATTTATTTAAGTATGTAATAATGGTTTCACCTGTTGCTTCAAAAAAACGATCACTGAGTGTTGTACGATTGATATGAAATTGTTTACTGAGTTTAGGGATGGTTATTTTCTGTTTACAATTAGCATGTAGATACATAATGACATCTTTAACCTCAAATGATGTTGGTGTAGTAATAACCCTAGAAACAGATAAATTAGATTGCACAACTCGTTTTATAGGTGTGATAATGTCCGTAATAATACTAGACATAGAATCAACAGAATCTGAACATCTTGTTAAGTGATCAAGTGATTTATAAAGTTGTTTAAGTAGAGGTTCAGATATAGGTGTATGGCCAATGTAATGTGGAAAACGATGATAAAAAATAGAAAGATTTAATGCAATATTAATATCATGTGGTGTAAAACAGTGGTCAAACGTTATAATATTTTCAAAGGTAAAATACTCTTGAAGTAAATTGGGGGTAAAACATAGAATGTACCCTTTTAAATTGTATGATTTTGTAAGTATAAGACGCTCAGATTGATTAAGACAAATGATACCTGGACCCATAAAGTTAAAAGAGGTATCATTGATTTTGCCACACCCGGAACCGTTCTCAAAGAAAATGAGACTAAATTTACCAGGAAAATAAAATTCATTAGCATACGCATTAATAGGTTGCAACGTATAGGATGAAGGAGCTGACTTAAGTGGTATATTGTTGTAAAAATTCAATGGACTACCTCCTTGATTCGTAATATCTTCAAGATAAAATATATCACAAAACAGTGAAATATGCAATAACGGTGAAAAATTGAGCTTAATTGTAAAAATAATACCTTGCATTAATAATATTAATTTATAAAGAAAAGTTACTTAGTATGACTAGGCTTACTAAGTAACTTTTGGTATTACATTATCTTTAATAAAGCAAGTGCTATTAATATGGCACCACTAAGCCAAGATAAATCTATATTCATTTTTTCAGCACATTTACTACCAATAAAGCATCCTAAAGTAATGCCGATAAAGTGAAAGATAATAGAAAGAAAAGTAACTTGAAAGAGAGAGATAGGAGCAAGTGCTGCCCCTAATCCTACTACTAAGCTATCTAGGGAAAGAGCGATGCCTAGATAAAGAGATTCTTTTGAGCTAAGGCTTTTAGAATGGTCTAAGTCAGCAAGTGTAACATCTGCATAGACATTTAGAACCAGCTTGAAATTAAAAAGTGTCACTTCAATGTTATTAGAAGAATGAGCCTTCTTGTGTAAGTAGTTTTTGAGCATGCCTTCAAAAAGTCGCATAAATCCTAGTATAAATAAAATAATAAAACAAGCTATATTAGCCAGCTCGGTAGGGATTATTTCTTTGAATAGAGAACCTATTCCTACAGATAACATAAGGAATAAGGTAGAGATTGCAGTTAAGATGATACTAGATTTTACAGGGATTTTGATTTTATTTGTACCGTATGCAAAGCTAGCAACACAAGCATCAACGCATAGTGAAAGTACAAGTAGTATGGATTCTAACATGGCAGTCTACCTCTAATATTAAATGTGTTTCATTTCCATAATATGGAGAACTCTATAATTAGAAACTTGTCTAGGAAAAAAAGTGTAGGATTATGGTATAAGAATGATATAGAAAGTCAATAGACCTATGTATTAGAAATTAGGAGTTTGTGGTATAATACAAAAAGAAAAATACGTTAAACAAAAGGGAGGGAAATCATGAGTTACTTAGCATTATATAGGAAGTATAGGCCATACACTTTTGATGATGTAATTGGCCAAGAACATATTGTACGTACACTTAAGAATCAAATTAGTTCTCATCGTGTGGCTCATGCTTACCTTTTTTCTGGAAGTAGAGGAACAGGAAAGACAACCATAGCTAAGATTTTCGCAAGAGCAGTAAATTGTCTAGTACCGGTTAATGGTTCTGCTTGTGGAGAGTGCGAGATATGTAAGAAGGTCAATGAAAGTTCAGCAATGAATATTATTGAAATAGACGCGGCATCACATAATGGGGTGGATAATATCCGTGAGATTAATGATGAGGTTAAATACACACCAGCTGTAGGTCAGTATAAGGTATACATTATTGATGAGGTACATATGCTGTCCGTAGGTGCTTTTAATGCCTTGTTAAAAACATTAGAAGAACCTCCAGCTCATGTCATTTTTATTCTGGCAACAACAGATCCACAGAAGATTCCGGTCACTATTTTATCACGTTGTCAAAGATTTGATTTTAAACGTATTTCAGCTAGTGAAATTGAACATACCATGAAAAAGTATATGGAAAATGAACAAATTGATATTGAGGACAATGCATTAGCTTACATTGCCAGACTTGCAGATGGTGGAATGCGTGATGCGCTTAGTATATTGGAACAGAGTATTTCATTTTATTATGGAGAAACAATTACACTGGATAAAGTTCAATATTTAGTAGGTGCAGTGGATACTAGTATCTTATTTAGAATGGTAGAAGCAATAGCAAATCAAAATACAAATGAAATGCTTATTTTATGTGATGAAGTGAATGCTCAAGGTAGAAGTTTAAGGCAATTCTCAAGTGATCTACTAGAACATTGTAGAAATCTACTTGTAGCAAAGACTACAAAGGGTGGCATAGATGTATTAGATTATAGTAGTGAGCATGTAGAGAGGCTGAGACAGCAAGCTGAAACTATTGAGACAAGTGAACTTATGCGTTATATCAAGCATTTAGCTCAATTGGAATATGAACTTAGAACAGCTATTTCGCCAAGGATTTTATTAGAGGTAGCACTTCTTAAATTATGTGAAGTTCAAATGGATCAGTCTCCAGAGAGTATGATGACAAAGATGCAAATGATGGAGAAAAAATTAGAAAAATTGATTGCTGAAGGTGTGACAATACAATCAGTACCAGCTGCTATGCAATCTCCTAGAGAAGAAGTGGTTCCTACTAAACTACCAGAGGCAGTACCAGATGAGGTAAAAGCATTAAAAAATAAATGGAACGAAATTTTAAATGGTATGGGGATGATGTCAGCAGCAAGAGCTTTCTATACCTCTACACGTTTAGGCTATATTGAAGGGGATATTTTATATATTGTGTATCAACAGGGAATGGAAGCTGGCGTCAATCGTTATTTAGATGAAGTTAAAGTCGCAATTAATCAATTTGCAGGAAAAGAAGTGAAGGTAAGACCAATGTCAGCAGAGGATTATGCAAGCAAATCTATAGAGACTTATGGTACAAGTCCAAAAGTAAGCGAGGAAGTAAAAGATATCTCCAGTGTGCTAAGAGATGTTCAGTCTAAAATAAACTTTCATATTGATGTAACTTAAGTTAAAATAATATAATAGAGCATAAGCTAATAGATTGATACCATACATAGTTAGGTGAATCAATCTACATGAAATTTAGGAGGAAACAATGATGAGAAATTTTGGTGGCATGCCTAATATGCAACAATTAATGAAACAAGCACAAAAAATGCAAAAACAAATGGAGCAAGCACAAGCAGAGCTTGAAACAAAAGAGCTTACAGCTACAGCTGGTGGCGGTATGGTAGAAGTTGTGATTAGTGGTAAAAAAGAAATTAAATCTATTAAAATTGATCCAGAAGTAGTGGATGCAGATGATGTAGAATCTCTAGAAGATTTAGTGCTTGTGGCAGTAAATGAAGCAATTCGCCAAGCTGATGAGCTTTCGCAAAAAGAAATGGGCAAATTAACAGGTGGTCTTCCAACTGGAGGTTTATTCTAGTGAGTGGCTACTATGGTGATAAAATGACAGCTCTTATAGAAGAGTTGTCTAGATTACCTGGGATTGGTAATAAGTCAGCTCAGCGTTTAGCTTTTCATATTATTAGCTTACCCTTAGAAAAGGTAGAAAAATTAGCGGATACATTAATAAATGCTAAAAAGAATATTAACTATTGTGAGAAATGTTGTACTATTACAGATGATAAGCTTTGTCCAATTTGTAAAGATGAGGAGAGAGTAGGTACTCATCAAATTATGGTAGTAGAAGACTCTAGGGATATGGCAGCATATGAGAAGACCAAAGGATTTAAAGGTTTATATCATATTTTACATGGAGCTATTTCACCCATGATGGGAGTAGGGCCTAGTGACATTAAAATTAAAGAGCTTCTTGAACGCATTCAAAAAGAAGAGGTGAAAGAAGTAATTATCGCAACTAATCCTAATATTGAAGGAGAAGCGACAGCAATGTATATTAGTAAACTTCTTAAACCATTAGGGATTAAAACCACACGTATTGCACACGGTGTACCAGTTGGTGGCGATTTAGAATATGTAGATGAAATTACGCTTTCTAGAGCATTAGAAGGTAGAATAGAAATATAGAAAAGGGATTCCTAATATTGGGATCCCTTTTATTATTAAGAGATTTGTAAAATGTACATATTAAGATTTTGAAAAATCATGTAGAATATAGTTGAAAAGTTTGTAATATGCTATAATTTACTAGAGGGTAATGGGGGAATTGAGGAGGTAAGGATGCAAATTAGAAGAAAAATACTTTTGTTATTAAATGTCTTAATGTGTGTACCTTTGGCTCTGATTGCTATAATAATATATGGGTGTACTGTAAATCATTTTATAAGAGAGAAAAAGGAAGAAATGATTAGCTTAGTACAAACTCAAGGACATTCATTAGAGAACTTAATGGATGGGTATATATCTAAGACGCAGTTACTGGCAAATAATAAGCAGTTAATAGAGTATATGGAAAAGAATCAATACATTAGCCCTGTTGAAAGTGAAACAAATAGATTAAAGGAACATTTGTCAAAAGTAAGTGGAGAAGATTGGTTTATATTGAATCAAGATAAAAAGGTAGTGGTAGCTTCAGGTAAAGTAAGTGCTAGTATAGTGATAGAGGATATTATAAATTTTAAAGACATATGGGAAAAACATTTAAGTGTATCAAATATAATAAGGGGTAATGATGGACAAAATATCATTAATATAGCAGTACCTATTTATTCTAGTAGTGATGAGATTATAGGGACTTTGTGTAGAGTTTTAGATAAAGAAGTGCTTAGCAAGGTATTACTTCAAACATCATTTGAAGATAATGAACATTTATATATTGTAGATAGAGATTTAGAAACTGTAGAATACTCGCATGGAGGAAAAGAAGAAGCAAAATTAGAGGCAGAGTATTTGATGTCTCTACTAACATCTGATAAAGCATTAAGTATTGATATAGATAACCATATTTATACTAATCAAAACAAACATATATATGTAGCTTGTTATGATATAGAGGGGAATAGTTGGACTTTATGTATGGTTCAAGATAGAGTACAAATGCGATATACAATTTACATAACTGGTGTAATGATTATAGTAGGCATAGCTTTGATGATATTGGGCATTAATTTACTTGGGAGAAAATTTATAAAGGAAATGATGTCTGCGGATAAAGTTGAGCTAGAAAAGATAAATAGTTTTTGCTCATACCCTACAGAGGATGAATTTGATGTGGTTTCTAATAGCTATAATGAAATGGTGATAATACTAGAAGAAAATCATAAAAATTTAGAGGACGTTTATGAAGAACTTGCTGTTATGAAGAAAAATGTCTTTTTTGATGGTTTAACAGGGTGTCTTAGTAGGGCAGCATTTATTGAAAGGTTAGATGAAAGATTAAATAATGCAGATTCTAATTCGCTAGTAGCACTACTGTTTATTGATTTGGATGATTTTAAGAAGGTTAATGATGCCCTTACACATACTATGGGTGATAAAGTGTTAAACTATGTAGGTCAGAGGTTAATTGGCTTAATAGATACAGATTCATTTGTAGGGCGTTTTGGGGGAGATGAATTTGTTATTTGTAAGACACGATTTAAAGACATAGATGAAATTCATGATTTAGTATATAGTGTGCTGAGCGTATTTGAAGAGCAATTAAATATTAATGATGTAAAAGTACATTTAACTTGTAGCGTTGGTGTTGCTATATATCCCCAAGATGGAGTAGATAGCAATATGTTGATGAGGAATGCAAATACAGCAATGTACAAAGTAAAAGATAATGGTAAGAATAGTTATAGTTTTTATACGAAAGCAATGTCTCAGACTTTGAATAGAAAGTTATTAATTGAAGAAGTTATGAGAGAGGGTCTAGGGAATCAATCATTCTACCTTCAATTTCAACCTATTGTAGATAGTAAGATAGGATCAACGGTAGGATGTGAAGCATTAATTAGACTACGTGACCATGAATTAGGTTTTATATCACCCGGAGAGTTTATTCCTATAGCTGAAGAAAGTGACCTAATTATTAAGATAGGAGATTGGGTTCTGGAAAATGCACTTTTAGCATTGAAAAATATACAGAGTGAAGATTGTCCGCAATTTACAATGAATATTAATATTTCATCAGTACAAATTAGAAATAAGAATTTTTTAGAGAAATTAAAAGCGGCCATTAATAAAACAGGTATCAATCCTGAAACGATTAAATTAGAAGTAACTGAATCTGTTCTTATAGAAGATATACAAAAAAGTATAGAACTTTTCAAACAAATAAAAGACATGGGGATTCATATTGCTTTAGATGATTTTGGGACAGGTTATTCGTCTTTAAATTATTTAAGAAATATCCCGTTGGACGTATTAAAGATTGATAAATCCTTTGTAGATGAGATTACTACAAGTAAGGTCTTATCAGAAATTGTAGATAGTATTATTAATATGGCACATGCTCTTGATTTATTAGTGGTTGCTGAAGGAGTAGAAGATCAGATGCAATTAGAGGTGCTGAAGAAAAAAGGCTGTGACCGTATTCAAGGATATTATTATAGTAAGCCTTTGGAGCTAAGTGAACTTAAAGGACGTTTGGAAACTGAGAAAGCTAAAAAACAAGGGTAGACATGCTAAATAAATTTCTATAGACTATAATTATAGAAATCTACCAATAGGCGGAGAGTGTAAAATGACCTATTGCTATTATAGAGACACCTTGGAGGATGAAAATGAAAATAGAATGTACTAAAGAAGAATTTAAGACGTTAATGGACTTGGTTTATGCAGGAAATCTTCTTATTAATGGGCCGAGAAGTAAAGAAGAACGTGTAGCACAATATGCAGATATGGAACAAGTTATTTATAAAATGGCAAATTCATTTGGGTTAGATGGTTTGGTAGAATATAGTGAAGAGTATAATGAGTATATGCCAACTCATGAATATGAAGAAGATGAGTTTAATAACTATATTGATGAATATGATACAAGTGTATTTTGGGATGAACTTGTTATGAGGCTTGCAAGAAGAGATGCGCTAAACTATGCAGGGGATGTGGACCAAAATATTACAAAAGCAGCGCTTAAGCAAATGCAATTAGGCTTCGAGGAAAAATATGAAGAAGAAATTGAAGCAAATGGCATTATGAATTTAAAAATTGTTAAGCTAGAAGACGTTGAAAAATAAGAGGACATAAATGGAGCGACAAAATGATATCATTTTGTCGCTTTTTTCATGGGGGATTTTTGATAGGGTAAGCTACGCTAAGGGGAATGACTGAGAGAGGAAAGAGATATGAAACAGGAAAATAAATATAACATTTTAAGTGGAACATTGATTTTATCGGGTGGGGTATTGATAAGCCGGGTCATAGGTTTTCTATATCGCATTCCTATTCAAAAAATCATAGGTAATGTAGGACAGGGATTATATGGTGATGCGTATCAAATTTATACTTTTATTTTAACAGTGACAGCGATTGCAATGCCTAGTGCATTATCTAAACTCATTGCAGAATCAGAAACGTTAAAGCGATATGGACAGTCAGAACAGATTTTTAGAATGGCAGTTAAGTATGCAACTTTATGTGCGCTTTTATTAGGAGGGCTAATCTTTTTTGGAGCTGATGTGATATCAGATGTTGCTTTTCCTGGTGATGATATAGGAGGAGCTATAAGAGTGTTTGCACCGACAGCTGTTATTGCGACTTTTATAGCAAGCTTAAGAGGTTATTTTCAAGGGTTGGGGGATATGAAACCTACGGCAATCTCTCAAATTTTTGAACAAATTGTCAATGTAATAGTGAGTATTGGGCTTGCTTATTATTTTTCTAAGATTTCAATACATTTAGGTGTTATAGGAAGTTGTATAGGAACTGCTGTGGGAGCAATTATTGCTTTGGTTATATTAGGAGGACACTATAAGCAGGTTCGAAAAGAGAGAAGTTTTATAGCTTATAAGGCATTGTCAGTAGAAGATGAGAGAAAAATGCTTAAGAAATTATTACATAATTTAGTCCCTATTATTGTATCTACCTCTGTGTTTGCTGTGATGTCTATTATTGATTTTGCAATGATTTCACATTTGTTACCGGATGCGATTATGAAACTACAGGAGATAGGAGAAACATATTTTATTCCTATAAAGTCTCTAGAGGGATTAGATATTAAAACAATAGTCCAAAATTTAAAAGGACAATATTCTTTTCAATATAATACATTTATTAATATTCCTGTTAGTCTTATTTTACAATTGGCAGTAGCGAGTATCCCTGCATTATCTGCAGATATGGTTAGTGGAGATTGCAAAGCAGTTAATCAAAAGATGAATATGATTATGAAGACAGGAATGCTTTTTGCCACTCCAGCCAGTATAGCTTTTATGATTTTTGGGGTTCCAATGATGCAACTGATATTAGGAAGTAGTGCATCAGGCGGAGAATTATTAGCTGTTGGAGGAATTGGTATGATAGGGATTACCATTGCCCAATTAACTGCTGGTATTTTACAGGGGATAGGTAAGGCTAAAAGAGCTTGCATTCATGCAGTAATTGCTTGTATCGTAAAGGTCATTTTTAACTTTGTCTTAATGAGGATACCACAATTGAATATTTTTAGTGTAGTTATTGCTACAGGTATTTGCTATTTGGTTTACTCAATAATGAATGTTGTTTATCTTTATAAAGTAGTAGTGAGTAGAATTTTATGGAAGGAAGTTTTGGTTAAACCTTTATTTTGCTCAGTGATAATGGGAATAGGGGCGTATAGTGTATTTAAATTACTGTGTATTTTAAGTATTCCTGTAAGAATTTCAATGTTACTCACGATCCCTTTTGCGATTAGTTTATATTATCGGTTGGCAAGAAGAGTACATATTATGCTTCCTGAAGTAGAAGACTTTGTTGCCAAGCATTATAAAAGAAAAGTAGCATAGTGATAGGAATACTTTTCTGATAAGACTTATATCAAGAGTTTGATGTAAGATGCCGACATACTAAATAGTAAACAGTCGGTGAGAGGTGAGAAAATGATAGAGATAATAAATGGGAATACCTATAATCGTTACAGTGTATTAAATGAAACGATTCAGCCAGGTAAAGTGGAGGAAGCCAAAGAAAATAAACTGGTTTTTGATATACAAGATATTCTTAGTCGAATAGATGAATATACCTATACAAAAAATGATAAAGAAGCTGTGGATGGAGGGTTGGTGAACCAACTGAAAGAGCGGTTTAATATCAAGGAAGAGGATGTTTATGAGCTTTATAAGCAAGGGGTAGATCTAGAGCAGCTTAATATGAACGAGTTATCTTATCATAAACAGGCTAAATCATATGTTGAGGAAGAAGAGGACACTAAAGATAAAAGCTTGGAAGAAAAAATTGAAACAGTAAAAAAACAAAGTGATAGCATGTATTTGAATGCTTTAAAAAGTCAAGCACCTATTACAATTAATAGTTTATATGAAAATAGCTTTAAGGGAGATTTAAAAAAGGGAATTAGCCAATATACAAAAGAAGAAGTGGATAATGTACTTAACATGAATGGTCTTCAGACAAATGAGGATAATCGTTGGGCTGCAAATCTTTTAATGATGTATGATATGGATGTTAGCCCAACTAGTATATCTAGATTACAGGGGCTTCAGTCAGCAGTGGCTTCTTTAGAAAGCTCAACAGGTTTGTCAGGAGATAATGAGCTCATTAAAAATGGACAAGTTCAGTATCAACCAGAATATGTAGAACGCATTACAGATGATTTGGGTATGGTAACAGATGAACATATTGAAAGGCTTATTGAAGAAGGTAAAGAAATCAATATTAATGAACTAAGAGATAGCATTCATAAGCATGTAGATGAGGCTTTAAGTAATCAACATACAGGAGAGGAAAGTAGTGGGCAGGCTTATCAACAAGAGAAGTTTCTTGAAAAAGGAGATAATCAGCAAAATGTAGATGAAGTCAAACGTCAAATTCTTCAAATCACTACCAAATTAACAGTAGAAGCGGCTCAAAAGATTAGTGAAAAGATGCCACTTGAAAGTAGTAGCTTGCAATCAGTTGTTGAAGCTCTAACACAAATGGAACAGGAAATGGCAGTATCTGCTCTTAAACAAGTTCATTTACCAGTTACAGAAGAAAATATTACAGCTGTGACAGATGTGATGAATGTAGTAGGGGAAATGAGCCAGCATTTTGTACCTACAGTGCAAATTGAGATAGAGACTGATGAAAATGCTAACTTAGATGAAGTGAGTGTTGCGCTTAAAAAATATCTTGAAAATGAAACACCAGTTGAGTCACGTTTTGGAGAAAGTATAAAGACGGTTGAAATTCAAATTCAAAGCTTATTAGAAAGTCAAGGAATAGAAGCGACTAAGACCAATATAGAAGCAGCTAAGGCCCTTATTACTAATGGTATGGAGGTGGATGAGAGTCAGCTTCAAAATATCCAAGAAATTGTCATGAAGTTAGATACCTTCCTAGAAGAAATGACACCTGTTCAAGTAGCTTCTATGATTAAGGAAGGATTTAATCCTTATCATGCTTCTGTAAATGAAATTTTAAATTGGATATCTAATAGTAAAATAGAAGGTTTAAAAACGAGTGTGGCAGAAACAATTGTTGCCATGGAGGATGATGGACAGATTAATGAGTCGCAAAAAGAAGGAATGATAGGGCTTTATCGTATTTTGCAAGCAGTAGGAAATCAAAAAGAACAAGTTATGGGCTATTTGTTTAGAAATGAATTGCCGATGACAGTAGAAAACTTACAAATAGCTGCTAAATATGTAAAAGGTAAAAATCGCATAGAGAAAACAATAGATGATAACTTTGGAGAGCTAGAAAATAGCAATGAAGACCTAAAAACAGCAAGTAAGCTATTAGAAAAAAGCACACAGGAATCCAAGAAAACTTTGGATATTTTACGTACTTTAGAGCAAATGGAACTTCCTATTACGCAGGAGAATGTAGATAAAGTAAGTAAAATGAGTGCCTTACTATATCCTTATATTAAAGAACAGTTCAAGAAAAACTTAGGGAAATTTGATGGCATGAAGTCTTTACCAGATAGTTTCTTGGAAAAAGTACAAGTTGCACAAAATGTAAGTACAGAAGTGGTACAAAGTATGCTTGAACAAGATATTCCGCTTACTTTGTCTAATATTTACTGGATGGATCAAATGAGTAGTGACCCAGAAATTTATGGAGAGCTACTTAATGATAAAGGAATGCTTAAAGAGGGCTTGCCAAAAGATTTAGAGGAACTTGAAGAAACTTTAAAGGAAATTGCTGATACTGCAAAAGAAAATAAAGAAGAAGCAACTTTAAATGGTGAATGGAAGGCTTATAGAAGTTATAAGCAAATTGAAGAAGTTGTACAATTCCAAAGACAAAGAATAGAAAATGAAGGATTATACCAAATTCCATTTATGATTGATGGTGAAAGACGTTTAATTAATTTATATGTACATGAAGATGAAAAAGGTAGTGGCATATTGGATGGTACACATCTTAAGGCAGTCATTAGTTATGAGACTAAAAATATGGGTATGGTAAAAGCATATATTGAAATGAATGAAGATCAGCTAGGGTATAGGATAGAAGCGGAGAATTCTGGTCATGAAGAGGCTTTAAAAGTTCATGCAGAAAGTTTAGCATTAGGTCTTAAAGCTCTTGGTTATGATGTAAGTTATAGTGAGTTTGCAAAAGAAGAACAAGAAAATGGTGAAAGTACTACTGATATAATACATAAACATGAAGATAGCCAGTTTGAGGAAATGATTTAGGGGGACTCTTGTATGAAAGAAGAAAATAAAGAGAATACATATAAAGAGCAGAAAAGAAAGAGGCCTAAAGAAGATATATTAGATGTGGTTAAACAGTTTATAAATTATTTTGAAGAAACAGACAGGAGCGAAAAAGATGGTCACGGTATCTAATATTGTAAATGCTTCTAGGGGGGAGCTTTTATGCATCACCTATGAGCTTTTATTAGAACAAATAGAGTTAGCAATTAAAAGTGAAGAAATAGAAGAGAGAGTAAGATTGACTCAAAAAGCTATTAAGATTCTGCAGATGTTAGTAGGTGATTTGGATTTTACAATCGAATTATCTAAGGAGTTGTTTCGAATCTATGTCTATGTACAAGGACAACTTATTAAGGGTAAGAAAGAGACTGAAGCCTTAAAAGAGGCATACAAACTTATACAGAAGATTTATGAAGGTTATAAAAAGATTACAAAAGAAGAAGAATGTAAAAAGCCAGTGATGCAAAATACAGAAACAATCTATGCAGGATTAACCTATGGTAGAGAAACTCTTAATGAGATGGCGATGGGTGAAATAAATAGAGGATTTAAAGCATAGTTAAAGATAAAAAAACTCTTTAGAATTAGTTTACTGATTCTAAAGAGTTTTTTATATGGGAAAAAGTAGAATGAGAAGTGTTGTAAAATTACTTTATTATAAGCTTGAGCAAGAACTGAAAAGGAAATGTCTAAAATAAGACAAGTTGCATATAGATAAAATAAGGTGGGAATTTACGAAGGGGGAAGAGAAGATGGAAGGAGATTTATTAATAGGAGTTTTAGTAGGATTAGGAGTTTTAGGGCTAATAAGTATACTCACAAAGAACAAAATAATAAGTATATTTTTGCGCATTGCATTTAGTACAATGATGCTAGTGATGATGAATTGCTTATTACCGCACTATATAGTGGGGATTAATCTATATACAATAAGTTTCTCGGCATTATTAGGTATACCAGGAGTAATGACTATATATCTTTTAAAAATCATGGTATAAGGCGTGTTGATAACTATGTGGATAAGGGTGCGATTTATGTTTGTAAGTTGTTATTAATTTGTGAACAAAAGAAATGGGAATTGTGGATATAAAAATTAAAATATATTTAAAACATTGAAAACAAAGGAAAAAATCTTGACACTTTATGCACAATTGTGTTAATATAAATGTGGATATAGGTGTGGATAATAAACAATGGTTTATGTTGATAGTTATATCTAGTTAAGTAGTAATAAACATATCAATCCCTTTGACTCTATAAAATATATAGGGTCTTTTTTTATTTCTTTTAGTATTTCCAAATATAGGTATAAATACACGAAGAGATGTATAAACTATAAATACCAATGACAAGTATCATATAAATGGAGGATTATATGCATATCTTAGAACGTGTAGAAAACTATGTTGAAGAAATTAAGCAAAAACCATATATATATAAGATTCAAAAACAAGGTATTGAGGTTTTTAAGAATTATATTATGGCAAATTGTTTAGAGATGAGAGAAGAGGCATTTGATAAAGAGGAGCTTAATAAGTTGATTCTTTTTTGGCTTCCAAGAAATAAAAAGTATTTAAGTGAAGCAGAGATTTATCAGGTGGTTTATACCATTCATGATCTTTTTAATTATATGCATAAGGAAGATGAGCTTTCTACTATTTTAGAACTCTATGGAGAAGAATATATGCGTATTTATAAAGCTAAGAATTTATTGCAAAAGATGACAAAAGATCCGGTTATTTCTGTAGATCCAATTGTTATAGATTTAGATAAGTATAGAGCAAGAAAAAAGAAATCAGGATATAGTGAAATAGCGACCACATACGAGCAAGCACTTTTTGAAGTACAAGAATGTAAGGAAGGTGGGCAGGTAATATTAAATAAACCATCTCATAATAAGCAGTATAAGCTCTTATTAGAGTATCCCGCTTATAAATACTTGAGAAAGGGAGATATTATCCATGCTGTTATTAAAAGAAAGTTGTTTTATGTATATTGGGAGCTAGAGGAGATACGTGCTTACTATCTGCCGCAGGCACTAGAGTTTTTAAAATTGACAACATAGATTTAGAATAAAGAAATGTTTTTACAAAATTTGAGTATATAGGAATTGAACTTCGGTATAAAATAAGATTATAATAGAGTATAAAAATTTAAATGGTGACATAGAAAGAGGGCATATCCTCTATAAAATCTTGAAATATTTAGTAGAGGATATGCCTAAGATAAAATGGTAAATCGTAGAGAGGAAATGGAAGATGAAAGTTACGTTATTGTTAGCGCAATGTACATCAGAATTATTACAACATAGTGTTCAAATTATTACCAATGTCTTGCAAGAGTTAGAGGTTGAGATTCATAGGGTCGAGTTACATAAATTACCTTACTTTGAAGGAAGTAGGACGAGGCAAATGGATAGTATTATGGCATCAGTAGAGGCAAGTGATGGTATTATTGCTATTTCAGCAGTACCTATGTTAGGTATGCATGCTGCCATGCAAAGTTTCTTTGATCATGCCACGTTGTATGATATGAAATGCTTTAGTAAGCCGATGATGGTAGTAACCTATAGCGATTGGTTAGGAGAACAAGAAGCTGCACAAATGATGTTAAAGTGTTGGGAAATTCTAGGCGGTATGGATGGTGGAGCAACTTATATGAATAAGTCATTACCTAGTAACCTAGTATTAGAGCGCATAGAAAAAGAAGTAGAGAATTTTTATCGTTTGATGAAACAAGAGAGACCTAATATAGGAAGTAGTCAAAGGATGTTATATTATAATATAAAACGAGGACGTATGGGGATAGGATTTGAAACACCTATCATAGAGGAGCGCAAGCCAGAGATTAGAAATTTTGCAGATATTGTGAGAGAAGATAGTTTTATAGGTCGCATGCAATACCATAAGGATCATACGAGCAATACAGCCTCAGCACCTGTAGAAAATGTATCAAAAGAAGAAAGTAGTAATCATCGTATTGATTTATCCACAAAAGAACAGACAATCAAAGAAATTGCACAACTGATTGAAAAGGAATCAAGTGGTGAAAGCTTTAAAAGTATGCAGTCAGGTGTTTATACGAGACCACCTCAAGTATTCACAACAAATATAAGCACAAAGAGATTACAACAAATCCCACATTACTTTACAGCACAATATGATAAGGAACTTAGTATGGTTCTGAAATATCAAGTAACAGATATTGAAGAAAAAGGATATGTAGTTATCCGAGATGGGGACTGTATATTTGTAGAGCAAATAGATGAGGTGCCAACGGTTGAGATGAGTTTAACAGAAGAGGTGCTAAACAATATATTAAGTAAAAAAATCACCTATCAAAAAGCATTTATGCTTGGTAAACTAAAGGTTAAAGGAAACTTTTCTATTTTACCTAAATTAGATCAAGTTTTTAAGGCTTTATAGATATTAAGATACAAAATAGAAAGTAAGATGAGAATTAAAGGAGATGATACAAATGAATAAAGACTGTATTTTTTGCAAGATTATTAAAGGAGAAATTCCATCATTTACAGTATATGAAGATGATACATTCAAAGTTATTTTAGACCGTTTTCCAGCAGCACCTGGACATGCACTTATTATTCCTAAAAATCATGCATCAGATATGTTTGAACTTCCAGAAGAAACAGCGGCAAAACTTTATCCACTTGCTCAAAAATTAGGCGCAAAAATTAAAGTAGCTGTTGAGGCAGAAGGTATGAATATCGTACAAAATAATGGTGAAGTAGCAGGACAAAGTGTGCATCACTTCCATTTGCATATGATTCCTAGAAAAGCAGGGGATCAAATTATACTGAATAAATCTTCTAATGGAGAGACAACCCTTGAAGAATTAGAAGCAGTATTAAAAAAAATTCAAGGCTGTTAATAGATCTATAGATAAAAGAGTTTGTTTTATTGCATGTAAAATAAACTCTTTTATTTTTAAATAGATATAAAAGGGTATTTGATAAATAGGAAGGACTTAGAATTAGTAAGAGTAAAATGGAAGGGAAATATAATGAAGAAAAAAGTAAATACTACCATGGTAATTTGTTTAGGGTTATTACTTATCATAGGTATTTTATTAGGAAATACAAATCATAATCCAACCTCATTTTTATTAAGGATTATTCCACCTTTTAAACAAGGAAATGGAGAGTTCTATTATGCTAACTTAGTCATACTGATTGTTATACCATTTATTTTGTTTGACCTATATAAAAGTACAAACTGGAGATTTCTAGACTCTATTATAAAAAGATTCGTAGCTACTATTGTATTTTTATGTGTTTGTGGTTATATGAATCAATGGGGAATACAGTTTTATAAATCTTTTCAATCCGATTTAGATGCGATTTATTTAGAAAGAGAGGAAATGGGAATAACGTATAATTGGAGATGCAAAGAAAAGGATGGTAAGGCATATACCATATATAATGGAGGTGCTTATATTACCTTGAAAAATTGTTCGAAGAAAGTACCGCAAAGCTTTAAGGTTCAATTAGTATTAAATCAAGATCCAGATTTTCCTGTTCCTAAAGTTATTGAAAAAGCAGTTAGTGAAAGCCGAGAGATTATTTTGGTACCAGGAGAAATAGAACGCATTCAAGTATTTGATTTTGAAGGCCTACAAGAAGTATGTTTACCAGAAGAATTGGGTAGAGGTGGAAGTCGCTTAGGGGGGATTGAACAGATTGTTATATATAATAGTGAGCAAAAAATCGATTTTTTAGTAACAACATAAAATAGATAGAGATACATAAAAGTTTATGAATTAAGGCTTGAATAAAGTGAAATGAAAAGAAGCGTAAGAGGGGAAATGAGAAATAGGGCTTGCACTCAGTGCAGGCCCTATTTCTCATTTATATTAAATAAAGAGTTATATCTAATAGATTTTTATAAATTAAGCTTCAAAGTAAACTTTGTGCCATGTAAGGAACATAAAGATTGTCCATACTTTACGGCTGTTATCTGCTTTACCAGCACGATGGTCATCTAATAATTTCACTAACATCTCTGTATTGAAGTATTGATTTGCAGTAGCAGATGTGAAAGCTTCTTTTACAGTGTTGTAATATTTATCTTCTTTAAGCCATACACGAATTGGTACTGGGAAACCAAGTTTTTTCTTATTCGCTACAGCTGGTGGGAGATTACGTTTTGCTGCAAGACGCATAGCATATTTAGTATTTTCTTTATTGACTCTGTATTTTGTAGGAATTTTAGAAGCTACTTCAAATACTTTACGGTCAAGGAATGGTACACGTACTTCAAGTGAGTTCGCCATACTCATTTTATCAGCTTTAAGAAGAATATCTCCTGAAAGCCACATGTGCATATCTACGTATTGCATTTTGGTAATATCATCTTGGTCTTTTACTTTATCGTAAATTGGTTTTACAAATTCAAATGGATCTGGAGCATTGGTTTGTACTTTAAGAAGTTTTTTACGTTCTTCTTTAGAGAACATATAAGCATTTCCTAAGAAACGTTCTTCAATATCTTTGCTTCCACGAATGATAAAGTTTTTACCTTTAAAGCTAAATGGCAGTGCTTGTACAAAACGTGCTAAAGCTTTACGAAGACCTTTTGGAAGTTTGTGATAAGCTGAACTATCCAAAGGTTCTTTGTAAATATTATAACCACCGAAGAATTCATCCGCACCTTCTCCGGAAAGTACTCCTTTTACAGTTTGGCTAGCAATATTACATACGAAGTATAAAGCTACACAAGAAGGATCAGCTAGAGGTTCGTCCATAAAGTATTGAACTTTAGGAAGTACATCCCAATATTCTTCTGGTGTAATCACTTTATTTGTATTAGGAATGTTGATTTCTTTAGACAAGTCTTCAGCATAACTAATTTCATTATATTGTTCGTTAGCAAATCCTACTGTGAAAGTATGATCTCCATTGAAGCAACTTGCAACATAGCTCGAGTCTACACCACTTGATAAGAATGAACCAACTTCTACATCACTAATTTTATGTGCTTCAATAGATTCTTTCATTTGAGCATCGATAAGATCTACATAGTTTTCAAGTGAATCTTCTTTAGCATCAAATTTAGGTTCCCAATAACGTGTTGTTTCCATCTTTCCATCTTTAAGCACAAAGTAGTGTGCCGGAGGTAATTTGAAGATTCCTTTAAAGAAAGTTTCAGGAAGTGCTGAGTATTGGAATGTTAAATACGTTTCAAGTGCTTCTTCATTGAGTTCTTTTTTTACATTTGGGTGTTTTAAAATCGCTTTAATTTCTGAAGCGTAAATGAACTCACCATTATTTAATGTATAGTAAAATGGTTTGATACCAAAGAAGTCTCTTGCCCCGAACAGTGTTTTTTCTACATTATCCCAGATTACAAAAGCAAACATCCCACGAAGCTTATTTAATAAATCAGTTCCGTACTCTTCGTATCCATGAACAAGAACCTCTGAATCTGTATGCGTTTTAAAAATGTGACCTTTTTCGATAAGGTCTTCTCTAATTTCTTGATAGTTATAAATCTCACCATTATAAGTAAGTGTATAACGATTATCTTCATTATATAAAGGTTGAGCACCTGCTGCTAAATCTAAGAAGCTAAGGCGTCTAAATCCCATATTTATAAAATCATCACAGTACTCACCAGAACTATCTGGACCTCGGTGAGCAATGGAATCCATCATATCTTTAAGAATTAAATCTTTTTTTTCAATTGTTGAGTTAACAAAGCCGCAAAAACCACACATATGTAAGGGCTCCTTTCTTTTTTGTACACATTGACTTTATCATATATCCTATTTAAAAGCAATGATACCATTGTATCAGCAAATGTGTGTAAAGGGTAGTGGAAATTAGATGTAAATGTAAAAAAATAGGATATAATGTTCCGAAACTATAAGAAAAAGTTTTTCCTTATAATAAGCTATATTAAGTATTGCCTAAAATAACAAGAATAAACATAAGAACCGCTATAAATACTGTTGACTTCATATATAATCAAAAGTATTATTAAATTATGGGAAAATAGGCACAATATTGTCTTGTAATACTATCATAATTAGTAAGAAACAGCTTATAAGTGACATATAGAAAGGTGCGTAAAGTACAAACAGATGAGCTATATGAATTTATAAGTTTTTTTGTCTCTTAAAATAACAGTATATTTTAAGTGGAAATAAACAGAACAATTTTGCTAAAGAGAAAGGGAGAAAGAATAATGAACTTAAGGGAAGAGGCACTAAAGAAACATGCCGAATGGCAAGGAAAATTAGAGATAACTGCAAAAGCAAAGGTAGATAGTAGAGAAGCATTAGCAATTGCGTATACTCCAGGAGTTGCAGAACCATGTAAGGAAATTGCTCAAAATCCAGAAGAAGTGTATAAATATACAATGAAAGGTAATACTGTTGCTGTCATTTCAGACGGTACAGCAGTGCTTGGTTTAGGGGATATTGGACCAGAAGCTGCAATGCCTGTTATGGAAGGAAAAGCAGTTTTATTTAAAGAGTTTGCTGGCATCAATGCAGTGCCTATTTGTATTGATACAAAAGATACAGAAGAAATCATTAAGTTTGTTAAACAAATTGCCCCAACATTCGGCGGGATTAATTTAGAAGATATATCAGCACCTAGGTGTATTGAAATAGAAGAACGTCTTAAAAAAGAGTTAAATATTCCAGTGTTCCATGATGATCAACATGGAACAGCTATTGTTGTACTTGCAGGGATTATCAATGCCCTTAAAGTAGCGGCAAAAGACAAAGAAAATTGTAAGGTAGTTGTAAATGGTGGTGGTTCAGCAGGGCTCGCTATTACAAAACTTCTTTTATACTATGGTTTTAAGGATGTAACAGTTGTAGATCGTTATGGTATTTTGGATGAAAATGCAGACTGGATGAACTGGGCTCAAAAAGAGATTTGTAAAGTGACAAATCCTAGAAAACTTAAAGGAATATTAAAAGATGCTTTATTAGGAGCAGACATTTTTGTAGGTGTATCAGCACCTAATATTGTAACAAAAGAAATGATTGCAAGTATGAATGAAAAAGCAATCGTATTTGCTATGGCGAATCCAGTACCAGAAATTATGCCAGATTTAGCAAAAGAGGCAGGTGCATTAGTGGTAGGGACAGGACGCTCAGATTTCCCTAATCAAGTAAATAATGTACTGGTATTTCCTGGTATTTTTAAAGGGGCACTAATGGCAAGAGCAACACAAATTACAGAAGATATGAAGATTGCAGCAGCAGTGGCTATTGCTAGTATGATTAAAGATGAAGATTTAAATGAAGATAATATATTACCTCAGCCATTTGCAGAAGGTGTGGCTGATAGGGTTGCTCAGGCTGTTATTGAAAGGGCAACAAAATAAGGAGGAACAACAATTGAAAACAATAGTACTTACAGGTGGCGGGACAGCAGGGCATGTAACCCCTAATTTAGCTCTGATTCCAAATCTTAAAGCAAATGGATGGGATATTCAATATATCGGGAGTTACAACGGTATTGAGAAAGAATTAGTTCAAAAGGAAAATATTCCGTATCATCCCATTGCCTCAGGTAAGTTACGTCGCTATTTATCTGTAGAAAATCTAAAGGATCCTTTTAAAGTAATAAAAGGTTACTTTGATGCTTATACAATTTTAAAGAAACTGAAACCCAAAGTGGTTTTTTCAAAAGGTGGTTATGTGACCGTACCAGTTGTACTTGCAGCCAGTCATCTTAAGATTCCTGTCATTATTCATGAATCAGATATGACACCGGGTTTAGCTAATAAAATTGCTATGGGAAGTGCAAAGACTATTTGTGTTAATTTTGAAGAAACATTAAAATATGTAGGAAGTAAAGGGATTTATACAGGTTCTCCTATTCGTGCTGAATTATTTAAAGGAAGTAAAGGAGAAGGTAATCGCCTTTGTGGTTTTGATGAGGTGAGACCGACTCTGCTTATGATGGGTGGGAGTCTAGGAGCTAGAAAAATTAATGAAGTTTTAAGAGAAGCTTTGCCAAGTTTACTTGAAAAATATAATGTGGTACACATTTGTGGTAAAAATAATTTAGATGAAAGTTTAGTAGGGCTTAATGGATATAAGCAGTTTGAGTATGTAAGAGAAGAGTTACCACATTTATTTGCAATGGCAGATGTGATGCTTTCAAGAGCAGGGGCCAATGCACTTGCAGAGATTATTGCCCTTAATATTCCAAGCTTACTCATTCCACTTTCACAAGCAGCAAGCAGAGGAGATCAAATTCTTAATGCCAATGCTATGAATAAAAAGGGATACTGTGAAGTTTTATTTGAAGAAAACTTGGATAAAAGTACATTAATTGAAAAAATTAATAATTTATATAGCAATAGACAGCAGTTTAGATGTAAAATGGAAGAAATGACAAAGCAAAGTGGTGTTGATAAAGTCATGGTAGAAATTCAAAAGTATCAATAAATATCGATATTATGGGGGGAAGAAAATGTTTGGTAAAAAACAAGAAGTTGAAATGATGAAAATGCTTGCAGCAGGTGAGCTAGAGAAACTATTAGAGGAAATTAGAAATAGCAAAAAAGCGATTCTTGAGGTTCAAACAGTTGAAGAACTTATGGCAATTAAAGAGAAGGTAAATGTTTTTTTAACTTCAGTAAAAGATGCTAATGAACAGTTTAAGGTAACTCAAAGTAAACTTGAGAATGGGAAGACACAAGTTGAAAGCCATATGACAGAACTATCTAATCTAAAAAATTCTATTCATATAGAATCTGTTGCAAAAAAAGACCAGTTCAATACAATAGAAGATAAATCTATAGAGTTAGACCAATTAGTAGACTTAATGGATACACAAGCTAAAGCTTCTGTTTCTAGTATGGGACAGATTGATCAGGTGCGTATTGCTATAGGAGATGCAGTAAAAAATATTAATGTAACCGCACAATCTATGAAGAATCAAGTAAAAACTTTCGTAGAGACTGCACAAAATGTTGCAAGTAATATTACAGGTATTTCAGCTATTGCAGAACAAACAAACTTACTAGCACTCAATGCCTCTATTGAAGCAGCTAGAGCTGGAGAGGCGGGTAAAGGTTTTGCAGTTGTAGCTGAGGAGATTAGAAAACTTTCTGATGGAACAAAAGAACTTCTTGATAATATGACTAGTCTTTTAACTGCATTAGAAAATGCTTCTTTAAAAACAAATGAAGAGGTAGAAGCAACAACAACAGGTATTGAAGAAGTAAGTCGAAAAGTAGATGAGATTGGGATAAATGTGCAAGAAAGTAAGAAATCAACAGCATTTCTTCAAGAGCAAATTAGTAAAGTGGCCAATTGCATTAAAGGTATAGAAGATGCTATTCATATAAGTAAGAAACAAGAAAATGCAGGTCACATAGACTTTATTGAAGATGCACTAGCATCATTTGAGCAAATTAAATCAAAAATGGAAATTGCAGTAGCTGAACTTGATGCAGGTATGACACAACAAGAAGCAGCGGTAAAAGAATTTGCTAAAGTTAAAAATTATAAAGTGTTAGGTAAATAGTTATTAATTCTTATAGATTATGTAAGGATGTATTAGGAATGTTTTATAAAGGGACTATCTACTAGTAAGCAATATTACTAGAGAAGATAGTTCCTTATTATATTTAGATAAAGAAAAGATATTTTTTAGAAGGACTTATATATGGCGTATTTTCAAAGAAAAATAAACAGAATTAAGTAGAGAGCCGATGAAGTTATATAAATAAGATGTAAAAAAAACATATATTAGAATATAAAGCATCGAAAAAATACATTACTTGACACTAATATCATATAATAATAAAATGTTTAAGTTATAAACCAGCATTAAAAAAAACGGTTGAGGTGAAAAGGATGTCTACAAAGTACATTTTTGTTACAGGAGGCGTAGTTTCAGGATTAGGAAAAGGAATTACAGCTGCATGCTTAGGAAGACTTTTAAAAGCAAGAGGGAAAAAAGTTACAATCCAAAAATTTGACCCTTATATAAACATTGATCCAGGAACAATGAGTCCGTATCAACATGGTGAAGTATTCGTTACACATGATGGTAGTGAAACAGATTTAGATTTAGGACACTATGAAAGATTTATTGACGAAAAGTTAAATAGATATAGCAATGTAACAACCGGAAAAATTTATTGGTCAGTACTTAATAAGGAACGTAAAGGCGACTATTTAGGCGCTACAGTACAAGTTATTCCTCATATAACAAATATGATTAAAGACTGTGTTTATCGTGTAGGTAAAACAGGGGAGCCATCAGATGTGGTTATCACAGAAATAGGCGGCACAGTAGGAGACATCGAAAGTTTACCGTTTATTGAATCTATTAGGCAGGTTGCGACAGATATAGGTAAAGAAAATGTACTTTATATACATGTCACACTCATTCCATATTTAGCAAAATCAGGTGAAATGAAAACAAAGCCTACCCAGCACTCTGTAAAAGAGTTACTTTCAGTGGGAATTCAACCAGACATTATTGTATGTCGTACAGAACAACCTATTTCAGAAGAGATGAAATACAAAATTGCATTATTTTGTAATGTAGAAAAGGATTGCGTAGTTCAAAATCTTGATGCGGATACACTTTATCAAGTACCTCTTATGCTAGAAGAAGAAGGTCTTGCTAAAATTGTTTGTAGAAAACTTGGTATGGATTGCCTTGAACCAGATTTAACTGAGTGGAGAGAGATGATTGAAAAGGACCTTAATCGTACAAAGCAAGTTAGAATTGCTTTAGTTGGAAAATATGTGGAATTACATGATGCATATCTTTCAATTGTAGAATCGTTACATCATGCAGGAATTCATAATAGTGCTGATGTGAAGATTAAGTGGATTAATGCAGAAGATGTAACAAGTGAAAATGTAAGTGAATTATTAAAAGATGTAGATGGTGTTTTAGTACCAGGTGGCTTTGGCGATCGTGGTGTAGAAGGTAAAATTGAAGCAGTACGTTATGCAAGAGAAAATAAAGTACCATTCTTAGGAATTTGTTTGGGAATGCAATGTGTGGTTATTGAATTTGCAAGACATGTAGCAGGCCTTACAAGTGCACACAGTTCAGAACTTGTACCAAATACAAAATATCCTGTAATTGATATTATGCCAGATCAAAAAGAGGTTGAAGATATGGGTGGTACAATGAGACTTGGTGCATATCCATGTGTACTTCAAGAAGATAGCAATGCTTATAGAGCATATCAAGTAAAAGAAATTGATGAAAGACACCGCCACCGTTATGAATTCAATAATGAGTATAGAGAGTTATTAACAAGTAAAGGTCTGAAGATTACTGGAACATCTCCAGATAATCGTTTAGTAGAAATTGTTGAGGTAGAGAATCATCCGTGGTTTGTAGGGGTACAATTCCATCCAGAGTTCTTATCTAGACCAAACAGACCACACCCATTATTCCAAGACTTTGTAGCAGCTTCACTTAGAGGGCAAGAATAGTATAAATGAAAAAAATAGCACTAAAAGTAAAGTGTTTAAAACATATAGATAAAAAGAGCGATTCATCTAGAATATTTATTCTAGATGAATCGCTCTTTTTGCTCGTATAGAGTATAAATTAGATTAAGTCATAATACTATTGTTTGATTGTCTTAAGTTTTTCTAGTCCCAAGATAATGAGTGCCCCTAGTAGGAAGAAAACTAAGTTAAAATGTTCAAAGCTCATTGGTGGTTTAGGGACCTCTAAAGTAGTAGGACCCATAATAATTGCATATAAAGAACCAATCATTAAGCCAAAGATTAAATAAATAAGCTGAGAACGTTTTGTGATAAGAAGCTTACTTAATAAGCGAACAACACTTAATATACCTACTATAACACCTAGTCCAAAACAAATAAGAAGTGGAAGTGGTGCAAAGTTGAAGCCTAAAAGCGTTTTAATTCCTGTAATAATAGGAGCATACAATCCAAAGATTAATAATAAAGTAGAACCTGAAATTCCAGGTAAAACCATAGCAGAAATAGCAATCATACCTGCTATAAATACATACAGTGCCATACCTAATGAGAAATGATTCATGCTCATGGAAAGTCCATTACCTTGACTTACAGGGTTGAAATACGTAATAAGTGCAACTACAACAATCCCAATTACAGTATAAATGAGATGACTATAATGCTTGGCAATTGTTTCTTTCTCCTCACGATAAATAAGAGGTAGAGAGAAAATAATAAAGCCCAAGAATAATGAGCTAATGTTGTAAATATGTGTTTCAAAAACAGAAGCAATAAAGAGGACAGATAAAATAAAACCACTAACCCATCCAATGCCTAGTTTAAATAGAAAAGTAAGTGCTTCTTTTTTCTGAGATTTTGAATTTCTAGAGGTTAAAGTATTAAGTGACTCAATAAATTCTGAATAGAAGCCCATGACAAATGCCACAGTTCCACCAGAAACACCAGGAACACTATCGGCAAAAGCCATACATATTCCTCTAATAATGTTTAAAATAATCATGTGAAAACTCTCCTAAAATTTTATTAAATTAATAAGTCTAAGTATTCATAGTAACATACAGTATATAGTACAAACACATGAAAAACAAGGGAAATTTAGGTAGTCGGATGTTTTTCAAGGGGAAACGCGTTATAATAGAGAACATTAGGCATCCGGGCAAAAGCTTGTCATACAAATATGGCTTAAAGGATGGCTAATCATAAGATTTAAAATAGGGGTTGATTCGTAGAAGGACTCTGTTTTGAGATAAGTATAGGCAAAAATGAATAGAAGCAATAGAAAAAGACAAAATATAGTAGTATGAAAATGAGGTGTTCCAATGAAAAAGCAAAAAAACTATTTTGAAGAATGGCAGATGAAAGTTTTAGATGCAAAACAAGAAAAGGTACTAGGTATATCAATACATTTAGACCAAATAGGTGAAACAAATGAGGGGATGCTTCAAGTAAGTTATGATACAGGAATAGATTGCAATAGAATTTCTTTTAAATGTGATGAGCTTAGTAGTCATGAAGAGGCTATTATAGCAGGCAAAAATCATATTGGGGCGGAAGAAGTTTTATTAGATATAAATGAGAAGAAATTGTCTATTAAAGGAAAGTTGATGATTAATCGTGTAATCAATCTAAATCAATCTTTTTTGAAGCCAGGATTAATGGGATATTATAAGCATATTCCATTTTTAGAGTTTTACCAAGAAGTTCTTACACTTCAGGGTAAAGTAGCAGGTGAGTTTTGTATAGATGGGGAAACAGTTGATTTTACTGATGGACATTATTTTTTGCAGAAACAGTGGGGAAGCAAATTTCCTAATGTATGGCTTTGGGCGCAGTGTAGTGGGTTTGAGAAGAAAAAAGATTTAGCCATTATGGTAGGTGTGGCCAGATTAAAAGTATTGTTTAATTACTACACGGCTTTTGCTATTCCAATTTATTATAATGACCAAGTTGAAATTTTCTCTAATTATAATGGAGGCCATATTTCAAAACTGTATCGTTATAAAGGATATATACACTGTACTATTATTCAAAAAGATAAATTGTTAGATCTTAAAATATATGGGAGGGATGAGGTAGAGCGTACTTCTTCTAAAGAATCCCATGGTATTAGAGATATTTATGAATGTAATCGAGTGAAAATGGAAGTTAAAATTTCTCAAAATGGCAATGTGCTACTAGAAGATTCAAGTTTAGAATGTAGTATAGAAATGGGTGGAAATACGTCTAAATTAAAATAATAAGACATAAGGTAACTATATGAAGGGAGGTAGTATAATGTTAGGCATAAAAAAACAGTTAATTAAGAGTATGATTAAACTAGAAGTTGTTGGTAATACACCTGGTAAACTCCAAATATATGTTGCACAGCTTAAGAAAATAGACGATGAGTATAAGCATTATCAAGCTTATGCAGAAAATGCCATTTCTCTTTTAAAGGGAATTAATGACTTCGATGTGGACTATCAAAAAGGGATTGTCACTATAAACTACGATACAAGTGTAGTAAACGCACAACAAATTTATAGGTGGCTTCAAGTAATCGTGGATATAGGGATAGACTATTATGAAGAATTAAAATCTGTATGGGATAAAGAAGGAGAAGATGCTCAAAAGGTAGAAGAAATTTGGCAACGTATGAGACCAATACTTGTAGCAGCACTTGCAAAGATTTAGGGGAAATAAGGATTGGGAGTTGTCAAATAGAGCATTTTAACATAAAATTTAGGATAGAGTATCTTAAGTTACAAAGGTTAAAGGAGTTCATTAAATGATAGGAATTATTTGCGCAATGGATGAAGAGGTTATTTCTCTTAAAAGAAAAATGCACGTTAAAGAGAAACGAGAAATAGCAGGCATGGAATTCTTTATCGGAACGGTAGATGAGAAAGAAGTCGCAGTAGTAAGAAGTTGCAGTGGTAAGGTGAATGCTGCGATATGTACACAAGTTTTAGTGGATATTTTTAATGTAGAATATATAATCAGTACAGGTGTTGCAGGTGGATTATATCCAGAGCTTAATATTGGAGATATGATTGTATCAAGTGATATAGTAGAACGTGAACTATGTATTTCTACAGTAGGAAATTCTAGAGGGGAACTTACTCCGGTAAGAAAGTCATACTTTGAAGCAAATCAAACACTAGTAAAAGTAGGTCAACAAGAAGCTGAGAGTTTAAAGAGTGATCACAAAGTTTATGTTGGACGTATTGCTAGTGAGGATGAATTCATCTGTAGTATGAAAGTCAAAGAAGATATTTATACAACCTTTACTGCCTACTGTGCAGAAATGGAAGGTGCAGCTATTGCACACGCATGCTTCTTAAATCAAATACCATTTGTTGCGATTCGAACCATTTCTGATAAAGTAGATCCGAGTACGGATATAAAATTTGAAGAATTTGTGGATATAGCAGCAAAAAATGCAAGTAAGATAATTGAAGGTGTTTTACGTACGTTATAATTTAAAACCAATAAATATGAAAAGGTAAGTCTACTCAAGAAAAGAGAAGGGCTTATCTTTTTTATTGCAATAAAGTAACGAGTAGAAGAAGAGATAAAATCACTTATTGAAAAATTGTAAATAAATGGATAATATAAAGGTAAGATATAGATGCTAATTGAGGGAAAAAAGTAGAGTATGGGGGGATGGATATGGGGAGAAAACAGAGGCCACGGATGAATATAGGTGTTATTTGGATAATAGTAATAATAAGTTTCCCAAGTAGCATTAAAGCCAATCCAATCAGTTGGATAAATAAAGTAAGTTATGTTCAGCCAGAAGGTATCACAAGAATTAAGGTGGAGTTTGAATGCTTACAGACAATGAAAGAGTTGAGTTTGGAAATAGATTTAAGTAGCTTAGTGAAGGATCAGCTTGATGAACATGCGATTTTAAATTATTTATTGATGGATGGAGATCAAAGTGAAGTAGTAGTACAAGTTGCCAAACAGGAAGGGGCAGCTCAAATGATGATAAATTCTTCTAGCTATAGTTTTGAAGTAATAGATTCTAGAATTAGAATTATATGGAATGAGAACGGACAGTCGACTTTTCTTTGGGGACAAGAGGGAAGCCATTATTGGGTTAATCTGTATATTCCTACAAAGCTTAATCAAGCTATGAGATATGGGAGTGGAGCTAATAAAATAGCAGAAGATAGCAAGAGTTATATAACAGAGATATCTGGAAAGACAAAAAAGCTAGAAGCTATTCTTAAGGGAAAGCTAAAAATAAGAGACGCTTATATAAAGGATGAAGTCTATCATTCTGAAGAATATGAAGAGGTAGCATCTACATATAGAACAGAGTTAGTAGTTCAATATATTGGAATGGCAGAGGTTTATTAAAATATAAATGGAATAAACTATTCTAAATAGTAAAAATATGTTAAAATTGATAAAGAATAAATAAGGGGGGATTTGATGTTAATCGCACTTTTTGTATTTGAAATGATTTTAATAGGACTTACGCTATTGACAACCCGTATGATGGAACATAAATTTAAAAGTATTCGAGCAAGTTTAACTATGTATTGCAATAAGCGGACGTATAAAACCAGAACAGATATTGATTTTATTGAGTCTATTATAAGTGACTATCAAAGGCTATGTATTCATACAGATGAAGAACCTGATTTAGTGAGTGCGATTAGTTTAAAATTACATAAAGAGTATATTGGACGATTTACTTATATAGCTATTAAGAATATAGCACTTAAAGCTAAAAATCTTATGTGGGGGATTTTTGCAGCTGAGATTTTAATTGCCTATATAGACCGAATGGTCACACAAAGTCAAACTATTATTATTGTTGCAGTAAGTTTATTATTAACGATTATAATGTATTTCTATAGTGTTATTAAAGGAATAGAAGAGAAACAGGAGATTTTAATTGATGAAGTGATTCACTATGTAAGAAATATTTATCCAGTAGAGAAGATAAAACAAAGAAAAGAGACAGAGTGTGAACAAAGAAAAGTAGATAAAGAAGGAGCAAGTGAAAAAGTCATTATATATCCACGAGTAGATCAAAGACAAGAAGATATGAGGAAGAGAGAAGAGAATACAAAAATAGAAAAAGATGATGTTATAGTGAGAAAGACTAAAACGGTACAAAACAAAGAAAGAAATGAAACGGTAAATAAGGGAAATATGCCTCTTAGCGCAAAGGATATTGCCAAGCTTCTGAAAAATTTGTCATAAAAAACCTAAGTTTTTAGATATAAGTCCTATTTTTTATAATATTATTGGGTATTTTAATCGAGAGAAGATTGAATTATAATAGAATATGTTAAGAAGATTTTTAACCTGTCGAAAACTAGGAGGTTTAGTAATGAACAAGATTACAATTGATTATTCTAAAACTGGAGTACAATCACATGAAGTTCAATATTTCAAAGAACAAATTGAAGTAGCACACAAAATGCTACATGAAAAAACTGGTGCAGGAAATGATTTTGTTGGTTGGGTAGACTTACCAGTAAACTATGATAAAGACGAATTTGCACGTATTCAAAAAGCAGCAGAGAAGATTAAATCAGACTCCGATGTATTAATCGTTATTGGAATTGGTGGTTCTTACCTTGGAGCAAGAGCTTGTATTGATGCATTAAGCCATACATTTTATAATGCACTATCAAAAGAACAACGCAAAGCACCAGCGATTTATTATGTAGGAAATAATATTTCAGGTACTTACTTAAAGGATTTATTAGATGTTTGTGAAGGTAAAGAAGTAAGTGTTAATGTTATTTCTAAATCTGGGACAACAACAGAACCAGCTATTGCTTTTCGTGTATTTAAAAAATTCATGGAAGAAAAGTACGGTAAAGAAGAAGCTAAAAACCGTATCTATGCAACAACAGATGTAGCAAGAGGGGCACTTCTTACATTAGCAAAAGAAGAAGGATATGAAACATTTGTGATTCCTGATGATGTAGGTGGACGTTTTTCTGTTCTTACAGCAGTAGGTCTACTTCCAATTGCAGCAGCTGGAATTGATATTGAAGCACTTATGAATGGGGCAGCTGATGCTAGGGTAGAATACAGCAATGCAAACTTAGATGAAAACCCATGTTACCAATATGCAGCAGTTAGAAATGCACTTCTTAGAAAAGGTAAAACGACAGAAATTATTGTAAACTATGAACCATGCTTACAATACTTTGGTGAATGGTGGAAACAATTATATGGTGAAAGTGAAGGGAAAGATGGTAAAGGTCTTTACCCATCATCTGTTAACTTCTCAACTGACCTTCACTCATTAGGTCAATACATTCAAGATGGTCAAAGAATGTTATTTGAAACAGTAATTAACGTAGAAAGCCCAAGAAAAGACGTAACACTTCAAGAAGAAGCAAGCGATTTAGATGGTCTTAACTATTTAGCAGGAAAAACAATGGACTTTGTGAATAAGCAAGCTTATCAAGGTACAATTCTTGCACATGTTGATGGAGGTGTACCAAATGTAGTGATTAACTTACCTCAAATTGATGCTTACAATATGGGTGCACTTATTTATTTCTTTGAAAAAGCATGTGGTATTAGTGGATACTTATTAGGCGTTAATCCATTCGATCAACCAGGTGTAGAAGAATATAAGAAAAATATGTTTGCATTACTTGGTAAAAAAGGTTTCGAAGCTTTAAGAGAAACATTATTACAAAGACTTCAAAAATAATAAAGATAGATGATAAAAATGGAGCTGATATGTCATTTGTGGCATAGTAGTTCCATTTTTGTATGATGAAAAGTCTGGTTGTATTAATTGAGTTATTTAAAGAAAATACTGGATTGACTGGTGACATGACAGGTGTTATAGTGAAGAAATAAAGGGGGAGAGTTGAGATGGGAAAACAGCCAAAATGGGTTACATATGGTAAGGGATTTGTAGATAGGTATTTCATAAAAGGTTTAAATGGAATGGCTTTAGGTTTGTTTTCAACGTTGCTTATGGGAACTATTTTAAAGCAACTTGGAAGCTTTATTTCAGAAACATGGCTTGGACAAATACTCATTATGTTAGGAAGTTTAGGTACTGTTATGACAGGGGTAGGTATAGCTGTAGGTGTTGCTCATCAACTGGGGGCTAGTAAGCTAGTGCTTTATTCCAGTGTTGTAAATGGCCTAGTAGGAGCTTTTGGGGCAAAGTTAGTAGCAGGAACAATGATTACTGGTTCAGAAGTACTGTTAGTGGGACCTGGAGATCCACTAGGTGCATTTATAGGAGCAGTAATAGGGGTAGAAATGGGACAATTAGTAGCTGGAAAAACAAAGTTAGATATATTACTTACGCCAGCTATAACTATTTTTTCAGGAAGTATAGTGGCTTATTTAGTAGGTCCTTATCTAGCAGAGTTTACGAATTTGCTCAGTCAGCTTATAAAGAGTGCCATGATGTTACAACCATTTTTAATGGGAGTAGCCGTATCAGTGGTGATGGGGATTTTTTTAACACTGCCTATTTCTTCAGCGGCAATTGGGGTTATTTTAGATCTTTCAGGAATAGCAGGAGGTGCTGCAACCGCTGGTTGTACAGCACAAATGATAGGATTTGCCATTATGAGCTACAGAGAAAATAAAGTAAATGGATTAGTGGCACAAGGATTAGGAACTTCTATGTTACAAATGCCTAATATTATTAAAAATCCAAAAGTGTGGATTCCACCTATTTTGGCCAGTGCTATTACGGGACCACTTGCAACGGTTGTTTTTCAATTAGAAAATGTAGCAACAGGGGCTGGTATGGGAACGGCTGGTTTAGTAGGCCCATTATTGATGTGGCAGACAATGAGCGATAAAGGAGTGGATGGCTGGGTACTATTTATAGAAATACTACTTGTATGTTTTATTTTGCCTGGAGTACTTACTTATATTTTTTCAGTGATCCTACGTAAAATAAATTGGATTAAGCCAGATGACTTAAAACTTGAGTTATAGTCTAAATAGTTGAGTCATTTCAAAGGCGTATTAAGAGATAAATCAATGGATAAGAGGAGTAAAAAATGGATGGTGAACAAAGACGTGTAGCGATTTTAGAAATATTAAGTGGAGAAGATAAGCCTATTAGTGGTACTTATTTAGCAAAGAAATTTAAAGTAAGTCGTCAGGTTATTGTTCAAGATATAGCATTACTTAGGGCAAAGGGATATGATTTATTAGCAACAGCAAGAGGCTATATCTTAAATAAAGAGACAAATACTATGTATCAGCGTGTTATTCTAGTGAAGCATACAGAACTAGAAACAGAAGATGAGCTTAATATTATAGTAGATAATGGCGGAAGAATTAGGAATGTTATTATCTTACATTCTATTTACGGAGAGCTTATAGGAGATTTAATGCTTAGAAATAGAAGGGATGTAAAAGAGTTCGTACAGAAGTTAAAAGAAACAAAGTCTAATCAGCTCTTAAAACTGACAGATGGGACGCATATGCATACTATAGAAGCAAGTTCTCTAGTAGAGCTAGATATAATAGAACAAGAATTAAAAGAAAAAGGATATATTGTAGGTAATATTGAGCCATAAAAGCTCATTGAGGTTTATAAAGAGTCTATTGGATAAGTAAGATAAAAATAAAATAGAGGTGCAACAGACTCTTATATGGAAAAGAAGTTTGACTTACTACTTTATAGAAAGTTATGGAGAATTATGAGTGAAAGAATTAAGGTAGTAGTCAGTTTTAATAAATGATTAGGAGAGATGTTTATAATATCTCCAAAGACAATACTTGATACCAGATGAAATGGTATCGGCCATCTTCATAACAAGAGACAATCTTGTATTTTGAAGAATCATCATATTCATTAAGCTACTAAAGTTGACAATACCTGTAATGTGTAGGTGTCCAACGGGAGGTAGCTCTTTTTTTACGCCAGCACCTGGTTTGATTGACCCTTCGCCCAAGGTAAGGCAGCCGATATTTTCAACGGCGCCAAGACAAGCATCAATAGCCATAATAAGCGCATGAGGATGATGCTTTAAAATGTGGGCTAAAGTGTCATCAAGATTCTTGGCATGAACAGGCTTATCTAAAGTACCATAGAGTGTTACTTTGTCATAAGGAAGTTCTTGAAGTTTATAGCCTACTAAAGGACCAAGACTATCTCCAGTAGCACGATCTGTACCGATACAAACAATAACGAGTTCATGATTATGAATAGGAAGATACGTCAAAAAATAATTAGAGAGTTGCTCACAAAAGATACTTAAGTGATTACGCTCATTGATGTTAATATAAATGGGCGTTGTACTTGGTTCTATATTCATTATTTCTCACCACTTTCTCAATGTTTTAATAGGATTTCCATTTTTCTTCCTCTTTAATTACAAATATTGATAAAATGTATTTGTAATAAATGGTAAAAAGCGGGGAGTAATAAAATTTACTTGTTCTATATATAAAGGCTAAGAAGGATTTTAGAACTTTTTTCAAAGAAGTTGCTTGTACAAAAAAGTAAAATATTATAAAAAAAACGCAATAAAAAAATAATATCTCTCGACAGTAAACATTAAAAAATGAATTTAGATTATAGTATGCTTAATAAAAATGGATAAAACTGGAAAGGGGTATATACATGGGAAAAGTAAGTTATAGACCAAAGCGTAATCACAATAAAAGTGAATCAAAAAAGCAACAGGGGATAAAGAACTCGGAGCTAAACATATGTGAAACTGGAGAAGAGACAGTAGAAGTAAATTTTGAAGATACGGTTCAAGAAGTAGAACGTACAGCACCTAAGATTTCAGTGGTGGGTAATCGAAAAAATCAACATAAGTTAGATAGTATAAAAGTTATAGGAGATTTGGAATGTGAATATCACATTTATATTGAAGATTATGTTTATACATACATATATCAATTAGCATCTGCTGATTTAGCTAGAGAAAGTTCAGCTATGCTTATTGGAGAAATATTTAATGATAGCAAAGAAGCCATTATCCGTGCAGTTATTCCTGTGAATATGGATAAATTGGAGGAAGGGGCAGAGTGGATTGATATCAATACTGCAGAAGAAATAGAAAGTCAAAGAAAAAGCTATTTTGCAGATCAAGATATTATTGGTTGGATGCATATGCAGCCAGGGTATGGGACCATGCTTACAATGAAAGAATTGAGAGAACATCAAAGTGTATTTGAAGGAAATGGAACCATTTGTATGCTAGTAGATGCCATTAATAAAATAGAAACTTTATTTGTATATGAAGAGGATGAATTAAAAGAGCAAAGTGGTTACTGCATGTATTATGAAAGAAATGAAGAAATGCAGCAGTTTATGCTCGATCATCCATTTATTGTAGGTGCAAAAGAGGAAATGAAAGATACAGTAGTTAATCAGTTTAGAGAAATTGGGAAAATAAGAAAAGCTGAGTATACACAAAGGAAAAATCTCAATTTAACTGTAATGGCAGCGAGTGTTATTTTGATTGCCTTAACAGCGTTTATTGTAAAAATGAATGATAGCAAGAAATATGTAGATGCAAGCCAAGTAGGTCAGTTAACGACGGTAGATTTAAATAATGAAGCAAGTTTGGCAGAGCGTGAAAATACTTTTTTAACACAACCAGCATTAGATCAAGTGAGTAATGATGCAGTTGGTATTGAAGGAGAACAGGCAGAAGGCATAAATACCCAAGAAGGCGTAGCTGGGCTAGGGAATGAAAATGTTTTAAGTGAGGAAGTAAATAATGAGGAGCAGATGCAAGAAGGGGTAGAAACTAGTGATATTGAATTACAGAAAGAGGAAACAAATGCATTAGCTAATGTAGAATCAGATTATAGCATTTATATAGTTGAAACAGGAGATACCTTAGCAGATATTTGTTATAAGCAGTATGGTAGTGCAGAGAGGTCTTTAGAAGTTGCTAAGTTTAATGGATTATCTAATACCAATCAAATATATGTAGGACAAGAACTTAAAATGCCAAAGTAGAATGAAAATGATGAAAAAAATAAAATTTTTTGTACAAATAAGCATAAAAAAAGTGTATGATATCTAGGAAGGTATAGTTTGATGGATATCAGGAGGTATGGATGTGGAAAGAAGCCCGCTGAAATGTTTATTTGTATCTAGTGAGGTAGTACCATTTGCAAAAACAGGAGGTTTAGCAGATGTAATCGGTGCACTGCCTAAAAAACTTAGAGAGCAAGGTGTTGAGGTACGTGTTGTAATGCCTTACTACAGTAAAATACGTAATCAATTCTTTGAGCATGATAGTCACTTTTTAACAAGTTTCGATGTCTATTTAGGGTGGCGAGTACAGGGGGTAGGTGTTTATTTTGATGATACATTACTCCCTACATATTTTTTAAAAAGTGATACTTATTTTTCTAGACCAGAATTATATGGATACCAAGACGACTATGAGCGTTTTGGATTTTTTTGCAAGGCTGTGTTAGAGATGCTTCGTCATATTGATTTTATACCAGATATTATTCATTGTAATGATTGGCAAACGGGGCCATTGTGTTTACTTTTAAAGGAAATGTATAGTAGGGATACATTCTTTTCAAAAATAAGAACGGTATATACAATTCATAATATGAAGTATCAAGGCTTGTTTGGAAGAGAAGCACTCAATGTACTAGATTTAAATAATGATTATATGACACCTGAGAAAATTGAATACCATGGAGCAGTAAGTTATATGAAAGCTGGGTTATTATATTCAGATAAGATTACAACAGTAAGTCCTACTTATGCAGAAGAAATTAAAACTTATGAATATGGATGTGGACTAGATAGACTATTAGGCGATAAACTGTACTATAAGATTGAAGGGATATTAAATGGTATAGATTATGATGTTTATAATCCACAGACAGATCCACACATTTATAAAAACTATACTTGGAGATCGATTAAAAGAAAGCAAGAAAATAAGAAACAGTTTCAATTGGAATATGGTTTAGAAGAGAAAGATTGCATGCTAATTGGGGTTGTATCTAGAATTACAGATCAAAAAGGCTTTGACTTAATGAAGGATACAGTAGATAAATTATGGGTAATGGATAAAATTATGCAATTAGATGTTCAGTTTGTGATTTTAGGAACTGGTGAAAAAGAGTATGAAGATATGTTTAAACATTTTGCATATAAGTATCCAAATCGTTCTAATGTATTTTTGACTTTTAATGAACCGCTTGCACAAAAAATCTATGCAGCAAGTGATGTGTTTTTAATGCCTTCCTTATTTGAACCATGTGGTCTGGGACAACTTATTGCAATGAGATACGGTACCGTTCCTATTGTTAGAAAAACAGGAGGACTAAAAGATACAGTTATTCATTACAATAGTCTGACCAAAGAAGGGACAGGTTTTGAATTTGAAGAATGCTCCGGCTATTGGATGTATAAGAAGATTGAAGAAGCTTATACTTATTATAAGGAATATCCAGAGCATTTTAGACAGATGCAGCTTAATGGAATGAAAAAGGGATTCTCGTGGGATGATGCTGCTAAAAAATACATAAAACTTTATGAATCTATGATTTAGTTGGATAAAAAAAGAAAAATGAAAAGTGCCAAGATAATGAAAGAAATTAGCTTGGTACTTTTTGATGTAAAGAAAAGTTCATTCTAGGTATAATTTGAAAATCAAGCTTTGAAATCCCTATAAGGGTATTGTATGATAAAATGAATGGATTCATTAGGATAGGAGGCGACTGAATGGTAGAATTCTTAAAGTCAAAAGAACGTAAATGGACGAATAGTATACTAATTATAGTTACCGTGGCAATTGTGATTTATATTGCCTATATAAAAGGATGGATTTCGCTTGGTTTAACGAGAACAGTAGTGTTAGCGGAGAGTAAAGAACTTATTGCATTACAATCCAATGAAAAGTCATATATCGGGATTAATAATAAGCAAGTGATTCATATTACAAGAGATGGAATTAAAGCATATAATTTGGATGGTGATGAAATATGGCAAGATACATTGAGTGCCGATAATTTTGTAGTCATGCAGAAAGAACCCTACATTGCAGTAGGATCAAAACAAGGGAAGGTCGTTCAGATATTTAATGAAAAAGGAAAGCAAGCAGAAGTGATAAGTAACTATCCAATTGTTTACTTTTCAATTAATGAAGCAGGTGGTCTTGTTACTATAGCAAATAATGATACAAGCTATGTAGTAACTGCATATGATGAAAGAGGTCAGATTTTATGTGATCGTACCACCTATACAAAACAGGATGGGTATCCAGTAGTAGCAGAATTATCACCAGATAATAGTAAGCTTATGCTTAGCTATGTAAGTGTAGATGAGCCACAGGTTATTTCAAGGGTTTACGCAATGGATGTAAATGATCGAGACAATAAATCGAGAGATAATTTAGAGTATGGAAGAGAACAGAAAAACAATTTAGTTTATGAAATTGAGTTTATTAATGAGAACACTTGGGTAGCTATTGGTGATAAATTAGTTGTTTGGTATGATAAGGCAGGTAATGAAATAGGTTCACAGTCAAAATTATCATTAGTGTCTGTGCCATATCTATATCAAATGAGTAAACATGGGACAGGTTATTTACCGATGATTTTAAGTGAGAAGCCAACACAAAATCTTGTGCATAGACAGGATGAACTAACATACTTTAATGATAAAGGAGAAAAGGTGTTTTCCGTTAATTTGGAGGGTGGAGCAGAGTATGTTTATGCTGATAGTAATGGTGTAACTGTTCAAGTGGAAAATAGATTTACAGGCTATAATAAATTAGGTAATTTATTTTTTGAATATACTGCAAGTACAGATGTCAGTAAGGTAATCTATATACCGTCTATACAAAGAGGTATTGCAGTTAATAAAGAAAGTGTTTTTTTGTTAATACCAGAGAAGGGGAAAAGTACAAATGGTTGATTTAATTATTATCATCATGATGCTACTATTTATTATAGTAGGGTATAAAAAAGGACTTATTAAAGAACTGATTACTTTTTCAAGTTCACTTATAGCTTTAGTATTAGCTTTCATTGTATATCCAGTTATTAATGCACTTTTAAAATTAACGGCGCTATATACAATCATTTATACAGGTGTACTGGGAAGAATTGAGAAAATAGAATTTGGAAAAGGACTTCAAACTCAAGGTAAAGCAATTGTTGAACAAATTACATGGCTTCCAAAAGTTTTGACGGAGCAAATTAAAGATAATAATAATACAGCAATGTATGAACTATTAGGAGTACATACGCTTGAAGAGTATATTAGTACTTATATTACTCAGATGATTATTAGTTTGATCGCAATACTTGTTACATGGTTTTTAATAAAAGTTATACTTGTTTTAGTTCTTAAAATGGTAGGAAGTATTGTGGAACATTTACCTATCATATCTGGATTTAACCATTTAGGCGGGGGAATAATTGGGACTATAAAAGGTGTGTTAACCTTATCTATATTAGCATTACTTGTACCTGTAATGCTTACTATTCCAAGTTTAAGTGAATTAGGTATGAATTTAGAAACAAGTTATTTACTAGATTTTATTTATAAGCATAATTTAGTGATTGAGTTATATCATTACTTTTTGATGTAGTATGCAAATAATAAGCAGACTGAAAGGCTATCCCGTAAAATAAGGGGATAGCCTTTTGTGTTTGTTGCAACATATGGAGCTATAAAGAGGGGGGATAAAAGATAAACCTATACACCCTATGTTTTTGATTTTAGAATACAAGCATAAAGGAAAAAGAAATCTTAAGGAGGGGTATTATGAAGAAGAGTAATCTGTAATACTAATTGATTTATATGCAGAAAATGTGCATAACTCTGTTGGTAAGTTGTGGATATATTGTTGATAAAAAGAGAGACAAAAAAAAGTAAAAAAAATGTTAGAAAAGCGTTGACTTATGTAAGAGAATGCTATAATATAATACAAGTCAGCGGGCAACACCACTGATAACAAATGAACTTTGAAAACAAAATAGTAACCATAAAACCAGTCGATTCATTAAGTCTTTTTTAAAAGACAAATGAGTACAAACTTCAACAAGTTGAGGTTATTACGTACTAGTAAATATGAACATTAATGTTCACGAGTATAAAACTCGAGTCAATCAAATTTTTTATGAGAGTTTGATCCTGGCTCAGGATGAACGCTGGCGGCGTGCT
>SVDC01000108.1 GCA_015058045.1 Cellulosilyticum sp.
TTTTCATCAATAGTCATATTCCATTTACCAGCCCAGTAAGTGAAAGCACCACATTTACCATTGTAGAATTTATCACGGCAAGCAGAAGTTTTATTTGTTGTTACTTCCATATCTATGACACCTTTAGCATAAGCATCTTTTAATCTTTGAAGTGCATCAGCAGTAGCTTGTTCACCGAATCCATCTACCCAAGTGCCATCTTCTTTTTCATAGAAGTCTGGGTAAGAATCTTGCCAGAACTCTGGTAAGTAGTTAGTCCATGGAGCTTCACCACTGATAATACCAGCACCAGTTACGCCGTATGTATCATTTTGACCATTTCCATCTGGATCTTGTGTAGTAAATGCTTCAAGAACTTTCATGTATTCATCATATGTAGTTGGAACAGCAAGACCAAGTTTATCTAACCAGTCTTGTCTTAAGTAAGTTACGCAACCATTTCCTCTAGCTGGAGTGAATGCGTATAATGTATCATCAATGTAAAGAGAATCGATATAAGTTTCATCAATGCGACCAGAAGCTTTTGTTTCAGAAGCTTCCCAGTAGCTAGTAATATCAGCAAGAGCGCCTTGAGTAGCATATGCTGCATAGTATTCAGCACTAAGGATAACAACGTCTGCAACATCGCCAGAAGCGAATGCTAAAGCAAGTTGGTCATTGTAAGAGTTATGGTCGATAGTAGTGATTTCAAGATCGATACCTGTAAGCTCTTTGTATTTTTTAACAACGTCTTCTTGACCAGAAGCAACGTCACAGAAAGTACCATTAACCATCATTGTGATTTTTTCTGGTTTTATAACTTCATCAGCAGCAGCTGATTCTGCTGGAGCTTCTGAAGCTGGAGCATCACTTGGTTTACTAGATGCTTCTGTGCTTGTAGAAGAAGAACCGCAACCTACCATACTGAAAGCGAGTAATCCCCCTAAACCTAAACTAAATAATTTTTTGTTTGATAGTTTCATAATTAAACCCTCCCTGATGTAAACACAGTAGTTAATCTTTAGTTGCTTTTAAGAGTATATTTAAGATTAACGTTATTGTCTTTGTGCATATTTGTTTTATGCTTAACTTGATTATAAGTTTTTTTGTTTGATTTCAACAAGGTACTATTTTTAGGATGTATGGAACAATTATTTAGAAAAAAGTATAAAAAAGTAAAAAAGTATAAAAATATTATTAAAATATTCCGAAAATATAAAGAAAACCATATTCTTAAATGTAAATAAAAAAGGAAACTAGACAAAATATACAATGTCTAGTTCTCTTTTTTTTGTTTATGTAATTTTAAGGGTATTTTATGTTATTCCTTAACAGCACCCATATTGATACCTGTAACAAAGTATTTTTGACAGATTGGATAAATTACAAGTGGTGGAATAATTGCTACAATAATTGCTGCGTTTTTAACGGTAGTTTGAAATATACCAGCAGATGTAGCAGCTGCTAAACTTTGGTCATCTAAGATTAATGAACGAAGTTTAACTTGGAAGTTTTGAAGATTTGAGTCGTTGATATAGATTGTAACATTTGTATACTCATTCCAGAAGTATACCGCAAACATTAATCCGATAGAAGCAAGAGCTGCTTTTGAAAGTGGAAGTACAATCTTTAAGAAAATACCCATTGGAGTACATCCATCAATTTCAGCAGATTCAAATAAACTTTGAGGAATACCTTCAAAGAAGTTTCTCATAAGAATTAAGTTATAGATATTAATACTACCTGGTAAAATAATTGACCAAAGTGTATTAGTAAGACCAAGAGATTTCATGTTTAAGTACATTGGAACCATACCAGCTTGGAAAATCATAGTAAAGAGTAACATATAACTAAATAATGTACGACCTGGCATATCGAATTGAATGAGTACATAAGCACCAAGAGTACATAAAATTAATCCTATTAAGGTACCAGCAACAGTAATAACACAAGAGATAAAGAAAGGCTTATATAGAGCAACTGTTGAAAGAACTAACTTATAGCCACTAAGACTAAATTCATTTGGTATAAGGTTCATTCCGTATGCAGCTTTTGCATCAATAGAGTCAACGAATACTTTAACAAGTGGAATGATGATAATAATACATGTAATAAGGAAGAAAATACCGTTAAGAATAGTGAAACCATCTATTTTAGTAGATTTTCGACCAGAATCAGCAGAAGCTGTAGCTACTTTACTTTTCATGATAGAACCTCCTTATATAATTCCACGACCACGAACTTTTTTACTAGCCCAGTTACAGCCTAGTACAAGTGCGCAACCGATTAATGATCTAAATAGACCTACAGCTGTAGAATAACCAAAGTTTGGTACTTGTGTTGTAAGTGTTTGACGATATACGTATGTTTGGAGTACATCTGCAACACCGTAAACTTTAGGGTTGTACATAACAAGTACAGACTCAAATAGGTTCATGATTTTAGCTAAGTTAAGAATAAGAACGATAATAATAGTATCTGCTAGTGCAGGTAATGTAATATATTTCATCTGTTGAGTACGTGTTGCGCCATCCATTCTTGCTGCCTCATAAAGTTCAGGACTAATACCTGTTAATGTAGCAAGGAAGATAACCGTTCCCCAACCAGTATCTTTCCAAACGTTAACAATGAAAAATACCCAACGCCATGCTTTTGTATCCGCTAAGAAGTAAACAGGTTCGTCGAGTATGCCAAGTGTTACTAAAATGTCATTTACAAATCCATTTTGTGGTGAAAGGATAATAGAGAAAATAGATGCAACTACTACCCAAGAAAGAAAGTGAGGTAGATATACAAGAGTTTGTACAAACTTTTTAAGGTGAATACCAGCAATCTCATTGATAAGTAATGAGAGGAGTACAGAAGCAAAAGTATTTACGATAAGTTTACCAACACTTAGAATCCAAGTGTTACTAAAAGCTGACCAGAATTGAGCATTAGAAAGTAATTTGGTGAAGTTATCCATTCCACACCAAGTTGGTCCCTTAAAAGGAGTATAGTCATAGAACGCAAAACGAATACCTAACATTGGAAGGTAGTTAAAGAAGAAAACAAAGATAAATACTGGTACGAGCATAAGATAGAACCATCTGTAGGTGTAAAGTCGCACCTTTAAAGGTTTCTTTGCAACTTTTGGTTGAGTAGCCATATAAAGCCGTCCTTTCCTTTTAAAATAAAGGGACCACCCAAAGTAATGCAAATGAGGGAAGTCCCTTTTAATAATGTTAATTAGATAATTAAAATTACATTAATTTACTACAAGATTAGTTCAAAGAAGCAAGAATTTCTTCTACCATAGAACCTGCTTGTTCTTGGTAACTAGCCATACCTTCTTCTACAGTCATATCACCAGTTACAACTTCAGATACGATAACTGTACGGATATCTTTTAATGATGCAGCATAGTTAGACATTACATCATTACTTACGATAACTGGAGCAAGTTTAGAACTAGCTAAGAATGTATCGTTAGATGTTGAAATTCTTTCATCTCTAGCTGCGATCGGATCTTTATCAGTCCAATCAGCAATCATTAACACTGGATCAACAAATACAGTAGAGAATGTAGTATCTTTTGTTTCTGGATCAGCAAGTTGTGTTAAACCATCAGCACCCATTTCATATTGAACACCTTCAACACCGTAGCTGAATAATGTTTGACCTTCTCCACCATCAACCATAGTTTCGAATAAGTATTTGAATACACCTGCAGGGTTTTCACATTTGCTTGTAATAGCGATTACAGGAGATTGTCTTTCTGTATAGCTACCAAGCTCAGCAATTGCTGGGATAGCAACAACAGAAGCATCTGGGAATAAGTTTTTAACGTTTTCATCAATAGTCATATTCCATTTACCAGCCCAGTAAGTGAAAGCACCACATTTACCATTGTAGAATTTATCACGACAAGCAGAAGTTTTGTTTGTTGTTACTTCCATATCTATGATACCAGCAGAATAAGCATCTTTTAATCTTTGAAGTGCATCAGCAGTAGCTTGTTCACCGAATCCATCTACCCAAGTACCATCTTCTTTTTCATAGAAGTCTGGGTAAGAATCTTGCCAGAACTCTGGTAAGTAGTTAGTCCATGGAGCTTCAGTACTGATAATACCAGCACCCGTTACGCCGTATGTATCATTTTGACCATTTCCATCTGGATCTTGTGTAGTAAATGCTTCAAGAACTTTAATGTATTCATCATATGTAGTTGGAACAGCAAGACCAAGTTTATCTAACCAGTCTTGTCTTAAGTATGTAATACAACCATTTCCTCTGGCAGGAGTGAATGCATATAATGTGTCGTCAATGTAAAGAGAATCGATATAAGTTTCATCAATACGACCAGAAGCTTTTGTTTCAGAAGCTTCCCAGTAGCTAGTAATATCAGCAAGAGCGCCTTGAGTAGCATATGCTGCATAGTATTCAGCACTAAGGATAACAACGTCTGCAACATCGCCAGAAGCGAATGCTAAAGCGAGTTGATCATTGTAAGAGTTATGGTCGATAGTAGTGATTTCAAGATCGATACCTGTAAGCTCTTTGTACTTATTAACAACGTCTGCTTGACCAGAAGCAACGTCACAAAAAGTACCATTAACCATCATTGAGATTTTTTCTGGTTTTACAACCTCATCGGTAGCTGCTGATTCTGCAGGAGCTTCAGAAGAAGCTGCTGGAGTTGCTTCAGTAGATGCTTCTGGACTTGCAGAAGTAGAAGATGAAGAAGAACCACAACCTACCATACTAAAAGCAAGTAATCCACCTAAACCTAAACTAAAAAACTTTTTGCTTGATAATTTCATTAAATAATCCCCCTTGTTTACTTATTCTAGATTAGAAGTAGAATAAGTGTTTGTGCATATTTAATTTATTTACAAATAAATCATAAAGCAAATTGGATGTTTTAAACAAGGAACTATTTTAAAGAAAAGAGATACAATTCTTAATATAATGAATATAAAGTACAAAAAATATGAGAAAAGAGATAAAATGTTTAAAAAAATTCAATCATATACTTAAAATTTTATAGATATATAAAGAAGATTTAGCAATAAAGGGACAAGATATGAGATTGAAATTTGAAGTGAGTGAGATAGAATGAACTAAGGTAAGTTAAACTAAAACTTAAGGGAGTGATAAAAGTGCATAAAACATATTATTGTTTCCCACAGGGAAAACATAAAGTATTAACAATGAGCTATGATGATGGAAAGTTAGAAGATAAGAGGTTGGTTCAGATTTTTAATGAAAGTGGAATTAAAGGGACATTCCATATAAATGGTGGACTATTCGAAAATCCAGAGAGAATAGATAAGGAAGTAGTTTCTTCTTTATATATAGGACATGAAATTGCTTGTCATACATTAACTCATCCAACAATAGCCAGATGTCCAAAAGAGCAAATAGTAAAACAAGTACTTGATGATAGAGAAATACTTGAAGAAATAGTAGGGGCTCCAGTAAGAGGATTGTCTTATCCAAACGGTTCTTATAATCAAGCAATTAAAACTGTATTACCTTTATTGGGAATTGCTTATTCAAGAACAGTAAATAGTACATATGGTTTTAATTTACCAACAAATTTAATGGAATGGGATCCAACATGTCATCATAATGAAAATTTAATGGAAATAGGTAAGCGTTTTGCAGCATTAAATAAAAAGCAATACTTGTACTTAATGTATGTATGGGGACATAGTTATGAGTTTGAAAGAGATCATAATTGGGATGTGATAGAAGACTTCTGCAAGTATATAGGTGGAAGAGAAGATATATGGTATGCCACTAATATAGAAATAGTAGATTATCTTCAAGCAGTCAGTCAATTAGTTTATACTGCATCAGGTAATGGTGTATACAACCCATCTGCATTGGATGTGTGGATTAGTGTAGATGATAATGTAAAGAAGATACCTGGTGGTACATTTGTAAAACTTTATTAGGAGTGGCCAAAGGGGGCGTCGCAAAATACATCCGCTCAGTCGTCCGAAAAAAGAATTTCTTCCAGAAGCAACTAAAAGCTTCTTCCAGAAACACTTTTTTCCCCCTTATGAGCTAGAATATGCCTAATTTTTAAGGAGGTATCATTGCGCATTTCGCGACACCTCCTTTTATTATTGATGGCATAAAGGTGAGAGGTAATCTTTAGTATATAGGAATGGTTCAATTATATAGAAGAAATTAGTTTGTAAAGAGGTATATAAAAAAGAGAAGACATAAAAACAAAAATAAGGAATGAAATAGAAAAAAGTGTTGACTTATGTAAGGAAATCGTGTAAGATTATAAAAGTCAGTAGTGCAAACGACTGATGTAATAAATGAACTTTGAAAACAAAATAGTAACCATAAAACCAGTCGATTCATTAAGTCTCTACGGAGACAAATGAGTACAA
>SVDC01000109.1:0-2387 GCA_015058045.1 Cellulosilyticum sp.
ATCTGAATATTTACAACCATACTAGATAACATGAGATTGTGTGCTCTATCGTAATAACCTCTCAAAGATAAATCATTACCATCATACGCACTTACCAAAACTTCAAAGTTTTCAGTGGTAAGTCTTTCATCCATAAAGAACCAATTACTTACTGCATTATATAGTGGTTCATCCCAGCCTACAGATTCATATACTCCATTCACGTCATCTTCATAGGCTAAATGAGGGTAATCTATCCATGTACCTGCTTGAGCATAATACTCATTAAACTCTGCTATGCCGGTAACCTTTTCATAAATTGCATTAGATACAAAAGCAAGAATAAACGCAGCCAATACAATTAATGCTTTTTTTATAACTACGCTTCTACGGTTTGAAAAGAGTTCGAAAAACATGATACATAGTATTGCGCCTAATCCTACTATTCCAAACTGTTTACGTATACCATATGCAACAAGCAACATGATAACCGACACGATAAAGTGTACGTCTTTGATTTCATCATATTCTAAACTTGCGATAAAGCTACAAGCTGCCGCACCTGCAACCAATCCTGCGGTTGCTGTGTATTGAAGAGCTGTGGAAAAATGCAAAAATACAAATAAAAACATAAGTATAAATGCAACTACACCAATTACCTTATTTTTTGTAGCAGTTACATTGATTAAGGAATTACACACTATCCATAAACTAATCGCTATCATCGCAAGTTGAACAATAGTATACCAAGCAACTCCTGAATAAATCTTGTAAAGAAGCGCTATAATTCCATAATAATAGAAACTTCCGAAAATGGTTCCCGCTTCTGGCTCTCCAGTGAAGTATCCTGCAACCAAATACATTAAGGTCTTATCATCATTATTTTGAAAACAAACAGGACAAACTATCCACAACACAGCCAAGCAAATAACTGTAATTAAAAGTGAAGGAATCCAAAACTTTTTCTTTTCCATTTTATTCCTCTTCCTGAACTAAATATATAGGTCGCTTCTTAGTTTCTAAATATGTCTTTGCTAAATATTGTCCTTGTACTCCAAGGCATAATAGCTGGATTCCAGATACTAACAAAATAATACAAACCATTGATGGCCATCCACTTGTTGGATCTCCGAATATTAGAGTACGCACTATAATAACTAAAATAAATAGAAAGGCTGTAAGGCACATAATAGTTCCAAAAATAGAAGCCATTGTCAGTGGTGCTGTACTAAAGGCAACTATTCCATCGATTGCATATACAAACAACTTCCAGAAGGACCATTTTGTTTCTCCTGCAACTCGCTCTACATTTTCAAATTCAAGCCATTTGCGTTTGAAGCCTACCCAGCCAAAAATGCCTTTACTAAAACGGTTATACTCGCCCATAGAAAGAATCGCATTCACAACGCGTCTTGTCATCATTTGATAATCTCTGGCACCATCCACAATATCAGCGCTGCTTATTTTATTCATAATCTTGTAGAATTTTCTTGCAAACCATGAACGAATAGGTGGCTCGCCTTTTCTATCAACACGGCGAGTTCCAACACATTCATACTCACCACTTTCTATATATGAAAGCATCTGTGGAAGCATTGCTGGTGGATCTTGAAGGTCGGCATCCATGATAACAACGTAATCACCTTTTGCCTTTTCTAAGCCTGCATATATACCTGCTTCCTTTCCAAAATTACGTGAAAAAGAAACATAATGTACTCGTTCATCAGCCTTGCGGAGATTTTTTATAATTTCTAAAGTATTATCTCTTGAGCCATCATCTACAAATACAAATTCTAAATCTACAGATTCTATTTGATTTTCCATTTCATGAATTGTTTTGTAAAAAATAGGTGCTGATTCCTCTTCGTTATAACAAGGAACCACAATTGAAAGTAATTTTTTCAATGTTTTTTCCCCTTATCTTGGATAATTTACTGTGATTGAATTCTTCTTGTAATATACATTTGGTAGTATCTGTTGTGAATCGTATAATGAGTCCAATTCAACTGCATATACTTCTCCAGGTTCCATGCCAGAATACAAGAAATATTTATTCCATGAAACATTATAATCTCGATCTACTGTCACATCAGAGTCTGAACTATTCTCTATTTCTAGCAAAATACCATTCCATAGATCATAGCTAGCTGCTATATCTGCATGTTTTGCATAAACTTCATATGTAACTGTTGTAGCATATCTGCCTGTTACAACTAGAGCTGCTATGCCAAGAACAGCTACTGCACATGTAGCTATATATGCAACCTTAGATAAATCAACCTTAATAATATATGCTATCCACTGTCCCAACATTACACAGCCAATACATAATCCAATTTCAATGAAATAATCTAAAACGTACTGCATACGTACATCAAGATATGTTCGAGTCATTCCTCGTCCGTATA
>SVDC01000109.1:2487-6327 GCA_015058045.1 Cellulosilyticum sp.
TCCAATTTCAATGAAATAATCTAAAACGTACTGCATACGTACATCAAGATATGTTCGAGTCATTCCTCGTCCGTATACATAAGGAAGAATGCAACCAATCCAAACGCATACTGCAACAATTCCGTATAAGATAATGTTTCCTGGGCGTTTTCTTTGTTTGTTATTAACAGCAAAGCCAAGAAGCACCAGCATTACTGCAATAATTAGAGTTACAGGTCTTTCTTTTATGATGGCCATTCCAAAGAACTGAACATCTGCGACTGTCTGTCTTAATGCTGTTCCTACAGAAACCCCCTCAGTATACTGACTCTGTCTAGCATAATTGCCAGGAGCCATGATAGTGATAAGCCCCATTGCAATATAAAGTAAAAGAGGTAATACCTTTTTGAATAATGAACCTACAAATTTATCAAATTCCTTGTTGAATAAAACTATATACACAAAGAATGCTCCAAGAGGAATGTCGAATGCAGATGTATTCGCTACAATTACACCAGTAACAATCATCCAAACATAGGCACTTTTTTTACCGGTTTCTGCAAATCGTAATGTAAGATATATATTTAAAAACAACAATGCCATTACACCAGCATAGGAAATCATACCGACATACCAGTTGTATGTTTCAACGTAATAGTAATTCTCTATTAACATGAAAATAACTAAGAATGTAATTATTTCTGAAGCAAAACGAGCATTGTCAGCATCCTTAAGTACATAAAAGACAAGCTTTTTTAACCCCATGTAAATCAAGAATATGCAAATAATAAATGCAATTATCATATAGATGCCATACCAATGGCCCAGATGAACATGCAAATTAAGTGGATTAATAAGATATTCAGCTACAAAGCTACAGATTGTTCCACCTCTTTTGGTCCAAAAGAAAACAACTGCTGCAATAAATTCACTAACTACATTTCCGTATGCATCTCTGCCAAGGGCCATTGCAAAATCATCGCTAGCAGGGACAGAGTAATATATTGAATAAAAAACAGGGATAAATAGAATGAAATATAAAACCCCAATTATTATCTTAGATTTGTTATTTTTAAGCACGTTCATCTGTGTGTTCTCCAACTTTATATCTTTTAAACTTTTTGAAATTAATATATAATCACATAAGTATTTAAAATTATATCACAAAGTTTTTTTCAATACAAAAATTAAGGAGATTACAATGATTTTCAAGTTTGAAGAACGAATGCTCAAATGGATGAACGAACATATTTTGGCACTAGCATTTGCAGCCGCTGTAATTCTCAGTATCGCTATTAGATATTTCTTACGTAACTTTTATACCACCGATGCTGATTTATGTTTAATACCTTGGTACAACGCTATTAAGGATAATGGTGGACTTCTAGGACTTGGAAAACCAGTCGAGGGTCTTAATTACAGCTTCACTTACCAGTTATTAATAGCATTAATGACTTATCTACCAATCGAACCACTATATGCATACAAAATACTAAGCTGCATTTTTGATTATTTATTAGCTGGAGCTGTTGCTTATTTAGTATATGATATCGTAGAAAATAATAAACTCGAAAAGACTTTATTATCATTTATTATGGTAAGCTGCTCACCTGTAGTCCTTATGGACTCTGCTGCATGGGCGCAATGTGATTCCATTTATACATTTTGGGTTGTACTTTCTATAATTTTCCTTAGAAAAGAAAAATACATTCCAGCATTTATATATTATGGAGTGGGCTTTGCTTTCAAGTTCCAATCCGTATTTGCACTGCCATTTTTCCTTTTCTATTATTTTTATAAGCGTAAGTTTAGCGTTCTTCACTTTGGTTTGATTCCTGTAACAATGACAGTACTTGCACTTCCATCATTAGTTCAAGGTCGTACAATCAGTGAAATGATACATATATATACTGACAACACAAGCCTACATACATCAATCTCTAATGGTTTCCCAACATTCTGGAGATTATTAAACGATGGTACCGGAGCTGAAGGTTACACTTTCCTTAAATATGCTGCAATGGCTCTTACAGTTGTAATCCTTGGTTCCTTTATGTATATGTGGATACGAAATAATATAAACCTTAACAACGTTAATATTATCCTTATCGCCTTTATTCTCACATATTCCACCATCATATTCTTACCTGCAATGCATGAGCGATATGGTTTCATTTTTGAGATATTGGCTATCGTAATTGTGTTTATAGAAATCAAAACAATTCCGTTGTTAATCGGTATTACTTGCTTGTCGTTAACAACTTATGGTGTATATCTTTTCAACAACACTGTGAACGAATGGTTCTTAGCTGTAATCAATTTTGTTTTCTATGTTTCATACATGATTATTCTTAACAAAAATCTTATCAAACATAGTTCATCCAATTAATAAGAAATGGCTGCCGATATAAAATCGGCAGCCATTCTTTATTTACATCTCTTTAATATATCCAATATCTTTTCGATTCCGATTCCTGCAATTGGCATCATCATCAAATAGTAAGGGAATACATATCTAGCCTTTGCTTCCCATAATATCGAAAACAGAAATCCACCAAATATCGCAATTACAATTACAAAATCTACTAAATTACTACTTTTTCTCCAACTACAAATCAAAAAAACGAGGATTGATAAATATATCAATAATTGATGTATATTCATCCAGCCATCTAAAAAGCTCCAAGTTTTATCAGGTTCATAGAGACTCTTCACTATTGATGATTGCTCTCCCTCAATATTATTGTTCATCACTATAGATTGGTACATCGGAGCACTCCATTGCTGAAGGATTTTACGCAAATAAAAGTTTACGCATGACACAGGAGATTGCTTTGCTGATGAAATAAAATCTCTAATTATCTCTTTTCCCTCAGCTGCTGCAAGTTCCGAATTACAATCATTTCTTTCAAATATTTCAAAATTGGATCCATCATACCAGCCAGCATATCTTCCAGCATCATTCATTCCCATTGAAATATAAAGAATACTAGGAATAGCTTCCGCATCATCGGCGGTATGTGTGCTATATATTATTTTTGTTGTTGCTGTTTGAAATAATACTCCAAGTATTAATGCAATTAGAATAAAAATAGTCTTTTTATTTCGTTCAAGTAGCATTTTAACAAATGCCACACCTAGCATTGCTATTACTGCAATTATTGAGTTTTGTCTGATAAAAACTGCTAACCCTGTTAATAATGCAAATGCCACTAACCTTTTATAATTAAACTTTTTATATAGCTTCAAAAAGAAATAGAAACCCCACATTATAAGCATGGTTGATATTATTTCTCCATACACAAATGCTGAATAGAAATATAGCGGAAAACATGTCAGAGCTAATATTAAACTAATAATTTCTGCAATGTGATTATCTTTTGATAATATAACCGTAATCCTATATATACACAGTACCATCAGCCCAACTGACAATACTGAAGCGACTTGAAAAGCTTTATAATTACCATCTCCAAAAATGAAAAATAAAAAACGTATAAACGTAACAATACCTAACTGATGGGGACATTCAGCCAAATATCCTCCCTTTTCCAAAGATGAATAATCCCCTGCATTTAGCTGCGATGCAGCGTAACATATTTTATACTGATCCGCCTGAGGCGCTGCCCCACTTGCAAACACCCACCACAGAGCAATTATCGCTGAACATACTGAAAGTATAATCGCTAATCTGTCTGTCTTAATTACTAATAGCTTTTCCCTATAAAACCTATTTACTAGGTATATAACTGACATTACCAATACTACAGCTATAGCATTTACCACTATAGAATCTGTAACACGTGTTAAATGTTCATCTTCTAATACCGTATTTACGTAGCTAAATAAAAACGAGAATCC
>SVDC01000016.1 GCA_015058045.1 Cellulosilyticum sp.
AAAAGAGCCCCGTACCTAAGTACTGGACTCCTTACCTCACATATTATGACCCATACGGGAATCGAACCCATGATTTCACCGTGAGAGGGTGACGTCTTGACCGCTTGACCAATGGGCCTGAACGATTATTAGTATAACCTGTCCGCTTTTAATTTGCAATACTTTTATTTTAAATTTTATAATTTTTATTTTATTTAATATAAATTCTGACTTATAGTACCTTTTAGACAAAAAAAGACACCCTTCATAAATCAATCGCTCAGCTTGGCACAGATTTAAAAGGATATCTTCTTTTAGTTTAGTCTTGTTTTATTCTCTTATTTGCCACCTTTTACTTTTTCTAAGTATTCGTAGGCCTCATTAATTTCTCTAATTTTCTTATTGGCAAATTCTATATATTCTGGTGGTACGCTATCGGCTGCGAGTTTATCTGGATGGTATTCTTTAACCATTTTACGGTAAGCACGTTTGATTTCTGACCAGCTGGCATCTTCGCTAAGCCCAAGAACCTGTGTATATTTTTTCACTAAATCTTGTTGTGAGCTATAGCCGCCAAATCCTTGTCCGCCTGTATAACCTTGTCCATAGCCTTGGCTATATCCGTGGCTTTGACCAAGATATGCCATACGGATAGCTTGATATTCATAATCTGTTAAGCCTAATGCCAAAATGATTTTTCGAGTTTGTACTTCTTTAACCTGTGACTCACTACCATCTTGGAATGCAACGCCTACAAGCATATAAGCTAGGGCTAAAACATAATCACGTCTCGTACGGTAGTAGCCAAAAATCATTTCTGTGAAAGCTGTATACTCTTCTGGATGTTGCTTTCCATAGTTAAAACAATCTGCATAATCATTGACTTCTTGCATAGCAATGCCAAAGTTCTTTGCAATAAAATCTTTAATATAGCGAATTTCTTCTTTGCTGACATTTCCATCTGCTTTTGCAATCATCGCACTTAATGCCATAATAGAGGCAATAACTGGATTTTTACCTTCAAAAGCAGAATGATTTTTAATATGATTAGGGAATTTTGGAAACTTCTTAGGTAAATAGCTCATAAAGAATACAAGTAAAAAGCTAATAGGCCATGGGGTAATAATTGCCCCAATTGCAAAGAGCCATGGATTATAGCCTTTAAAGGATGCCATGCCTGCAATGACGATGACAATAATGAGCTTAATGAAACCAATGAATAAATTGAATCCAAATCCAAGTATCGACCCAATAATTTCTAATAAGAACATATATTTCTCCTACTTTTTCTTTTTCAATTTTTTTAGATTGTAGCATAGAAATATGTAGATATCATTAACAGACAAATGTTTTTTGGTACCTTTTTTATTTTATAGTCATAAACTATATTAGTATTTCTACGCTTGCGCATAAACTTGTATACTTAAGCCTCATCGTTACCCTATCGTATATATTTGAGTCATTATTGTTTATTTAACTATAAAAGCATATAATAGATAAGACAACTTCACTTGGAGGCAATGTATGAAAAAGAAAATTTTTGAAGGTTCAGGTGTAGCCATTATTACACCTTTTAATGACAAAGGTATTGATTATAATAAATTTGAAGAACTTATTGAATGGCATATTAATGAAGGAACAGATGCAATTGTTGTTTGTGGTACAACTGGAGAATCTGCTACCCTTCCTATAGAAGAGCACAAAGCGCTCATAAAATTCTGTGTAGATAAAGTAAATCATCGTATTCCTGTTATTGCAGGGGCAGGTTCAAATGATACACGCCATGCAATTGGCACCAGTCAGTATGCTGAATCTGTAGGCGTAGATGGTATTTTATCTGTTGTACCTTATTATAATAAAACAACTCAAAGAGGCCTATATGCTCACTTTGAAGCCATTGCAAATAGTGTTAAAACACCTATTATCCTTTACAATGTACCAGGACGTACCGTACTAGATATGTCTCCACAAATTGTAAAAGAGCTTTCTATGATTGATAATATTGTAGCAATTAAAGAATGTAACTTTAATCACATTGGTGAACTTCGTAATCTTTGTGGCCCAGACTTTGCCATTTATTCTGGTGAGGATGATAAGGTTCTTCCTGTTCTAACAATGGGTGGGCAAGGTGTGATTTCTGTTATGGCTAATATTATCCCTAAAGATACCCATGAGATCTATGCACGTTTTATGGCAGGAGACATTGAAGGTGCAAGAGCCCTTCAACTTAATGTTCTTGACTTAGTGAAAGCTTTATTCATTGAAGCAAGTCCATCTCCTACTAAGGAAGCTATGAATGCAATGGGCATGAATGTAGGCGATTGTCGCTTACCAATCGTTGGTATGGAATCACACAATAAAGCCATTTTATTAGATGCTTTAAAAGCTTATGGTCTTTTGAAATAAGGCTATATTAGATAAAGGTCACACTCTATTTTAATGGCAGTATAAAAATACTACCTTCTCCTTTATTAGTATCATCAAAATACTCAATAAGAAATGAAAAAAGCGTAGGATTACCATACGCTTTTTTTAGTTTCTTATTAATCTAGCTTAAACTGACTTAATTTTTCTTTTAACAGCGTAGCTTCTTTTGCCAGTTCTCCACTGGATGCCGCTGTCTGCTGTGATGTGGCTGAATTGCTTTGAATGACTTCTGCTACCTGCTTTATACTCTCGCCAATGCCTTCAATATGATCTGCTTCTAATTGAATCTTGATGGTCATATTTTGAATCAACTCATCTTCTTTATCTGTACTGCTGGCCATTTGATCAAATAAGCTGGCTGTTTCTTGTAAGGATTCTCTGCCCTCATTTACCTTAAGTAAAGAATCCTCTATCATGACGGCTGTTTCTTTTGAAGCTTGTGAACTTTTAGCTGCCAACTTACGAACTTCCTTTGCCACCACCGCAAAGCCATCTCCTTGTTGCCCTGCTCTTGCGGCTTCAATGGCTGCATTTAAAGCGAGTAAGTTCGTCTGAAAGGCAATATCCTCAATGACCTTATTAATTTTAGCTATTTCATGCGAAGATTCTTTAATCTTTTCCATAGCAGCTAGAGATTCTTTCATTTTCTGATTACCTCTTTGTGTTTTTTCTTTAATCGTTCTAGAGAGTTGCTGAATACGCAGTACAGATTTTTGATTTTCTCTACTATGTGTACTAATTTCAACCATGTGGACATTAATTTCTTCTACTGCCGATGCCTGCTCTGTGGCACCTACAGCTAACATATTACTTGCCTGTGCAATCTGCTCTGTCCCTTCACTCACTTGAAAAGACATATTCTGTATTTCTCTTATAATCGCTTTATATTTATCTTTCAGTTGATTCATACCTTCTTCAAGCTCTAACATTTCAGGTGAAGTGACATTTAATTTAACCTCATCCAATCTACCTTCTGCAAATTCATTTAAATGATAAATCATTTGCGTTAAAATCCTTTTTACTTTTTTGCTAGTATACCATGGCACAGAAAGTGCTAGCATACCCCATAAAAGCACTAAGAGCATAACAATCCAATAAAATGACCTTTCTTTTTGCTGTTGCAAGTTAATCACTTCACTGGTCTCTACTTGTATCTTTTCTCTTAATTGTTCATAGGCGATATTTAATTGCTCCCGTTCATTTTGCAATAAATCTGTGTCCCAAAGTTGCTTTGCTTCCTCTATTTGTCCTAATGCTATTTTTTCCATAACGAGTTGAAGTTGATTGTGATAATCCCAATACTGTTCTTTTAAGGATTCTACTCCTGCTAAGTCTTGGTTATTTTTCTTTGCTTCTTCCCACTCTGTTTGTTTTAATGTTATTTCATCTACACTTGAATTAAATGCTTCTTCTAGTTCCTGGTTATTTCCTTTTACTATTCCCTCAAAAATGAGTTCTTCTTCTTCTTGAATTAAGCTATCCCATAAAGCTATTTCTGTAAGGGGAAGCATGTTTTTACATTGCATTTGAACTAAGTCATTTTGTAGTTTATCAACTTGAAAAAATGCAAGGCCAAACATTAACATTCCCAATATCACAATCCACATATAACCTTGTACTAACTGAGTACTAAGTTTTACACGCTTACTACGTCCCATTTTTTTCCCTCCTATCACTTTAATAGATATGCGGGACGAGAGCACAATTAGAAGCAAAAAGCACCCTATGGTTAAAAACTACCATAGAGTGCTTATTCCTAATGGATTGATTCATCCATCTATAATGCATAGTGTCGGGATTTATTGAGTATTTTTCTACTTGATTCTAGCCTCTACTTTATCTTAGGCTACTTTGGTACTCGCCTTTTTACTTGTTGTCTTTTTCTCTTTAAATACTACTTTAAGTAAAATAGGTGTAATAATGGTTGTTACGACAACCATTATTACAATTGGTCCAAAAAGCTCTGGGCTAATAAGACCTAATGCTGATCCTTTACTTGCTACAATCAGTGCAACTTCACCACGTGAAACCATTCCTGTACCAATCTGTAAACATTCTTTATTAGAATAACCACATAATTTGGCACCCAGTCCACACCCTACAATCTTAGAGAGAATAGCTATAGCAAGTAGCACAACTGCAAATAGGATTAAAGCCGCAGACATACTTTCAATTTCTACAGTCAATCCAATACTTGCAAAGAAAATCGGTGATAAAAGGAGATAAGACATAGTCTCGAAGCGATGTCCAATATAATCTCTTTTAACTGTATTAGAAATAATGAGCCCTGCTAAGAAGGCACCTGTAATATCTGCTACACCAAAGAATTCTTCTGCAATATAAGCCATTAATAAGCAGAATGCAAAAGCTACAATAACATATCTTCTACGCTCTTCATCATCTTTCATGGTCCATTTTCTGAACACTTTATAGAAGCCAATACCAATAACAGCCGCAAAGCCAAAGAATAAAACAATCTTACCAAGTACAATACCAATATTAACAGAGCTATCTGCAAGACTTGTAATAATCGTTAAAGCAATAATGCCTAATATATCATCAATAAGGGCTGCCCCTAAAATCGCATTTCCTACTGAAGTTGAAAGTTTACCCATTTCTTTAAGGGTTTCAACCGTAATACTTACAGAAGTAGCTGTCAAAATAACGCCAATAAAGACATTTTGAAGAACAGCAGAAGTCTCCTGTACTTGAAATTCTGGTTTATTAAAAATACTTGCCACTACAAATCCACCAATAAGTGGCACGATTACGCCGCATAAAGCAATAATCAGAGCTGCCTTTCCTGAACGTTTCATCTCTTTAATATCAGTTTCAAGACCTGCCACAAACATAAGTGCAATAACACCTAGCTCTGCCATTTGTTTTAGGAAATCTGTTTCCTGAAGAAAATTTAAACATGCTGGCCCAAAAATCAAACCTGCAAATAATGCCCCTACAACTTGTGGCATTTGATACTTCTTAGTAATAATCCCTAATACTTTTGTACTTAATAAAATAAGTGCAATGTCTAATAAATAATGATATGACATCTCTATTCATCTCCCGATTGTTTGTTTTCATTTCCCACACACTATTTTCTTATAGTCCAATGATTCCATACTCTCAGTTCTATTGATTAGTAGATTCATTCCCCTCTAATAAATCAATAACCTGTTTTAAGGATGCTACAATGTAAGAGGCATTTCTTGTCATTTCCTCGTCTGCTGCCACTAAATCTGGCACCAAAACACTTGTCATATTTGCTGATACAGCTGCCTGCAAGCCTAGCCTTGAATCTTCTAGTACCATACTATCTTCTGGCTCAATTTGAAGTTTTGCTGCTGCTTTAAGGAAAATTTCAGGATTAGGTTTTGATTCTTCCACTTCATTCCCACAAATGACCCAATCAAAACGCTTCTCCAGGCCACTTAACCTTAAATAATTAAGTGCTTTATCCCTCATGCTTGACGTAGCCACTACTTTCTTAATGCCCTTCTGATCTAAATAATCTAGAAGTTCGATAAGTCCTTCTTTTTTCTTGAGTCCTTCCTTAGCAATTATGGCATCAGATAACTGACGTTTTTTGGTACAAATTGCATCATAAGGTAAGTCTTCACCAAAAATTTGTTTTAGAACCTTTTCTATGTAACGACTGTTTCTCGCAACAATTTGCGTATAAACCTCCCACGTTATGTTATACCCATAAGCTTTAGCTGCCTCTTGCCAAGCCTTATAGTAAACGCGTTCAGTGTCAAACATAAGCCCATCCATGTCAAATATAACTAGCTTCTTCATTGTCTTACCCCTCTTGCCTTTTTTGTTTTCAGTTCGTTCTTTATTATAGCACAAAAATTTTTTTAGTCATCTATCAATTTTTATTTTAGCAAATTCTTAACAATAAACAGAATTTAATGCGTAATTTTTAGCATATTGCCTAATTTATTGTTTCCACTTATTTCATTCTATTGTTTTTTCTATATAAATAAGGCATAATTTCTAAATAACCTTTTTATAACTCCCTATTATTTAAGCACCCAATAAAAGAACTCATCTAAACTAGTTTAAAAACTAGTGGATGAGTTCTTTTTACATCGCTCTACTACTTAAATGCTATCATCTGTCTTTTTCCTGTCCACTTTAAAATCGCCTTACCTTTATTAAGCCTCCACTTTTGTAGATGGTTCTTCCTTGCCTATTAACTTATTAAATCCTTGAACAGATACAATAATTCCTAGAACCATTAAGGCAATGGCAAAGGCAAGTTGTAATATATCCCCTAGAACTGTTACAGATGTACCTGCAATTAATGCACTTACTTTTGAGTAAATCGTTAGTGCAAGAGCAGATAATGTCACTGCTAACATTATCACCATTGGTGCCCAAAGCATAAAACCTTGGCGGTTGGTTTTCTTTAAATATACAGCACAAGCAATAAGCGCAAGGGCTGATAATAATTGGTTTGCTGAACCAAATAATGGCCAAATAGCTGCATAACCTACTTTGGCAAGGGCATAAGCTAAAGCAAGTGTAATAGCTGTTGAGAAATATTTATTTGTTAACACTTTAAGAAGTGGTGACATCTCTTCATCCTTAATACTAGAATCTAAGAAAAGTTCTTGGAAAGCAATTCTTCCTACACGGGCTACAGAGTCTAAAGAGGTCAAGGCAAATGCAGAAATAGACAATGTAATCAATGTACTTGAAATACTAGCTGGTATATGTAATTTTTCTAGAAATACCGCAACTGCAGAAGCAAAGATTTGAGGTTGTGTCATATCTGCTGGAACCACACCATCTTTAGCAATATAACCTACTGCAATAAGTGCAACAACCGCTAACATACTTTCAAGAAGCATGGAACCAAATGATACAGGAAGCATATCTTTTTCGTTTTTAATTTGTTTAGAGGCTGTGCCTGATGAAACAAGGGCATGGAACCCTGAAACAGCTCCACAAGCAATGGTTACGAAGAGATAGGGGAATAATGTATTTCCACCTACATTAAATCCGCTAAATGCCACTAAGTTCATTTTAGGATTAAATAAAACAACCCCAACAACAGATGCAGCAATCATAGCTAATAATAAGAAACTGTTTAAATAATCTCTAGGCTGAAGCAATGCCCATACCGGAACAATGGATGCAATTGCAATATAAACAAAGACAAATATATGCCAGAAACCTGTTGAGAAATAAATTGGACAACTTAGCCCAACGACAATACAAATAACTAATAATCCAATAGCAATAAACGTATTGAGCCATTTACTGAATTTACTTTTTTTCAAAATTATGCCCAGTAAAACAGCTGCTGCTATAAACATAACACTTGTTGTAGCAACTGCACCACTACTTTCAATACTTGCCCCTTCTGCATTAAACCCATTGAAGGTCTTTGCTACAACATCGGCAAAAGCTGCAACAACTAGAATAGAAAACAGCCATGTAAAGAGTAAGAATAATTTCTTACCTGTTTTACCAATATAAACTTCAATAATATATCCTATGGTACGTCCTTTATTCTTTACAGAAGCATACATTGCTGCAAAGTCTTGTACAGCACCAAAGAATACACCACCTACTAAAATCCATAATAATACAGGTACCCAACCAAATACAGCGGCTTGAATAGGACCATTAATAGGTCCAGCTCCTGCAATAGATGCAAATTGATGTCCAAATACCACACCTGTGTCCGCTGGTACATAGTCTACACCATCTTCCATTTCAAATGCTGGTGTTTTAGCATCTGGGTCAATTCCCCATTTTTTAGTTAGATAACGTCCATAAATTAAATAAGCGCCCCCAAGTACCACAATAGAGATAATCATCATGGTTAATCCATTCATTTAACTCACTCCTCATTCATATAGATTTAAAATCCTAGATATACTTAAAAATAATAAATGCATCAAAAAGGCCTCATCCCTTTAAATCCAATGACTTAAAGAGACGAAGCCTAAACTCCGCGTTACCACTCTTCTTGCTACAGTATTGGCTGTAGCCCCTTATTCATATTGAAATAGATTATTCTATTTCAATATGTCCTTTTTAACGGAAGGTTCCGGCCTAGCTTACTAAACCCCAATTGTTCAGCTGGCAGTTTACAGGTGATAATGTTTAGCTTCTTTATCGTTTTCCACCATCCAACGACTCTCTGCAAAAGATACACTATACCTCATGTCCTGATCGTTACTTTTAAGTATATATGACTTAAAACTTATCCTATCACCTATTTTTTTAATTGTCAATAAATTCTATCTATTATAACACTTCTATTTACAATCTACTATAAACCCTTATTTTATACCAAATCAGTAGCCATATGACGGATTCGTTTTTGCCACATCAATGAGGTTAAATCTTCACTTGTATATTCCACTTCTATAATATGGCGTCCTTTTCTTAAATACATAGCACTACCATATTCATTGATATAAACTTCATCCATCCCATAACTGCTTGCTTCAACCTTTTGATAACCATATCCCTTATCGATTTTTTTTACCTTTAAAATGAAGTCAAATAATGTCTCTCCTCTCTGCATACTCCATGTTTCATAATAATTAAGATAAATATACGACTCACCTTGCCATTCATCATATTGTAGAAAGCGTCTTAAAAATAAGGTACTTCTTTCTTCTTTATTCACGCTTAATGCTATAGGCAGTGCGCCTGTTTTCTGGTTTTTTAATGTAATAAGAGAAAGTTCGTTCATACGTGCTTTTATTTTAAGTGCTTCCTCACCTTCATAGCTCTCTTGCATATTAAAAAGACAATTGAATAATCCCATACCAATAATCCCTATCCAACATACAGCATAAACTCTCTTTTTGATTTGATTAGAGACTTTAGCCCATCCTGCCTTCTGTATTTTCTCCAAATAGGCACCACACACTCTTGCTGCTATACATACTGTCATTAAAATAATTGGCACACTTTCTGCAAAAAATCCATCTAATAACATGCCACCTATACAAGTTCCTACTACACTCCCTAAAATAATTCCTCTATTTCTCCTTCTAATCCTACTGGTACTAAGAAGCTTTTCATTGGGTTCTATATCCCCACCATTTCGGATGTATTTATAAATTTTATATTTAAAATGCAACCAAGTCTTTAATTCGAAAATCCCCCATATCATCAGTAAAATACTTGCCATCTCCATACCGATTACATAATTTGAACACACTAAGTCTAGTGGCGAGAAAAATGAAATGATACATAACAAAATAACAAGCACAATACCTTTACTTAGTATCCCACCCAAATTCTTTTCAAAAAAGTTCTTTCTTAATGCTTTATATTCTCTTTCATAGTCTTTCTTAGTTTTAATAGGCGTGCCTTCAATTAAACTTCTAAATATGTACCAATCCTGCACCTCACCTATAAAATACCAACCAACTTGCTCCTGCTCCTTAATCCATCTCAGGTGCTGCTCTTTAGCTGTTACTAAATATGTATCATGATCTTTAGGCGTAATATGTAGCCTGACTTCATAGCAGTATAGTGCTCCCGTTCTTTTTTCAAAATACAACTGATGCCCCTTAGTCTTAACAAGTACCCAGTTGTCCTCTCGCTCTCTATTTAAAAATAACTCTAACTGAGCTAACTCCAACTGATTGAAAGGAAGTTCTATGATTTTTGTCTGCTCTTTCATCCCTTCTCCTCCTTTATCTATATCATTGTACCCCCTCTGACACTGCTCTGCTTTTTTTTAATAATATCTTAACCTTTTTTAAGTAAACCTTATTATAAGCTTCTCTATCCTAAAGCAAATAAAAAAGGACAGGAGATAATTGACTCCTGCCACCTAAAATGATTTCAGTTCCATTTATTTTCTAATCTACGATTCCCCTAGGCTTATCCCACATTCTTGAAGTAATCTTACAGCATTGTCACCATAAAACTTCATCTTTTCTTCCTTGTTAAGTCCACTTGCTTCAATACTCGCTTCATAGCGTGCAGGTGATAGTAATGGGAAGTCACTACCAAATAAAAGTTTATCCAGTAGCCCTATTTCTCTCATTACACGATAAATAGACTCATCATATAAGAAAATAGATGCCGCATGATCATAATAAACATTTTTAAAAAGCCCTCTTATTTCCTTCATCATCTCATACATAAAAATCCCACCACCAAAATGTGCTAAGATAATCTTAAGATCTGGGTGATGACTAACAAAGGCTTCAATCTCCTTAAAGCTCGTTTCTGTCTTACCCGCATAATCATGCCCTACAGGTTCATTCATATGCACAATAACGGGTAAATTATAGGCCTTGCAACACTCTGCAAAAGCAGCCGTATCCTTATGATTGCTGATTTCAAAGGGTTGTCCTGCTGGAAAGAGCTCACCTATTCCCTTTAAGCCTGCCTGGTAACATCTTTCTATCTCATAAGGTGCATCAGGATGATTAGGCACAACCGTCATAAACCCTATAAGCTCACTAGGATAAGCCTTTACCTTTTCAATCACATAGTCATTAACATATTGACATAAACCCATATCTTGAAAACTAAATCCAAAGACTACACTTTTATCCATTCCCACCTTTTTCATTTCTGCTACAATTTCTTCTGCTGTAGCAAATTGATTCTTAGGTGTCCTAGATAACAAATCAAAATAAGGTTCTTTTTCCCCTATTTTTAATGCGTCCCGACTAATCTCCTCAGGTGTTATGTGCACATGCATATCTATTTTCATTTTTCTACCTCCTTACATCCTATACAGCTCTTACTTCTCATTCTAATCCTCTTTTTGTACGTATTACTTTATTTTACTCTAGCACACGTCCTTCTAAAAATCTATCTTCTCGCGTATAAGCTTTCTTAAACTCCATATACTAAGGAAAATTATGGAGGTGTTTGTATTGAAGATTTTTTTACCGCAAAAGCTACTGATTTTACTCACCTGCCTACTTGTTAGTTCTTCTTCTATTTATGCTTTTATTAATTTTTCACCTAAAAAACTAGAAGTAGAATATCAGGAAGCAGATGTGGTTTTACCTAATGGACATATTATTAAAGACTATATTGTCTCTGGAGAAGGAAAAGTATTTATTCCTTATGAATTAGTAGAACATATGATGAATGAACCTATTTTATGGGATAGTGAAAGTAAAACTTTAAATGTAGGCAATATTCCTACTGCAGCGGTCATGAGTGATAAACTTAAGATTTATCATTATGACTATGATTCCATTCATGCTTTTTTATACTGCCCAGATGCTAAAACCAATAAGCCAATGAATATGGCAAATGAAGTCCATGAAAATGGGTATTCTTTTACCAATGTGATCTCTGCCTCTTTTAAACTTGGTCAAGCTTATCATAATATTACAGGTTCTCTTGGCTGTGAGGATTTTAAAGCAAGTAGCGGACAGGTGGATTTTTATCTAGATGATACCCTCATTGCAACTCAAAAATTAAAAGCAAATGATTTGCCTCATACCATAAACTTAGATGTCACAGGCGGCAATCAGCTTAAACTTGTTTTCTCCTATTTTAAGCCTGACACACAAATTAACTTTGCCGATGTTTATATTGACTAATAACGCTTAACTCTTTCTATATACAAAAAGACATTTCCAAAAAGGCGTTTGCCTTTAGGAGATGTCTTTTTGTTTTAGTACTTATAAAAATGGCTCTCTAGCCTTTAACCGCACCTACTGCCACACCTTTAATAATGTGCTTCTGGCAGCAGAGATAGAAAATGATAATAGGCACAATAGCTAATACAAGCATGGCCATCATCGCACCCATATCTATAGAACCATAGCCACCTTTTAAATATTGAATGGCAATTGGTATAGTTTTATAGTCTGTTCCAATCAGTAAGTAAGGTAATAAGTAGTCATTCCAAATCCACATGGCATTTAAGATGGCTACTGTAGTAATAATCGGTTTAAGCATTGGAAAAACAGTATAACGGAAAGTCTGTAGGGCATTACATCCGTCTATAACAGATGCTTCTTCTACATCTATTGGGATTGATTTCACAAATCCACAGAACATAAACACAGAAAGCCCTGCTCCAAATCCAAGGTAAATCAAAATAATACCTATTGGATTATCTAAATGAAGCATATTAGCAGTCTTTGTCATGGTGAACATAACCATTTGGAATGGTACAATCATAGAAAAGACAAACATATAATATAGGATTTGAGAAAGCTTTGTTTTAATTCTTGTAATATACCATGCTGTCATAGAAGTAAAAACAACAATAGCAAGTACAGAAGCCACTGTAATCCATAGTGAAAAACCAAAAGCTTTTAAAAATCCAATTTTCTCCATACCAGATATGTAGTTTTCAAACCCAACAAAGTTATCTACTGTTACCATTTCAAAAGGTGCATCACTAATGTATAATTTTCCTTTAAAGGAATTCATCAGTACGATAAACACAGGATAAATAAAAATAATGGCCAGTACACTACATAAAGTGGTTAAGACAACTCTTAAAGATTTAGATTGAATTTGATTATCCATTAGCTCTCCACCTCCTTATTTCTAGTTGTTAATACCTGTGGCAGTGAGATTAGTGCAACGATAATAAAGAATACAACAGCCTTTGCTTGACCAACGCCTTCCCACCCCACACGTCCATAGAAGGTTGAATAAATATCTAATGCCATCATGGCTGTTTTATTAGCTGGCGCTCCTGCTGTTAAAGCAAGGTTTTGGTCAAATAATTTAAAGGAGTTAGAAATGGTTAAAAACATACAAATCGTAATAGAAGGCATCACCATTGGAATAGTAATACTTCTTAAGATTCTACCTGGCGTCGCACCATCAATCTTAGCCGCTTCAATCAGCGTATCTGGCACACTTTGAATCCCTGCAATATAAATAATCATCATATAACCAATGAGTTGCCAGTTCATGAGAATAACCAATCCCCAGAAACCATACTTTGGATCATAGGTAATAGTTACACCCCATTTAGCTAATATACCATTTAATATCAAAATCCAAATATACCCTAGTACAATACCACCAATTAAGTTAGGCATAAAAAAGACTGTTCTAAAAAGGTTTGTTCCTTTTAATCCTCTTGTTAAAAGCAGTGCTAGTAAAAAGGCAAATACATTAATACTAATAACAGAAACCACTGCAAAACGTACGGTAAACCAAAGGGCATTTACAAATTCACCATCTTCAAAAATACGTGCATAATTCTTCAGTCCTACCCATGTCGCATCCGTTACAGTTGTAAATTCTGTAAAGGATAAAAAGATTCCTAGTATAAAAGGTACTAGAAATGCAATTGTAAAAGCAATGAGCGTTGGAAGTACAAATATCGGAAAATACTTCTTTAAACTTTTCTCCATCCCTTTACCTCCTTAGTGTCAATTTATATTAAAGTGAAAAAGAGAGTGAGCTAGCCTTTAATCTAGACTCACTCTCTTTCTAGTTATTATGATTGAGCTTTAGCAGCTACTTCAGATTTCCATGCTTCTTGTACTGCTGTTACAACGCCATCCCATTCTTTTTGACCTTGAGCATATTCAAGAAGTGCATCACCGAATTTATTTTTAAATTCTTCACTTGGGAATGCTGCAAATGTCCATGGAACAGAAGTTACATCTTTAGCCATCCAGTTCGTTACTTCTTTAGCAAGTGGATCAGCTGGTTTTTCTGTTTCTTCAAATGTATTAAATGGTGCAATGAAACCTAAGTCATTGGTTACATAAGCTTTACCTGTTTCACTTGAGAATAACCATTCTAGGAATGCAATAGACATTTCTTGTTGTTCCTGGGATACTTTATTATTAATTGCAAAGTAGTTTTCTGTACCAATACATAAACCTTGGCTTTCTTCACCTTCTACACCTGTGTAGATTGGAAGATATTTAACAGCATCTTCTGTTACCACATTACCATCAACGGCACTAATTTGTGACCAAGCCCAGTTACCATTTTGAACCATAGCAACTTTACCTAGAGCAAATTCAGCCATGGAATCATTTACAGATTTGCTACTAAGCATTCCTGGTTGAGTCGCAGAGTTATTAATATATAAATCAAATACATTTTTGAAGTTTTCATTATAGGTAAAGCCAACTTCTTTAGCATCTAAACCTGCTAAGATGGTGTTATCAAATGCTGTGTTATCTTTAAATTCATAGTAGAAAGGTAAATCTGCTAAGTGTGTTTGCCATCTCCACTGCTCACCAGCACTTAATGAAGTAGATGCAAAGACACCTTCAATGCCTAATTCATCTTTGTGTTTTGTCATATCTTCTACCACTTGTGAAAGTAAATCAAAGTTATTGATTTCTTCTGTTGAAGAGATAGATACGGCTTTATCAGGAAGTGCAAAGTATTTTTCCATAATAGCATTGTTATAGATAATACCATAACCTTCTACAACATATGGAATACCATATACGCCACCTTCACTACTTACTGCTAAGCTTTGATCAGATAGATAGCTATAAAGCTTTGTATCTTTTAAGTCTTTACAATAATCTTTCCAGTTTTGATAACCAACTGGTCCATTAATTTGGAAAATAGTAGGTGCTTTAGATTTAGCAACTTCTGATTTTAATGTTTGTTCATATGTACCACTTGCTGCTGTTTCTACTTTAACTTTTACACCTGTTTCTTTCTCATAATCTGCAGCAATTTTATCATAAATTTCTGCGCACTCTGGTTTAAAGTTTAAAAAATAAATTTCTTTTGAAGAGCTTGCATTCCCACAACCTGAAAAGATAGTTGCTAACATAGTTGTTGCTAAACATGATACGGCGATTTTTTTTGCTTTCATAATTTTTTACCCCCTAAAAATTAATAATTTTTTTAATTGGAAACGGTTCTAATTCAAGCTAAAGTTTTGGAACCGTTTCTGATAATAGATACAAAACACTTTTTCTAATAGGCATTTCCCCTTATAAATGCTTTTACCTATTAAGCTGTAAGACTTCTTTCCCTCTAGTCATCATACTGCGACTATTTATAGCCCTATTCTTTGTATTGCTTATGTGATTTTTAACAATTAATTTGTGTTTATATGTGTATATTAGCACCATTTATACAATACTTCAATACTTTTTTTATATAATTTTTATTATTTTCTAAACTTTATTAGTAATATTATCTATATTTTTCTACTCTCCTGCCCTTGAACGTCATGAATTTAGCTCAATTTTTATTTTATAGGGAAATATGCTTATTCTGACTTATTTATATGTCTGCTTTTTATACAATATGCTTACTTTATCCTTTAAACATATAATAAAAAATAAAATTTTTATAAAATTCTATTTTTTATTTGACTTTTGCTTGCTAGATGTCTATAATGTGCATAGGTTACACATAAAAATTCAAAAAGGAGGTGGCACTATGTTGAATATCAGATTTTCATTTAGAGGAGTTTTTATATTAGCTTCTAATTTTTATGCACCATTTAATCGTTCTTTCAACATAACCAAATATATGGCTCACCTCTTAGCACGGGTGGGTTCTTAACCAGACCTTTATTTTTATGTTTGTCTCCATTTATCCATGCTATTAAGGTCATAGGTTGCTATGGCCTTTTGTTATTTTTAAGGTCATAGCCTTTGCTATGGCCTTTTTATCATTCATTTATTATTTATTTGTTATTTTTTGATGTGAAAAGGAGGAGTATTATGCGTCGAATGTTACACTACATTCTGAAATACAAACTATTACTCGTAATTGGCACCTTGTGTATGCTCATTGTTATTGGTATTGATCAAATCTCACCCTTACTTCAAATGGCTTTAGTCGATAAAGTTATTGGAGAAGGAGAAGTAGGTTTATTCCCTACTTTAATCCTTACCATGTGTATTCTAACCATTTTTAAATCTACTTTAGGTTTTTGTAAGGAATTCATTTATGATCACATGGGTACGAAGGTGCATAGAGATTTAAAATATGAAGTATTTCAGCACATGGAAACTTTTGAATTTACCTACTATGACGATATGAACACAGGCGAACTGATGTCTCGTATTAATGAGGATCTTGAAAACATCTGGCAAACCATTAACTTTGGACTACGTCTATTTATAGAAAATATCTTTTATTTCCTATTTAGTACCATCATTATCTTTATCTTAGACTGGCGCTTAGCGACCTTAAGTTTACTAATGATGGTTCCTATTTACTTTATTACAATGAACGTGGAAAAACACTTTGGACGCATTTATGGTGAGCTAAGTGATCAGAAAGCGGTCATTAATACAACCGCACAAGAAGATATTGCAGGTATTAGGCTGGTTAAGGCATTTGCACGCGAACCTTTTGAAATTAGTCGTTTCTTAAAACTCAATCAAAAGTACTGTGACACCAATATGGAACTTGCTCATGTTACAGCTAGACACTTTCCTGCTATCGATTTTTGTACCAATGTTGCTTCTATTACCATGATTATTGGTGGTGGTGTATTAATCTTAAATGATAGCTTATCTATGGGGACATTGGTGGCTTTTAGTAATTACATTTACAATTTAATCTGGCCAATGCGTCAATTAGGTTGGCTTAGTAATATGCTTTCACGAAACAAGGCTTCTGCTCAAAAGATTTTTGATATCTTAGATCGTGAACCTAAAATTCAAAGCCCAACTGAGCCTTATATCCCTGAAAGCATCAAAGGGGATATTGAATTTAAACATGTTTCTTTTAAATACAAAGATGAAGTCGTTCTAAAGGATATTAATTTGCATATTCCAGCAGGCAGTAAAGTTGCCATTATGGGAACAACAGGTTCTGGTAAATCCTCTCTAATTTCCCTTATTGGCCGCTATTATGATATTTACGAAGGAGAACTTTTAATTGATGGAGTCGATGTCAGGGCCTACGACCTGTCTACACTTCGCCAGCAAATGTCTATGGTCTTTCAAGATACCTTCCTCTTCTCAAATACTATTGCAGATAACATAAGGTTCAGTCATCCTAATGCTTCACCTGGGGAAATAGAAGGGGTTTGTCAAACAGCTTGCATTGCGCCTTTTATTGAGCAACTTGAAAAACAATATGATACAGAAATTGGTGAAAGAGGTCTTGGCTTATCTGGTGGCCAAAAGCAACGTCTGTCTATCGCCAGAGGCCTACTTCGTAAAGCACCTATCTTTGTTTTAGATGATGCTACCTCTGCTCTAGATATGGAAACTGAGCACGATCTCATTACTGCGCTTAATCATCTTGATTTCCCTTGCACTAGACTCATGATTGGTCACCGTATATCAGCTGTTAAAGATGCAGATCTCATTGTTTATTTAGAAAATGGGGAGATTAAAGAACAAGGCACACATGAAAGCCTCCTCAAAAAACAAGGACAGTATTATCAAATTTTCTTAGAACAATACAAAGACTTTTATACCTTACAGAAAGGTGGTATTTCTCTTGAAAAAACATCCTAATAAATATCTTGTACCAAGACTTTTTACGTATCTTAAGCCCTATAAGTCACAAACGATCATTGCCATTATCTTGATGATTATCAGTATGTTTTGTAATATTGTTAACCCTTATCTGCTAAAGATTGCTATTGATACATACATTGCTGAAAAAAATATGGCAGGACTCCTTGGCATTGGTGGCATACTGCTAGCCCTTGGACTTATCATCTGGGCTTTAGCACGTATCTACACCGTGAAGGTTGCCAAAATTACCAATGAAATTTTAATTAATATTCGCCATGAACTCTATACCCACATTCAAACGCTATCTTTTGACTTTTTTGATAGTCGCCCTGTAGGTAAAATTCTGGCTAGAGTCATTGGGGATGTCAATGCCTTACAAGACCTATTTACGCAAACCATTCAGTCTCTTGTACCAGAGCTACTGACTTTGCTTTGTGTAACCGTATTTATGTTTATCTTAAATGTAAAATTGGCACTTGCATGCTTAATCGTACTACCTGCCCTATTACTAGGTATTTTCTGGGTAGAAACCTTTTCTCGTAAGCGCTGGATGAAGTATAGAGAAACGCGCTCTACCTTAAATGGCTATACCCACGAAAGCTTTTCAGGGATGCAGGTTGTACAAGGTTTTGCAAATGAAAAACATATTTTTAAAACCTTTACAGGGCATGTGGATGAACTCAGCCACAACTTTATTCATGCTGTAAAACTCAATGACCTCTTTTGGCCTTTAGTAGATTTATCTTGGGGTGCTGGTACTGTTATGATTTTCTATACTGGCTATCATATGGTGGTTTCTGGTGAAATTCAAATCGGAACACTTATTGCTTTTTGTATGTATGTCGGTATGTTTTGGCGTCCTATAATGAATCTCTCTTCGTTTTATAATACGCTCATTACCAATCTCTCTGCTGCTGAGCGTATCTTTGAGATTTTGGATATCAAACCTGAGCTTTCTAGCATCGATGCTACGACAGGTAAGATGCTCCCTGATCTTTTACCTATTGAAGGTGAGGTTTGCTTTGATCAGGTTTCCTTTGCTTATGAAACCTCTAGTCCTGTTTTAGAAAATGTAAGCTTTACGATTGCACCAGGTCAGCGTGTGGCACTAGTAGGGGAAACAGGTGCAGGAAAAACAACCATTGTTTCTTTAATTAGTCGTTTTTATGATCCAACTGCTGGAGAAATCCGTATTGATGGGCAAAATATTAAAGAAGTCTCCTTAGAGTCACTCCATCGCCAAATGGGTATTATGCTTCAAGATACCTTCCTCTTCTCCACTACAATTATGGAAAATATCAGATATGGTAAGTTAGATGCCACAGATGAAGAAATTATAGCAGCTGCTAAAGCTGTTCATGCTCATGATTTTATTATGCAAATGCAAAAGGGCTATCAAACGGAAGTTAATGAACGAGGCTCTAGACTTTCTCTAGGCCAAAGACAACTGATTTCCTTTGCTAGGGCCCTTCTTGCCAATCCACGTATTTTAATTTTAGATGAGGCAACTTCCAATATTGATACACAGACAGAAATTTTGGTTCAAAAAGGTATTGAAAGACTCCTTAAAGGTCGTACTTCCTTCGTTATTGCCCACAGACTCTCTACGATTAGAGACTGCGACCTAATTATGGTCGTTAGTAATCAGGGAATTAGCGAATGTGGTACTCACGATGAGCTGATGAAAAAGCAAGGTGAGTACTATAACCTTTATATCTCGCAATACACTTTACTGAAAGAAGAAGCCTAGAAAACAAAAAAAGACCACATCCAATTAAAATGATGTGCCCCTAATACGTTAGATATTAGTTCTAACATATTAGGGGCATTTCAAAACTCTAGGAAGTGGTCTCTTTTTTATTGTATAAAACTTCTATGAAGCAGCCAATTAACCTTGCATTAACGCTTCATAAGCTTTTAATGTCTTTTCTAATTCATCTTGATTAAATTTCTTTGCTAAGTATTTTTCTTGTTCCACTCTTCTAAGTGATTTTTCATATTGCTCTTCAAATAGCTCTATTTCTCTAACGTCCATACCGCTTTTTACATTGACTTTACGTCTTGTACTTATAATATCTTTAATCAGTTTTTCTTTGCCTACTGCCATGATGTTTCTCCTCTTAAAATAATAGTCTTACTTATTATAACGCACTTTAATGGTTTTATCATCTCTCGATTATTTTCTCTTTAGACCCTCTATCTCTCTAATGTCCTATCCTTGCTGTTGCCTTCTTTTAATTCTTTTCCCACTACAATGCACATAGTGGTAAAGCAAGCTATTCCACCAATAAGGTTTGAAATGGGCTCTGCCATAAACACCCCATTATGTCCTAATCCAAAAAGATGTGGTAGAAGCATCGTTAAAGGCACCACAATAATCGCTTTTCGAAGCAGTGAGAAAAAAACGGCTTGTTTGGATTTTCCTAATGCTACAAATACAGATTGTCCTGCAAACTGAAAAGCCATCATAAAGAAGCCGAAGAAATAGATTTTTAGTGCATCTACTGTAGCATAAAGTACTTCTGTCTCCTGTGTAAAACACTTAATAAAAACTTGTGGCCATGTGTTAAGTCCCCCCCACACAACCAATGTATAAATGATACAAACAATGGATGTAAATCGAATAGCCTCTTTGACCCTATGATATTGCTTTGCGCCATAGTTATATCCTATAACAGGCTGTGCTCCATTGGTTAAGCCTTGTACTGGCATTACCACTACTTCCCTAATGGTATTAATAATGGTCATAACACCTATGTATAAATCTCCTCCAAATTGTGCTAAGGTTGCGTTACAGATAATCTGTACACTACCATTGGTAACTGCCATAATAAAGCCTGCTAAGCCTAAACCTGTAATTTGCTTAACTCTTTCTTTTTTAAGCCTAAAGCATTTCAGCTTTAATTTCAGCTGGCAACGTTCACTGGTTAAGAATTGCATGACCCATATAGCAGAAACACTCTGCGCAATAACCGTAGCAAATGCTGCGCCTTTTACACCCATATGAAATACAAATAGAAAAATAGGATCTAAAATCATATTCACCAATGCACCTAATATCACTGTCCACATCCCTACACGTGCAAAGCCTTGTGCATTAATAAAACCATTCATCCCTAAGCCAATCATGACAAATAAACTGCCACATAAATAAATGCTAATATAATCATTGGCATATTGAAAAGTGGCTTCACTGGCTCCAAATAAAAATAAAAGTGGCTTTTTAAATAGGAGTCCTAATATCGTTAGAAGCACGCCTACTCCTACTAGTAAAACAAAACTATTCCCCATAATACATTCTGCTTCTTCATTTTCCCCTCTACCTCTGGCAATAGAGCAAAGCGGTGCTCCTCCCATTCCAAATAAATTGGTAAAGGCACTAACTAAGGTAATAATCGGTAATGCAACACCTATTCCTGTTAAGGAAAGGGTAGCATCCTCTGGTAGCATGCCAAGATAGATACGATCCATGACACTATAAAGTACATTAATGAGCTGTGCTACTGTCATCGGTATGGCTAATCGCATAATATTTTTCGTAATACTTCCCTTTGAAAAATCATTTTTCATTTTATTCATCCTTACTTTCATCCATTTAAAAATAGATGTTTGTTTATTAGTATATCTTAAGTCTAATTATACTTTTTTTCAAATTTTTCATCATATTTCTTGCCACTTTTCTTATTAAATATATTCAGTAGACGATATATACTAGGGGTGATTTATTTTGAAAATTCAAAATACATCTATTCAATTTTCTAATACAACTCAGGGAAGTCATACCTTATCTAATATCATGACTAAGGCTATAAAAAATTATAGAGATGAATATTTGACAGGTCTAACCGATGAGGAACGTAAAGAAATTCAGAAAGAAATCAAAGCTTATTTAGAAAGTATTCCTGAAGGTGGTAAAGTGGATTCCAAGAAGCTTAATGATATTGTCATGAAGCTCTTAAAAACATATGGTTTTAAGGGAAATATGGAAGATATGGCTCAAATCATTATAGGAGAAGTGGTATTACAATTACATGAAGAAAGTAATGTATCAAAGGACGCTGCCATTGCTTATGAGAAATTAACAGCTGGTTCACCTTTACCACCGTTTAATACACCTTCTTCTCTTGAAAATACTGAAGAAGAAAGCATCACTCAAATTATTACGAATTCGGACGGTAGTAAGAGTCTTGTTACAATTAAAAACCATGTCATTCTTTCTACTGTCAAACTTGAAGCAACCTCACCATTAACCGAACAAAATACTTCAACTTATATTCAATCTACAGATTCTATTGCATCCCTAATAGGCAATATAGAAAAGGAGTAATATATGCACAACTTATTAAATCAACTAACACTTACTGAAAAACTTGAACTTTTAATTGGAGAAGATATGTGGCATACCAAAGCCATTGAACGCTTAGGATTAGATTCAATTCGAATGTGCGATGGTCCTCATGGCCTTAGAAAAATGGTAAATGATCGCGAAAGTATCGGTGAAGTGATTCCTAGTATCGCTTTCCCTACACTATCTGCGCTTTCAACAACCTGGAATCCAGACCTTGCTTATCAAATGGGAACTGCACTAGCTAGTGAATGTCAACTGAATGAGGTAGATGTCTTACTGGGACCTGGTATCAATATCAAACGTACCCCTTTATGTGGTCGTAATTTCGAATATTTTTCAGAAGATCCTTTCCTAGCTGGTAAGATGGCGACTGCTTATACCTTAGGTGTAGAAGAACACGGCACTGCAACTTGCTTAAAACATTTTAGTGCCAATAATCAAGAATTTGATCGTATGTGTATTGACTCCAAGGTAGACCTCCGTACTCTTCATGAAATTTACTTTAAACCTTTTGAAATGGTTATTTCTGATGCCTCACCTAGCTCCATTATGTGTGCTTATAATAAACTTAATGGTACCTATTGTAGCCAAAATAAATGGCTTCTTACAGATATCTTAAGAGATACTTTAGGATTTAAAGGACTAGCGGTTTCTGATTGGTGGGCTGTTCATGACTCTAGTGCTTCCCTTAAAGCAGGCCTTGAGCTTCAAATGCCTTATGCCGATTACCACTTACCAAATCTTATGGCCGCTTACGAAAAAGGTGAAATCACCATTGAAGAAATTGATGCAGCTGTAGAGACCATTCTCTCCTTTATAGATGACCGTATTAAAGCACGTCAAATGCCTCCATCTAATATATCTATGGAAGAAAAGCATCAGCTTGCTAAAGATATTGCTCTAGAAAGTATGGTTCTTCTTAAAAATGAAGACCATCTCCTTCCGATCACTACAAATAAGTTTAAAAAAGTGGTACTGATTGGCGAATATGCAGATAAACCTTTTATCCAAGGTGGTGGTAGTGCTAGAGTCAATGCACTATTTGTAGATAGTACAGTAGAAACTCTTAAAGAAATTGCACCAAAAGACTTAGAAATTCATTATGCTGGTGTTTATGCAACTTGGACACCTCATCATGATGTAGAAAACATATTACGTGGTATAGAAGCTGCAAAAGAAGCGGATATAGCTGTTGTATTTGTAGGTACAGGGGACATAGTCGAAACAGAAAGTGCTGACCGTGAGCATATTAAACTCAAAAAGGCAGCTGAAATTCTTATTCTTCAAGTTGCTAAGGTTAATCCTAATACGGTTGTTGTCTTACAAGCAGGCTCAGCTATTGATATGAGTTCTTGGATTTCTGAAGTAAAAGCTGTTGTTTTACAAGGCTTTTCAGGTTGTGCAAGTGGCTCTGCCCTAGCTGAAATTTTACTAGGACATGTTTCACCTAGTGGTAAGCTTACAGAAACTTATCCACTTCACCTAGAAGATTGCCCTGCTTATGAAGAAGACCTAGGTAACGGACTCACTGTACATTATATAGAAGGCATTATGGTCGGTTATCGCTATTATAATACTTATAACAAAGAGGTTGCCTTCCCATTTGGATTCGGTCTTTCTTATACGGACTTTAGCTATAACCATCTTGCAATTCAACCTAATGAAGACGGTGAAAAAATGAATATCAGCTGCGAGATTACTAATATAGGTACCTATGCTGCCAAAGAAATCGCTCAGCTTTATGTTCATTATGAAAATAGTCCTGTGATTCGTCCTGTTCAAGAATTAAAAGGCTTCCAAAAAGTCTTCCTTAATCCAGGTGAAACAAAGATCATTACCTTCTCTATTTCAAAAGAAGACCTTACATATTTTGATGCTACTTCACAAACTTGGAAAATGGATGAACCTTCTGTTACCTTCCAAGTTGGTAGCTCCTCTAGAGCCATTCATCTATCAGATACACTTATGCTAAATCACTAAAATAAGTCTTGTACTTCTTATAGTCTAGTGCTACATGGCAGTATCTGCTCTGATTTATCATCATTACATAACAAAAAAGCGTATCCCCTCTTGGATACGCTTTTTGAATGACTTTAAATTTCTATATTAACCTGCTTTATGATAAATTTCTTTATAATCATGGATATTTTCGCAAGCTAAATCTGCATCTGATATAACCATTGGCTCTTTATTCTCATATGCTAATAAAAAAGTATAGCTCTTTCCAATTATAAGTGGCTCATAATTTTCATAAACTAGCATACACTTTTCACCTGCATAGTAGCCCTCATAATAAGGCTCGCAAATGGTTATAATCCTATTTTTTGTTAAGTTCCCTTTATAGACTTCTTCAATTCTAATCTTTGTCCTTGTGAAACCAGAAAACTCATCTAATGAAATATTTTCTTTCTCTGGTAAAACAGTTGCCTTAACTGTATGTAGGATAGTATTTTTCTTTTCTGCCTGATTTTCTTCTTGAGTAAACTGTTCTTTTTTGGAAGGTCTTTCATAGGTTTTCGTGAGATTAAAAAATATGAAAAACCTGTTTCGTAAATTCTGCCACAAATTCTGCTTTTTCATATCTATGACCTCCTTTTAAATAGATGTTTCCTTATGCCTCTGTCCACGTCTTGTCTGTATGATTATTATACCCTCTATCTAAAATAAAATCACAGAAATAAGCATATTGTAATCTCTCTATTAAGAAATTGTAATATTTCTTGGCTGTGTTAGTCTACTTTGTGATTCATTACTCTTCTCTAAAAATAATCCTGCCCATTGTTATTGATTTTTCTATGTTTCTTTGCATAATATCTCTCTAAATAACTTCGATTCTTTCTTTTATACCTAGGCTATTTAATCTTTGATTGATTCTATACCTATGACTTAGTGTACTGTATTCTCATAATAGAAATAATCGAAATCAGCTGCAATGCGGCTACCACATCCACCATTATTAGCATAAATCCCTACTAATGTACCTGTATGACGTTTACGGTCTTCTGGTACCCCTTCATCACATAAGTAAATACAATTTTCAAGAACGCCCCCTAGATACCAAGTTTGCCCATCTAAGCTATAGTAGAAGGAACGTGTCAGTTTTTCTACCACTACTTTTAAGTAAATTGGCCCTTCTGGTACATCTTCAATCGTTGCCATAACCTCTTCACCTTGATTACGGTTAATCACAAGCATCAGTTTTCTACCAGACTCATAGCATAAACTCCATCTAGCATAGGTTGCTGTACTATAATAACAAGTTAAACCTGCTTGCTCTCCATCTTTAGTTGGATTAAACTCTAATTTTGTACTCGCTATATACTTAAGTTCTTCTTCTCTTCTAAGAAGTGTATTCTTTGCGCGTCTTTCAAAAAGCTGGCCATCTCTAGTCCAAAGCCTTATATGTCCTGGTCTTTCAGTCAGAGACCAGGCACTATTATCTGGATTTCTAACCCATTGCCACATCAAATTAAGCCTCTCTTCATTAAAATCATCTCTTGTGATTTTCTCAAATGGATGTGGCATTAACTTAGGAAAGACTTGTGTGGTACTTGGCCCTTGTCCTTCATTGACAATAAACCAACCATCTTCGGTCCATCTTACTGGATCTAAAGCTGTTTCTCTTCCAATGGTTGTATAGTTCCCTTGATTTGGTCTACCACATAAATAAACCATCCACCAATCTCCTGCTGGTGTTTGAACTAATTTTCCATGTCCCGCACGTTGAATCGGTGCAGTTGGATCCATTTGTCTCATCACTGGATTATATGGAGAAAGTTCATAAGGCCCTAATAAATTTTTAGAACGTGCCACATTAATACCATGTCCATAACCGGTCCCACCCTCTGCTACCATGGCATAGTAATAGCCGTCTTTTTTAAAGATATGTGGTCCTTCTGGACATCTTTCACCTGTTCCTGGCCATGCCACTTTAGGTGCCTCTAATACCTTTGTACAATCCTCACTTAAACGAACCACTTGTGCACCTGCTGCAATCACCATATAGTGAGTGCCATCGTCATCAATAAAATGTGAAGGATCAATATTATCTACTTCTAGGCAAATTGGTTTAGAGTAAGGCCCTTCTGGCTTATCTGATACCATCATCAGCTGTCTTCTTAAAACATCATTCCCACGTTTACCATCTCCATTTAAACGGAGTGTTGCAAAAATATAAAATTTTCCATCATGATAAGAAATATCTGGTGCCCATATTCCATGCGAATCTGGAATATTAGATAAATCTAAATCATCATTGCTCGTAATGGCATGACCAATGACTTCCCAGTGCACTAAGTCCTTTGAATGGGAAATAACAATAGCTGGGAAGTATTGAAAGGTGGAATTAACCGTATAGTAATCTTCACCTACTCTAATGATGGATGGATCTGGAAAAAAACCTCTATGTACAGGATTATGATATATTTCCTCGTTATGCATAAATTTCATCTCCTATTTTTCTAATTAAATAACTTAAATATAGTTTATACAAAACTTTTTAAAACTTCAATAAAAAGTTTTTGATTCTCCTGAAAATTTTGCATAAAAAATAAGAGGATAGTATCTATCCTCCTACTGTAAACTTTGATTCAGCTTAAAAATATTTTCAATTTCATTTCCTGCTTCATCATAGCACTTCACATCTGCTCCTGTTATATAGCCTACTGTATCGCGATCTAAAACCGAACCTCTAAGCTTTAATAGTGCCTCTTCTTCCATAGGTAAATCAGCATACTTGGTTTCTCCATCAAGCGTTGCCACCATCTTTATTTTCATCTCTTATCTCCTTTAAAACGTATATAGATTAAACTTACGCATTATAAGTTTTAGTATATCCCATTTTAAAGAACCTTATCGATTATACCATAGGCTTTTGCTTCTTCTGCACTTAAGTAATGGTCTCTTTCTGTATCTCTTTCTATTTCTTCAACTGTTTTCCCTGTATTTTCAGCTAAAATCTCATTGACTCTTTTTTTCGTATTTAAAAGATGTTTTGCCGTAATTTCTACATCTGTTGCTTGCCCCTTAGCACCGCCCATAGGTTGATGAATCATAATCTCAGCATGGGGCAAGGCATAGCGCTTTCCTTTTGTGCCACCTGCTAATAAAAAAGAAGCCATACTTGCTGCCATCCCCATACAAATGGTTACCACATCACATTTAATATAGTGCATAGTATCATAAATGGCAAAGCCTGAAGTAATTTCTCCACCTGGACTATTAATATACAAATAAATATCTTTATCAGGATCTTGTGCTTCTAAAAAAAGGAGCTGAGCCACAATTAAATTAGCACTTACTGCACTTACTTCTTCCCCTAAAAATAAAATCCTATCATTAAGGAGCTTAGAATAAATATCATAGCTTCTTTCTCCACGTCCTGTCTGTTCTAATACTATTGGTACATAACTCATGCCGCCCATTCCCCACTTTCTACTAAACTGATCTGTTGTCTCTTATAGGATGCCATGTCATCATTTTTAATCAGATATAGGACCTTTTTATGCTTTGATTTCTTACGACTTGAAAAACCTGAATAAAACATACCTAGTTTTAATGAATGGATAGCGAGTTGTTTTTCCTTGCGATAACTATAAGGACTAGCTAAATAAATCCTTTTAAACGCATAAGTAAATGCTTGCTGAGAATCATAACCTGCTTCTAAGGCAATCTCACAAATAGGCTCCTTCGTTTTTTCTAAACGCTTTGCCGCCTCTTCTAAACGTCTTCTTTGCAAATACTGGTGCATACTGCAACCAACTTCTTTTGTAAAAGTTCTTGTTAAATGATATTTGGAATACCCTACTTGGCATGCTATATGTTCTAGATTTAAAGGGTCAGACAAATGTTCTTCTATATAATCCATCACTTTTTCAGATAGGGACTGCTCTTGTTTCATCTTCTCACCTTCCTACTATAATCTAGTCTTATTATAGCGAATCCCCCATCTAATTACTTTATAAAAATTGCGGTTTTATAAAATAAGACGTTTCACTAGAGCTAAAAATGAGTTTAAATTTATACAACTTACTTTGATAGACACTTCCTTCTAGAAGATACTGCCTACAGCATACATCATTTTAGGCAAATCCTCTCTATAATCAAGGTCATTAGGATTTAAACTATTAATGACAACGCCATCACTACCATCATGACCTGTGGCATGAATATAGCGTTCATCTCCTATATACATGGCCACATGCCCTGGATAATAAAATAAATCCCCTGGCTTTTTTGCTTCAAATTCAATAGGATGCACTGGAAAACCTTCTTTAATTTTAGCATCTCTAAAAATGATAATCCCATTTAATAAGTAGGCCATGGAAGTAAGCCCTGAACAATCTATTCCTAAAGGACTTTTTCCACCCCAACGATACTGTGTCCCTAAATAAGATAATGCAGAAGCTACAATTTTTTTTCTAAGTGCAGTTTCATCCTGGCTAGAAGGCGTGTCATAATAGCTTCCAAAAACACCTTCTTTAACATAACCTTCCACTCCATTATTCAGTTTAACCTTTGCCCAACCACCTTTAGTTGGTGCAGGACTAAGCAAAGTCACTAATGCGCCTCTTGTTAAAGTTTGAAGCCGAATACCTTGTACCTTAGGGCAGGCTAATACATCTACATAGGCTTTGATAATGACGCGCCTTTGGGTTTTCATAGCCTCCCATGCTACTTTTTCTTGTTGGGTCAAAAAATATAAATCCTCCACTGGTATATACCCTTCATAACGATAATGGGTCCTTACTTTTACCCAACTAGGATTAGCCCTTTCTATGATTTCAACAGGCATGCCATATAGCCCTTCATCTTGGATCGTAGAAGTCTGATTTTCTAAAGTGAGTACATCATACTGAGGCTGACCATATATGGTCACTACGGTTTTATTGATTAAAGCACGTTGCATGTTTCATCTCCCTTCACTTTTTTAATCCCTATTTTTTATTAATATCTATCTACCTTCTCTTCTATTTTATTATCCTTCCGCTTAAATCATCCCTTCTTTATGCCTTGCATCATCTACAAATTGCAATCAACTCATCAACATTAAACCTTCTAAACAAATATGTCTATTTAGATTTTTTTAACTATATGTTATATTACTATTAAATAAATAGATCTTTATTAACTTGAAGTTTAATAATCTATTAAAACTTAAGAGGGAGAAACAATGTATCGTATAATATTGTTCGATTTAGATGGCACAAGAAGCAATAAAGCGGATGTTATAGAAAACGTTCTAAGGCAATTAGAAGTAACACCAGAAAAAAAGCTAGAAACGATTATGATTGAGCTATTTTAATTTTTGTAAGCATCATGTATTCGTATAAAACAAATAAAAATTTTATGAGGTGAAAAATAGTGATTAAAAAAAGAAATATTTCAATAGTGATCATTTCAATAGTTGCTATATTAGTGTTATTAACTTGTTTTACCCGTACTAAGCAGGTAGAGGAATCCCTATCTCCTCTTCAAGAGACTGGGCAGATTTACTTATATGGAGAATCACATGGGGTTAAAAAGATTTTAGATAAAGAGTTTGAATTATGGTATGACTACTACCACACTCAAGGAATGAGACATTTATTTATTGAATATCCCTATTATACAGCAGAGTTCTTAAATATATGGATGCAATCAGATGAGGATGAAATACTAAATGAGTTATATGCTGATTGGGAAGGAACTCAGGCCCAAGTACCAGAGGTTAAAGAATTTCTTCAGAAAATAAAAATGCAATGTCCAGAAACTATTTTTCATGGAACAGATGTTGGGCATCAGTACCAATCTGCCGGAAAGAGATTTTTGGAATATCTTAAAAAGAATAATTTAGAAGACTCCGCCCAATATACATTAACACTAGAAGCAATCGAACAAGGTAAGAATTATTATAAAGGTCCAGACCATGTATACCGTGAAAATAAAATGACAGAGAACTTTATTCGTGAATTTAACAATTTAAGTGGTGAAAATATTATGGGCATTTATGGTTCTGCTCATACAGAGATAGAGGCTATGGATTACTCTACTCAATCTATTCCATGTATGGCAAATCAACTGAAAGCCCTTTATGGTGATGCACTCTCTACTGAAGATTTATCTATTTTAAGTAAGGATATTGATTCCTATCGAACAGATACCATTAATATTAATGGAAAGGACTATAAAGCACTCTATTTTGGGGAGCAAGATATAACAGGCTTTAGTAAAGACTATAAATCCAGAGCATTTTGGCGATTAGAAAATGCTTATACGGACTTTAAAAATATGCCTACAAAACAAAATGTGCTACCTTATAACAATTACCCTATGTTGATAGAAGAAGAACAAGTTTTTATAATAGAGTATACAAAAGAAGATAACTCTGTTATAAGAGAATACCACCGTTCCGATGGACTTATTTGGAATGATTTACCCACAACACAGGAGTTTACAATAGAATAGCATAATAAGAGGGCTTCCATAGGAGGCCCTCTTATTATTCTACTTTATCCATTTATAAAGGTTTAATCACACCGATTAATTTTCCCATGACTCTAAAATCGCCTTCCTCAATGACAATAGGATCATATTTAGGATTTTCACTCACTAATAAAATATGTTCATCTTCTTGCACAATGCGTTTTAAAGTCGTTGCACCATTATAATAAACAGCTGCAATTTCATGGTTATTGACATTACCTGACTGAATCACTACATAATCCCCATCTGAAATATTCGCACCAATCATACTATCTCCTTGTACATGAAGGATATAAGTGTTCTTCTTGTGATGTAATAAATCACTTGGTAATTCAAATTGACCACTGACTTCATCTACTAATTCTATAGGCATCCCTGCTGCAATATCTGAGTAAATAGGTAAAACATCTACTTCTTCTTGTTTTACTTCATCAATATAGGTTTCACCCGCACTTGTATCTCTTTGGAAAGTAATCTCTACCCCTGTCACTTTATTAATATATTGATAAGTTTCTACATACTCTAGCACTTTCGACTTTTTAGAATCTTCTAATAGCAATCGTTCCACTGATGCCTTCTCTTTAGAAGCTTTTTCTTCGTACGCTTTTAATACTTGTTTATCAGAAGACATTTCTTGCATAAAAATTTCTAAAGGTGTTTGCTGCACCTCCACTTTTTTCTTACGTTCTACCTTTTTCTTGCTTGAAGCTAAGTGTTTTACGCGTCCTGTCATTTGATAGCCAATGGTTTTAAAACGATTGCCTGAACCTAACCATGCCAAAGTATCTAGTTTTTTTGTTTTATCCATGAGAAATAGGACCTCTCCATGGCCCTGGATTTTTAAAGCGTGGATACATTCTAATTGTACTTTAGTTAAATTTTCTGCATCATCAATAATAATATGCTTATAGCACTCTCTTAGGGTGTCTTCTTTTAAATAACCTAGAGTATCTATTTGTACCTGATCCTTGCTCATCAGACCTTGTCTTCTAAGCTCGGTAGCTACAAGTTCCTTTATCATCCAAATGGCTTTACGTCCGCTGCCTCTCTTAGGTAACTTCATTATGGCACCTTTTCTTGTAGCATTTGCATACGCTTCAAATGTGGCATATCCACAAGCATTGATCCAACGCATCTCCTGATGAATAAAACCAATATGATTAGTATTTAACCACTTTACTTTAGGATAAGCTTTCTTAACTTGTGGTATCATAGCTAAAATTACTGTTTCAGGAACTGTATCACAAACCTCTAAATTAAGATGCACATCTGCTTTATTTGCTGCCTCCTCAATAAGGGCATCAATACTTTTAATAACGGCTTCTCCCTTAAATTCTTCATCAAATAAACTCATGTTTTGTAAGCTATATTGCTCATTAAAAAGTGTACTTACTTTTTCCTTTTCAGCTTCATTATTGCATACATAAAGTACACGCTCTCCTGTCCTACATGCATGCTCTAATAAATAAAGCATACGTAATGTCCCTACTGATGTTTTACCACTTTGCTTTTCACCTGTAATCACAAATGTACCCACTTGTCTAAGCTGTACAATTTTTTCGTGCGTTTTACTTAACTTCAGCATTTTTCCCGTCCTCTACGTTTAATATGTCCTTCTATTATACGTATTTAGACCTTTCTTTGCAATATAACAGCTTTTATTTTCTCCATTGACTATTTTTCAACCTCTACTTATTTTTCTCTCTATTACCTTGTCTATAAAAAACTTAACCCTCTATCCTTTCTAACTTAATATCTGTTAATATCGCTTGTTATTTGTTTGAATTTAATATATATTCTTTATAGTAATTATTATTGTGCTATAATCAATGATAATCTATCTAATTTAAAATGAATAAAGGAGGTTTTTTATGAATCGCAAGTTTTCTTTGCTCTCTTTATGGGCCTGTTTTTTACTGATTATTTGTACTGCTTGTAATACCAGTAAAACGATGTCTACTGATACCCAGGCTACAATCTGTCAGGACTTTAAACTAGACAACCAAGTTACCCTCGGTGTTTATGTACCTAGTTCTAACGACAAAGCTTATATCTGTACAACGCCTGAGACTAGTTCTTTTAATGGCAATCTTTCAGCACTACCATTTGAAATTTACAGCCTTGCCAAGACAAAGGAAGGATATAGTCAGCCTGAACTCTTCTTACTCCCTGATGAATTTACTTATTCTATAGGTATGGCAGTCTCACCTGATGGGGAAAAGATGTATCTTTCTGCTCAAAATGCGGACTTTTTCGGTAACGATTCCATTAATATTTTAGTGGGCGACATTGAGGGTAATACCCTAACGCATCTTACTGCTTTAGATGAAATCAACACTACATACAATCAGTTTGTTACAGGCATAGACAAAGACCAAAATCTTATTTATATTACTTCTACCGATGAACGCTATGCCCAAATCTTCTATAGTCCATATGAAGATGGAACCTATAAACCGGGTGTCCTAATGTCTGAGGCAATTAACGGAGAAGGTTATCAGTCTCTTGGGGCTGCTTTATCACCAGATGGTAACCATATCATTAATACACATCAACGCTATCAAGATTTATATTATTCAGGTATTTTAATGACTTCTTCCCTAAAGGATGAAAAATGGGAACCTGCAGCTGCTTTCGACTTAAATATTAATGATCCTAATACGCTTCAACTCTTTCCAAGTATTTCTGGTGATGGACGTACGCTCTATTATCTTTCTATCCCCTTTGAAGCAAATCATTTTGCCTTAGATTTAAGTCGTAGTGAGATTTATCAAATAGACTTAAAGACTGCACTTAACTCCCTACTCCCAGCGACTCAAATAGCCTCAAATACTGCCTACGATACCTCTGATTTTCCATTGGAAAAACGTCAAAAAAGCGGTATTTCAGAAAAGCAAGGCGTCTACTACGAAATTTTTGTAAGAGCATTTGCTGACTCAGATGGTGATGGTATTGGGGATTTTAATGGACTAACTAGTAAACTCGACTATTTAAAAGACTTAGGGGTAGACGGTTTATGGCTTATGCCGATTAATACAAGCCCTTCTTACCATGGCTATGATGTCATTGATTATGCTTCACTTAATAGCGAATATGGTACTGAAGAAGATTTTAAACACCTTTTAGAAGAGGCGCATAAAAGAGATATTAAAATTATAATGGACTTTGTCATCAATCATACTAGTAATCAACACCCTTGGTTTACAAGCGCTACTTTCTCAAATTCTAGTCCTTATAGAGATTACTATCGTATTGTAGATCCTAATGATACGGAAAATTATATAGAAGGTGCTACTTCTCCTTGGAATTCTTCTGTATGGCATCCTTTTAGTAATCTTTATTACTACGGTATCTTCTCTGACAGCATGCCTGACCTAAACTACAATAATGAAAAAGTGCGTGAAGAGATTAAAAATGCTGCAATTAAATGGTTGGAAATGGGCGTAGATGGTTTCCGATTAGATGCTGCCTTACATATTTATGGCGCACATGAATTTGAAAAACAAGAGAGCAGCCTTCAAAGTAATTTGCAGTGGTGGAATGAATTTGCCTTAGCTTGTGAAGCCATTAATCCTAATGTCTATCTTGTAGGGGAAGCTTGGGATAGTGATAATCCACTAGAAGATTATGTACAACCTTTCGATACTAAATTTAACTTTACTTTACAATCTAATGTACTCTACGCTATTAAAAATGGTATTTCGATTACTTCACATGGTGATGACTTAGCTACAAGTCTACAAACCTTACGTGATACTTACAACACAGTAGATACTAACTATATAGATGGTATTTTTGCTGCTAATCATGACCAAGATCGTATTATGAGTTCTGTAGCTGGCATTAAACCTATGGCACGTCTTTTCCCACATATCTATATGACCTTACCTGGTAATCCTTATCTTTATTATGGCGAAGAGCTGGGTATGAGGGGCAGTAAGCCAGATGAACTGATTCGACTAGATTTTAAATGGACAGATGATCTTACCAAGACGCCTAACTGTAATTGGGGAAATTCTATCTGGGGCAAAGACTTTACTTCTATTAATCAAGATGTACCATCTCTTGAGACACAAGAAAAAGATCCTGATTCTATGTATCAACTTTATAAACGCCTCATTGCCCTTAGAAAAGCGCATGCAGCCTTATCTACAGGCGATTATGCCCCTATAGCAACTGAAAATATTAAAGTATTAGGTTACGAGCGTTTTACAGATGAAGAATCTCTTATTGTTCTACATAACCTTTCTGCTAAAGAAACCACCGTTACTTTAGAACAACTTCAAGATGCAACTTGCCTTTATACAAGTAATGAGACTCAAACTTTATCTCAAGACACCTTGACTTTACCTGCGTATTCAACAGTTATTTATCAGCGTTCATAATCATCTAGCTTTTAAAGGATTCTGTTATGAATTTTACATAAAAAAAGAGATGCTATCCTTCTTTGAACTGACTCCAATAAGTTAAATCTAAAAATCTAACTTGTTGGATGTTAGCTCATTTAATGTGGATTACATCTCTTTTTATTTTGCTTATTGATTAATCTGTGTATTAATTGCAGAGTTCTTTTATAGCACTTACTAAAAAAGTTCCAAACTCATGACTTAATAACCCTTCATTGACCTTATAAACAGGCTGATAGTCCGCTTTTTTAAAGCCTAAGTCATGTGCTTTTTCCTCTATACATCTTAGCTCTACTTCTAAACTTTTATAACTTCCCCATCTACTTAAGTTTTCGGCAAATTCCTCTTCCACTGCTGCCGTTAGTAAAGTGATGCTTTTTCTTTTATCCAGTCTGCACTCTAGTATTTCTAATGGATACATTAAGCAAGATAAAGGACAAATATCATAAATAGGAATACTGCTATCTAAGGCATATTTATGCGCCATGCATTTATAAATACCCTCATGATGAATGAGAAAAGCACAATGCCCATCAAACGCTTTGATTTCCCCATTAGCTGCGACAAAACCACCTTTTTCTACTAAAGTTTGATACTGCTTTTCATCTAAATCACGTAAAGCTTCTTCCATTTGAAGGAGATGTCTATCTAATAAATCCATATTTTTTTCACTCATGGCACAGGGACTACCACAGCAACAACCATATTGGTGCCTTTTGGTACATTCGAAACAATTAAGATTAATCAAATGCGCCATTGCTTTTTGATCGACTAAGAACATTTGATTGCCTTGTTCCAATATACCTAGTCGTCGCTCCTTTAAGTAGGCTCTTAGCTTTTCTACATCCTCATCTATCATCCCTTCATCTAAATCATAATAATCTACTTCACGAATAGACTCTATCATTTTCATAAGTCTTAGGTCTTCTCTAGCTGGCCTATTACTTTGACTTATGATACGGCTTTCTTCTTTCCAAAGCTTCCCATGATTAGACCCTCTTAATAACTTCCCTTTTAAATAAGTCTCCGTCTTTTTTTGCATGGTCTGGTTCCACTTCGTAATATTAAGCTGATGAGAGGTGGTAAACTTCATTTCTATAAACTGCTCATTAGCCTCAAACTTTTCTATTAAAATATGCTCTTTTGCACATAACTCTTGTAAATGACTTTGAATCTGGATGACTTCTTCCTTCGTTATATCATTCCCTACTATTTCCCAGGTAATCATATACTGCCATCTATTATTATCTATTGGGTCCTCTATTGTATATTTTGGCTGCTTCATTGCTGATGTTCCTCTTCTATTATTCACATTTCATTTGCTTCTAAACTCTTTTTACATTATAGCATTTATTTTTAAAGCAACAAACCTATCTTACATTCTCTATTCGATTTTAAAACCGTCTACAATACGACCTAAATCATCTGATGCATATTCTACACCATTAATCACTTCATTAAGCATCTTGATTTGGCAATTCATATTGGCCGTTAATTCTAGTAAGGAAGCACTATCATTCGCCTCAATAATCTTATGGTGAGCCTCGTTTGTTGTCATGTGGCTAACTTGCTCATCAGCTTCTTGGATTCTAATATTTTGACGTTTCATGGCTTCCATAATTTCTGTTAACATATTAGAAATTTCATCAAAAAGTGTAAAACTCTCCATGGTCTTTAAGGTACTTTTTGAAGAATACATAACTTTCTCACTCATCATATCTATATTTTGATTAGTAGAGTCTACTAAACTTTGAATACCCGTTACTAATTTTTCAATTTTTAATGTAGATTCATTAGTCTTCTGGGCTAAACTTTGTATTTCTTCTGCAACTACGCCAAATCCTTTCCCCGCATCTCCTGCTCTTGCCGCTTCGATCGATGCATTTAAGGCTAATAAACTGGTTTGTCTACTAATGCCATTAATGGTACTAATAATCTCAGTAATAGCATGGGACTGTATTTCTAAGTCTTTCATATGATTTACTGCTTTATGGGTAGCTGTCTCTAGTTCATGCATAGATTCTAGTGCTGAGCTTCCAGCTTCCTTTGCAGTGATAGTTGCTTCATTAGTAGTTATAATTTTATTTGTGATTCGTTCTACTAATACATCATTTTCTTTAAAAAGCTTTGAAATCCCTATAAGTTTCTTTTGGGTATACTTCAATAAATCATTTTGCTGCGTAGCATGGGTAAATAATGTTTCAACTAGACGTTCAATACATTTAGTCGTTTTGGATGCTTTGGATACTGCTTTCTTTGTCGTCTTAGTAGCATGGGCAATACGTTTAATCCTATGAAACTCATTACTAATAAATTTATTAAACCACTTTCCAAGTTCTCCTACTTCATTTTTAGCTGGCTGTTCTACACGTCTAGTTAAATCCCCTTGACCTTCTGCTATCTCATAAAGAATGTGAACGGTTTCATCAATGGTCCTAGTAATATAATGATGAATTATTTTATAAGTTACATAAAAGATGACTAGACTTAAAATAACAGTGGCAATCATACCATATCCCTTAAAAAGCATACATAATATAGCATTAATCACCATAAAAATAGTTGAAATACTCGCTATATAGAAAGGAACCTGCATATCTATGCTATTAAAATCATAAATCTCCGCAATATCTGCTTCACACATCATTCCCCACACTTCATCTGAATAAGGTGGCTTAATAATGGTGCCTTTTCCTCCAACTAGAATATGTCTATAATCTGTATACCCTGGCCAACAATCACAATTTAAGCCCTTCTTAATTGTTTTGCTAATCCCAGAATGCAAAGCTTTAGTTTCAGGGTCATTAAAGATAATCTCAAATTCCGTATGACGCTTAATCCGAATACTTTCTCCAAAATCTGTTTGAATACCATCCTTTAAATTTTCCCCTAAGGTAAAGGTACGATCTTCAAATCGACTTCTAGAAATAGCTGTGCCAGTTAAAATGCCTCGATTGTTCTCAATCATAAATAGATAATTATCTCCGGATTCTTTATATATATGTACATCCTCTTCTTGAATCACATTAGATAGATCATCATTTAAAACTCTTGCACAAAGTAGCCAATTCTTCCCATCACACGTTTCATAGGGTTCAGAAAAAAGTAAAGTCACTTCATCTTTAAATTGACGCTCTACAGGAATACTTAATGTTTTAGGATCGCAATAAGGACCATACATATATCTTTTCTTCTCTTTGGCATATTTTAAATTAGGTAGCCCGTCTAGTTTTAAACGAATATGCTTTTTAAAAGATGAGGCTACTACCTCTCCTGTGTAATCTAATACAAAAAGTTCTATCATCTCCTGATCTATTTTTGTACCTTCCACTAATAACTCATTCAGCTTACTTTCACTATAATCATGAGTTAAAATTTGGTTTTTTATCATTTGTAATTGAAACCATTTATCCTCGAACCATTCTTCTAAAGCTTTTTTTCTCCCTGCTGCAATCCCTTCAAAAACTTGCATAGCATGTGCTTTTAATCTTTTATTCTTTCTGTATCTTTTGTACTCCTTTTTACTGTCTATCATATGATCACCCCTTCAATAAGATTGTATCTTATTATTTTAGATTTCAATTTTAATATCATAATGCGTCAGCCAAAACTCTAGTTGTAACATCCATGCCATAAGCTGTGGTCTAGACATTAATTGTCCGAACCAAGTGATATTTTGTTGCTGAAGTAAATCATTTAATTGATTTTTTGAAACCATTTCATGTAACCTGGCATTGGGGTTATTTAAAATAAGCTCTAGCTTTTTCCATACCATTTGCTCATACAATGGATTATGGGTTTTAGGATATGGACTTTTCTTTCGTTTCAAATAATAATCTGGTAAATACTCTGCCATAGCTGCTCTAAGCAATGCTTTTTCACTTTGCCCTTTAAACTTAATTTCCCATGGAACATTATAAACATACTCTAATATACGATGATCTGAAAAAGGTACACGTACTTCCACACCACTTGCCATGCTCATACGATCTTTTCTTTCCAGTAATGCATTCATAAAATAATTAACAGAGAGCCAAGTAGCTATTCTACTTTGTCTCATACTCGGACTATCTGTATCTAAAACAGGACACTCAGCTACACTCTTTAAATAGACCTCTTTCATATATGCATATCCTTCATCTTTTTTCTGCTTCGTAAAAGTAAATAAATCTGCCCTTTGGTGTGCATCATGAATCCATGGGAAGAAATCCTTTTCTAACATTTCCTTACGATAAAACCAAGGATACCCACCAAAGATTTCATCTGCACATTCTCCCGATAATACAACAGTATGTTCCTGTTTAATTGCCCTACAGTAATATAGTAGTGAAGAATCAATATCTGCCATTCCCGGTAAATCCCTGGCATAAGTTGCTTCCTCTAAAAGGCCTACAAGACTAGGAAGGTCTACTGTTAAAATCTTATGATTTGTCCCTAGTGTCATAGCTAATGCTGCTGCATAATCATCATCACTTTGTGGTTGAAATAAGGTGCTTTTAAAGTACTTTTTATTGTTTTCATATTCAAAAGAATAGGTGGTAAGTTGTTTACCTTGGGCTGCATAATTTTTTGCCGCAACACTTGTAATAATAGAAGAATCTAATCCACCTGATAATAAAGTAGCTAGGGGTACATCTGAAACAAGTTGTCTTTCAATGGCATCCTTTAGTAACATCCTAGTTGTATACACTGCTTCTTCTTCACTTACTGTAAAGGGTTTTGCCTCAAGCTTCCAATACGGTTTAATCTGCCATCCTTCATTTTGATAAATACCATAACACCCTGTTGGCATTTCCTCAATGTCCTTTAACACACTTTTACCATTAATGGTGGTAGGTGCCATATAAAGTAATTGCCATAAACCTTCTTGATTTAAAATACGCTTTACCTGTGGATGAGCAAGAAGTCCCTTAACTTCTGAAGCAAAAAGTAAAGTACTTCCTATCATGGTGTAAAATAAAGGCTTAATCCCAAAACGATCTCTTGCTAAATAGACCTGCTCTTTAGATGTGTCCCATACAGCAAAAGCAAAAATACCGTTGAGATAGGTAGCGCACTGCTCTCCAAATAAGATATACATATATAAAACAACCTCTGTATCACATCTTGTTTGTAAATGAACACCTGCCTCTTCGATTATTTTACTAAGCTCTGGTGTATTGTATAATTCGCCATTATATACAATGACATACGTATTCCCATTGTAAATCCTTTTCATAGGTTGTAAGCCATTTTCAATATCAATAATCGCTAATCGATTATGCTGAAAAGCAACCTTATGATCAACGTAAACCTCTTGTTGATCAGGTCCACGATGTACAAGTACCTCACCCATCTTTTCAAGTAAGTCACGTCTTATTTGCTCTTTATTTTTATAATCTACAATACCACATATAGAACACATTTTATTCCCTCCTCTTAACTTTTATGAATATAAAAAGGCGTCATGAACTGTACTTTTAGTACAATTTACGACGCCTTTGTCTATACCATATGATATGCACTAGATATAAAAAAATGTGCTTACTATTTTTTATTTAGGGTTTTATCTAAAAATCTCATTTTAGACTTTACTTCGTCTTGTTCTTTTCCTACAAAGCTTCCCTTCATCTTATTAAGTGTCTTTAGCATTTCAGATTGACACTCATTACACATCGTCCCTGTTAAGATATTTTTACCACATCTTTCACAAGTAATGGAGATTGGAGAATTAGCTGATACTTCTAGCCGCTCTTCTCGCAAAAATCTTAAGATTAATTTACTATTTACACCTGTAGCTTCACTTACCTCTGGTAAATTAGCACCTGGATTTTCTCTTAAGTACTCTTTTACTATTTTAAATTGCTCTTCCTCTGCAGCTCTACACTTTGGACAAACTACAGGTCCTGCAATATAGTAAAATATGCTTTTACAAGATACACATACTTTTGTTTCCACTTAAAATCACTCCTCTCTCTTAGCAAGTATAACGATTTATGCCATTCTATACCTTAAAAGAAATGTTATCTTTTATTTATTATATCACATTTTTATGAAATAGACATTATTTATTTTAATTTTATGAAATATCAAACACATCCAACACTAAAGGTAAGGCGTATTTTAAAAATTGCTTCATCTCTAGTCACCTCATCTTAATTCTAGAGCCCATTATAAAGTCTATAGTAACTATAGAGTCAAGTCTATTTTTCAAAATAAAAAAGACCTTCCCTAAGGAAGATCTCTTTTTTACATATGCCATAGATTTTTCTCTTGAAGCTATTATGAGCTTAAATATTTTTACTTTATAATATATCTAACTGATCAATATTGAGCTTATAAGTTACATCTTTACGTTCTACAATAATTGTTACTTTTTTTCTAAGCTCTTCATCTTCTTTAATCTTATTTAAAAGCTCTTTAGTTGGATTAATGGCAAATGGATGACCTACCATTTTAAGCATTGTGAAATCTCCTGCTGTATCTCCATAAGCATAACTTTGGGATAAGTCAATGTTATACTGCTCTACTAATCCTAAAAGTGCTTTACGCTTACTTACAGCATCCCACATTGGTATCACTTCACCATTGTATTTTCCATCTTCACCACATTTATAGATGGTTCCTCTACAATCATCCATTTGATATTTTCCTGACATTTCTTTGACAAGTTCATAAGGTGAGCCTGATACCGCAATCACTTTATTCCCTTGTTCTTTATGCCATTTAATTTGTTCTCTTGTAAAAGTATAGACGCGGTCCCCTTTTTGCTCAATAACACGCTTTGCAATATATTCAATTTGGTCTTTGTGAATATCTTTAGTGGCTTCCATATAGATATCCACCATCTTTTCTAAATACGTATCATAATCTCCTACACGTTTATCCCAATTTAAAAAGGCAGGACGCACCTCATTATACCATTGACTCCCGTCAATGAGATCATAATTGACCATTTTCTTAAAGACTTCTGTAATCAGTCCCTCACGATAAATCGTTCCGTCAATGTCAAAAAATGCAGCAATTTGTTTCATGCTTCCGCCTCCTCTAGATGTCTCTTTTTATTATTTTTACTATCATGCCATAAGTGAGCCTATATTGCAAGCACTATTTTTATTTTGCTTATAAGTACTTATTCCTTAATCAAAAAATGCACGTTTTGCATTTTTTGCATACGGGCATTTTTTTAAGGCTATGAATTACATGCATATTATGCATGATATTTTTCATAAATACTAGAGTAATCTCTTATCTGATACTCTTTTCTTAAAGCTTCCATCCAGTCTAAATTAAAGTTTGTGAGTTTCTCAACAACTTCCACAATATCTCCTTGAATCACATTACGAGATAAATCATTATTGGCACGCTCAAGACCTGTTACACCATCTTGAAATAATGCACTATTATGGCTTTGCACACGACTAATTTCAATCAGTGTTTTATAAATTTGTTTTAAACGATCCAATTGTTTTCTATCTACATCAATACTAAAATTCTCTTCACCTAATGTAAATTTAATCTCAATATCTAAGTCAATGGTTCCAGCTGTTTCAATCATAATCTGGCTTAATCGAGATGTTTTAAACTCATAACGCTTTACGACACGCTTCTTCTCAATTGCTGATTTACCATCCACGTGAATGAGTCCATAATTGGTAAATACATACTCATCTGTTTTAGATTTAATCACATAGTAAATTTTTTCACCATCTTCTTGTAAAATAAAATCATCGCCATCTACTTTATCAAAATCCTGAACATCAATAATCTTTCCAATATCAGAAAGACCTAAAGTATCAGCAGCGACTCTTCCTAAAAATCCTCCAGCCATTTTATTCCTCCTTACCTTTTTTAATCGATTATAATACAACTTTCAAATCTGTTCAAATATATGCTACTTATTTAAATCATTTTACTTCTTTCATTATTGCATAGTATAGCCAAATCCTAATATCGTAAAGCACTTATCCTCATGTCCCTCTGCCATCTTAATTTCTACCTCATGACGGGCTACTTCTTTTTCATCATATATAATGACTGGGTTACAATGGGTCCAACCATTTAGATAAGGTTCTGCTTCTCTCACTAGTTTTCCATCTACATAAACTAATGCTTTACCTGCATCCACACTCCCAGAGTCCTTAAATACCATGACTAAGCTTTTACTTTCTATAGAAAGTTTAAAACTTTCATTTCCAGACTGAGCTGAATGCTTCCAGTTATAAGGAAACTCTGGAGTCGTATAAGGATGATCATCCATTTCTACGCACTGCAAATCATCATCTATTTCACTAAAGCTACCTGGATTTATTCTAACACCTTCTACCTTATCTTCTCGATCTAATCGCTTAACATAGGTAAATGTATTACCTTTATAAGGTTGATTACAAATTTCTATAGCCTCATCTAAGTGAGCCTTATCCGTCTCTTCCCATAAATAAGTTAAGCAATCTGCCATAACTTGATGCCCTTCATTGGTAGGATGAAAAATATCATAGAAATATTGTCTTTTAGTAAGCACTCCACCTTTATTTCTCTCTAAATTAAATTGTGGCACCACAGCATCTAAAACACTGACCATTGGTAAGTTATAATGCTGTCCAATAGGCCCAAGCCTTTCTTGTAAATTCCAATCTGTAGCAAATACACTAAATAATAAGATAACAGCTGGTTCATTAGGTGCTTTAAGGCATTTTAAAGCTAAGCTTTCATAGCAAACGCCTTTTGTTTCATCTCCCTCATCATTAACTGCAAATTCAATAATGACTAAATCAGGTTGTACGGTACCTTCTCTTAAAACATCACGCTCATAACGAATCATTCCAAGCTCTGACGATGTTCCCCCTACACCTGCTTTAATAAAGTGAATTTGCTGCTCGTGCCCCTTGCCAAATAGCTTCTTAAATGCTTCAAAAGATCTAGCCGCATAGCAGTTTGTATGAATCGGTTTAGCACCGGCACCTTGTGTAATAGAACCACCAATATAAGCAATGGTAACCTCTTCTCCTTTTTTAGCCTTTTCTATTACTTTCTTTAATCTATAATTATTCCCACGATTCATTAGAGAACGCTGAATCATTTCCTCATAAGCTTTGGAAGTAAAATCTATAGGTGGATCTACTTGAATCTCTGGAATATCATATTCCTCTCCAACATACAGTTTGACACTAACCTTGGCTGTCATACCTGGCTCTTCAAATGTAAAGGCAATCCTGCCCACTACATCATCCTGAGTAGACCATTGAACTTTAGAAAAATCTAGTATATATTCTGCTCCATCACAAGGACATGTCATTTCAATCAGCGTTCCACCACCATATTTGTCTTCTTTTCCATAATTATGAAAAACAAAACCAACATTTTCCGTTTGTGTACTACTCACTGAAACACCAATTTGAGTCACAAGCTTTTTAAATCCCTCACTTGTTTCTAATAAGCTTAAAATCTGCTCATCTTCAATGCCACCTACTATCTTGGCACTGTTAATCATTCTTCCTCCATCTAGGTAAATCTCCTGAGAAGGTAACCCTTCTCTTCTTTCAGTTGCCTCTACAATGGTGTCTAGTAAAATGTAAAAACCTTTTTGTTTACTTGTTGGGTCTTTAGGTGCTGCTGGGCCTTTTTGAATCATTCTGATTCCTCCTCTTATTTATTCAAATCTAAACCATTTTAAATCAAATTTACTTCCTGGTAAGAAAATAAAATTAACCTTTTGCATTCCCTTTATAGTCTCTAGTGGCAATATCCATTCTTTATATTCTTTGCTATAAGGGATATCTATACTTTGAATCTTGGTACGCCCTGTTTCATCTATAAAATGCAGATGAATGGTATTGACTGGAATATGAGAGCGTCCCTGTACAACAATCTGCGTCAATCCTTTTTCACCGAAATCCATATGATGATATTCTAAAGTTACATTATTTCCAATATGCGTAATGGCATCTTCCTCAATATTGAAGGTATCTCCCGTAATGCAATTATTTTCCGTTGCATAGATTGTGACATAAGCTTTCTCTAATGATTTAAAGGAGAAACCTTGCAATGAAATACGCTGTTCTGGATAGAAAACAAGAGTAAGGGTTTGTAAGCCCTTTAAACGTTTAGGCAGCTTATAGGTATTAGCTTGATAGTGGTTATACCAACTTTTTGCAGCATAAGTTCCTTTTAATAGACATATGCCTTCTTCCATGGTTCCTTGCCAAATCTCTATTGGGAAGCTATCTCTAAATGAGAAAATTGGAATGGTGATTTCATCTGAACCAAATTCTCCAAAGTCTACTTCTTCAAAAGTAAAGATTGCTACATCTTCTGTATCAATAAAGGCCCCTCCTTGAAAGCTCACATTCGTTGGACGATTTGCTTTACTATATTGACAACCAGATACAAAACCATAAGGGTCTAGATTGGCTTTTCCCATACCCGTTACTTCAAATTCTAATTCTGAAATCACTTCTGATACTTCCCTACCATTCTTACAAGTTGCATATAATCTAAAATTACCATCCCCTTTAGCAACGATGGTTGCTTTAAGTCCTTCTTGTACAATCTTAACACTATTACTTTCAATACCTTCTAATGTCATGGCCTTAAAAGTAATATCCGTATAAGTAGCATGCTTTGGATAAAGGGTTGCCATAACCTCAACTTCTGTATTATCTACGCCCATCTTTCTACTTTGCTGACAGGTAAGCTCAATTTTACGAACTGGAATCTCCTTTTCTACAATAGATGGTGTATTCATGGTATGGGCACTAATGCCTTGTCGTACTTTAGCTGGTACCGCCTCAAGCTCTAGTGTGGCTGTTTCTAATCCTGTAGACGTTACCTCTACTTGAATAGGCCCTGGCGTCGTTGTTGCTGCAACAATTGCAAGCAGCTTACCGCTAAACAGTTTGCGACTGATACCTTTATATTCATCGTAATCTGTACTATCTCCATTATCTAAACCTACTAAACGGCCTTCACCTGTTACCTTAACTTCCACCACATGACGTGCATTGGCTACTTCAATGCCCTTTTCATCTACTGTGCTAATTTCTACAAAGATTAAATCCTCTCCATTTGCTTTGAGCTGAGTTTTACTAGGCGTCGCTATAACCTTCACTGGGTCTGTAAAGGAAGCTTTTTCTTCCATAGCAATCACATTGCCCTCTTCATCATAAGCCACGGCCTTAAGAACCCCTTTTTTATAAGGCAGTTGCCATGTGCCCTTTAAGTCTCGTCCATGAGCATGGTCTATGCTCTGTTTACCTAAAGAATTCCCATTAAAGAAAAGTTCTACCACAGGACCATTAGAATAAACGCAGATATCGATTAGCTGCCCCTCATTAAAGTCCCAATAAGGTAAAAGATGAATCATTGGTGCTACTTTATAATCTGTCCATTCTGCTTGATAGTGATAATAGGTATCCTTTTTAAAACCCGCTGTATCCACTTGCCCAAAGAAGGAGTTCTTAGAAAAATAAGGTGTAGGTTCTCCTATATAGTCCCAGCCCGTCCAAATAAATTGCCCAAAACAGTACTCTCTATCACGATGATCGGCTACAACTGCATCTACATCTTTGGCACCCCAGTTCGTGGTACAGTTACCAAGTGAAGAACATTGGCCATCTTCATAAGTTAAAAGCCTATTACTAAGTGGAAAGTGATAAATCCCTCGGCTCTGAACTGTGGAACCTGTTTCACTTCCAAAAATACACCAATGTGGGTATTTTTCATGGTGCACATCATATAAGGCTTCTTTATAGTTATACCCTGAAACTTCTACTAAGTCAGAGCACTTCTGGGCTTCTTCAAATTCAATAAAGTTAGAACCAATGGCTGTAATCCCATTTTTTCTTGGATCTAACTGACGTACAGCATCACATAACATTTTAGCTATTTCTTGACCTCTTTCAAAACGAGTATCATAGATTTCATTTCCAATACCCCAGAAAATAAGTGAAGGATGATTGCGATCTCTTCTTACCCAACTAGTTAAATCTTTATGCCACCATTCCTTAAAATAAAGCCCATAGTCATAATCTGTCTTACACATTTCCCACATATCAAAGGATTCTGTGTAAATGAGAAGCCCCATTTCATCTGCCACATCCATGAGTTCTGGGGCTGGCATGTTGTGAGATGTTCGGACCGCATTCACACCCATTTCCTTTAATACTTCAAATTGACGTCTTAAAGCCACCTCATTAAATGCTGCACCCAATGCCCCTAAATCATGATGTTGGCATACCCCTTGTATCTTAACTGAGCGACCATTTAAGAAGAAACCTTTATTAGGGTCTATAGACACTGTTCTAAAGCCTAGATTTTGAGTCACTTCATCTAAAACTTTTTCCCCCTCCACTAGACGAGAAGTGAGTTGGTATAAATAAGGATGGGTTATGTCCCAAAGGGTAGGCTGATCTACCTTTAGAATGCTCTTAATATCTTGCACCTTCTCAGTTAACCCTACTGTTTGGGCACACCTTGCTACTTCCTCTCCGTTAGCATCTGTTATGTAATGAATCAGCTGAGCTTCTGTATGATAAGCTGTGGCTACTACTTCACTATCTACTTCTACAACCCACCCATTCTCTTCTTTTTGGGTTGAAACATAAATGCCATCAGAAATAAAATGCGCCTGTAACTTTTGAAGAATCCATACATTACGATAAATACCCGCTCCAGAATACCAACGACTATTAGGGCATCGATAAACACATTTTACCCAGATTTCATTTTCTCCTTGCTTTACTTTATCCGTTAAATCTACTTCAAAAGTGGAATAACCATATTTCCATTCATAAATAGCCTCTTGATTGAGATAAATGGTGGTATCCATATAAACCCCATCAAAGCGTAAAATGAGCCTTTCTGTTCCAAGCTCCCCCACTTTAAAGGTCTTTTTATAGCATCCTATACTGCTATCATACAAATGCTTTGCCTCATAAATCATCCAGTCATGGGGTACATCTACTGCTTGCCACTCCCCCTTAGTAAAAAGTGCTTCATCTGTTGTTTCTATATCTACCTTACGAAAAAACCAATGATCATTAAATAGTGTTTTCATATGCTTCCTCCAGATTCTTCATTTGACTTTATTCTATCCAATCCCCTTTTTACTGTCTATGTAGATTTTTATACTTTTTTTGTATTATTTTTAATAGTATCTCTTCATTTTTACTATTTTTTGTATTAAAAAAAGCAGCGCTTTTATTCACTCTGCTCTGCTTTTCTAAGATGTTCTTTATTTTATTCTATGCAGTCTCACCATATCTTCCTAGCGTTGTATGGATTTTAAATTTTGTCATACTTCTCCTAGGATTCTGTTTCTTTCAATTTAGGGTTGTAGATTTCCATAAGCTTCTGAATATACTCATTAATATAAGGTGAATCTCCTAAATAACCTTCAACGGCTTTCCCCTCATAAGCCATACGAATCATAGCATTTCTTCGAATAACATTTTTGCCACGCCAACCACAAGAGGTCACACTCATCTTTTCCTTAAAAAATGAATTGTCCATCCCTGCATAAATGCTTGGCTCTTCTTCCATATAGACAAGCTTTTTAAAATCTTCTAGCACACTTGGCCTAGCAGCCTCATTATAGGGACATTTAAGCTGACAAAAATCACATCCAAATAGATTGCCTTTTAAAAGCTTTATTTCTTTAACTTCTAGCGTTTTTTTCTGGGTCAAATAGGATAAGCAAATATTAGGATTGCATCCCTTTTTATGAATAGATTTAGTTGGACATTCTCTTAAACAGTTTTCACACTGCCCACATTCTACATAGTCTGTTAACTGACTCTGTGCCCTTTGGTCCTGACAAGGAATTTCTAAGTCCGTAATAATCTCCCCTAAGAAAACATAAGAGCCATATTTCTCAGTAATCAGCATATTATTTCTCCCAATAAATCCTACGCCTGCTAAATACGCAATATAGCGCTCTGGCAGGGTATTACTATCGACTAAAGCTATAGCCTGTCCACCTAATGTTTCAATAAACGCTACAATTTGGTCTAAATATTTTTTTACCACACGATGGTAATCTAATCGCTTGGTATAAATAGAAAAACCATTTTCTTCTTGCTCATATGCCTGATCTTCTACTTCTTTATAATCATAAGGAAAAGCAATGGATAGAATCGTCTTTCCATTTTCTAAATAGTGAGTAGGATTTAAACGCTCTTCTAATACCTTTCCTTCAAATTCATTTTGTAATTGCTTTTCCTCACGACTTTTATAATAATCTTCTAGCTCATCAAATCGTCTACAAGGGATAAAACCCATTGTATCTAAACCTAATGATTGACAAAATGCCTCTATCTTTTGTTTCATCTATGTGTACCTTTCTTCTTGCATAACCTATTCTTTATTATTATAACAGCAACATGGACAAAAAAATGTCCAAACCAAAAATATTTTAGTTTGGACCTTTTATAAATTATTGATTTAAAAAGTAGATGGCTATGTTTAAATAGGTTGCAAAGGTTACCCATAATAGGTAAGGTACTTGTAGCCATCCTGCAACTTTATTGATTTTATTAAAGTTAACAATCATGGCAATAATGAGTCCCCATAAAATAAGGATAATCCCTATGGCTAATAGGTAATTATTAAAGTTAAAAAATACAATAGACCATAGGAAGTTAAAAAATAGCTGGAATCCATAAATACTTAAAACTTTTTCTTTCTGCTGTGCCTCTACTGGACTCTCATAAATGATATAAGCTGAGATGCCCATTAAGATATATAAAATGGTCCATACAATAGGAAAAAGCCATGCAGGTGGTGATAATGGTGGTTTTACAAATCCTTCATACATCATCATACTTCCTCTAGTTAACACTGCTGCTAAAAGTCCAGTTCCTACACTAATTGCAATACTGATTAAAAAATTCTTCCACTGGATGCCTTTATTCATGTACATCCCTCCCTTATTACACTATATGAGGTTTGTACAGATTTCATGAATCCCTCTATTCTTGAATGCCAATATTCTGTTTCTTTACTTCAAGAACATTATTTAAAATAACTATTTATTGGATCAAATATTTAGCCCTATCCACTTCTTGTTATACTTAAAATCTATGATTTTAGCGCTTATGTTTCTTCCATTTATAAACACGCCAACTAATCAAGACACTGACCACTAAGACTAATAAAATGAATGGTGATAATACTATAAGCGTCATGAATAGATAAGGACTTCTTAAAGTACTAAAAATATTTTGGTACCAGTTTTCATCAATGACTATTTCTAAATCTTCTTTGGGAAGTATCTCTGAAACATGCTGATATGTACGTGTGCCAACTTTTTTAAACTCTAAATTGCTGCTTTTGATAATAGGCATATCTTTGTCCAGATATAGATTGATGGTTAAATTGGAGAAATCCTTCCACATAGTAGCAGGTGCAAGATAATACTTAATCTCACCTTTTTTGGCAGAGAAATCATAATCGGGGTACCCACCAAGTCTGTAACAATAAGAAATAATGACCTCATATTCTTCATTGGGTGCAAAATCCAAATCAAAGGTTATAGCATCGACAGTCTGTTCCTGATTAAGACTTGCTATCTCATCATCTGTTAGTACAGCATACTTCCAATCATTCGTTTTTATTTCTGTATCGTAATTTAAAGCGTAACTTTCTACCAAGAAAGATGTATCTCTATCATTGATTACTACCTTTACACCACTTCTTTCAATATTGGGTGATAGAAACATAGATTCTGTAGAAATACTTTCATTGGTAGTATTCTTCATTTTATAAGTTGCAACAATATCTGCCTGTGAGCCATTAACCATAATATCTAATACTTCTGATCGTATAGAAATTGTATCGTTTTTTTCAAGTGTTATAGAAGATCCAATATCTGACTGCTTAGGAGCTGCCATATTTGCATAAGTCATTTGAGGCAAAGACAATGTCAAAACTAAAACAAAAGCAAAAATCAAACTCATATTCTTCATAATATTTTCTCCAAATAGAATATATATAGTCTCCACTAAACAAATAGCTATTTTTTAATATTACTATAACATAGCTGCAAAACACTTTAAATATTCAGATAATTTTATCAACCTAAACCTCTTAAGCAATCTTTTTAAAGCGAATAATAACCATACTCACATAAAACTTCATAGCAGCTATTCACTTCATCATCTGTAAATAACTCTGCAAATCTTCTATCCACAACTAACGCTTCCATCGTTAATCTAATGAGTCCTGCTTTTTCTAAAATCTCAAACTCATCTGAGAGTCTACCTTTACGAATAATTTCTTTGGCTGTTTTTACGCCACCAAACTTCTCAAGGGTTTGTCTAAAACGAATACCTCTATAAGCACATGATTTTTGTGCTTCTTCACTATTTTTAATAAGTACTTCAGTAAACTGTTTTTCTAATGTTGTCATCTTTTATCACTACTCCAAGTTTTTATGCTTCATTATACTATAGCCCCTAATAGCTTTTCAATGCCTCTCCCCTTTAATTCATCATGAATTCTTCTATTTATTCATTCCTCTTACAGTCTTGAAGTCCTTCATAAAACCATGCTAAAATAGCATATACTTTTAAAGTATGCTTTATCAAATCATGTTTTTTAGTCAACTTCTTTAAATCATGCTTTTTTAAAGCACTAAAATACTACTTTGGTAGACAAATATGGGAGGCAATACTATGAAAATGTTACATACATGTATTCGTGTAATGAATTTAGAAAAATCTTTAGACTTCTATAAAAATGCACTTGGTCTCATTGAAACAAGCAGAAAAGACTTTCCAGACTATGAATTTACACTTGTTTATTTATCAGATGAAAAAGATGGTTATGAATTAGAGCTTACTTATAACTACAATCCTGAAAAACCATATGAACTTGGTAATGGATTTAGTCATATTGCTGTAGGTGTAACTGACTTAGAGGAAAGCCATGCAAAACATACTGCTATGGGATATGAAGTCACACCACTAAAAGGTCTTCCTGGTGAAGCACCTCACTATTATTTTGTAACAGACCCAGATGGTTATAAAGTAGAGGTTATTCGTATCCACGAGTAATACGCACATTGTTATAAAAAAACTGGCAAGCCAACTCTCAAAATTGGATTGCCAGTTTTTTAACTTATTTTCTTTTTGGTTTAATAATACCTTTTGCTTTTAAGTACTCACCTAATTTTTTGCTATCTTTATGCACGAAGGTTTCATTATAATCTCTTGTAGAATATTTGATAAGCCCACACTCACGTGCGCCACGTAAAGCTTCTCTTACTTCATCACGAGATAATTTTGTACGGTTAGCAATAGCCGCAATACTATCACTTCCAAAATAAAATGCTTTTAATACAGCAATCGTTTGATTTGTATTCATTGATTAATTCCTTTCCAGTTTGCCTAATATTCTTATTGTACCCCAAAGCGGCTTAAACGAAAAGTCCTTTCCCTATTCTTCTCTCCAAGTCTATAATGTATTTTCAACATGCTCTTTGCCTTGTACTCTATGCTTTCTTTCCAATTTTCTCTCATTTTACATCTTCACTATCTTTTTATACAATAGAATTTGCCTACTTTACAATTATAGGCAATTTTGACATCAATAAGGAGACATCAATGAGACTATTGGAATTAAAAAACATTAATAAGACCTACAAGCTTAATGAAACCCAATCTTTTCATGCCTTAAAAAACATCAATGTATCCTTTAATAAAGGAGAACTGGTTTCTATTATCGGTGAATCTGGTAGCGGGAAATCTACTATGATGAATTTAATTGGTGGATTAGACTCTCATTTTGAAGGGGAACTATTAGTTGAAGGACAAAATATCGGAGCATTTACAGAAAAACAATTAGATGCTTATAGAAAAGATCAAATTGGATTTGTTTTTCAAAACTGTAATCTGATTCCACACTTATCTATTTTAGAAAATGTAACCATCGCTTTAACCCTTTCTAATGTAGACAAAAAAGAACGTATCGCCAAAGCCAAAGAGGCTTTAGCACAAGTGGGCTTAGAAAAACATATTAATAAACGCCCAAATCAACTATCAGGTGGTCAACGACAAAGAGTGGCTATTGCACGTGCTTTAATCAATGATCCTGAAATCATTCTAGCTGATGAACCAACAGGTGCATTAGACTCAGAAACCACTGAGCAAGTTCTTGCTATTATTAAAGAAATTGCTCAAAAAGGTAAACTGGTTATTATGGTTACACACTCTGAAAAGGTAGCCGCTCACTCAAGTAGGGTAATTCAAATTCTAGATGGTGAAATCATTAAAGATATCACTAATGATGCAGTTGTTCTAGACGCTTCATCGCCTACAGAAAATGTAACGACATCTGCTAAACAAAAAGGACAAAATCTTAGCTTTACCTCAGCCATACTACTTGCTGCTAATAATATGAAACAAAAACTTAAAAGAAATATCCTTGTTGCATTAGGGGTAAGTATTGGAATTATGAGTGTTGTTTCTATGTTATCCCTAGGAGATGGTATTAAAGCTTATTTTAATAGTATGATTGAAAGCTTTATGAACCCATTAGTTGTAGAAGTAAGCATGAAACAAGAGGCATTAGATTTAAATGACCCAATGGCTGCTATGCAAGCATTAGGTGCTAAAATCCCATTTAAAGAAGAAAATTTAAAAGAACTATCTGAAATCGAAGGCGTTGTAGAAGTAGAAAAAGGCTTCCAATACATTTCTATGACACCTACTAATACACTTGTTTATGGTGATAAAACAAGTAACTTAATGGGCCTTACAAGTATGTCTTCTGTCATTACAGAATCTAATGTGGCAGTGGGTCATCTCCCTAATACAGGCGAACTCTTAATTAATAAATCTGTTTATGAGGAATTTGGCGAAGACGTTATTGGACAAACAGTGAAATTAACAGCGCTTATTGATAATGAACCTGTAACAGGTGAATTTGTAGTAAGTGGTGTTTATACAGCTGGTGAGAATAACACTATGGCAGATTTAAACAACTCTGTTTACTTAAATTATTCTGACCTAGAAACTCTTTTAGCTGACCAAAACAGAACCTTAGAGCCAACTATGGCTTATCTTGTAGCAACTGATGAAACTGCTGCAAGCGATATTAAAACTACTATTACTCATTTAGGTTATGGTGGTTCAACTCAAGAAGTGATGGGTGACCAACTTATTACAATGCTTAATATCTTAACAATTGTTTTAGCAGGTATTGCTGGTATTTCACTTCTTGTATCTTCTATTATGATTTTAGTTGTGCTTTATATTAGTGTTGTAGAAAGAACAAAAGAAATTGGTTTACTAAGAGCTATCGGTGCAAGAAGTAAAGATGTAAAACGTATTTTTGTCTCAGAAGCCTTTTTAATTGGACTTTCTAGTGGAACACTTGGTTTATTAACAGCTATTGGACTCTCTTTAGTTGTAAACCACTTCTCTATGGAAGCCTTTAATATGAATGTTATGATTATTACACCTGCTTATGCAATCTTTGGTATTGTTATGAGTACAATCGTAAGTATTATCGCTGGCTTATTCCCTGCTAAACAAGCAGCCAAATTAGACCCAGTAGATTCATTAAGAACTGAATAAAAGTAACGTAGCATACGCTAATATTTTCTATCACTATATCCTATACAAAAGGGCTAAAAACGTATAGTAATCATTACGTTTTTAGCCCTCTTTTTATACTGATATAACTTTTAGTTTGCTCATTACAAACTTTATTTTTCTACTTTTGTTTACGTTTAGATACAACATCAAAAATAACCGCTGCTAATAATACAATACCTTTTACAGCTTTTTGCCAGTTTGCATCAATCCCCATAATAGACATTCCATTATTTAAAACTCCCATAAAAATAGCCCCAATAACCACACCTGGAATGGTTCCTACACCACCATAAGCAGATGCACCACCTATAAAGCAAGAACCAATAGCATCCATTTCGTAGTTTGTACCTGCCGTAGGTGCCGCTGAATTAAAACGTGCTACACACACTAGTGCTGCTACAGATGCAAGAAATGCCATATTCACATAGGCTTTAAAATAAACCATATCTGTATTAATTCCACTTAATTTAGCTGCTTTTTCATTTCCTCCTACTGCATAGTAATAACGACCATTTACAGTCTTAGAAGTATAATACGCATATACTGCTACAATAATAGCAAGTAAAATCAAAATCATTGGAAGCCCTTTATATTGAGAAAGTTTATAAGAAATCCCTAAAATAACAGCTATAATAACCGCTAATTTAGTAGCTTCTCCTGCCAAACTGCCTACTTCATATTCTTTCTTCATTTTATCAGACCGATTCTTAAACATTATGAGAACTAATCCTACACTTATAATGATTCCAACTACTAATGCAGTTTTTGGATTGGTTACATAGTTATTAAATAAAGCTAAGTAGTGATCTGGAAAAGGTGAAATAGTTAAACCAGCTAATACAAGTAATGCAATCCCTCTCCATAATAACATCCCTGATAAAGTTACAATAAATGGTGGTATTCTAACAAATGCAATCCAAAATCCTTGAAAAGCACCAATGAGTATACCAATACCTAGACAAATAATAATGGTTAAATAAATATTTACATGATAGGTCACAATCAGCTTTCCTGCAATGGCACCTATCAAACATACAACAGATCCTACAGATAAATCAATATTTCCACCGGTTAAGATGCATAGTAGCATACCAACTGCTAAAATTACCACATAACTGTTTTGTGCAATTAAATTATTTATATTTTGTGGTGCCAATATAGCACCATTTGTCTGCCAAGCAAAAAATAAGGTGAGTAATACAAGTGCAAAAATCATAGTATTTTTCTTTAATACTGCTTTTATATCCATTCTCATTCCCCTTTTCCTGATTGAAGTATTTGTGCCATAATGATTTCTTGTGTTGCTTCTTCCCCGCTTACTTCTCCTACCATCTTTCCTTCATTCATGATATAAATACGGTCACACATTCCTAAGACTTCTGGAAGTTCAGATGAGATAATGATAACTGATTTTCCTTCAGCCACTAAATCATTAATAATGCAATAGATTTCATATTTTGCGCCCACATCTATTCCTCTTGTTGGCTCATCTAATATCAAGACATCCGGCTCTGCAAACATCCATTTGCTTAAAAGAACCTTTTGTTGATTTCCACCGCTTAAATTTCCTACTTCTTGCATCACACTAGGACATTTAGTTTTAAGTTTTTCTTTATATGTATTTGCTACACTGATTTCTAAATCCTTATCAATGACGCCATACTTACTAACCCTATCCATCTTTGCCATAGTGGTATTCTTTGCAATGGAATGACTTAAAATCAGTCCATTTCCTTTACGGTCTTCTGTAACATATGCTAACTTGTGCTCAATGGCCTGTTCAACATTTTTTAAATATACCTCTTCCCCATTAATGAGTAGTGTCCCACTAATATTGCTTCCATAACTTCTTCCAAAAAGGCTCATAGCAAGTTCCGTTCTACCTGCCCCCATTAATCCTGAGATTCCAACTACTTCCCCCTGTCTGACATACATTGAAACATGATCTACAACTTTTCTTTCACTATAAATTGGATGATAAACAGTCCAATCCTTGACCTCAAAATTTCTTTTACCGATAGACTTTTTCGTACGTTTTGGAAAACGATTTGTCAGTGTTCTTCCTACCATCCCTGCAATAATACGCTCTTCATTAATCTCGGTGGTAGCCTTATCAATGGTTTCAATGGTCTGCCCATCTCTGATAACTGTAATTTTATCTGCAACATAACTAATTTCATTGAGCTTATGTGAAATAATAATAGAAGTCATGCCCTGCTGCTTAAATTGTATCAATAAATCTAATAAAGCTTTGGAATCTGATTCATTTAATGAGGCTGTTGGTTCATCTAAAATGAGTAATTTTACTTTCTTAGCTAATGCTTTTGCGATTTCTACCATCTGCTGTTTCCCTACACCAATATCCTTAATGAGTGTACGAGATGATTCTTTTAAACCTACTACTTTTAATAGTTCATCTGCCTTAGAATAAGTAGCATTCCAATTAATGCCTAATTTGCTTCGTTGCTCATTTCCTAAAAACATATTTTCCCCAATGGACATATGGGGTACCAAAGCAAGCTCTTGATGAATAATAACAATGCCTCTCTTTTCACTATCATTAATCTCTTTAAACTGACAAAGTTGTCCTTCATATGTAATTTCGCCCTCATAACTACCATAAGGATAAATACCACTTAATACATTCATAAGCGTGGATTTTCCTGCTCCATTTTCTCCTACTAAAGCATGTATTTCCCCTGCCTCTACTTTTAGATTCACATGGTCTAGTGCTTTTACACCTGGGAAGGTCTTTACAATGTCTTTCATTTCTAAGATGATTTTGCCCATCCTTTTCCCTCCTTTTAAATAAGGGGCAGAGTTATCCATCTCTACCCCTTTTTTCTTTAAACTACTTTAATTGATCTTCTGTATAATATCCTGAATCAATTAGGAGTTCTTTATAGTTGTTTGCATCTGCAAATACTGGCTCACAGAGGTAAGAAGGAATCACACCTGTACCGTTATCATAAGTTTCTGTATCATTTACTGGCACATCAGTACCTTCAACAACAGCCGTAACCATCTTTACAACTTGTGCTGCTAGTGTTCTTGTATCTTTGAAAATAGACATAGATTGTTTACTTGCTAAAATATTCTTTACAGAAGTAATATCACAATCTTGACCTGTTAAGATTGGGAATTCACCATTATAAGATGATACTAAAGCATTGGTAATACCATTTGCTACTGAGTCATTAGAAGAAAGTACGGCATCTAATTTACTACCATCTGAATAATAAGCTGCAATAATATTTTCCATACGTTTTTGAGCTTCTTCTGTAGACCAGTTAGGTGTTGCACATTCAGCAAGTGTGGTGCTACCTGATTTAACAACTAATTTACCACTCTCAATATATGGTGTGAGTACTTCCATAGCCCCTCCAAAGAAGAAGTGACAGTTGTTATCATCTGATGATCCTGTAAAGAGTTCAATATTAAATGGGCCTGCTGCATTTTTAAGGTCTAATGCTTCTTCAATATATTGGCCTTGTAATCTACCAACTAATTCATTATCAAAAGTAGCATAATAAGAAACTGCATCACTTTGCATAATCAATCGGTCATATGCAATAACTGGAATATCTGCATCCTTTGCTCCCTGTAGTGCGGTACCAAGTGCTGTTCCATCAATAGAAGCTATAACTAAAATATCACACTGTCCAGAAATCATATTTTCAATCTGTGAAACCTGGGTTGCAATATCATTATTAGCATATTGAAGGTCTACCTCATAACCTGCTGCCTCTAATTCCTTTTGCATATTTTCACCATCTTGTACCCAACGTTGTAAATCTTTAGTCGGCATTGCTACACCGACTTTAATGGATTCATTTTCTGCTGCCGGCTGTGCTACTGCACTTTCTTTTGTTTCATTAGCAGTAGGAATATCTTCACCACTAGTACCACATCCTACCATAGATAATGTCAGCATCACACCAGCGCCCATAGTCATCATACTTCTAAAAAATTTTCTCATATTTTTACCCCCTTCAATCTTTTACCTTCTTGATGATTTCATTATATTACAGTCCATCTATCTATAATTGCTACGCTTCTATACTTTTTTAAGTTCATTGAAATATGCTAAAAAGTTTCTGTACTTTTTTATCACAAAAAAGTACTAGGATTATACGCTTATAAATCCTAGTACTCACTTTACTATATTATTTTTCAACTAAGTTTAAATAAACTGCTTCTTTGGAATGAAAACCACTATCTATAATCACTTCATCCATATTTTCCTTAGTCACTTGTATGACATCTAACTTATAATAAGGTACTTCATAACTCCCATCATTAATGGTTTCTTCAATTTTTAATGGCTCCCCCTTAACAAGCTTAATAGCCATATAGGCTGCTTCTTCTGCTAAAGTTAAAACATTTTTATGTACTGTCATCCCTTGTGTCCCTTCTACAATACGCTGACAAGCTGATAAATCTGCATCTTGCCCCACTACGCATACTTCTCCTGCCTGCCGATATTCTGAGAGTGCCTTTATAGCTTGCTGAGCTAAATCATCATTTCCACAAAAAATTCCATCTATTTGTGCCCCTTCTTTTAGATGATTGGAAACGGTCTGAAAAGCTACTTCTGCTTGCCAATTTTGAGCATACACCTTTTCTAAAACCTGAATATCAGTAGACTGTATTAAGTCTTCAAATACTCTATCAATCTTTTTGACATTAGAATCTGTTGGCGAACCCATAATAACTAAAACATTCCCTTTATTTCCTACCTGCTTTAATAGCGCCTTAGTCATCAAGCATCCTATTTTCTCATTATCGAATGTGATATATAAATCTACACCCGCGTGATTAATCATGCGATCATAAGCAATAATCTTTATCCCTTTCTCTTTTGCCTTCTGAATAACAGGTCTTATTGCCTCTCCATCTGTAGGAATGACTACGATGGCATCCACCTCTTCTTCTATTAAATATTCTATCTGTTTAATTTGCTTTTCTATCTCCCCATTAGCATCTTGTACATATGCTGTTGCCCCCAATGCTTCAATCGTAGAAATAAAAGTATCCTGCTCTCTATACCATCTTTCAATCACAAAAGAATCAAAGGATACTCCAATTTTAATTTCTGGTCCTTCTTTAGAGGTTTCCATCACTTCCTTTTGACCACATCCTGTTAATATTAAAGCACTAATGATTATAACTATTCCTATTTTATTCATTGCCTGTTCCCTCTCTATACTCCGTAGGTGTAACACCTACTTGCTTTTTAAATAACCTGCTAAAATAATTAGGATCTTTATAACCTACATTAATACATACTTCTTTAATACTATACTGTCCTTCTTTTAATGATTTTTTTGCCTTCTCTATGCGTACATGTGTTACATAATCAATAAAGTTTTCTCCTGTTTCTTCTTTAAATATTTTACTAAAATAGTACGGACTAATATTCACCTGTCTTGAAATCATCTCTAAATTAATATCTTGGTGATAGTGATCATCTATGATCTTTTTAGCACTTGTAATCAAATCACTATACACTTCCTCTTTTTTATTCTCCCTCCATTCATAAAGCCTTGATATATAATTTATAAAATTACTTTTTAGTGCTTCTTCTCCACTTTGTAAAAGTTCTTTAAGGTCTTCTATTTCTAATTCCATTTCTATTTGAACATATTCTTTAACTTCTCTTTGAACCGCTATTAAAATCTCTAATAGTTTCATCTTTTGAGCCATTTCATCTCTTTCATAATGCTCTACTATGACCCCATATAAGTGATTAGCTATTTCAAGAAAAGCGGCTAAATTTCTTTTTTTAAGATATACAAAAAGCTGTTTTTCTAACTCTATAGGTTGACTCATTTGTTTGACCTGTTTAGGTAAGATATCCTTAATATGAGAAACTGTATTGGGCACCATTTTCATTGCTTTCACTGCTTCTTTATAAGAAACAAGTAGTTGCTCCATATTCTGTACTGAACCAATTCCTACTTTAAAAGCACTATCAATCCTGCCTTTTAGTTTATGTACCATTTCTCTAGCTTGCCCAATAATTTGAATCCTTTCATTATATTCAATCTCAGGATGACTACAAGGCACAAATACAACTACCTTATTGGCCATAATGGTGCCTACATAACCTTTAAAAAATTCCTTAATGATTTCTCTCATTTCATTATAAAACCTTTGTGCTTTTACCGTAGCGCCAATAGGATTGGTCATAGAGGTTTCTTTTTGTTCATCACCAAATTCAATGACCAATATAAAACCATACTCTTCCTGAATATCTAATAGCTGCTTAAAGTGATTGATTTGGCTACCGCAGTCTTCTTGAAATAAAATATGATAAATCATACCACTTTCTATAATAGGCACAACTGTTTCTAATTTCTCCTTATTTCTTAAATCAATTTCTCTCATCCGACGATTTTTATCAATCATTTGCATCGTCTTTTCTAATACCTGTATAATTCTTTCTTTATTAAAGGGTTTGGTTAAAAAATCTACTACACCTAAATCAATCGCCTTTTTAGCATAATCAAATTTATCATAGGCTGAAATAATAATAAAATACGTGGATTTAGAAAACTTTTGAATTTCCTCTATGGCATCTATTCCATTAATCCCAGGCATCTGAATATCCATTAGGGCAATATCCGGCATAAAGTCTTCTGCTAGTTCAATCACACTTCTTCCTGTCTTAGCTGTTTTTATTTGGCAAAGCTCTCCAAAATGTTTTTCAATAATCATTTGTAAGGATTGTAATACAATGCCTTCATCATCCGCGAGCATAATTTTATACATATTATTCCCCCTCTAGCATTTTACTTTTTAATGGTATTGTTAAAATGACCTTTGTTCCTTGATTACTACCTGAACTTTCAATCTGCATCACCTGGTCTATGCCATAATAAAGTTTTAGGCGTGTCATGACATTTCCTAACCCAATGCCATTTGAGCTTTTACAACTTTCTTCGGACTGAACCGTTCCTTCAAGAACTTCCCTTATTCTTTCTTCTGTCATTCCCCTTCCATTATCTTCTACCTCAATATAAACCCAATCTGATTTACCATAAACTCTTATGATGACAATTCCCTGGTAATCTATATCTCGAATGCCATATTGAAAAACATTTTCTACAATAGGTTGTAAAATCATACCTGGCACCCTTACTTTAAAAAAGTTCTCATCAACCTCTTTCTTATAGCATATCTCCCCACAAAAACGTACATTTAATATATAGATGTAGTGGTCCACTAGTGCTAGTTCATCTTCAATAGTCACCTCATCATTTCCCTTTTTTAAACTATACCTAAAAAACTCTGCCATATTTTCAATAAAAGTAGAAGTTTGCTCTGCATCCTCCATAATCGCTAATTGCATACCTGCATTTAAAGTATTAAATAAAAAGTGAGGATTAACTTGTGCTTGCAAATATTTTAGCTTTGCATCCTTTAAGTAATTTTCCATTTTCAACTCATTGGCCTTCATTTCACTTTCTATTTCCATACTTTTTCTAAGCCGATCTATGTACTCTCTAATACTTATAATCATTTTATTAAATGCTTTTGATAATATTTCTACTTCATCACCTGTTTGAATTTCATTTAATTCCATTTCAAAATTGCCTTCTGCAATCTCATTGGCTGTTTTAGACAAACAGATTAGCGGCTTAGTAACAGCTCTTGCAATGACTAGCAGTATGAATGCATTAAGCCCTATCATCCCTATGAGTATCACTGTACTTACGAGTTGGATACGCTCAAGTGACTGTCTGAGTCTTAAATAATTTTGTGTATTAGTTTTTAACTGCATGCTATTTAAGCTTTCAATATAAGTATAAATATAATCCGCTAACTGACTAGCCTCTTCATAACTTGCATTATAACCTTTAATATTCCTTCCCCTTTTGGCCTGAACAGCTTCATCTGCTGTAGTTAAGTATCTATCTAATATTTCTCTAATATGATACTCCATCATGAGTGATTTAGAATCAGTAACCTGATTATTAAGCTGTTTCATCTTACTTTTAAGATTCTGTGTACTCTCGTAATAGCCTTTTAAATCCTCAGAACCTTTTAATCCTAAATAAGTATACATATTACTTTGTGTCTCACTTACACACTCTGCTAGTTCTGTTAATTGCGTATTACTTACATATACAGAATCTAGCTGATCTAATATATACCCAGTATTACTATAGGTCATAAAATGTGTAAGTAACGTAATAAATGATGTGTATAAGAAGATAAGGACTAATTTATGACTCATTGACTTTCGCTTTTTATGTAACACCTTAGCAATCATTCCCTTCACCCAGTAGAAAGTAAAAAACTTATGAAATATACCTTTCTACATTATCTTGATTAATCATTGCCACACCTACGCTAAAAAAAGATCCCTTTTTCTTGTTTAACTCATATTGTTGCAAGGCTTCTATTCCTTGTTTTCCCATTTGATTTGTATCAATAAATAATAAGGACTGAATAATGCCTTTAGATACACCCTCTAATAAGGTAGGCGATTGACCATATCCCATGATGCAGACTTCCCCTACTTTGTTATAGTCAATTACAGATTGATAGGCACATAAAGTATCTTCCATACTCAGGCAAATCATAACATCTGGAATCATTTTAGGACTTAAAATAATATTTCTAATAATCTCCTCAGCATTAAACGCATTATTACGATTAATATATTTAATCTCTACGTGGATGCCTTCATTTTCTAGCACTTCTTGAATACCTAAATACATCATATTCTTACTAGTCGCTTGCTGGCTACCATCTACTAAAATCATTACCTTATCCAATTTAGTCCCAATAGCCTTAATCTCCTCACAATATAATTGACTAATTTCTTCTCGCTCTACCCCAATAAAACTCGTGCGGCTTTCTTCTAGGCTATCACTTAATAACGTGATAACTGGAATATCTAAATCTTGCGCTTCCTTGAGCTCTTCTTCTATATCTTCACCTTCTGGTACGACCATAATACCATCTACATTAGATGCTATAGCCATCTTTAATTTATCTTTAATGCCATACTGCTTTATTAATTCTTCTCCTATATATTCTACATAAATATTATTTTTTTCCCCTTCCTCCTTAGCGGATTCATATACACTTTGCCAAAAAGCTGTTTTTGTTTCCTCTACAATCAGTGCATAATAATATTTATATTCTTTTAAACTTTGCTTATCCATACTAGATAAGTCTTCTGTATAATGTCTAAAGAAAAAGGTTCCAATACTAATAACGATAAAGGTTGCTAAACTACTACTAATAAGCATTAAAAATAAAATAGCTTTATGGGTTACTATTTTTTTACTTTTCCTTGTTTCATTCTTCACCCTCATCTCTCCTTTTCAGAATATAATAATATTATATATAACATTTGCTAATTTTTCACTATTTTTAATATAACTTTTTGTTTATTTTTATTTTACTTCATAGATCCTTAAAACTAAAAAGTGCTCTATGTTTTAGAACATATCACATAGAATGCTAAAACATGGAGCACTTTTATTATTTTTCAAGCTTATTGACAATATAAATCCCAATACACACTAAAATAAGCGCTATAATACTTATAAAGCTTAGCGTATCATACTCCTTTAAAAATACTGCTGATAATAATACACCAAATACAGGATTCATAAATCCAAACACGGCTACCTTCGATACAGGATTATATTTTAATAAAATGCCCCATAAGGAATATGCAACTGCAGAGACCATTGTTAAGTACAATAACATCATCAGTCCACTTACAGTAATGACCTCAATACGTCCGCCTCCTATAAGGCCAAAAGCTACCATAATCAGTCCACCTAATGCAAATTGATACCCACTTAAAGTTACTGGATTTTCATCTTTTGAATAATTTTTAATGAGTACTGAAGAAAAGGAATAAGCCACTGTAGATAGAAAAATAGCTCCCTCACCTGCTAAGGTAAATCCACCGCTTACTTTACTACCTGCTATATTAACCAGTACCACACCCATAAAACCAATTAAACTTCCAACTATCTTTCTAGCATTTAATTTTTCTTGTCTAAACAAGAGACTTGCAACTAAAATAGCTATAAATACATTGACACCACCAATAATAGAAGCCTTAACACCACTGGTATGGGCAAGTCCAATATAGAAAAAGATATATTGCATAACAGTCTGTAATAAACAGAGCTTAAAAATATTCCCTAAAGCTTGCTTCTTAGGTTTTAAAAAACTTCTATTTAATAAACTCCCTATTAAAATCGTTAATATACCTGCTAATGTAAATCGACACCCTGCAAACAAAATTTGTGTCATCGTATGGCTCGATTCAATCTGAAATAGCTTGTAACCTATTTTAATACAAGGAAATGCACTGCCCCATAACCCGCAACATAAAAAAGCGCCTAGCCAAACTACTATAGTCTTTTGCATAAACTGTGCTTTCATTTCAATTTTTTTCAATGGTCTCCCTCTTCCTCCCTACACGCTTTAAGATTTTTATTATATTAGTCCAATTTTAAATCGTGCTTTATTTTTATATTTCTTAAAATATCTTTCCTATCATATCATATTTATGACCTCAAAACACCTCTTTCGAATTGTCTACCAATTAATATGGTAGATTCAATATCTACAAAGAAGTTAGCTTTTCTCAATAAAATAAAGGTTGTAACATAGACCTCTAGCCTATGTTACAACCCTTATAAACGTTTACATTTCTAATATAATTTCATTTTCTACTTGAAGCTTATCTGCCAAAATATAGTTACTTTCTAATTTTTCACCATTTAGATAGCATGCTTTATAGCCACCTTCTGCACCTTCTGGATTATTAACAGTGATATGTAGCTTTTTACCTCTAAATACTTTTTCCATTGTGAAGCCTTTCCAATTACTTGGAATAGCTGGTTCAATTTTAAGACCATTGACATCTGGGCGAAGTCCTAAGATTCCTTCTACGCAACCTACCATAACAGTAGAAGCCGTTCCTGTTAACCAGTGTACATGTGAACGCCCTTCAAATGGACTCTCTACACTTTCTGTAAATTGACCATGTACATAAGGTTCTAACACTCGTACATCTGCATTATCATTTTGAGCAGCTGGTGCACTTTCCATAAAGTATTCAAATGCACGATTTCCATGGCCCATTAAAGATTCCGCTAAAATAATCCAACCTTGTGGTTGTGAGAAAATACCACCATTTTCTTTAGTAGAACCATTAAATAATAATGCCAGTGCGCCGTCAAAAGCATGATCTTTATAAGAAGGTGCCATCACGCGTACACCATACTTGGTATTAAGTTCTCTATGTACAGATTCTAATGCTTTTTCAGCTTGATCTTTACTTGCAAGTCCACTAATGACTGCCCAAGATTGAGGATTAAGCCACATATTGGCTTCTGGGTCCTTCTTAGAACCAATCACTTCTCCATCTTCTTTAAAACCACGAATAAATCGGTCATCTTCCCAGCAGTTGGTTTGGATAGTATCACCTAATACTTTTTGTACCTCATCCAAGTAAGCAATATATTCTGTATCCTTTAATTCTACTGCAAACTGACGAAGAACAGTCATCGCATAGTAAAGTTGAAGCGCTACGAAAGAAGATTCTCCTTTTTTACCAAGTCTTAAGCAATCATTCCAGTCTGCATGAAGACCTGCTGGCATCTTGTGTGCCCCAAGGCGTTCCATTGAAAAGTTAATAGCTCTTTTAAGATGGTCATAAACTGTACCTTCATCTTTATTAGCATATGGAATCACTTCATTAATAAAGTCTGTATCTCCTGATTCTCCTATGTATTTTAAGATGGTCGGGAATAACCATAGTGCATCATCTGCACGGTATGCTGGGTGTCCTGTAGCTTGTACATAAGACATATCATCTGGTGTATCTTCATGACCTGCATTGTGGTTAAACTTAACAAGTGGTAAACCACCCCCATTATCTACCTGCGCTGAAAGCATAAAGATAATCTTTTCTTTTGCCATAGCTGGATCAAGATGAATAATACCTTGAATATCTTGAACGGTATCACGGTAACCATAACCATTACGAAGTCCACAGTAAATAAAAGATGCGGCTCTAGACCAAATAAAGGTAATAAAGCATTGATATGCATTCCATGTATTGACCATATTATTAAATTCACTACTTGGTGTTTGAACCATTAAATTGCTAAGTTTTCCATGCCAATAGTTTTTAAGCTCCTCAAGTTCTTTTTCTACCACTGATAAATCTTCGTATCCAGCTAAGATCTGAGAAGAATCCATCTCACTGTGCATACCTAATACAAATGCCATTTCTTTTTCTTCCCCTGGTGCAAGTTCAATTTTTGTTTGAAGTGCACCACATCCGTTACTATTGTAGTTAAGCACATTATCACATGTACCTTGCTCTACTGCAATTGGATTGCCATAACTACGATAACGTCCAATAAAATGAGATTTATCTCCATTATAAGAAGTAACTTCTGCTCCTACTAGTCCAAGGAAACGTTCCATAGCATTACTGCCATTGCAACCTTTATGACAATTTTCATTAATGGTTTGTGAAATTTTGTTACCTTTAAAATAGGTACGTGTAATAAATAAGGTGTATTGTAAGTTCACCTGATCATTTTCATAATTGTTTTCATTGGTAAATTCAGCATAGCCAAAAACAGAAAGCTTTCTAGGTTTGTTAGAAGTATTTTTTACCTTTACACGCCATACTTCATAGGTTTTATTTAAAGGCACATAATAAAGCGCTTCAGATGCTATGCCTGTATATTCCGCTTTAATATTGGTATAAGCTGTTCCATGATGACATGTACTCTTATAATCTTCTAAACTTTTACCTACCGGTTGCCAAGATGCAGACCAGTAATCTCCGTTTTCTTCATCTCTTAAGTAAATATAACGCCCTGGTTTATCTTCTTGATTAAAAACATAACGTAAAATACGACCATTGGCACCACTTTTTACAAAACTATATCCTCCTGCATTATGTGAAATAATCGCACCGTATTCAGGAGAGCCTAAATAATTTGCCCAAGGTGCAGGTGTACAGGGATTTGTAATGACATATTCTCTATTTTTTTCATCAAAATATCCGTATTGCATGGTCAACCTCCAGTAAAAAAATATTTTATCTTTACCTTATTTTACTTTAATTCTATACATAATTTAATGTGTATTTAAGACTAAAAGATGTATATTTTTGTACTCTTTAATCTCTTACTAAAAACTTAACACTATTCAGTCATAACTATTAGCAACTTTTCTCCTCTTCTCCCCTTCTCAATAGACATTATTTCTCCTTGATAGTACAATATAAACACATCTTATGTTAAAAGGAGGAATTATAATGGATATTGCAAGCTTAAGTATGTCACTTGCTTCGCAAGAATTAGGCACTGCCGTAGGTGTAGCACTTACAAAAATGAACATGGAGACTATTGAACAAAATGGTGCAGCACTTGTAAATCAACTAAGTGAAATGGAACTTTCAGTTAATCCTAATGTGGGTAGCCAAATTGATATTAGACTATAAATCCTAAATTACATATTTATACCCTATAATATAGAATTTTTATTCTTATATTATAGGGTGTATTTTTTATATGAATATATTGTTATTTTTTAATATTTTCCCTCTATTTTTATCACCTACTGTCTAATAAGCTCATATTGTATAGCAGGACAATATCTAATATTTATCCTACCCAAGGAGGGAAAGTCTATGAGATGTCAATATAATTGCCATCAACCATGTCAACAACAACCTGATACTCAAACTTATTATACCACATGTAAAACAGTATATTCTCAAGGTCAGTCAGGTAGTTCTAAACAACACTATGTAGATCAGTCTGATGATTATTACCAACAGTCTGGCGGTTCTTATCAGCAACCTGATGATTCTTATCAACAGTCTGGTGGTAAGTCTTATGGTCAGTCTAGTGATTCTTATCAACAATCTCATGGTCACCAATGTCCATGTCAGCAACCTACTCACCCTAAATGCCCATGCCATAAACGACCTCCATGCTGTAATTATTGCTACTACCCAGTTTACCCAATCTATCCACCTACTCATCCTTGTCCTGGTCCATGTGGAGCTGGTAGTTGCTTTAGATTATTAACAGCTGCTGATCTTCGTGTATTTCAAACTGCAACTACTGGTCTTACAGGCGTAACTTACACACCACTCTTAGTAAGTACACAGGTAACTAATGGAACAACCTATTATGCTTTCCTTGCTCAAGCAACACCTGTAACACCTAATCCTGTTTCTTACTATGCAATCATTTATGTAACACAATCTCGAACTGGTCAGATTACTTTAGGTACTATTACACCAATCCCTTCTACTATTATCTAAGCTTTAGAAATACTTTGCAAAATACTTTTAAGTCATCCTAAGTTCCAAAAAGTAACGATGGTAACGCAATGTTTCATCGTTACTTTTATTTTATAATACTCTATCTCTTTATACTCATTCTTAAATCCATATTTCTGATCATAAGGGCTGAATCTAACGCCATCTATCAAAGTATGTTTTATTTATTATTTTAAATTTTCACATTACTATCACATTTACATCATCTTCTTGACATTATTAATAGATATTATATTGTTAATACAATAAAACACTATTTGATTAAATGTAAATTAGGAGGTTTTTATGAGAAAATTTTTATATGGTGCACTCTCTGCCACTTTAGTTTTATCACCTATTTCCTCGGTTTTAGCAGCTGAGCAGACAACCGTTTCTTCTCAAGCTGAAATTGCGACAGAGGAAACTACGATTACACTTTCTGATGAAAAAATTTTGGTAGATGGCACCGCAGCTAAAACCAATACCAAACAGGCTGTTTACACAAGTCATGATATTATCTACTATGAAGATAAAGATACCTATACCAGTGGTAATCCTTATGGGGAGGGCACTGATGAAGATAAGCATGCTAAAGAAGAAGCAGACAAGCATACTGTTGTCAATATCACTAAACCTGGTACTTATCGCATTTCTGGAAAGCTTTCTTATGGTCAAATCTTTGTTAATGTAGGTGAAGAAGAAACTGACCAAGTGACCTTAATTCTGGATAATGTAGACATTAACTGCACGGTAGCACCTGCTGTATTATTCTACAATGTTTATGAATGTGATGCTGATCGTACTACTGAAACAGCAACTTATACTGTAGATACTTCTAAAGCTGGTGCGCGTGTTATTATTGCAGATGATTCTACTAACACTGTAGTAGGGTCTTATGTTGCACGTATCTATAAAGACAATGCCGAGCAAAAAAAATTACATAAATATGATGCCGCTTTTTACTCACGTATGAGTATGGAAATAGATGGTGAGACAAAAGGTAATGGTGTACTTAATATTACTGCTGAAAATGAAGGTTTAGATACAGAACGCCATCTTACTATTAATGGTGGTAAAATCAATATTCAGTCTGGTGATGATGGCATTAATGTCAATGAAGATGGCATCAGTGTTTTCACTATGAATGATGGGTATTTAAATATTTATGCTGGAAATGGTGCTGAAGGAGATGGTATTGATTCTAACGGTTGGAATGTAATCAACGGTGGAACGGTTATTTCTTTAGCTAATCCAAATAGCCCAGATGGTGGTATCGACTCAGATATGGGTTCATTTATTAATGGCGGAACAGTAATTGGGGCAGGTAATATGTACGACCCATTAGAAGATAACTCTAAACAACTTTTTATGTCCCTACAATTAACGAAGTCTACTGATCAACTACTTGCTGTTCTACAGGAAAATGATCAAACTGAATTTGCCTATGATTTCCCTCATGATTATACCTATATTTCATTTAGTACACCTAGCCTAAAAGAAGGTACTTACCAAGTTTATCAAGGTGGTACGATTACAGGAACACAAGAAAATGGTTACTATGCTACGATTACTTCTTATTTAAAAGGAACTCAGCTCCACCATGGTGGTAATTCTACTCCATTCAGTCCAAATGGTGAACGTCCTGAAGGAATGCAAAATGGTGAAATGCCTGCTCTTCCTGAAGATATGCAAAATGGTGAACGTCCTGAGCTTCCTGCAGATATGCAAAATGGTGAACGCCCTGAACTTCCTGAAGGTATGCAAAATGGCGAACGTCCTGAACTTCCTGCAGATATGCAAAACGGAGAAGTACCTACCCCTCCTGAAGGTGCACAAAATGGAAATATGATGGGTAAACCTTTCAGTATGATAAGTTCAAGCAATTCTGAAAGTTATGATTTTATCTTAAACCAAACAAGCAAATCATTTACTAATATTTCAGGATCACAAGTTAATGATGAGACTACTTCATCTACTACTCAAACTGAGTCTTAAAAAGCCCTCTTATTAAAAATAACATAAAGTATAAAAAGCAAGCAAAAAGGGAGGTGTCGCGAAATGCGATACCTCCTTAAAAATTAGGCATATTCTAGCTCATAAGGGAGAAAAAAGTGTTTCTGGAAGAAGCTTTTAGTAAACTGGACCCCTT
>SVDC01000110.1:0-4662 GCA_015058045.1 Cellulosilyticum sp.
ATGGTATAAGTGAGATATTTATACTTTCTAATCCCCTTATTTCCATTCTGTTCCTTGTCCATGAGAATTTCTGTAAGCTCTTCTCTAAGCTCGTCATTTTCATCCCCTTGAGGTTGAATTGTCAGGGCTTTTTTTATCTCTTCTTTACTGATTCTTGTATTTGCATATGTCATTTGAACATGCATATCCTCAGTAAAGTAGTTGTATAAATCTGAAAGCTTATTAAATACGCCTTCTTTATCCTCTGGATCAAGCAATTCATAATTAATATCTTCAAACTCTATAGTTTTTGAAAAACTATAGCCTGCAAGCTGGCACATCCCATTTCTATACATAACCTTATAAGGAATAGTATTCTGTGCCGTTGTTGGAAATTTACCATCCCTTTTTGCTTTAGCAATAGACCTTTCCAGCCTCTGCTTATCTTCCTTGGAAAGTTGACTATTACTATTTTTAATTACTACCTTTTTGTTTTTGCTCATAGTCTTCCCTCTAACTTACTTTTTGCTTCTTCTTTTCTTTGGCTTTTACTGTCTTTACAGCCTTTTGCTTTTTGGTCTTATTGGCCTGAGTTTTCGACTTATAAAGCAAGCTCTTATACTCTTCTTCTAGCTTTCTTTGTCTTTTTAAAGCTGAAAATGAATTATTTGTAGCATAAGGTCGCTTACTTTTTGTCAAAAATAGAAGCCTTATTTTTGCATATATTATTTTCTCTACTGGTCTGCCATTCACATCCTCATAAGTACCTATAAAGAAAATAGGAACTGCAATTCCGCAAAGAACTAAACATGCAATTGTTGTATTAATCCTATTTGCATACATAATCGTATATGTTGGAACACCAATAACGACTATGGCTGCAAAACTAAGAATCTGCCTTATAGTAAATCCAGCTATCGGCTTATCTTTAATCCTATTTAAATCACAATGATTATCTGTATATGCCATTACGCCTCCTTTAATGCGCTCCAACCATTACATCAGCTACTTTCTTTGTAGAGAAAAGTCCCATACAAAGAGCAATTACATACATAACTGTTCCCCATATCAAATCACTAACTGATTCAGCCGGATTTGCTGCCAAATCCGCAATCAGTACTTGGAATATTGCAATGATTATCATTACAAAGAAACCTTGTAGCCCTAAAGCCGCCAATGTTTTCACGTAATTCTGTCCTACTGAGTTTTGTCCTGGGTCCATTAGCGTTGACATTGGAATAGCTCCAGCTGATGAATAAACAAGAATGCTTATTATTCTGAAATACATTAAAACCTTACAAAGTGTTGCAACTATCATTACTAAGAACTTGCAAAGTGTCAGCTGAACAATTAAGTTAAACACGGTTCCCATATCCGTTTTATCAACCCCTTCAACTAGAGTTGTTAACGAATCCTGCAAATTCATATTTGTATCAGTATCTGCTAGCACCGTTCCTGTCTGTTCTAATATCCAACTTACAACATCAAATATTGCTAGCACGATATCATATGTTTTAGTAACTAGGATTATTCCTATAGTTGTTGTCAAAATCCATTTGAAAACTGGCATGAAAGTCATGTCTTTATATGTGTTTCTATCCTGAACTATTTTTATGAAATGAATTGTCATTAAATAGCACAAAATCAATGATGCAACTGGAACAATAGCTACATCACTAATATTCTTAATTGTTGTAAATAGACCTGCATTAAAAGTTTCAGGATTTACATCTGTTAAATCAGCTACATTCGTTGTTAAACCGGTTAGCGCTTCAAAAAATCCATCTGCACTTCCTTTAAGTACGTCATATAGCCAATCTTGAATAATGTCACTTAACCAATCCATAAAGTACCTTTAGGTAATAGAAAAGGGCTCTTTAAGCCCCTTTCACCTTTTCCTTTCTTAGAACGAAATCATACTTGAAAGCTTTGGAACCAAAGTAGCACCAACAGCAAAGATTACGATTCCACCAAGAAACATACCAATACCCATATTTCTAACTGATGGATTGTTTTCTGACTGTGCTCTCCCCACTTCAACAAGACCTGCAATCATAGTTCCAGCTCCTAAAAGGTAAACAATTGTCTGAAGGAGATTTACTCCCGCTGTGAAAAATTCCATTTTTCATTTCCTCCTGTAAACTTTAATATTTATAACAGCACTGTTGCTGCTATTGACTAACTTGCATCTTGAGATAAATCAATCTCAAAGTGATCAAACTCTGCATCTGCAAATAAGAAATCTGCTCTGTATTCATACAAGTATTTCTTTAGATTAAAGCTATATTTCTTATCAAAATCAGACGTATATTTAAACAACGGATGATTCATACAATCATATTTATCTGAATAAAATGGTGGCACACCTTTAAGCTTTATTAAGCATTTATTACCTGGCATATTTGCTATATCTTCAATTGCCATCAGCTTCTTACCTGACTTCTTATAGCTATTACCCGTGCTTCTCGTAGCTCCGTAGGTATCACTTTGATCTAAAACATCTATTGTTTCTTGACCTAGAAGCTCCGACCAATCTTTCCAAGATGTATATTCATTACCACCTAAGAAAGCCTTTACATCACAGTTTGCCTCTATATTCTCCGCTTTCTTTTCTCCATATAAATCAACCAATTGATTTTTAGCCTGGAAAAACATCCACATTGAAATACCTCTTGAACGAAGTTGCGCTATTAAATGCTCTAGCCTTGGGACCTGACCAGTGTTATAAGTTTCATCCCACAAAACTCTTACGTGGTATTTAAGATGTCCTCCCCTTCTATCAGCCTTTTCTTTCAGTGCATTAAACATCTGTGAAAGAGCCATAGATACCAAAAAGTTAAATGTGGTATCTGAATCATCAATAATGAAAAACATTACCGTCTTTTCATCACCGATTTTGTCTAAGGCGAGTTCATCAAATTCCATTTTTTCTCGCAGCGTATCAATATCAAAAGGTGACATACGACCACCAACTGAAGCTAAAATACTTCTTTTAGTCTTTCCAGCAGCCTTTTCAAATTTATGCCACTGCCTAACGGCATATGTCTTTCCATGCTTTTCTTCCCAATCCTCGAAAAGAATCTCTACTTTACATTTTTCATCATCGCTAACATTTATCGCATCTATCATGTCAATCATGGTAAGCATATTTCGCTTATCACTAACTTCCATTTCCATAATTAGACCGATAATCGCGTTATATAAAAGCTTTTCAGCTTTTGGCCAGAATGGGTCTTGCCCTTTTTCATCAGGCTCTTTTGTATTCTCCATAAGTGTTGTGACTAGCTTCTGAATATCAGTTTCTTTTTTTATATAAGCTAATGGGTTATAGCACATTGATGCATTGAAATTTACTGTATTGAATACCCTAATCTTGTAACCCATTTTTTTAATTAGCCATCCGCAAGATTGAATTAAAGTTCCCTTTGGATCAATTACTACGTAGCTAGAATGCATTTGTAGTAAATTTGGCATCAACACTGAAAATGTTTTACCCGCTCCAGAACCACCATAGAAAATTGCATTCTTATTTCTGGCCATATACCAAGGCTTTACTCTTTCTTCCATTGTTAAAAATTCAGTTTTTGAAAGAATGCAATTCTGCCTAAAATGCTTATTTATAAATGGCTTTATATCAGCTATAGTTCCTAGCCTTGCGGAACCACATTCCTCTCCAGGTCTCAACTTCTTTCTGGTTGAATCTCGATAGAGAACATATAGAAACAGTGCTCCGCAAGCTATTAATCCAACAAAGATATCCTGCAGATTAAAAGATAAAAGCGGAAATCCAAACATATTTGGAATATCAATATTAGCCATCTTGTCAGCGGCTGTTACACCTTCTGCTATTCGATATTGATAACCAGCCTTGTTTCCAAAGTAAAAACCTGCTACATAAGGGATGTATTTAAATAGTTTTTTTGAATCTATCATTTTTCAAACTCAACTTCCCTTTCTAGTCTCTCAGTGACCTTATCTGCCACTTCCCTACCTTTTTCTGCAACCTCAGTTGCCTTGTTTTTCACTTCTTCTGTCTTTGCTTTTGCCTTTTCCTTTGTTTCCTCTTTTAGCTCTTCAGCTTTCTCCTTAGCCTTTTCCTTCACCTTATCCTTATCTTTAACATGGGATTCCTTTTCCCTCTCACCTTCGGATTTGGCACCTGTTCGCTCTTGCTTGAATTTTTCACGAGCATATTCTTCAAATGCATAAGACATTACTTCTGCATATTTACCTGAAAAAAAGAAGTGAACTACGTTTGGATCATCCTTATCTTTCACTATTGCAAAATCAACACCTTTAGCTTTGCACTTCTTTTCAAATTCCTTAAAATCTGTTTCATTTACATCTACACGACCTATGGCAGCACCACGATTTCTATCAAACTTTACAAATTTCTTTAAAGCATCCTTGCCCTTATATACTCTGCTTCGATTATCGATAGCTTCTAGCCCCTTACCTATTGTTGCTGCATAAAATTTATTTCCAATTTTCTTGGATGCTGCTCCTGTTAACCTAACACTAATATGTATTGCTTGTTTTGAAGCTTTTTCAGTTTTCTGACTTGCTACTTTAATAACTCTTTTCGCATCTTCTTCCGTCATTGTTTCCCCTCCAATCTTTCAAAAGCTCTAGCTGAACAGCTAAATCCTTTCTCACTTCTTCAGATGTAAAGCTTTCATTGAT
>SVDC01000110.1:4762-6222 GCA_015058045.1 Cellulosilyticum sp.
TTGTTAGAATTTCTTATTAACTCATGCAACAGGTCATAGTTTATGAGCTCTGTAAAATTTTTAATTTGATTAACTTTTTTAAACATATTTTTATTAACCTACTTAATATTTTACGTTGAGTATATATATCCTGTTATCTTTTGTCAACACTTAATCAGAATAATATTACAAAATTATTAATCTAATATTAGTTAGATTAACATTATTTTTTCAATTCACAGCCTTTAAATAATGCGTATAAATACCGAATTTATGCGGTTTTGTATCTCAATAATCTTTACTTTTATTCTTATGATTTTTGTGTTACATTAAAATTGTTAATATTAATAACGTTAATTTTTAAGGGTGAATGATATGGATGTTTTGTATGAAAATATTCGTAGGTTTAGAATCGAAAAGAAAATTCGGCAGGATGAATTGGCTAAAAAAACTGGCTATTCAACAAATGCGATGATTACCAGAATTGAAAAAGGCGATGTTGATTTAGCTTATTCAAAGATTTTGCTATTTGCAGAAGCTTTTGGCGTATCCGTACCAACGCTTTTAGGTTTTTCTGAAAAAGATGACCTTGTTGATCGAGTTGAACGCCTACAGCCGAAATGGAAAGATGATGTACTTCAGTACATCGATTATGCTACTTTTAGAAATGACCAAGAATTAAAGAAAGAAGAACAATAAAGGGAAGCCTAGGGCTTCCCTTTATTGTTCTTATGCATCTATTACTGTTTCCATTATCCAGGCACTAAAATTTTGTAAACCAATTATTATTTCATCAATAACAATTGGAATAAGATAACATAATACTCCAGCGCCTATTATAATTATATCTCCTGTTTTGTTATCGGTATTTACTGGAAGAGCTCCTATCAATTCTAATAAACCAAATACTATCAGAATAAAACCAAGAAACCCACCAATTTTACTTATAACTGCATTAATTATTGCTACCACCAATAGAATTAAATTTATCAGCAGATATACTGGCATTAAAATAATAAATAATAATAATCTAATTAATAATCCTTTTTCTTCTCCCACTTTAATACCTCCATATATAATACTATAGAAATACTATAGTAATACAAACGTATTACATATATTGTTTTGGATTAACTTAATCAAAATAATTTTTAAGCACATTATATCTTTCATAAACTATTCTGTAAAGAATTAATCAGTGTAATCAAATGGATTCATATTTTGTCTAAGAATATAAGATAACTGCTACCACCTATATGCGTAGCGTTATGTAGAAGATGTTATGTTAGTTTTATAAATAATATATTAGTTAGTATATCTTTATTATATCCCCCTATACTGCGCCCAGTGTTTTCAAGGGGTTACGGATTTGAATTGTGAGCAAAAGTTCGGATAATGTGAGCAATAGTTCGGTAAATGTGATTGAAAGTTCCTGCTATTGTGATTAATAGTACGGTTTTTATGAGGAAAAGTTCAATATC
>SVDC01000111.1 GCA_015058045.1 Cellulosilyticum sp.
GATAGAATGAATTCTTGGAACAAGTACTATGATGCTTTCAAGGAGCTTGCAGATGCAGGCAAGGTAGAGCTTCCTACTATTCCAGAAGGATGCGAGCACAATGCTCACATGTTCTACCTTAAGTGTAAGGATTTGGAGGAGCGTACAGCTCTTATTAGCTATGCTAAAGAAAACGATGTCCTTATGGTATTCCACTATATTCCACTTCACTCAGCACCAGCTGGAAAGAAGTACGGCCGTTTTGCAGGCGAGGATGTTTACACAACAAAGGAGAGCGAGCGTCTTGTTCGTCTTCCTCTCTACTACGGTCTTACAGACGAGGATCATGCAAAGGTTGTTAAGGTAGTAAAGGATTTCTATAATGGACGCTAGTATTAGATTAGAAGGTGAAAAAGTTTATTTGACACCTATGCAGCTTGATGATGCTGAGGATTTTGTTAGATGGCGCAACAGCGATTTAATCAAATCAAAATTCATCTATAGAAAAGACATTACAGTTGAACAGCAGCGCCAGTGGATCAGCACAAAGGTGCTCACTGACGAGGTTGTTCAGTTCGTTATCTGGGATAAGCAAGATAATAAAAAGATAGGCTCAGTTTATTTACAGCATATCGATAAAGAAAACAAGAAATGCGAATTTGGCATTTTGATAGGTGAGGAAGCATATCTTGGCGGCGGCCGTGGTACAGAGGCTAATAACCTTATCTGTGAGTATGGCTTCAACCATATGGATATGCATAAAATCTATCTGCGTGTTCTTGCAGAAAATATTCCTGCAAGACGTTCATACACTAGGGCAGGCTTTACCGAGGAATACAAATCACATGATGACGTGTGGGTGGAAGGCCAGCCAGAAGACGTAGTATTTATGTCTAAATACAGTGACGGGAGTACAAATTAATGAAATTATCCTTTGTGATACCATGCTATCGTTCTGAAAATACATTGCAGGTAGTAGTGGACGAAATAAAAGAAAAGATGCAGACTATGACAGATTACGATTATGAAATCGTACTTGTAAACGATTGTAGTCCTGATGCAACTTTTTCTGTAATCAGAAAGCTTTGCACTGAAAATAAAAATATCATTGGTATAAACCATGCTAAAAACTTTGGACAGCATGCCGCACTTATGGCAGGCTTCCATTTTGTATCTGGCGATATCGTGGTATGCCTGGATGATGATGGTCAGACGCCTGCAGATGAAGTAGATAAGTTAATAGACAAAATCGAAGAAGGATATGATGTAGTTTATGCTCAGTACGAACACAAGCAGCACTCTGGATTCAGAAACTGGGGCAGCCAGCTTAACAAAAAGATGACAGAGGTTATGCTTAATAAGCCAAAGGAACTTTACGTTTCTAGCTATTTCGCAGCTCGTCGCTTTGTTGTGGATGAGATGCTTAACTACAAGGGTGCATATCCTTATGTAATCGGCCTTGTTCTTCGCACTACCAAGAATATTTGCAATGTCAGTGTTAACCATAGAGAACGTATGGAAGGCACTTCTGGATATACATTCAAGAAGCTTCTAGGGCTTTGGATGAATGGTTTCACATCATTCTCTATCATTCCACTTAGAATAGCTTCTTACAGCGGTTCATTTATAGCATTTATAGGCTTTATTTATGCCATTTATGTCATTATCAGAAAGCTAGTAGATCCAACCAGAATGCTTGGATGGAGCTCTACAATAGCAGTAATACTTATACTTGGAGGGTTTATCCTTCTTGTGCTTGGTCTTATTGGAGAGTATGTAGGACGTATATTTATCAGCATCAATAATTCTCCACAGTACGTTATCAAGAACATTATCAACTATGATTCTGACATGGAGAATAAGAATGTTTAAAAAAGAGAATCTTTACAGATGGCTACTAGCTCTTGGCTACCTAGCCATCTTTCTTCCGTTCATATATTCCATCTTTTATTCAATGCCAGCAAACGATGATTTTGCCTGGGCTATTGAATGGTGGTCGAAAAATCGTGTAGTAGAAATGTTCCATCGAATCGCATGGAACTATACTAATTCATTTGGAAATTCTGGAATCTTTGCAATCGCAATTCAGGTATTGTTCAATCCTTTATATCTTTTTGACAATGCAGGTCACAGCTTTGGAATATGTATGATTATCGTAAATACCATAATCATGGTAGGTGTGCTTTGGGCTACCAGAACAGTATTTAAATACCTTTTTAAGATTGAAAAGCAGGTGATGCTTGATGTAATAACATTCCTTATAGCACTTCTTGTAACAACAAGCTATTACTATAGCGATGTTTATAATTGGTGGTCAGGTACTCCGGGATATTCAGGAATGATGATGATGTGCATTATCACAGTTGCAGCTATGCTTCGTTATCAGGATGATATCACTAGCAATAAAAAGTATGCGGCCATGATTATCCTTGGCATGATTACCTGCACCAGCATGATGTATTGCGTAGCTATTGGTTCTATGTATGTGACACTTTCGTTTATCATGGGATGGAAGAACGGTGAAAGCATTAAGCGTAAGATATTACCATTAGTACTATATATTATTTCAGGCATCCTTATGGCTATTGCTCCTGGCAACTATACCAGAATGTCTAATGAGAATAGCGCTGGCAACAGCTTGTTCAATGCCATAATAGTCACTGCTTATCGCATTTACTTTAGATTAAAGCTCACATTACAGACAAAGCCATGGGCGGTAGCAATATTTGCAATCATATTTGTGCTAGGCCTTTATATAGGAAGCCAGCGCAAGCATAATATTTTCAAAATCATTTTTGGATATATTTGTGTAATTGTATCTGCATTCAGCGGCTTGCTCTTATATGTTTACGGCTCTGCCAAGACAATCGACGCAGAGTTCACACCACGTGTTTATTACGTGGAGGACTACATGATTTTTATCGGATCAGCAGTAGCATTATTTGCAGTAGGCGCTTGGCTTAAACAGACTATAAAGCTTCAGATGAAAACATCTGTTATGGCGGCGTTAGCTTGTCTTTGTATCATGGTAGGTGGCGTCCTTTCATTAAAGGGTGGCGCATACCAGCAAATTATTCAGTACGATATTTATCAGAAGTCAGCCCTCATCAAAGAAAGCTGGTATTTCTGGGATGATATTTTAAATGAGGTAATTGCAGCAGAAGACGGAGCTGAAGTAGTTATAGACAGAGACAATGTGGATTGGTGCCAGTATTCCTACTATGTAAGTTTGGATGAGATTCCGCGTGACACACTTACGGAGGATGCAAAATATGGTAACTGCAACCAGTGCGCATCAAAGTATTATGGGGTGGATAGTATTATCGTTAACTTATATTAATTAGAAGAGGATTGAGTTTTGATTAAAACGGCGAAGCTAGCAATTAAATGCATATTGGTAACTGCACCGCTATGGTTATTCCCAATTTATTGTTCTACACATTTGCTTGAAATGGCGGGGGAGGATTATGTTGCCCCTTTGTGGAACAAGAACTTCACAAACACTAGGCAGACAAAGTACTATAGCACCATTATCATAGGGGATTCTACGGCTAATGCGGCCTACATTCCGGAGGTGCTTTCAGATTCCACAGTAAATCTTGCTTTAGCAGGCTCTAGTACTATAGAGGGCTACTATACACTAGAGGATTATCTGAAATACAATAAGTCTCCAAACGACGTCTTTGTAAGCTACATGGATTATCATCTGGAGGAAGACGATTTTACATGGGATGTCTGCAACTGGATTCATAAGTTTACTAAGGATCAGAATAAAGAAATCTATGAGATGATTCAGAAATACGGTAATGAATCTGTGGAAGAATTAGTTTCAGGGGATTATTACCGAGAAGCCTTCATGTATTCCATCTATTCGCCTACAGTGTATAGCTATTCTGCATTTAAAAGCCTAGGCAGCATGCGAGATGAGACCAATAAAAACATGTATGCAGATGCCACAGTTAGATCTGGTAGATACAACTCTATCACTAATGAGGAATACGACCCTGAGGATATCACAGGGTACAGTGATTTCATCGTAGGTGCTTTGCAGGAGGAGTATTATTACAAAATACTGGATCTATGCAAAGATAAAAATATAAACGTTCATCTGATAAAGCTACCTTTATCAATAGATTCTGGTTTTGTGGATGATTACGAGGAGGAAATACAGGATTATTATGATGACCTTCTAGAGGATTATGATAATGCTGATTTCTATTGGTTCCACACTACATACGAGCATGAATTCTTTGCAAATCATTATCACATGAACAACCATGGCGCATTTCGATTTAGCCGTGAGCTTAAGGAAGTGTATCCAGAAGTATTCGAAGAGGATGATGTGGATTCACCGGAAAGAATGCTAGCCTTTGATACAGATATAATTGGTGAGAACTATATGGGAGAAATCAGCAAATGGATTGCTGATAAGCCATATACACTCATATTTATAGATTCTACTGGCCAGCTTAATGATCTTTATTATCCATATGTGGGATACAATGGTCATGACATTGCATGGCTTGATTTAGAAAATGCTAATTCAAAGTATGCCCTGTGGTATCTTTCTGGTACAGATGAGGCCATGCCACCAAATGTACAAATAGTCGAAGGCGATAATGGCATTACCATAGTGTATGGTGGCCAGTCAGAGGAGCTAGCAGCTTGCTCAGAATATGGCATGAGTTTTGCAGTTCTTGATAATGTAAACGAGACTATAGTTTGCACTAGACAGTGTTTATTTACAGATAGAGGTTTCAGGGAGGTCCAGTAGTTATATGTTGTTTAATTCGGCAGAGTTTTTGGTATTCTTTCCAATAGCTGTATTGTTGTATTTTATCTTCCCAAAAGTGATTAGAAACTACTGGCTTCTTGTATGCAGTTATTTCTATTACATGTGTTGGAATCCAAAGTACATTTTCCTATTGATTGCTTCTACCGTAGTGACATACTTTAGTGGACTGTTCATGGAATGGGCGAAAAACTCAGGAAAAGAAGAGAAGCAAATCATAGTAATAAAGAATTGGATTGTAGCAATCAGCTTTATCCTAAATATAGGCTTGCTCTTTTATTTCAAGTATATAAATTTTGCTATAGATAATTGGACAAATGCATTGGCGAAGTTGGGGATTACAGTAAGCATTCCAGCTGTTGATGTAATTCTTCCAGTTGGAATTTCATTCTATATATTCCAGGCTCTCAGCTACACCATGGATGTATACCGAGATGAGATTTATGCAGAAAAGAACCCATTCAGATATGCGCTTTTTGTATCCTTTTTCCCACAGCTTGTGGCAGGCCCAATTGAGCGTTCAAAGAATCTGCTAAAACAGCTGGCAACACCAGGCGAATTCAACTATGACAATGTAAGAAGCGGTTTACTTACTATGCTTTGGGGATATTTCCTAAAGATGGTAATAGCTGATAGATGTGCAATTTTAGTAGATACAGTGTATAATGAAATGTCTAGCTATTACGGCTATCAGATTATTTTAGCTAGTGTTTTATTTGCATTACAGATATATTGCGATTTTATGAGCTATTCTACAATAGCAATTGGCGCAGCACGAGTACTTGGATATGATTTGATGGAGAATTTCCACTTGCCATATTTTGCCACATCTGTAAAGGATTTCTGGCGCAGATGGCATATATCGCTTAGCACATGGCTTAGGGATTATCTGTATATACCTCTTGGAGGGAATCGCAAAGGAAAGCTCAGAAAGTATTTAAACATCATTATTACTTTCTTTGTAAGTGGATTGTGGCATGGTGCAGCAGTTACGTTTATCATCTGGGGCTTGCTTCATGGCATCTACCAGATAATTGAAGATGTGCTTAAGCCATATACAGAAAAGCTTAGAGAAGCTCTTGAAATATCAGCAGACAACAAAGTTCTCTATGTAATAAAAATAATAGTGACCTTTATATTTGTTGATATAGCATGGGTATTCTTTAGAGCAAATAGCATGGCGGATGCCAAATTAGCATTTAGAAATGCACTTGTTCGCGGTGGCATATCGACCATCAGAACTGATATATGCTCCCTTGGACTTGATAAACGCAACATGATAATGCTTATAATTGGAACTCTAGTGTTATTCATTTCAAGCATTATGCGTGCAAGAGGAGACCAGAAAAACAAAACCCTATTAGTAGAGTGGATTTCAAGCAAAAACTTTATTATCAGATATGCTCTTTATTGGAGCTGTATGATAATGATTAT
>SVDC01000112.1 GCA_015058045.1 Cellulosilyticum sp.
AAAAAATTTGATTGACTCGAGTATTTGTTACTCGTGAACATTAATGTTCATATTTACTAGTACGTAATAACTTCAATTTGTTGAAGTTTGTACTCATTTGTCTTTAAAAAAAGACTTAATGAATCGACTGGTTTTATGGTTACTATTTTGTTTTCAAAGTTCATTTATTATCAATGGTGTTTACCGCTGACTTGATTAATATTACAGCATTAACTTACATAAGTCAACGTTTTTTTTTACTTTTTTAAGTTTATATAAATATATTTTCTTAAATAGCACCTTATCCCCACTTTATCAACTGATTTATTCACATCTTATGCTTTTTAATTGCTTCTAACTTACTCCAATTATTAGAATCAACGTAATCTTTGCTAAACCTATTATCTTGATATAATTCATAAGTTGCTTTGCCTTTTACATAACCGCAGAGCTCTAAATCCGTTTCATCTAAAACATCTACGTATTCTGCCCCTCTACTTGTGATACTAAATTGCTGGTAGGTGGCCGTGCCATAGATAGACTCCAATATATTCACCCATCTAAAAAATACCACCATTTTCCATACTAGTCTTATTCACAAAATCCATATGGTATAATTTCTCCCAGTGGTTTATGTTTAACGTCCCCTTTGTAAGATGGATTGCTAAAATACAACAATTTTCATCTTGTTCATTATTTGCAAAATCATACCAATCTGCAAAAGCTGTACGTAATTTAGTTCTAATCTCTGCATTTTGGGGATTAAGTACCCACCCAAGGTTTTCTCCTAGACCATTAGCAGTAAACATCTCTGAGCATCCAGCAATCGAAACCTCGGGATTTTGTTCTATTTGTAATATTTTATTTGATTTTGCATATGTAATAATATAGAAAATCTCGTTTTCATAATAAGCATCTACTGTACGAACAACTGGACGAACTTTTCCGTCAGCACTAGTCTCACGCGCAATAGTTGCTAGTGAAATCACGTTATCTTTTCCATTCCCAAATATCTCGTTAATTAATTTTAATCCTTCTTCAAATTCAGTCATACCTTATTCTCCTTCAATATTTTCATTATTATACTTCAAAATCAAAGTTTCAACCATAAAGCGGGACGAACACCACCACGAGATTTGATCTTTACTCACCTCGAGCCTTACAACATACCTACTTGCATTTTCTCCTCCATCTATTTATTTACTTTTAAACATAATATAAACATAATCTTCCCTACAAATTAGAAGTTGTAAAATTATTTCATTTTCCAATATCCTTCATATGCGTATCTAGTCTTTCCTATCATAAAATGTTCAAACTTAGCTAACTCATAATGATTCTAATACTAATTTTATCCAATTATTTAGAATATTCAAGTATTATTCTCAGAAATTTTTAACCTTCTATCAACTCTTATTCATTTATCTATTAATACCTAACTTTTATTTACGCATATTAAACTCCATTAACTCGCTAATTGGTTCTTTTCATTGTTTTTCTTTAATTTTAGCAGTTGCTATTTCACATTCTTACTCAGCTCTCTAAATCTATATGCACTCCAATTAATGTTATAATATTCATTACTAACAATAAAAAAGGATAGCTTCTATAATTTTACTTCTAGAAACTATCCACTCTCTTCTATTATTCCATTTTATTTATACTAACTTTTCTTATACTCTTTTCTATACCAATAACTTTAACTTCCTCATTAATAAATATTTAAGCTAATCTTTAAAGCATCTTTTGAAGAAATGCTTTGTATCTGATTATCTTCTTTAATTACTTGTAATGTACTCCAATTATTAGGACTATCATAGTATTTGCTAAATCCATCATCCTGATATAATTCATAGGTAGCTTTGTCTTTTACATAACCACAGAGCTCTAAATCCATCTCATCTAGACCATCTACATATTCTGCTCCTTTACTTAATGGTACTACATGATTCGGTTTAATGAAAAATACCATTTCTTCAAGTGCAATATCTACATAATGATGTCCTTTATCCATTATCTTATATTCCCTATCCGTTAAGCTTCTTAGTTTAACCATTAGCATATCTTCAGGTAAATACACATAACGTCCTCTTGCATTTTGCTCATATACTGGGGCAATCATGATACTCTCTCCAACCATTAATTGGTCCTCTACATTTTCTGCAAAAGCATCCTCTGGATATGCCATCATTAATGTTTTAAAATACATTTCATCTCTCAAGGCAGCTTTCATATACTCACTATATAAATAAGGTATCATTCCATAACGAATACCAATAATATTTCTAAAACTCCCTATATCTTGGAATTGATATGCTTCCTGCTCTCTAGTACCTAATGCAGAATGATTTCTCATAAGTGGTGTAAAGCATCCAAACTGAAGCCATCTAAGTACTAAATCCTCTGTACTGTTGCCACCAAATCCACCAATATCAGCACCTGTGTACAAAATGCCACACATATTAAGAGATGGCATCATCTTGATATTCATCAGCAAATGACTCCACCATGAAGTATTATCTCCTGTCCAAATCCCCCCGTAGCGGTGCATTCCTATATAGGATGCTCTAGAGAAAAGTAAAATTCTCTTATTGGGTTCTAATACATCAAAAGCTTCTCCCGCTGCTCTTGTCATATTATATCCAAATAAATTATGTACTTTATCATGACGTATACGCTGATCTCCTACCTGATGATAAAAACGTTCATAATCGCTAGCACTATTACTGATGCCATTCATAATATCTTTGATACCAAAAAATTCATATATCCCTATATTATCGCATTGTCTAATATGATCTAGCTTTTGAAAAGCTTCTTGCAATCCTTCAGGTGTATAGAATATGGCTGGCTCATTCATATCGTTCCAAAAACCTTCAATTCCTTGGTCTAATAAAACCTTATACTTCTTACCAAACCATTCTCTAGCCTCTTTATTGAGAAAATCAGGAAAATGTACTTTTCCAGGCCATACTGCTGCTACAAAATCTTCTCCTTGCTCATCTTTACAAAAATAGTTATGAGCTACCCCTTCCTCATATACATCATAGCCTTCTTCAATCTTAACCCCTGCATCAACAATAGGCACAAGACGAATACCTTTGTCCTTCAAATCGCTAACTACTTGTTTAAAATCTTTAAATGCTGCCGAATCTACAGTAAAGTTTTTAAAGCGTTCCATAAAATCAATATCCATATAAACTGCATCTAATGGAATATGATTATTTCTATATCCATCTACCACCTTCTGTACATCCTCTTCATTTCTATATCCCCAACGACTTTGTTGATAACCAAATGCCCATTTAGGTGGTATGTAGCTTCTACCAATAAGCTTTCTAAATCTCTTTATAGTTTCATTGAAGCTTTCCTCTTCAATAATATATAAATCAAAATCTATGCTACTTACAGTAATAACCAATTGATCTTTTTGAGTATAGCCACAATCAAAAGTAACACTACTCGGCATATCTATAAATATCCCAAAGGTATGACTTCCTTTAACAATTAAGAAATTGTGTGCACCATATAATGAACTTTTTCCTTCATCATGACTAGGATCATCACTACAATTACTTTTATAAATATACCCTCTTTTATTGATTCCCCTAATATTCTCACCTAAACCAAATAGGCCATCATTCTTATCCATTTTATAGACTAGTGTATAGCTATCTTCCTCTTTATTTACTTTAAAATAAGATGGTTTTTCTTTAATTGCTTGTATCTGTTCAATGACTGCTTCTGTTTGAAATGGACTACCATAAGTATAACGTTTAATCATTTTTATCCCCCTTTTAATCAAACATCCTTTTGTGTGTTTCTTCCAGTTTTATTCTTCCACCTAAGAGATCTTCATAATAAACTCTTAGTAATTCTCCTACACTCCATGCTTGAGCATAGCAGCCTCTTGCAAAATGAGGTGTATCCCCATCAAATATTTCTGAAATCGTTCCCAAACATTGGTTTTCAAGGTCTACTTCTTGATCGCTTATAAGACTTTCTACAAATTCTAGTGCTTCCTTACTATATTGATTCACCTTACAATAAGCTGTAAAAAATGCCCCTATTGGGAATCCCCAAGCTGTCCCTTGATGATAAGCCATATCTCTATCAAACAACTTCCCTTTATATATCGGATGATAATCTGGATGATCTGAAGCCAAACTCCTTAAACCATATGGTGTATATAAGCTCTCAAAGACTTTATACACTACTCTTTTTTCCTGTTCTTGTGAAAGCATAGTAAAAGGAAGTGAAACTGCCCATATTTGATTTGGTCGTATACTTCTATCTCCACCCTTTTCATCCACTACATCAAATAAACAGCCATCTGCTTCATTCCAAAATGCCTGAACAAAAGATTTCTTCACCTTTTCTGCAAGCTCTTCATAACCTTCCACCTGCTGATGCTCAAATTTCTTCTCTAAATATGCCATAATCTTTAAAGCATTATACCAAAGCGCATTAATTTCAACAGGCTTACCATGTCTTGGTGTCACTACAATATCATTTACTCTGACATCCATCCATGTGACCTGATCTAGCCCTGAGCCTGCCCAAATAAGCCCATCCTCTTGCATATGTATCGAAAACTTTGTACCTTCTTTATAAGCTTTTATGATTTTCTTTAAATAAGGATAAATTTCCTTCTCTATAAAGTCAGTACTCTCTCGATTACTACTATAAATTAAGTAACTATAGGCCGCATGTACAAACCATAATGAAGCATCTACTGTATTGTAAAGTGGCTCTCCTTTACTACTTGGAAACATATTTGGAATAAGACCATCTTTTTCATATAATACAAAACTCTTAAGTATTTCCTTAGCATCCTCAAAACGTCCTGTTGCTAAAGTAAGTCCATTAAAGGCAATCATAGTATCTCTTCCCCAATCTAAAAACCAAGGGTATCCTGCCAAGATTGTTTTACTATGAATAGAATCTCTTTCTACAATAAAATGATCTGCCGCAATAGGTAAATATCTTGCAATTAATCTATCTTCTTTAAATGTATTCCTAAGTTTACTTATACGGAGCTTTTCTTCTCTCAATACCTCTTCTGGATTTATTTTTTCTTTTTCCAATGTACATACAATATAAACTGTCTTCTTTTCATAAGGCTCTATATTAATTTGGTAACTACCAGGCTTATATAACTGTTCGGTAAATGGATCTCCCGTTGTTCGATCCACATCATAAAATACTTTTTCCGTAAGTTGCTCCTCTTCTCTAAACTCACCTTCACTACTCCACAGACGAATGGTAAGCTCTTTATTATAGTTAGGCACAAACTGTATCTCGCTATTTAATCCTTCTGTTACTTGCTGATTCTCTATAAAACTTTTTTCAAAAGTAAGATTAACCTTTTTAGAACATGCACCAGGTTCTCTACAGGTTAAAAGTGGCGAAATATCCAATACTGCTGATTTGCTACTATTACAAATATCATACCCTATAATAACTGTGTTTTTTTTATATGCCAAAGCTACTTGCTTGTCAATCACCAATCCATTGATCATATAACGATAGCAAGGAATCCCATCATAAGAAAAACTTTGTTGGTTTTCATATCCTTTTACAATCATTTTTTGATACTTAGTCGTTGTTAATGGATAACTTGAATCCTTATAAATAATGCGCTCCTCTAATTTATTTAATATCATATAGCGCTCTTCCGGTGAAGTTAAACAAGCTACTAGTAAGCCATGATACTTTCTGCTATTAGCTCCTGTTATTGTAGCACCTGCAAATCCACTACGCCCATTAGTAATAAGCCATTCTCTTTCTATACCTCTTTCATAATTGATCCAATCTCTTTTTCCATATCTCATCCTATTTCCCCTTAAATAAATTTCATCTATTTTAAATACTTCAAAAAACATTATAACATACGCTCTATTAAGAACTATGCGTTATCTTGTTTTTTTAATATTGCAATCAATAGATTTATACCGAAGTTTAATAACAAGTATTACCAGATAATAGTGACTTAGTAGAAAGTGATTGCAAAAAAAGAGTTGTTATACCATTTAGTATAACAACTCTTTTCAACTAGAGCGGGTGATGGGAATCGAACCCACGTAGTCAGCTTGGAAGGCTGAAGTTCTACCATTGAACTACACCCGCAAATATTTTATTTATTGTACTTTCAAAAACAAATACTACATAATGTTTGCTTAACCGTTTGTTGAGTGTTTACACTCATTTTTTAGGTCAAAC
>SVDC01000017.1 GCA_015058045.1 Cellulosilyticum sp.
AAAATAAGATAAGAGACGGGGGATTCAATTATGAATATTAAAAGATTATTATTAAGTACATTATCATTAAGTCTTATAGGTGCAAGTTTAACAGGATGTGGTGAGCAAAAGGCTAGTGTATCTGCAGAAAGTACACAGGTTGTAAAACTTGGGGTAGTTGGTTCAATATATGATGAGCTTTGGAAGCCAGCACAAGAGCAGCTTAAGTCTGAAGGAATTGAGTTAGAGATTGTACAGTTCTCAGATTATGCGACGCCCAATAATGCTTTAAATAGTGGTGAAATTGATTTAAATGCATTTCAACATCAAATTTATTTAGATACGGAAGTTGAAAGTTATGGATATGATGTTCAGAGCATCGGTTATACCTTTATTATTCCACTCAACCTATATTCTAATAAGGTAAGTTCGGTAGAAGAAATTAAAGATGGGGATATAGTAGCAATTCCAAATGATGTTACAAATGGTGGAAGAGCTTTAAAAGTGCTAGAGGCAGCAGGTCTTATTACTTTAAAAGCGGATGCAACAAATAGCCCTACAAAAGATGACATTGAAAGCTATAATGTAAAAATTGTAATTAAAGAATTAGCGGCAAATACCATTCCATCAGCCTTACCAGATGTTACAGCAGCTATTGTCAATGGGAATTATGCTCTGGACTTTGGGTTAAAGACAGAAGAAGCTATATACAAAGATTCCGTATTAGAGGATTCAATTTATTGGAACCTGATTGCGGCAAGAACATCAGATTTATCAGACCCTACTAAAGTAGAAACTTATGAAAAGGTAGTAGAAGCCTTTCAAACGGAGGCAACGGAAAAAGTTTTTACTGACAACTATGGGGGCTACTTTATTAAAGTCGGTTGGGATGAAAACTTACTTCAAAAATAACAACGATGACAGGTAGAACTGACTAAGATGCAACAGGCATGGTTAGAAAGGAGGGGGAAAATGATAGAGAGCTTATTAGAGATTATATCCGATCCAGCAAGAGTTATTGCTGCACATGAGATAGAGTCAGTTTATCTTACAGATACATTAGGGCGACTTAAGGGGCGAGCAGATGCTTTAGTAAAGCCTATTTCTACGGAAGAGGTCAGTCAAATATTAAGTTTTGCCTATAAAGAAAGTATTCCTGTAACGCCAAGGGGAGCAGGGACGAACTTGGTGGGATCTACTGTACCTGACGAAGGAGGTATTGTATTAGATTTATCACTAATGAATCATATATTAGAGATTGATGAAAGGACAATGACGGCAACAGTAGAAGCAGGTACTATTCTTGAGGATTTTCAAAAACAAGTTGAGGCAATGGGATTATTTTATCCACCAGACCCAGGAGAAAAAAGAGCTACTATTGGAGGGAATATAAGTACCAATGCAGGTGGAATGAGAGCGGTTAAATATGGTGTTACAAGAGATTTTTGTATGGGTCTAGAAGTCGTTATGGCAAATGGAAAGGTGCTGCAGTTAGGAAGTAAAAATATCAAAGATAGCTCAGGGCTATCTTTAAAGAATTTAGTAATAGGCTCTGAAGGAACATTAGCGGTGATTACAAAATGTATTTTAAAGTTAATTCCAAAGCCTGAAATGAGTTTAAGTGTGGTGGTTCCGTTTGATAGCTTACAAACAGGTATTAAAAATGTACTTCATATTATCCATCAAAATGCCAATCCAACAGCTATTGAATTTGTAGAAAGAAAAGTCATCCAGTTAGGAGAAGCATTCTTAGGTTTAAAGTTTCCTTACGAGTCAGCAAATGCGTATATTATTTTAACCTTTGATGGTTATGAAGATGAAGTTTTAAGAAATGTGGAGCGAGTAAAACAAGTAGTATTAGCGTATGGCGCACTAGACTTTATTGTACTAGAAGATGAACAAACGAAAAGTGACGTTTGGAAGATACGAGGTGCTTTAGTAAAAGCAGTAGAAGTAGTATCAGAACAAGAACCCGTTGATATTGTAGTTCCAATCGATCAAACTGCTCAGTTTATAAAGTATGTTTATGAAGTAGAGCAAGAAACAGGTATGCAAATAGTAAGCTTTGGGCATGCAGGAGATGGTAATGTACATCTTTGTGTGGTAAGGGGAAATCGAACGGAAGAAGAATGGTTAAGAGAAAAAGAAGTAAATTTATCTAAGCTTTATGCTAAGGCTTATGCACTAGGAGGGCTTACTTCGGGAGAGCATGGGATTGGATTATCTAAAAAAGCTTATTTCCATAGAGAGTCTGACCCTGTATTATTACAGCTTATGCAAAATGTAAAAGATGCCTTTGATGAAAAAAGAATTTTAAATAGTAAGAAGGCCTATAATGCCTAATAAAAAATCAAGGGAGTCCTATCTAAAAAAGGTAGGACTATGTGTTTATTATTGAAGAAATGAATGATAAAACACTAGAAATGAGTAAAGAAGAGGTAGGTAAAGTAGATGGCAGTAAGAAAAGAAGTTATAGAACTAAAGGCATATCTAGTAGAACTTAGAAGAAACTTTCATAGGTATCCTGAGTTAAGTGGAAAAGAGTATCAAACAGCTTTAAGGATTGAAAAAGAGCTAGAAGAAATGGGGATTCCACATATACGAGTTGGAGAGACAGGTGTTATTGGGATTTTAGAAAATGATTCTTGTGAAGAAGAAACCCAGACAATTATTCTAAGGGCTGATATAGATGCTTTAAGTATTGAAGAACAAAATAAGGTGGCTTATAAAAGTCAAAATCCAGGTGTTATGCATGCTTGTGGGCATGATGGTCATACAGTAGCTCTGTTAGGTGCAGCAAAGGTACTGAGTCAATATAAAGCAAATTTAAAACAGCGTGTCATTTTACTATTTCAACAAGCTGAGGAAATTGGAGCAGGTGCTAAGCAGTTTTTAGGAACGAAGTACTGGAAACCTATAGATAAGATTATGGGAATTCACTTTGCTAGTTTTCTTCCTACAGGTAAAATATTAGTCCAAACAGGAGAAAGTAATGCCAGTTGTGATTATTTTAAAATCATTGTTAAAGGACGAAGCTGTCATGTATCTAAGCCACAAGATGGTATTGATGCACTTTATATAGGAAGCCAGATTGTAGTGGGTATTCAAGCAGTTGCAGCTAGAATGACCAATCCACTAGACCCGGTTGTAGTGGGCATTGGTAAAATGTACTCAGGAACAAATTATAATATAGTGGCAAATAGGGCGGTTCTGGAAGGTACAACAAGGGCATTTAATCATACGGTGCGAAGCAAGATTAATGAGGCAGTTATGGAGATTGCAATTTCTATAGCAAGGGCTTATGGTGCAGAAGTAGAAGTACAATTTGAAAGTTATGCAGCACCTCTTATTAATCATTGTGATGTAGCAAAAGAAATAGCAGGGATTATGGGACAGATTGTAGGTAAGCAGCAGGTTATTGTAAATGGACCTAAGACAATGATGGCAGATGATTTTGCAGAGTATTTACAAGTTATGAAGGGAAGTTATATTTTTGTAGGTTCCTCTCATAATGAAGCAACTTCTTATCCTCATCATCATGAGCAATTTGATTTAGATGAAGAAGCGCTTTTAATTGCAGCGGATGCTTATATAAGTTTTGTATTAGGTGATGCACCTTGGTCATAGGAAAGCGTAGAATAGGTGTGGCTAGATACGACATTGGGAAGAAGGAAAACAAATTTAGGCTTAAAGTACTTCCAGTGAGTAAAAAAGTCTATAAGGAGGCATAGTATGCGGGAGTTAAGTTTACGCACAGCAAGTTTTACAGATTCAGTTATAAGAAGAATGACAAGGGTATCGAATCAATATGGAGCAGTTAATCTTTCTCAGGGTTTTCCTGATTTTGATCCACCAAAGGCTATTACAGAACGCTTAGCTAAGGTGGCAAAGGAAGGTCCTCATCAATATGCATTAACTTGGGGTGCACAAAATTTTAGGGAGGCATTAGCTAAGAAACATGAGCATTTTTCAGGAATGGCAATTGATCCTAATCAAGAAATCGTTGTAACTTGTGGTGGAACAGAAGCCATGATGGCTGTTATGATGACTATTGTAAATCCAGGAGATAAGGTAGTCATTTTCTCACCTTTTTATGAAAACTACGGCGCAGATGCAATTCTTTCAGGGGCAGAGCCCATTTATGTGCCATTAGTACCACCAGAATTTAATTTTGATGCCAATGTATTAGAGGAGGCTTTTAAGCAAGGGGCAAAGGCGTTAATTCTATGTAATCCTTCTAATCCATGTGGTAAGGTATTTACATATGAAGAACTTAAAGTCATTGCAGACTTAGCCACTAAATACGATGCGTATATTGTAACAGATGAAGTTTATGAACATATCATTTATGAACCCTATCAGCATGTTTATATGGTTTCTTTGCCAGGTATGAAAGAAAGAACGATTATTTGTAGTTCGTTATCAAAAACATATTCTATAACAGGATGGCGACTAGGCTATGTCATTGCATCACCAGAAATTACAGAAAGAGTAAAGAAAGTCCATGACTTTTTAACAGTTGGTGCAGCTGCACCACTTATGGAAGCGGCAACTGTGGGGCTTTTGTTTGGAGACGAATACTATAAAGAACTTAGAGCGCACTATACACATATGAAGGAGCTGTTTGTAGGGGGTCTTAGAAATATAGGATTAAGCTTTACAGAGCCTCAGGGGGCATATTATGTAATGATAGATATAAGACGATTTCTTAATAAAGGAGAGACAGATACTGAGTATTGTGAGCGATTAGCAAGAGAAGTTGGCGTGGGGGCAGTACCAGGTTCAAGTTTCTTTAGAGAACCTGTTAATCACCTTATTCGGTTACATTTTGCTAAGAAGGATGAAACTTTAAATGAAGCTTTAAACCGACTAGAAAAGTTAAGATAAATAGAGTAGAGGTGTATAAAATCACATCTAAAGGAGGTGCCGCGAAATGCGACAGCCTTTTTCTTTTTTCTGAAACAAACTTAAGGTGGAGATAGACAGGAGGGGATTTTATAATGAGATCATAAGAGGGAGTTATCCCATTATTCAAAGAAACCATTTAGGGGAATAAGGTAGAGATTGATACAAATCATATAGCATATGAAGTCATTGGTGTAGGACAAGAAAAGTTAGATAGTGGAGGTTGTATTGAAATAGAAAACCCCTATCCAATCAAAATAAGAACGGACAAGATAGCTGCTGAGATTTTTCATATAACTAGAGAGCAGATTAAACGGCTAGAAAAAGAAGGTATCATTATTTTAGAGAAAAGATATTTAGGTAGCCAAACAAAAATATTTATGTCCCATGCCCCATCTAATGAAACTTTAGAGTTTGGTAAATAATAGAAGCTTAATGGAGATGTAACCTAATTGTAAACTTTATTATGCTAAAATAGAAGGGAGAGTAGAAGGGGTGAGGGTTTGTGATTAAGGAGATTATTAATCATAATGGATTTGAGATTAAAACAAATAGATTAAGAATAGTGCCAGTCACTGAAACAGAAGCAGAAAATTACTTTAGGGAATTTACAGATGAAATTGCTAGGTATCAGTATCCAGAGCCTTTTAGTGATTTAGAGGCAACAAAGAAGTTTATTGGAGATTTTACATGGGCTAAAAAAGAAGGATTGCATTTAGTATGTAGTCTTTTTAATGAAGAAAATCAGTTTATTGGAAGTATAGAAGTTTATAAATTAGGGCAAGAATGGCCAGAGCTTGGTATATGGATTTGTAAGGCTTATCAAAGACAGGGTTATGCCTATGAAGCCATTAATGGGGTTATACAATTTTTTAAAGTGCATGATGTTGCAACTAAAGGCTTTATTTATGAAGCAGATAGAAGAAATCCTAGTAGCTTGAAACTTGTTCAAAAACTTCAAGGTGTTGAGGTAGGTTATCAAGAAGTACCAAGTGACGCAGGAGAGATATTGGAACTAAAGAAATATATTATAGGATCTTACGAACATCGAACATATTTAAGAAGACATATAATAAGTAAAATTTGTGATGATGTAGAAAGATGATGAAAATAGATGGGCCCTAAAAAAGAAGCAATAAAAGGAACAAATGAGCGATAGTGAGCATTTGTTCCTTTTTTGAAGTTTTATACATAAGTGTCTAGTTTATCATGAAATTCCCGTTCAATAGCAATAAGTCTTTCAGTCAATTTTTTAGTTTCTGCATTGGCAGTAGGATATTGTTCCAAGTATTGTTGTAATGATTTAATCCCCATATCACAGCCATCACGCATGAGTTTTGCAATTTCTTCGCTAGAGGAATCCATTAAAAGATTGAGATGGATTTTTGTCCAAGACATAGCTTTAGCAACAGGATGAGGTGATTTTTCATCATCATGATAAGTGTCAAGTTTTTTGCTAATTTCATCTCTGAGGGTTTGGTGCTTGGTGAGATAGTCTTGAAGAATGGAATGAAGAGATTCTTCTTTTGCATGATCAATGACATCATTGATACTAGCAATTGCCATTTCAGCGCCAGCGCTACATTCTCTTAAAAGTTTAATTGTATCATCATTAGGCATAAAAAGATGCTCCTTTATATATAAGTCTGTAGTTAGTTTTGCAATATAAAGCAAAATTATACCTTAAATTTATATTGAAAATTTAAAATATATAGAATAATATAGTATATAATTAAATCATAGCAGAAGGTAGTGAAGGAAATGGAATACTTTATAGCATTTTTATTATCATTAATGAGTATGTTATGGATTACACCAAAACTAAGAGCCATTGCTTTTAAAACAAATTATGTGGAGCAACCTAAAAAGGATTGTGAACGTAAAATTCATAAAGAGCCTAAACCTTACCTTGCGGCAGTGGGGATATTTGGTGTATTTTGGATCGTTTATTTTTTAGTCAGTAAAAATATAGATCGAAAAATTTTATGTATTTGTATTGGTGCAACACTTGTTTTTACAGTTGGAATGTTAGATGATTGGATTAAAATTAGAGGAAAAGATTTATCAGCTTTGCCTAAAATGTTAGTACAACTTTTAGCTTGTGTTATAGTTTACTTTGGAGGCGTACAATTTATAGGTTTTACGAATCCAGTAGATGGTACATATGTTTTACTCCCTACAATAATGCAGTTTATTTTAACCATTGTGTGGCTATTTGGTGTCACAACAGTTATTAACTTTACAGATGGTATGGATGGATTAGCAGGTGGGGTATCTTGCATTTCATCTTTTACATTATTTATTGTGGCTTTTGGAATGGGCGATGAACACTCCGCAATGATGGCCATTATTTTAGTAGGTGTTTGTTTGGGTTATTTAAGATACAATAAGTTTCCAGCCAAAATTTTGATGGGAGATGCAGGGGCTACCTTTATTGGTTTTATATTAGGGGTAATTGCATTAGATGGTGCTTTTAAGCAGGCTACTATGCTTTCTATTTTTGTTCCGATTCTAGCATTAGGTTTACCTATTTTTGATAACATTTATGTGGTATTAAAAAGGATGAAAGAAGGAAAACCTATTTATGTAGGGGATGCTTCACAAGTTCATTTTAGATTAGTGGCGCAAGGACTTACTCAGAAACAAGCAGTTTATGTACTTTACTTAGTTACAGCATGTTTTAATTTAAGTGCCATTATTTTATATATGATTAATCGGATGTAAATGCTATACAAAATATAGATTAATTTGAATCCATATAGTAGCAATATTGAGAGAAAATGAAATGTAAAGATATAGGTATAAATAAAAAAAGGTGTCCTTGGACACCTTTTTTTATTTAAAATTTGTAAAATAAGCATAATGTATAGTATAATGGTAATAATTTCAAATATTGGGTAAATGATTTTAAAAATATATAACTAAAATTTAATATATTAGTTCAAATTCAATAAAGTTATTTGAATATAAAGTATGATATAATAAATTGTGTATAGGGGTGCTATGCAAATGAAAAGAGATAAATTAGGTGCAGTAGGAAGTTATTATCAGTATCAGCAAGAAAAAATAAGAAAGAAACAATATGGGGTTTTAATCCTCATATCTATTTTTTTAGTGAGTGTATTTGTAGTAACAGGAAGATTTAATACAGATTTAGACGCATTACTTTCTATAGGGAGAATGAAGATAGAGCCTATAGAAGAAAGTGTATACCTAATGGCACCAGAAATTGATTACTCAGAATATGCAGCACCTGAGATAGCTAAAGGTATTTATATTTCAGCAAGTAAAGCAAAGAACTATGAAAGCTTTATTCAGCTTGCAAAGGAAACAGATGTAAATAGCTTTGTAATTGATGTAAAGGATGATCAAGGTTATTTAACTTTTGAATCTAATAATGAGATATTGGTACAAAAAGGAGCTATATTAGCTAATCCACCTATTAAGGATATAGAGAAGATGATGAGTCGTTTATGTGAAGCTAATATTTATCCTATTGCTAGAATAGTAGCTTTTAAAGATGATGTGGCAGCTAGGCATAATCCAGAATTAGCTGTGAAAAGTCTAGATGGTTCAAGCTATGAAACAAGAGGTGGAAATACTTGGCTAGATCCATATAATAAAGAAAATTGGGAGTATCTTTTAGAGATGTGTAAGGAAGCAATTAAAATGGGGTTCAAGGAAATTCAATTTGACTATGTACGTTTTCATGAGTCTATGAATTCAAATAGAGTGATACTAGATGATAAGCTATCTAAAAGTGAAATTATCACATCATTTACAAAGTATATGTGTGAGCAGTTACAAAGTGAAGGAATTAAGGTATCAGCTGATGTATTTGGAGCAGTGGTATTAAGTGATTTGGATGCTGAGATAGTAGGACAAAACTTTAAAGACATGAGTCAGTATTTAGACTATATTTGTCCAATGGTTTACCCATCTCATTATGCAGAAGGTACATTTGGTATAGAATATCCCCATTTGGATGCTTATCAAATTATTTATAAAACAATGCAATATGGTATGAAGAGGCTTGCAAATGAAAATGGAGAAAAAACGGCAATCATTAGACCTTGGTTACAGGATTTTACTTTAAAAAATACGATGCCTTATTTAGAATATGGTCCAGAAGAAATTAAAGCACAAATCAAAGGTGCAAATGCAGCAGGTGTAGAGGAATGGCTTTTTTGGAATGCAGCAGGAAACTATACTAAAGAAGGCTTAATGGGAGAGTAAAGGACGTGAAAAAATGGTAGACCAAAATAAGATTGTTCTTATGAGTAAATTGGCTTTATATGAAAAGAAGTATATGAGGCGAGATCAAAGAATAATCCATTACTTTGTGGAAGATTATGTGTATATTAATAATTTTATAACCAGATTAGGAATAAGCGTAATAACCCTTTTTTTTATAGCGGTAGGGGCATTTCGTATTATTTATGATGGTATTATTTTTCCAACATCGTTAGAGCATTTTATAGAGGTTTATTTAGGTCCTTATATAGGACCATGGCTTATTGCAATGATAGGCTACACAATGCTCTCTTCAATTGTTTATGGAGCGCGATATCGAAAAGTACAGAAGCGATTTGGCGCATATAAAAAAATAATGAAGGAACTAGGAAAATATGAACAGCAAACTGTAAATGAAGAGGGGGCTACCGATGAAATCTAGTGAGACGTTATTAATTATAAGGCAGAATCTAATTGATTTATTTAAGCGATATGAAGTCATTTTACTTCCCATTCTGAGATTTATAATGAGTTTAATGGGAATACATATGTTAAAAGAGGCAACAGGATATAGTGGGGGATTAAGTCATATTTGTGCTATGCTTGCAATTGCCTTAATAGGTAGTTTCGTATCTGCTGAGGGGATTGTAATAGGAAGTATATTATTAACAGTCATTTTTCTAATACCCTCTAATTTTATTTTGGCAATTATGTTATTTTTAGTGCTTACTATGATTTATATTTTATTTGGAAGATTATTTCCTAGGGAATGTATATTGGTCATAGTTACACTTGCGGCATTTTCTACTCATCTAGAATTAATGCTTTCTATAGGGGGAGCTTTGTTTGGAAGCTATGTAAGTATTGTAGCTATTATTATTGGAACTATGCTGTGGTTTATGATGCCTGAAATAAGAGCAAACATGCCGAGTGGCAACGTGGATAAAGGGCAGATAATAGATACAATCAATCAATTATTTTCGATAGATTTTAAAGGCCTATTAGTGAATCAGAACATGATGGTGACAATCATTGTTTTCTTTATTGTTTTTTCAACCATTTATTTTATTAGAAAGCTTTCTGTGGACTATGGTGCTTATATTGCAATTACAATAGGCGCAGCTATGAACATTATTGGCTTTGGACTAGCTAGTATGTTTTTTATGGACCTTCAAATCAATATGATTGAACTTATACTTAAGACAGTGCTTTTTAGTGTGATTGCCGTGGTAATGCAATTTTTTGCTATTGCACTAGATTATCAACGAGCTGAGACAGTAGAGTTTCAGGATGATGACAATTATTACTATGTAAAGATTGTACCTAAAATTAAATTACATGCAAAACATAAAAAAGTAAAAAAGGTTTATACAGACTTATCACAAACAATGAGTGGAAAACAAAGACATATAAAAGAAGATGATTTTACAAGTGGGTTATAAGTATATAATTCTGAAAGTGCAAGCATATTATAAATGATGTTTGCACTTTTTTATGACTAGAGCAAAGTGTATTTTTAGATGGAATGAAACAAAGAGATTTTCGTTAATTTGAACAAATTCCAATACTAGTAAAAATAAAATATACTGGACACTTAAAACATGATATAATAAAGAAGAAAATACGTATAGAAGGAGTTTGGGTCAGTGAACGCAATTAAAGAGGCACTGGATAAGATACCATATATAGGTTTTCCTAATATCGGCATTAGGGACGTTGTAGATATTCTGGTCGTGGCATATCTCATTTATTTGGTGATGATATGGATAAAAGATACTAGAACATGGACTCTTTTTAAGGGTGTAGTCATTGTACTTGCAGTAGCAATTATTGCTTATATATTTCAGCTTCATACTTTATGGTTTGTTATTTCAAAAACAATTACAGTGGGAGCCTTTGCAATAATAGTTGTATTCCAACCCGAGTTAAGAAGAGCATTAGAGCAAATTGGGCAAGGTAAACTTTTTGAGTCTATACTAAATACCTCTGAGGAAGCAGATGACGCGTTAAGTAATGAATCAATTGAGGGTATTGCAAAAGCTTGCATGCATATGGCGAAGCTTAAAACAGGGGCACTCATCGTGATTGAACAAGATACAAAACTAGGGGATGTAGAAAGAACAGGAATTAAAATAGATGCGGTGATTTCAAGTCAATTACTTATTAATATTTTTGAAAAAAATACACCACTCCATGATGGTGCTGTGATTATTAAAAATAATAGAGTAGCTGCTGCAACATGCTTTATACAAAATCTTTCTGATAGTATGGAAATTAGTATGGATTTAGGAACAAGACATAGAGCAGCCATTGGTATTACTGAAGGAACAGATGCCTTGGTTTTAGTTGTTTCCGAAGAAACAGGAATTGTTTCTAGCGTACGAAATGGAAAAATAAAAAGAGGATTAGATGCTGAAATTATTAAAAAAATCCTACTTGCAACTAAAAAGAGAAAGCGTTCGGACAAGAAACGTTTAGAGAGAAAAAAGGTTATATGGAAAGGAAAGAGTAAACATGAATAAATTATTTACAGAAAACCTTCCATGGAAAATAGCTGCATTAGTCATTGCAGCTATGCTTTGGGTATTTGTTATTAATACACAAAATCCCACACAACCTCAAGAAATATCAGGCATTCCGATTCAAATTCTAGGAGAAGATGAATTACAAGAACAGGGATATGAATTAACCAATAGGCAAGAAATTTTGAACCAGAATTTCCAAGTGATTGTAAGTGGACCAAGACTAGATGTAGATAAACTGGTAAGAGATCCAAGCTTAATCAAAGTCACTTTAAACTTGGCAGATTATATGGATGATTTAGAACAGGATTCTATTTCTGATAATGCCAATTACACCGTAAAAATCAATTTAGACGGTGGTAGTGTTATCGTTAAAGATAAAAGGCCAATAGTAACAAAAGTACGTATTGATAAGATTGGCAGTAAAGAACAAAAGATTACTTATCAATTAGCAGGAGATATAGTAAGTCAATATACTTTGCTAGGAGATGGCCAGCCGATTATCTCACCAGAAATAGTCACGATTACGGGTGCTAAATCACAAATTGATCGTGTAGCAGAGGCTAGAGTTTATATTGAGGCCAAAGATTTTTCAGAAGAGAAATTAGTAGGCAATATTCCAATTAAACTTTATGATATAGATGGGGTGGAGATTACAGGTCTTAAACTATCTAGTGAAACGGCAGAAGTCAAACTCCCTATAGGAAGCCAAAAAGTAGTACCAATTAAGCTTAATTATACAGGAGCAATGCCGGAGGGCTATATTTTAACAAAGGTAGATGCCGCCTTATCAGAGGTAACTGTTATTGGCAGACCGGAAGTTTTAGATACTATTTCAAAAATTGAGTTAGAGCCAATTGACTTAACACATATAACAGAATCTAGCCTATTGCAGGTAGCTATGAAGTTACCAGAGGGTGTTGTCTCATTAGAAAATGACAAGGTAAGTGTGAGTTTACAGGTAAGTGAAGAAAATACATTAACTTATCCAATACCAATGAATGAGTTAAATTTATCTGTTACGGGAATAGGAGAAGGATTAACTTATGAAATTTTAACGGGTGCTATTAATATTGAGTTAAGTGGATTATCAGATGATCTCATTATAACGGATAAATCGGATATTAAAGCAACACTAGATTTAACAGGTTATACAGAAGGAGAGTATACTCTACCACTCACCATTATTCCACCACAGAATATTAAAGTTAAAAATAGCCCAATTAGTATTAAAGTAAGTATTAAGCAATTGATGACTGAGAGTCCAAGTCCTTCCCCTGATTTAGGCGATACAGGTACAAATGACAATACAGATGAGGTTGGCGGTAGTGAAGCCAATAATGGGCAGAATAAAGAAGAAATAGCAGAAAATGAATAAAAGTTTAAAGTATAGAGGAGAGTCTTTGGTTAATTTGACCAAATTCTTTCCTCTGTTTTTTTAACGGAATATAGATTTAAATGTTGTAATTTTCTGTTAATAATATATAATTAATTTAACTAAAAAAAACTAAAAAAAATAAAATCCTAACTAATTAAGCTAAGGAGGTATATTATGGTACATCATTTTGAATATGTACAAAAGTTAACGAATGTACTAAAGAAGGCAAAGCAAGATGGAAAGTTGAAAATAGGTTTTATTGGTGGTTCTATTACACAAGGATGTAATCCGTCTCTTCCAGAAAATGCTTATGTAGAACGTGTTACTAAATGGTTTAAAGAAAAGTTTCCTAATATGCAGATTGAAAGTATTAACGCAGGGGTAGGTGCAACAGGTTCACTGATTGGTGTACATAGGGTAGAAAGAGATATTATTGCTTATAAGCCAGATTTAGTATTTGTAGAATTTGCAGCTAATGATGTTTCACCTAAGCAAGATACTAATATTTCATATGAATCTTTAATTAGAAAACTAGTAATCAATCTTCCAGATACTGCCATAGTTGAAATTTTTATGACTTTAGAAACGGGAGAGAGCGCGGAAGAAGAGGAAGCACAGATTGCTAGACACTATCATATTCCGACAGTAAGTTATCGACAGGAAGTCTTTAGACAAATGAAATTAGGTTCCTATACTTGGAAAGACATTGAAACAGATGAAGTGCACCCTAATGATAAGGGACATGGGATTGTAGCTGGACTTATTGCAGAGCTGATGGAAGCTGCATTAAGTAAAGAGGCAGGTCGTACCTTTGATGAAGAGGTGCCAAAGGCAAGCCTATTTGGAGTACCTTATATAGAGGGAAATCTAATAGAGTTTAAAGATCTTAAGATTTTAGAATCAGTAGGATTTGAGCATACAGAGGAAAGTTTTAGAACAATCAATACAGGGTATGCAGTAATAGAAGATGCAGATGAAGCACGATTTACCTGCGAAGTAGAAGGGAAAAATGTATTTTTATTATATGTAAACGGTATTGAAGAAAATAGAGCAGAAGTTGAAATACAGGTAAATGGAAAATCTATTATGCCATTAGATACTTTCTTTGAAAATGGATGGGGTAATTATCCAGAGACTTATCCATTGTTTTCAAGTGATGCCAAACAAAAGGTAACGATTGAAATTAAAATGCCAGCCAGTGAAAAAGGTAAAAAACTTAATTTATTAGGATTTCTTGTATCTTAGAAGATAATAGGGAGGGTATTATGAGTATTAAATACTATGCAGATGAACGTGTATTTAAATTAGACACCCCAAGTTCTACTTATATGATTGGTATTGTGGATGATGAACAGTTTGTAGGTCATATTTATTATGGCAGAAGAATAGAGGATTATCATTTATCTTATTTAATGAGAATAAATGAATTACCTTATGTGCCTTCTCAAAATAATAGAGATCGTACTTCGTTTTTAGATTGTTTCCCTATGGAGTATCCAACCCATGGTTTAGGAGATTATAGAGAAGATTGTTTGGCAGTAAAAACAGATAAGGGACATACAGCATGTGGATTAAACTATGTAAGTCATAGCATCTATGAAGGGAAGAAACCTTTAGAAGGCTTACCAGCTACGTTTGGTAGTAAGGAAGACTGCACAACCTTAGAGTTAGTATGTATGGATCAAATCTTAAAATTAGAGGTTACATTAAGTTATACCGTATTTGAAAAGTTAGATGTCATCACAAGAAGTGTACAGATAAGAAATCTTAATACAGAATCTATTGTACTAACTAAGGTACTTTCTACCTGTCTAGATTTAGAAAATAAGGATTATGAAATGATGACACTACATGGTTCATGGGCAAGAGAACGTCATATTCAGAAAAGGAAGATTGGACATGGTAAACAAAGTACTTCTTCTGTTAGGGGAGCATCTAGTCATCAAGACCATCCTTTTATGGGTATTGCAAGTAAAGGCATTAACGAAGATCAAGGCGAAGTTTATGGGTTTAGCTTTGTGTACTCAGGCAACTTTATTGCTCAGACAGAGTTAGATCAATTCAATAGGGTTCGTGCCGTGATGGGTATTCATCCAAGTGATTTTGCTTGGATCTTAAAAGAACAAGAAGTTTTTACAGCACCAGAAGTTATTATGGTTTATTCAGCAGAAGGCTTAGGTCATATGACAAGGACATATCATGATTTATTCCGTAATCATTTAATTAGAGGGGAGTATACCCACAAGAAACGCCCAATTTTAATTAATAACTGGGAGGCTACATACTTTGATTTTAATACCGATAAACTTTTAGATATTGCAAGAGAAGCTTCTAGATTAGGTATTGAGATGCTTGTTATGGATGATGGCTGGTTTGGCAATAGAAGCAGTGATAATTGTGCCCTTGGTGATTGGCAAGTCAATGAAAATAAGCTTAAAGGTGGCTTAAGATATCTTGTAAATGAAGTCAATAAGTTGGGCATGAAATTTGGGATTTGGTTTGAGCCAGAGATGATTTCGCCAGATTCTAACCTATATAGAGCACATCCAGATTGGGCAATTCAAATTCCTGGGCGTACAGCTAGTTTATCTAGAAATCAATATGTTCTAGATTTGTCTAGAAAAGAGATTAGAGACTATGTATATGAGATGATTAGTAGCGTCTTAAAGAGTGCTAATATTACCTATGTTAAGTGGGATATGAATAGACAACTTAGTGACCTTGGTAGTTTCTATTTAGAGAAGGAAAAACAAGGAGAACTTTATCATCGATATGTCTTAGGTGTTTATGAATTACAAGAAAGATTAATACATGATTTTCCTTACCTGCTTCTTGAGAACTGCTCTGGTGGAGGCGCTAGATTCGATCCGGGTATGCTTTACTACAGTCCGCAGATTTGGTGCTCAGACGATACAGATGCTATCGAAAGATTATATATTCAAGAAGGTACGGCTATGATTTATCCGCTTTCTAGTATAGGGGCTCATGTTAGTGATTGTCCAAACCATACAGTAGGTAGGGGCACACCTTTTGAAACAAGAGGCTATGTAGCACTTTTAGGTACTTTTGGATATGAGTTAGATGTAACCCGAATTCCAGAGGAAGATAGAAAGATGATTCCAGACCAAGTGGCAATGTATCACAAATATAATGATTTAGTAAGAGAAGGCGATTATTATCGCATTGCTTCTTATAGTGAAAATCATACACATGATGCATGGTCAGTCGTTTCAAAAGATAAAAAAGAGGCACTAGTTACCTTTATTCAGGTGATGGCGGAGCCCAATTATCATAGCAGAAGAATTCAACTAAAAGGATTAGATGCCCACACTTTTTATTGCATAGAAGAAACTAAGGAAGTTTATAGTGGTGAAGCGCTAATGTATGCAGGACTTAATATAGAACGTATTTTTGGAGATTTTAAAGGAAAATTAATTCATTTAACAGCAGTTAATCATTAAATCATTGAGAACGAGTGTGACATGAAAATAGGAGGATAAGTATATGGTGCAATTCATATTTGGCTTATTTTGTATTGTCTTTGGAGGGACCGTTGCATTTATGAAAAAGGATCAAATTTGGGATCTTGTTTTGCTAGGAAAACGTTATCAATATGAAAAACAGCTGTATAAACTAGATCGCTTCATTTTACTTATAAGAGGATTAAGTGCAGTTATTGGCTTATTGGGTATTTATATCTGCATAGTAGATGGAATGAGACTTATAGGGCTATAAGGAATAAAAAAGACATTAGATTAACCTGAAAGGTGGAGGATTAAAGTGGCAAAAGCAGTTAAGCTAGAAGATATTGCAAAACGACTAGGGGTAAGTAATGTAACGGTTTCTAAAGCATTGTCGGATAAAAGTGGTGTAAGTGAAGAAATGAGAAAACGTATTAAGGGGCTTGCTCAGCAGATGGGATATATCCCCCTATCTTCTCAGAAGACAAAAGAAAATAAAGGAACAGGGAATATAGGGGTTTTAGTACCTAGTCGATTTATAGATGGTAGTACATCCTTTTATTGGGCAATTTATCAGATGGTCGTTACAAAATTACAGGCTAGAGGATATTATGCTATATTAGAAATTCTAGATGATGTAGATGAAGAAAATTGCCAGCTACCTAAGATGATACAAGATGAAAAAATAGATGGTCTCATTATGATAGGACAAGTTAATGCAAAGTACTCAGAGTATATTTGGAAAAATAATATAGTCCCTGTTATTTTCTTAGATTTTTATGATACACATATGGAGTATGATACGATTATTTCTGATGGATTTTATGGCATGTATGTTTTAACAGATTATCTTATTAAGATGGGACATAGAGACATTGGATTTGTAGGAAAGGTACTCTATACAAGCAGTATCACAGATCGTTTCTTTGGCTATCAAAAGGCATTATTAGAAAACCATATTCCTATGAGAAAAGAATGGGTTATTGATGACAGGGATATGGAAAATAATATTAAAATAGAACTACCCAATAAATTACCAACAGCATTTGCTTGTAATAGTGATCTTGCTGCCAATATGATGATTTCTACTTTGGCAACAAGAGGACTTATCGTACCAGATGATATTTCTATTGTAGGATTTGATAATTATCTTTACTCAACATTATCTACAGCACAAATTACTACTTATGAGGTAAAAATCGATAAGATGGCAGAGCTAGGGGTAAAAACACTACTTAGAAAAATTAATCATAAAGAATATACAAAAGGGGTTCAAATTATTACTGGACAAATGGTTGTTAAAGATACGGTTAAAGCACGATAAAAAATATAAGGCTGTCATACATATAATGTTACGAATAGATAGATAATGAAAAAAGGCTATTTCATGTAAAGCTTAGAATAAATCTAAACTTTGATGAAGTAGCCTTTTTAGTTTAGTCGTCTAGGTACTCAGTAACTTCTAGTTGACCTATTTTACGATAGTTATTAGGGGTGAGATGCGTGCTTTTTTTAAATAGGTTAGTGAAATGATTGATATTGTCAATCCCTACCTTTGAAGCAATCTCATAAATAGGATCATCTGTTTCTAATAATAGACGTTTAGCAGCGGCGATTCTTTTTTCAATAAGGTAGTGAATAGGAGAATCGTGTAGATAAGTAGAAAAATCACGTATGATTTTATATTTACTAACATGATATTCTTGAGCAAGATAATCTAGATTGAAATGCTCATTATAATGGTCATCAAAGAGTGATTTAATTTGTAGCAGGTATTTAGGGAGGTTAGTTGTGTGATAAATATCAGCATCTTTAGCCAGCATAAGTTCAGTTAATAGATCCGTAATGAGTTTAGAAATAATAAAATCATTTTCGTTTAAGTTTGAAGAAGTAGATTGTAAGAGTTTATGAATAATAGGTGGAATATTAGAAAGTGGTGTAAGGTGGCAGAGGCAGTAGCTATTTAGATGATACGTATTAAAGTAAGCAGCAATGCTAGAACCATTTATAAAAAGTAAATCAAAATGCCAGAAACTACACTTTTCTAAATCTAGTCGAAAGGCTTGATGGCAGTCTATAAATACAATGGTATTAGGTGTTAAGGCATAATGTTCTCCTAAATAAGTAAGAATGCCTTCACCTTCAGTTGTATAGAGCATGATATAGCCATCAAAGGGATGGCATTCCAAGTAAAAAGGAAATTGTACATGGACAGATTTTGCTGAAATTAAATAGTATAAATAGTTTTTTGCAAAAGATGAAGGCGTCAATATGGGTAGCTCAGAAGTACTATATAAAGGTGATAAAGTCAAAATAATATGATTTATGTCTTTAAGTTGCATAGAAATCTCCCCCCATAAATTAAAAGGATATGAAATAGTAATGAAAAAGTTAAAAAAGAATATTCTGTCGAGTTAAAAATAATATATCATAAAGCTATAGTAAAAAAAAGAAGTTAATAACTTAAATATTATAAAGCAATATTAAGGTAATAAGGTAAAGAGATATATAAAAGTTAACAATAACATTTGAAATAAACAAAATATTAGGTATAAAATAAACAAAAAATAAAATATAGTGTGAAAAATTAAAATATAATGTGATGTAATTAATTAACCTATATATTAAAATTAATTTAAGCTAGAAAAAAGAATTAATTAGCTAAAAGTGAAGTATTACATATAAGGGGGAAATAAAATGATTAAATGGAAACAAATATCTAGTTTAGTTTTAGCGACTGGTATGGCATTATCAATGGCTGGATGTGGCGGCTCTACAAGTGAAACAACAGCTAGTGCATCTCCTGAAACAAGTACAGAAACAAAAACAGAGACAAAAGAAGAAGCAGTAGCTACAGAAACAAGTGAAGCTGTACCGAAAGGTGTAACAATTGATCAGCTAACATTAGGGGATAATGCAGACTTAACAGCTACTTTAAAAATATTAACACATAGAACAGATATCGTAGATACTGTTTTCCAAGACTATGTTAAACAATTTAATGAAATTTACCCAAACATCACAATTCAATATGAAGGAACAACAGATTATGCAGAAAATATTCTTCTTCGCTTAACGACTAACGATTGGGGACAAATCTGTATGGTACCTTCTAATTTGGATAAAGATGAGCTTCCAAATTACTTTGAATCATTTGGTGATTTAAGTACAATTAGTGAACAATATATGTTTGTTAATAACAGGGAATATGAAAATAAAGTATATGGTATTCCTTCTACAGGTAATGCTCAAGGTATTGTATATAATAAGAAAGTTTTTGAACAAGCTGGAATCACAGAAATGCCAAAAACACCAGATGAATTCTTAGATGCACTTCAAAAGATTAAAGATAACACAGATGCTGTTCCAATGTATTCAAACTTTAGTGCTGGTTGGACTATGGGAGCTTGGGATGCTTATATTGGTGGTTCAGCTACAGGTGATGCAGACTTTATGAATGTGAAGTTACCACATATGAAAGATCCATTCTCTAAGAGGGATGATATGACAGGACCATATTCTGTTTACTATGTATTATACGAAGCAACTGCTAGAGGTTTAATTGAAGATGACCCTACTACATCTGACTGGGAAGGATGTAAAGGTATGATTAACAATGGAGAAATTGGTACGATGGTACTTGGTTCATGGGCTGTAACTCAAATGCAAGAAGCTGGTCCAAATCCAGATGATATCGGTTATATGCCATTCCCAATTACACAACCTGATGGAAAACAATATGCATCTGCTGGTCCAGACTACTGCTATGGTATCAATGTTCATGCAACAGATGAAGAAAAATTAGCATCTATGTACTATATTAAATGGCTTACAGAAGAATCAGGATTCTCTTATGATCAAGGCGGTATTCCAATTCAAAAAGGTGATGAATACCCAGCAATTTATGACGCATTTGATGGTATTGATTTAATTGTAGATAATCCATCTCCAGTAGGTGAAGAAACTTTATTTACGGATATTAATAATGAGTCTGAAGTTGGTCTTAACACAGATAATACTCCAGATAGTGCAATCCTTGAAGCAGCGCTTACTGGTTCTAAAACATTAGATGAAATTATGGCTGAATGGAATGAAAAATGGGCTAAGGGACAAGAAAAATATAACGCTGAGATCAAATACTAATCCATGAAAAGAGGAACTTTGAGAAGCCAGAGATGTATTGCTCTGGCTTTTCTTAAAATAGGAGGGGCATATGAATGCAAAAACAGAAAGTATAGTAGCCACCAAAAGTGAAGGTAAGTTTTCAAAATGGATAAAGCGTGGTGGATGGCAAAAGCCTCTTGTTATTGTAACTTTTTTGTTTATTCCACTACTATTACTATTTACATTTACTTATCTACCGTTTTTTAAAATGATTCAATTTAGCTTTTTTGATATGAAGTATCTAGGCGCAAGAGAGTTTGTAGGACTTGAGAATTACCAAGAAGTATTTACAAGGGATGATTGTTTTAAGGCTTTATATTTAAGTTTATATTATATGGCAGGTTCATTTGTGCAATTAGCTTTAGCTCTTTATTTTGCAACACTTCTTAGTTTTAAAACAAAAGGAAACGCCTTTTTTAAAGGAACTATGTTTTTCCCTTCATTAATCTGCGGGATTGCTGTAGGTTATATCTTTAAATTCTTCTATACAAGGGGATTTGTACTAGATACCCTTCTTTCTTGGATTGGTTTTAACCCAGAAAATTTACCTTATTGGTTAAAAGATACACGTATTAATAATATGTCATTGGTTGCAACTTCACTTTGGAGATATATGGGACAGAATATGGTGCTCTTTATTGGAGCGATTATGTCTGTAGATCAAGAAATGTATGAAGCAGCTGATTTAGATGGTGCTAATAAGTGGCAACGTTTTAAATATATTATTTTACCTAGCATTAAAACCATTGTTGTGCTCAATTTAATTCTTTCCATTTCGGGCTCATTAAGTGCTTTTGAACCACCATTTGTTATTACCAAAGGTACCATGGGGACAGGAACTTATTTTGTTATTATGCATAAAATTGCTCATGAAAATCAAAAAGTAGGGCTTGCTTCAGCTATGGCAGTTGTGCTTCTTGTGATTATTGTACTGGTTACTATTTTCCAAAAGGTAACGATGAATTATCTCTTTAATGATGGCGATGAGGATGAATCAAGAGCAGCTAAGAAGAAGAGAAAGCAAGCAGAAAAACAAAAAAAATTAGCATCTAAAGGAATGGGGGCATAAAGATGAGTATTGGAAAAAAAATCGAAAATATTATCCTTACATTTATAAAGTATTTTAGTTTATGTCTGGGTGCTTTTATAGCAGTTATTCCTGTAGTTGTTTGTTTATTTACTGCCTTTAAAACGGATGAAGAGTATGCCACAACTAATGTTATGCAGTTACCACAAAGCTGGACATATCTAGAAAACTTTAAGATTGCATGGACTAAGGCGAAAATGTTCAATGGGTTTAAGAATACCTTTATTATTATGATTGTTGTGGTATGTGGCTCTATTATGATAGGGGCAATGCTAGCCTATGTTTTAAACCGCTTTAAATTCCCGGGAAATGCACTGATTAGAAATCTCTTTTTATTCGCAACTTTAATCCCTGGAGTAGCAACTCAAGTTACAGTTTATCAAATTATGCACTCATTAGGTTTCATTAATAAAATTTACGGCTACATAATTTTGATGCTAGGAACGGATGTCATATCCATCTATGTATTCTTACAGTTCTTTGAAAATATATCTGTTTCTTTAGATGAATCAGCGATTATGGATGGCTGTACATACTATGGGGTATTTATTAAGATTTTACTACCTCTTTTAAAACCTGCTATGGTAACTTGTATGATTTTAAAAGGTGTAGGTATTTATAACGAATATTATTGTTCTAATCTATATATTCCATCACAAACTATTTCCACAGCCCTTTATACCTTTACCGGTCCATATGGTAGTCAATATAACTATATTTGTGCAGGCGTTATTATAACCATTATACCTGCTTTAATTATATTTATTTGTTGTCAAAAACAAATTTATAGTGGCTTAGCAGCAGGCGCTGTTAAAGGTTAGGTGGTTATAAATCACTATATAGAGAAAAAGAGAGAGTTAGATTATAGGGATTGATATATAAGTGATGTGAAGTGAAAGCTATAAATAAAGACCTAAATATGATGTTTATATACTAAAAATATAAGGAAATCGAGGGGAAAACAATGAGTAAAGTACAACTAATCTGCCCAGAAGTAAGTAATATGCCTTGGCAAGAAAATCCAGGGAATTTAGTGAATGCACCTATTTGGCGCTATACAGAAAATCCGATTATTGGAAGAAATCCAGTTAAAAATGTAGCCAGAATCTTTAACAGTGCGGTTATACCATATGAAGGTGAATTCATTGGTGTATTCCGTGGTGAACAAACCAATGGGATTTCATTTATTTATTTAGGAAGAAGTAAAGATGGTATTCATTGGGACTTTGATGAAAATAAGATTCCATTTGTAGATGAAGAAGGCAATCCATTTATGCCAATCTACGCTTACGATCCAAGACTTGTAAAAATAGAAGATACATACTACATCATGTGGTGTCAAGATTTCTATGGTGCAGCTATTGGTATGGCTAAAACAACAGATTTTAAGACCTTTACAAGAATTGAAAATCCATTCTTACCCTATAACAGAAATGCTGTTTTATTCCCAAGAAAAGTCAATGGCAAGTTTATGATGCTGAGCCGTCCAAGTGATACAGGGCATACACCATTTGGAGATATTTTTGTGAGCGAAAGTCCTGATATGGTTTACTGGGGTAAACATAGACATGTTATGAGTAAGAGTAGAGAATGGTGGGAATCTCTTAAGATTGGTGGCGGTGCAGCACCTATTGAAACCAGTGAAGGATGGCTTTTATTCTACCATGGTGTAGCAGGAACTTGTAATGGTTATGTATATAGCATTGGTGGTGCCATCTTAGATATTGATAACCCATCTATTGTGAAATATCGCTGTGAGAACTTCTTACTGACTCCAGAAGCATGGTATGAAGAAAGAGGTTTTGTACCTAATGTATGTTTCCCATGTGCAACGATTTGTGATAGCGCAACAGGTAGAATTGCTATTTACTATGGCGCAGCAGACAGCTATGTAGGTCTTGCTTTTACTACAGCTGATCAGGTTATAGATTACATTAAAGCACATAGTGTTGTAACAAGTGATGATACAGAAATTGGTATAAGATAATCTATAAAAATAAGTGGCTCATAGGAGACTATAGCCTATGGGCCTTTATAAGAAGGTGATGAAGTGTTTATTGCAGAAGTGAAGCAACACTTGGAAACAAAGATTATCCCATTTTGGATGAAGCTTAGAGATAACCAATATGGTGGCTATTATGGCTATATGGATTATGATTTAAATCTGGATAAAGAAGCAATCAAAGGCTGCATTTTAAATAGTAGAATCCTGTGGTTTTTCTCAAATGCCTATAAGACTTTACAAGATGCCTCATTATTAGATGAAGCAACCCATGCTTTTAACTTTATGAAGACCCACTGCATAGATCGTGAGTATGGTGGGGTCTTTTGGATGTTAGATTATAAAGGCGAAGTGGTAGAAGATATGAAGCATACATATAATCAAGCCTTTGCCATTTATGCACTATCTTCTTATTATGAAGTTTCTAAAAATCAGGAAGCATTAGATTTGGCATTAGGCTTATTTCATATGATAGAAGAAACTTGTAAGGATGAGTATGGCTATTTAGAAGCCTTTGATAGAAAGTGGCACCTTATTGATAATGAAAAATTATGTGATGACCCTCATATGAAAGCTGAAGGTAAGGTCGCAGAAAAAACCATGAATACAATTCTTCATGTTTTAGAGGCATATACAGAACTGTATAGAGTAAGCCATGAAGCAGAGGTAGGAACATGCTTAAAGGCTATTTTAGAAATGGTAAGGGTAAAAGTATATAGTCCAGAGAAAAAGCAGTTAGAAGTCTTTTTTGATACGCGTTTAAACTCTATTGCTGATATGCATTCTTATGGTCATGATATTGAAGCAGCATGGCTGATAGATAGAGGAGCAGAAGTATTAAAAGATCAGGCATTAATAGAGCAAACTAAAGCCTATACAGTGGATATTGCTTATAAAGTAAAGGAAGTTGCCTTTAAAAATGGGACACTTAATAATGAACGATTTAATGAAGAGATTGATACCACAAAGATTTGGTGGGTGCAGGCAGAAACAGTAGTCGGCTTTTTAAATGCCTATGAAAAATCAGGAGATAGCCAATTTAAAACAGCAGCATTAGAGGAATGGCATTATATAAAAACCTATCTTATGGACCCAAGAGAAGGTTCAGAGTGGTATTGGCAACTTAATGACTATAATGAACCCAATAAAGATTTTCCAATTGTAGAACCTTGGAAGTGTCCATATCACAATGGAAGAATGTGCTTAGAAGTGATTAGGAGGGGAATCGATGCATAACGAAGCGTTTAAACAAAACTACCAAAGGGAAAATGCTAAATATGAAGAGCTTATAACAAAACCTAATAAGCCACTTGATTTATATAATGGGGTTTACACACGTTATGAAAATCCCGTATTAACCAAAGCACATGCACCACTTATTTGGCGTTATGATTTAAATCCAGTAACGAATCCTTATTTTATGGAGCGTCTGGGTATTAATGCTGTTTTTAATGCAGGTGCGATAGAGTTAAATGGGAAGTTTTATGTGGTAGCACGTGTGGAAGGTAATGATAGAAAATCTTTCTTTGCAGTAGCAGAAAGTCCAAATGGTATAGATCACTTTAGATTTTGGGACTATCCTATTTTACTTCCTGATACAGAAAAAGAAGAAACGAATGTTTACGATATGCGTCTTACAAAACATGAGGATGGTTATATATACGGTGTATTTTGCTCAGAAAGCAAAGATTCTGATAATCCAGAGCTTTCAGCAGCTATTGCACAAGCAGGGATTGTACGTACCAAAGATCTTAAAACTTGGGAGAGACTTCCTAACCTTAAGACAAGTTCTGCCCAGCAAAGAAATGTGGTGCTACACCCAGAGTTTGTAAATGGTAAATATGCTTTTTATACAAGACCACAAGACAGCTTTATTGATACGGGAAGTGGTGGGGGTATTGGGTTTGGATTATGTGACGATATTACCCATGCTTACATAGAAGAAGAAATGATTACAAGTAGACGTAAATACCACACGATTACAGAAGTTAAAAATGGTGCAGGTGCTGTACCGATTAAAACAGATAGAGGCTGGATTCATATTGCCCATGGTGTAAGAAATACAGCAGCAGGGTTAAGATATGTTATTTATGTGTTTGCAACTGCATTAGATGACCCAACTAAGGTGATTGCAGAGCCTTCTGGTTTCTTTATTGCGCCACATGAATTAGAGCTTATTGGAGATGTAGGGAATGTAGCTTTTACCAATGGTGCCATAGCACGTGATAATGGAGAAGTTTATATTTACTATGCTACAGCAGATACTCGGTTACATGTAGCGACAACAACCATTGAAAGATTAGTAGATTACACATTTAATACACCAGAAGACCCTCTTCGTTCAGTGGATTGTGTAAAACAAAGATGTGAACTAATAGAAAAAAATTTAGCTTATTTAAATCAGTAGTACATTGAATGGCTCAGTAGTGTAGAAAGATTGGCTTTTGCTTATTTTTCTTTCGACTGAGCTTTTTTAGGTAGAGAGGAACGAGTTTGTTCTAGAGACCACTATTAGATAGATAAAATACAGAGACAGAATATAAACAGGCAGTGAGACAACAAAGTGTACCTAAAGTTGACAAATTAAGCTCATATAAAAGCTATGGAAATAAGAATGAGCCCATGAAAAAGAAGGCAATAAGGAGGAGACTTATGTTTAAGATTCAGCCAGTTTATAAGGATTATATTTGGGGAGGAAATAAGTTAAAAGAGGCATATGGAAAAGAAAGTGATTTAGATATTGTAGCAGAAAGCTGGGAACTTTCCACCCATCCATCAGGGATTTGTGAAATTGAAATAGATGGAGAAAAGAAGAGTCTAGCAGAGTATATTAAGGAAAATGGAAAGAAGGTATTAGGAACAAAATCTATGACAGAGGATGAACTCCCTATTTTAATTAAGCTCATTGATGCAAGGGACAATTTATCTGTGCAAGTGCATCCAGATGATGATTATGCAAAAGTCTATGAGAATGACTTAGGTAAAACAGAGATGTGGTATGTTTTAGAAGCAGAAGAAGGGGCCCAGCTTGTTTATGGATTTAAGAAAGACTTAAGTAAGGAAACGTTTAAGGCAGCCATTGAAGAAAATACCCTAAGTGAATTATTAAATTATGTCGAGGTACATAAAGGTGATGTGTTTTTTATTAAGCCAGGAACTATGCATGCCATTGGTAAAGGCATTGTCATAGCTGAAATACAGGAAAGTTCCAATGTGACTTATCGCGTATACGATTATGGTAGAGTAGGTACTGATGGTAAACCTAGAGAGCTGCATATTGATAAGGCATTGGAAGTTACTCAGTTCAATAAAGCAGAAGAATTAAGTACACCTTATGTGATGAAAATGCTAGAAGGTGTGAGTATAGGAACATTAGCAAGTTGTCCTTATTTCACAGTGAAGCGTATTCAACTAGAAAAAGAAATGCATGTTTTAGCTAGTGAGGAGTCTTTTCATGATTTATTAATTGTAGAAGGTACTGTAGAAATAGTAGAAGGAAGCAAAAAATGGATAGGGAAAAAGGGGGATAGCTTCTTTGTACCAGCAGGTAGTGGAAACTATACTATTAGTGGGCAAGGGGAGCTCATCTTATCCACTCTATAATAGCATCAGTATAATAGATAAAATCTAAATTTGTGTAGGCGTGGTCTACAATGCGTATCATTAGAGAAATAAATCGTTACAATGATACTCAAGTTTCAGACATCTTTATGCTTTTAGATTTGGAAAGGAAGAGTATGGAATATCAATTAAGCAATAATTTTTTGACTGTATCTATAAAAAGTGCAGGTGCAGAAATAACCAGTATTCAATCAAAGGATGGATTAGAATATATATGGTGTGGTGATGAAAAATTTTGGGGAAGGCATGCACCTATTTTATTTCCTATTGTAGGGAAAGTATTAGAAAATGAGTATACATACCAAGGTCAAAGCTATGGTTTATCACAACATGGTTTTGCAAGAGATAGTGAATTTGAAGTAGAAGCCTATAGCAATCATCAAATCACTTTTTTACTGCATTCCAATGAAAAGACTAAAGAAAAATATCCTTTTGATTTTATTTTAAAGCTTCATTATGAACTCCAAGAAAATAAGGTTAAAGTGGGATATGAAGTACAAAATATAGATCAAAAAGAAATCTACTTTTCTATAGGAGGGCATCCAGCCTTCAATTGCCCAGCTTTTGAAGATGAAACATTGGAAGATTATGTAATTGAATTTGAAGTGGAAGAAGAAGCGCAGAAATTGGGCATTACACCTGAAGTTTATTTAAGTGGAGAGCGTGAAGATTACAAAGTTAAAACCATTCCACTTTGCCATCATTTCTTTAAAGACGGTGTGACCATCTTAACTAAGCTTCAAAGTCAAACGGTAACACTAAAATCCTTGAAACATGACTATCGTATGACTATGAGTAGAGAACAGCTCCCTTTCTTAGGCTTATGGTCACCAGAAAAAGGTGCACCTTTTGTATGTATTGAACCATGGGTTGGGCATACCGACTACATAACAGCTTCTAAGGAAATCAGTGAGAAAAAAGATTTTGTGAGCTTAGAGGTAGGAGAAACCTTTAAGTGTGATTATACAATGACATTTGAAAAGTAAAAGATGATGGATTGTGAATGGGTAAGTGAGGGGCACAAATGAAAAAAATTAGACACCTATGATACAATGTAAGAAATAAATAGGGATTTGTTGAAGATAAGCTTCAATGGATAGTTTCCCTGCGCAGAAAGAGGAATATAAAAATGAAATATATGGGTGATAGTGACTGGTGGAATGCACGATTTAGGCATAGGGAATTAAATATTATGGGACATGAAAAGTCTTTAGAGGATGACATTGGATTTTTCCCAAAGAAGGGACCAATCTTAGATATTGCCTGTGGTGATGGAAGGAATACTATTTATTTAGCAAGGCTAGGATATGAAGTGCTTGCTATAGATTTTTGTGAAGAAGCTCTAAAAAGGCTAAACTACTTTGCTGAAAAAGAGTCGCTTAAAATTAAAACCAGGTTATTAGATTTATCAAAAGAAGAGAGTTTTACTGGTTTAAATAATATGGAAGCAGTTGTAATAAATCATTACAGATTAAAACCACAGTTCTATACTAACTTAATGAATAGCCTTAATACAGGTGGTATTCTATGGGTTAATGGATTTAGTGAAGTGCCAGCTGACCATCCTAATATTAATGAATCGGATATTTTAAAAGAAAGTGACTTTGTATTTTTAGATAGTAATAAGTTAGAACATATAAATAGGTATAGCATAAATCAAAGAAAATTTTTAAGAGGTATATGGAAAAAGTAATACCTCAATTTGAAAAGGCAAAATAAGGCGTGATATGATTTTTATAAAATAGTTATTTTATAAAAATGCAAAACTACATAAAGCATAAAAAGGTGATTCATAAATGTGTATGAATCACCTTTTTATAGATACAACAATAAAATATAAAATACTAGTTATAGAAATATAAATAAAGGAAATAATCTACTTAATAAATGAAATAGAGTAGAAGGGTGTGATTGGAATGAGAGTCTATCATGCAAGTACGCATATTGTGGAGTTTCCTTCAATAAGGGTGACACGTCATACAAAAGATTTTTCATGGGGATTTTATTGTATAGATCGTTTAATGGCAGTAAAGCAATGGGCACAACATAATTCTAAAACACCTATTATTAATATTTATGAGTATGAGGAAGATAATAATTTGAATTTCCTTTATTTTGATAAAATGACAGATGAGTGGCTTGATTTTATAGTCAAATGTAGAAAAGGTTTCGTACATCATTATGATGTGGTAAAGGGTCCTTTATTAGAAGAGGACATAAACATAGATGTAGAAAATTATTTAAATGGGAAAATCTCTAGTATTGAATTTTGGGAAAAGATGCAATCAAAGAAACCTATTGGGCTCATTAGTTTTCATACAGTAAGGGCACTAAGTCATTTAAAATATGTTGCTAGCGAAAATGTAGAGTAGCATCATGATGTTCAATATAAAGTTTTGAAAATGTCAGAAAATGAGTTATGATAAGATAAAGTAAATTAATATAGAACTAAGAAGGGAGTTAGAAAATGGTATCAGAAAAAATGTATCAGTTAGGAAGTAAACGGTCTACTATTAGAGAGTTATTTGAATATGGAAAAAAACGTGCACAAGAAGTTGGAAAAGAAAATGTTTATGATTTTAGTATTGGAAATCCTACTGTTCCTTCACCAGCTTGCGTAAAAGAATCCATTATGGAAATTTTAGATACCGTAGATTCTTCGACTATTCATGGTTACACTTCAGCACAGGGAGATTTAGAGACAAGAGCGGCAATTGCTACATATTTAAATAATACATATGATTTAAATGTTAAGGCAGATAATTTTTATATGACTTGTGGGGCAGCAGCTTCTTTATGTATTAGTATTAAGGCATTAACTGAGACAAAAGAAGATGAGTTTGTAGTCATTGCACCATTTTTCCCAGAGTATCGTGTTTTTATTGAAGCTCAAGGTGCTACTTTTAAAATGGTACCTGCTGATACAAAAGCTTTTCAAATTAACTTTGAGGCATTAGAAGAAGCGATTAATATACATACAAAGGCTATTATTATTAATTCACCTAATAACCCATCAGGCACAATCTATTCTGAGGAAACGATTAAGCAATTAGCAAGCTTACTAGATAGAAAGTCTGATGAATATGGGCATGCTATTGTACTACTTTCAGATGAACCCTATAGAGAAATTGCTTATGATGATGTAGTCGTTCCTTATGTAACAAGATACTATAAGAATACTATTGTATGCTATTCCTATAGTAAATCTTTATCTTTACCAGGGGAACGTATTGGTTATATTTTAGTTCCAGATGAAGTGGAAAATAGTAAGGCTGTATATGCAGCAGTCTGTGGTGCAGGTAGAGCATTAGGTTATGTCTGTGCACCAAGTTTATTCCAAAAAGTGATTGCTAAGTGTGTTGGACAAACTGGAGATATTGATTTATATAAGAAAAACAGAGATTTACTTTATGAAAACTTAACAGCAATGGGTTATGAATGCGTGAAACCACAGGGTGCTTTTTATCTTTTCATGAAAGCGATGGAGGAAGACTCTGTGGCCTTTTGTGAAAAAGCAAAAGCCTGTGATTTACTATTAGTAGCAGCAGATGATTTTGGTTGCCCTGGATATGTGAGAATATCTTATTGTGTAGAAGAAGATATGATTAGACGTTCTTTTAAGGCTTTTGAAAAACTTGCAAGTATTTATAAAGCATAGAAAATAAAAAAGAGAGGAAATGCCAATGCATCCTCTCTTTTAAGCATATTAACAGGATATAAATCTCCCTTTTTTCATTTTTACATAGTAGACGATTACAAGGAATACGCCAGCACTAAGCCAAGCAGCCTGAGTTGCAAGATAAATGGCTGTATATCCTAAGGTAGATGTAAAGAAAAGTGCAACAATACATCTAGAAACGAGCTCAATCATACCAGCAATTAAGGTGATAAGGCCTTCACCTAGACCTTGCAGGCTATTACGATAAATAAAGATAGCGCCAACAGGAATAAGGAATGGAACGACTGCAATAAGATATTCTCTAGACGTTTCTATAACAGCCATAGCTTCAGGCGATGGTGTAATAAATAGACCAACTAAAGCATCACCCAAGAAGAAAATCATCAGCCCGCTTATGATACAGCAAATGGTGCAGATGACCATACCACTTGTGACACCTTTTTTTATACGCTCCATTTTGCCAGCACCTAAGTTTTGACCTGTATAAGTAGCCATAGTAATACCTAGTGTTTTAAAAGGTTGCAGTGCTAATTGTTCTACTTTAGAAGCGGCTGTATAGGCTGCCACAACAGTAGAACCTAAAGAGTTAACGGCTGATTGAAGAACCATAATACCGATGGCTGTAATGGAGTATTGAAGTGCCATAGGAAATCCTAATCGAAGTAGTTTGTAAATAGAACCAGACTGATAGCGAAAATCTTCGGCTGTTAAATGTAAAATTTTATAACGCTTAATGGCATAAAATAAACAAAGTACCCCTGAAATACCTTGTGAAATCACTGTAGCATAAGCTGCTCCAGCAACACCCATTTGAAACTTAAGAATGAAGACAAGGTCTAAGATAACATTTAAAATAGCCGAAAGAATTAAAAAATAGAGTGGTGTTTTGCTATCTCCGATAGAGCGAAGTACACCAGCTACCATATTGTAAAGTACAGTTGTACAAAGTCCAGCGAAAATAATCACTATGTAAGTATAGGCATCGTCTATAATATCTACAGGTGTATTCATAAGTTCCAATAATGGTTTAGCAAAACATACAGCAAGAATGGTAACCACAATGGAAAGTGCTATAGATAAGTAAATGGACATAGCCACATAATGACGCATTTTATCTTTATCATTAGCGCCAAAGGTTTGAGCGATAGGGATAGCAAAACCAGCAGTTAGTCCTATAACAAAATCAACAATTAAAAAAGACATACTACCGGTAGCACCTACTGCAGCTAGGGCATTTACACCTACAAAACGCCCTACAATGGCGGTATCTACCATACTATAGAACTGTTGAAATAAGTTTCCTATGAGTAGGGGGATAGAAAACATACAAATAAGTTTGGCTGGATTTCCAGCAGTCAAATCTTTTGTCATAAAATCTCCTTATTGTGCACTAAAATTTGGTTATTAATTATAGCTGTAATGAGCGTAAGATGCAAGCAAAGAATAGACATTGATTAAAATTTACAACTCAGGAAGGTGAAAAGATGTTTTTAAAGAAACTTTTTCGGAAGTCAGAAGACTACTCATCGCAAATTGATACAGCAAGAAAATGGATTCATGAAGCAGATGCACTAGTGATTGGGATTGGAGAAGGCGTATCAGCAGCTAGTGGTCTAGACCATGCTAGGTATCATTTAGTAAAAGCGTATTTTTATGACTATTACCGAATGGGATTTAGAAGCCTTGCAGAACTCAATCGAATGTATACTCAGATTACACCTGAAAATGCAAAGGCATATTGGGGCTACTGGGCAAGATATATTAAGTACATAAGTTATGAAAGAGAAGTAGGAAATGGTTATAGAGACTTATTACGCCTTATTAGAAATAAGAATTATATGATTTATACTACTAATATAGATAGCCAAGTTCAAAAAGTAGGATTTAAAGAGGAGAGAGTATTTGCCCAAGGAGGAGATGGGCGCTTTTTAAAATGTAGTCAGTCTTGTACCCAAAAACTCTATGATAGTATGGAGATTCTAGAGTCAATGATTAAAAGTATGGAGGGAAATTTAGAGATTAAAGCTAATAAAATGCCACGTTGTCCGCATTGCGGTGGGTATTTAATTCCTAATATACAAGATGTAGATTGGAATAGGCAGCGAGAACAAGAGGCCAAAGAGACTGTTAATGAACAGCCTATGCAAAATGAAAGTGCTTTTTATGATTTTGTACAAAAATATAGTCAAGAAAAAATAGTATTTCTAGAACTAGGGATGGATCCATCGATTAGGATGAGAACATTTTTTGAAGAGCAAAGCCGACAATATGATTTGGCACGTTTGATTAGAGTTCATGAAGAAGAGGTTAGTTTATCAGATGATTTAAAGACTAAGGCAATTGGCATTAGGATGAATTTAGAAGAAGCTATAGCTGAAGTAGCAAGTGGTATAGTGAGCTTATAGTAATTGAGAAGAGCTGAATATTTTACTGTTTTTAATAACAGGAGGATAGAAATGAAGCAGAATAAATGTATGATGTTAGGCAAGATAGGTATTGCATTAGTAAGTATAGTAATAGTGGGCTTATACATAAAGGAAAAGATGATAGTACATGAAGCAAGTTCTATAGGGATTATTGGGGGAGCAGATGGTCCGACAGCCATTTTTGTGACTTCGAAGGTTAGTCCAACTCTCATTATGAGTATAGGATTAACACTAGTAGTCTTGAGCACTGTATTTGCAATATGTAAATTTAGTAAAGGGAAAAAATAGAGTAATGGATGTTAATAAAATAAAGAAGGAATGGCTATACTTTAAAAGAATGTGAGACAGGCAGTTTTTGAGAGAGGAGGGCCAAGATGGAGCAGATAGAGAAGCTTGTACAAGAAGAGGAAGTCTATGAGCAAGATTTTAAGAGGATAAGGCAAGGATTATCTCGTGATGAAGTGGAAAGACGAATAGAGGCAAATCAAACCAATGCACCTGTTAAGCCACCTTCAAAAACGGAAAAAGAAATCATTATAAATAACATATGTACCTATTTTAATCTTATTTTTGCAGTGATTACTGTACTACTTATTATAGTAGGCTCTTATCGAGACCTGACTTTTTTACCGATTATTATAGCCAATACACTCATTGGAATTGTACAGCAAATTCGTTCCAAGAAAACACTTGATCAGCTTTCTGTATTAAATACACCTAGGGCAAGAGTTGTAAGAGAAGGCGAAGAGATGGACTTACCTATAGAACAGCTAGTTTTAGATGATATCGTTATTTTTTCAGCAGGTAATCAGATTTGTGCAGATGCCATTGTGTTAGAGGGAGAAGTACAAGTTAATGAATCTCTTATTACAGGAGAAGCAGATGAAATTACGAAACGAATGGATGATGCCTTATTATCAGGAAGTTTTATTGTATCGGGAAAATGTTATGCTAGATTAAATAAGGTAGGTGCAGATTCCTATGCATCTAAACTTACTCTTGAAGCAAAGGCTGTAAAAGAGGGGGAACAGTCAGAGATGATGCGTTCTCTAAATGTTATTGTTAAATCAGTAGGTATTGCCATTATTCCCATTAGCATCATTTTATTTTATCAGCAATACTTTATTGGGGGAGATAGTTTTAAGGATAGCGTGACTTCAACAGTAGCTGCTGTTATTGGCATGATTCCAGAGGGGCTATATCTGTTAACTAGTGTAGCTTTAGCTGTTAGTGTAAGGCATTTAGCCAAACGAAAAGTCCTTGTACATGATATGAAGTGTATAGAAACCTTGGCAAGAGTAGATGTCCTCTGTGTAGATAAAACAGGGACCATTACGGAAAATAAAATGACTGTAAGTGAACTTGTGACATTAGAAGGCTATGAAGCGATAGAGCTTACTGAATTAATGGGAGACTTTACGGATAATATGGCAAGAGATAATGCTACCATGGAGGCTTTAGCTGCATACTTTACCCAGACAACAGGAAGAAAAGCTGATCAGGTAAGTTCCTTTTCTTCAGCGACTAAATATAGTGGGGTAAGATTTGGAGAAGAAGTGTATGTATTAGGCGCACCAGAATTTGTGCTTCGTAAGCAATATGAAGCGTACAAGGAACAGATTACGAGTTTAAGTGGCGAGGGTTATAGAGTTGTGGTATTTGGAAGATATGAGGGGAATCTAGATGGTAAGCCATTGGTAGGTAAAGTAGAGCCTATGGCATTTGTTTTACTTTCTAATCCTATACGAAAAGAAGCTATGAAAACTTTTTCATATTTTGCAAAGCAGGATGTGGAGATTAAGGTGATTTCAGGTGACCATCCGATAACCGTCTCTAAGATTGCTGAAAAAGCAGGAATTCAAAATGCCAGTCGATATATAGATGCTTCCACCTTAAAGACAGAGGAGGATATTAGACAAGCGATTTTAAAGTATACAGTGTTTGGACGAGTTACACCTAATCAAAAAAGGAGCTTTGTAAGAGCCTTAAAAGAAGCAGGACATACAGTAGCTATGACGGGAGACGGTGTCAATGATGTACTGGCCTTAAAAGATGCAGATTGTAGTATTGCTATGGCATCAGGAAGTGATGTAGCAGCTCAGGCTTCACAACTTGTACTATTAGAATCTAACTTTGCGTGCATGCCTTCTGTGGTTAAGGAAGGGCGTAGAGTCGTGAATAATATTGAACGTTCTGCTAGCTTGTTTTTAGTAAAGAATCTATTTTCTTTTATGATGTCACTCTTTGCAATTTGTTTTATGGTGAATTACCCATTAAAACCTTCTCAAGTTTCACTTATTAGCATGTTTACTATAGGCATACCAGCTTTTCTATTGGCATTGGAGCGTAACACAAGTCGCATCAAAGGGCGCTTTATGACTAATGTTTTATTTAAAGCACTTCCAGCAGGGCTAACAGACTTCTTTATTGTTAGTGCGCTGATTATCTTTGGGGTTGAATTTGGCGTGGATCAAGATGACGTATCTACAGCAAGTGTTATGCTTATGGCAATAGTAGGCTTTATGATTTTATACCGCTCAAGTGTTCCGATGAATAGATGGCGACTTGGTATATTTCTTACAATGCTTGTAGGCTTTTTATTCTGTATTGCGTTTATGAGTAACCTATTTGCCATTAGTTCTATATCTATAAGATGTGGTATGCTCCTAGCTGTATTTGCTATTGCATCAGAGCCAATCTTTAGGTATTTGAGTGTTGGGATTTATTGGATTAATAAAACGTATGTGAAGTTTAAAATGAATAAAGAATCTATACTAGGGAACTTCGATAAAGATAAAGAAGAGGATAATGGATAACCAGAGCAATGGTTGCTCCAAATGGATTCAAACAATAGAGAAAGATATAGAGCTATTGGAGCCAGATGTAGCAATAGGGGTAAGTGCAAAAAATGAAATAGAAGGTAAAGATGACGTTATAGAGTGGATGAGTGGCACTAATGATAAAAATGGAAAAGTATATAGATAAAAATAACAAATAATGGAAGTTAATTATGGTAGTAAACACAATAGGAAGAATATGGAAATTCTGTAAGGATAGTGATATAATAATAAGGACTAATCCTAGCACATAAATAAATGTGCTAGGATTTTTTATTTGTTGAATATTATAGAATTACACATACAAATCTGGGGATTGTGTGGATTATTGTAATAGACAACTAAAAGTAATGTGAATAAATCATACATAGAAAATGAGTAATGAGATAATGGGGGTAATAAAGTATGGGGAATGTTATGACACACATTATAAATAATGGAATGGTATTGTTATCAGCTGTAGAAGATGAGGAAGCAAAGGGACAATTTCCTTTTTTAGCAGCACTGGTATTAATAGCTATTATTTTAATTGTTAGTATTGGGGATATGGTGGCTGTTAACAAGAGTAAAGAAAATGAGGAAAAACAAAAAAATAAAAATAAAGACTCTAACCAGGATACTCAGATGTAACGCTATGCAATAGGGATATGGACTATTAGGGAGAATATGAAATAGTTGTAAATCAAGGTATTTATGTATATAATAAATACAAATGATTAAAAATTCCCTCAGGAGAAAGTGAGGCCATATCAAATGGGTAAATTATTTGGAACAGATGGCGTAAGAGGTGTAGCTAATACAGAACTTACGGGACAGCTTGCATACCAAGTAGGTCAAGCTGGCGCTTATGTTTTAACAAAAGAAACAAAGAAACAACCAAAAATTTTAGTAGCAAGAGATACACGTATTTCTGGAACAATGCTTGAAGCAGCTCTTGTTGCAGGGATTTGTTCAGTAGGTGCAAAAGCTATTTCTATTGGAGTCGTGCCTACACCAGCAGTAGCATACTTAGTAAGAGAATTAGGTGCAGATGCAGGGGTTATGATTTCAGCATCTCACAATCCAGTTGAATTTAATGGTATTAAATTCTTTAATGGTGAAGGTTATAAATTACGTGATGAATTAGAAGAGGAAATTGAAAATTTAATTTTAGCTAGAAGTGAAAGTATTCCATTACCAACAGGTGAAGAAATTGGTACTTGGGAAATGGATCACTCAGTGATTGATAAATATATTGATTATGTATGTAATACAATTTCAGGAGACTTAAAAGGACTTAAAGTTCTTGTAGACTGTGCAAATGGAGCAGCTTCAGAGGTGGCACCAATTGCTCTTGAAAGACTTGGTGCAGAGGTTGAACTCATTCACCACAAACCAAATGGTATTAACATTAACAGAATGTGTGGTTCAACACATATGAATGACCTTCAAAGTCAAGTTGTTGGACGTAGAATGGAAGCTGGTATTGCCTTTGATGGTGATGCAGACCGTTGTCTTGCAGTTGATGAAAAAGGTGAATTAATCGATGGAGACCAAATCTTAAGTATTGTTGGTTTAGACATGAAACAACGTGGTATCTTAAAAGGAGATACAATCGTTGCAACAGTTATGAGTAACCTTGGTTTAACCATTATGAGTAAAGAACAAGATGTAAATCTTATTCAAACAAGGGTAGGAGACCGTTATGTTCTTGAAAAAATGCTTAAACATGGTTACAACCTTGGTGGAGAACAATCAGGACACGTTATCTTCCTTGATTACAATACAACAGGAGATGGTTTAATTACTGCGATTCAATTACTTTATGTAATGAAGAAGACAGGTATGCCATTATCAGAGCTTAAAAATTGCATGCAAATCTTCCCACAAGTTCTTATAAATGCAAAAGTTAAAAATGAAAATAAACATGCATATAGCGAAGATCCAGAAATTCAAGAGCAAATTGATGCCCTTGAAGCAAAATTCAATGGTGAAGGTAGAGTCCTTATTAGACCTTCAGGTACAGAACCACTTGTACGTGTAATGATTGAAGGAAAAGATAAAGCTGTAATGCAAGAAGAGGCTGAGAAATTAGCTCGATTTATCGAAGAAAGATTAGGCGAATAACTGAGTAGTTATTCATTAAAAATAAAAGTGCTAAAAACTAATTGAAGTTTTTAGCACTTTTTATTTTTTGAAGCTTAATGATAAGAATAGGTTCTTAATAAATATCCTTAAATTCTTCTCCAGCTTTAGCAGCTTTAAGGGTATCTTTTAAGTTAACGAGTTGTGTTTTTGTAACGCCTACTAATAAAACATCATTTAAATAAGTTTGATAATATTGGTTATTAGTAGATGGTGTTAAAGTTGCTGATAATGTACTACCATCTGAAAGGGTGTAGGTAATAGTAGCTACTGCTGTAGAATCTGTACTTTTTTCATCTAATTCAATCTCTGCTGTAAGGCCACAAATATTACGATAAAGCTTTTTAAAGAGGTCTTTTTCCATTTCTTTATCATCTAAGCTATATTTTTGATTAGCTTCGTCAACAGTCATATGATATGAAGCATCATCAAAAGTAACATCAATGGCTGTTACTTTATTAATGTTAGGCATCGCTATATATTTACTCACTAAGAAGAATGGTGAAGCAGTTTCTTTTAAGCCTGTTAAGAAAGTCGCATCCATAGAGTAAACACTACTATCGCCAACTTTCATAAAGGCAATTTCTCCATTTTCTAAGGTGTTCCCCCAGATATAATCTGCTTGTCCAATAATATTAAAGGTATTATCACTACTTGGTGTATCAGATGTAGTAGAATTTGGGTCATAGTAGTTAACTGTTAAATGGAGACGAGGATTATCCAGTCCATATGTAGATAAATCTGTTACATCATCAGCTACAAAATTGTTAACTGTGAATTTTGGTAGTGCTGCTTTTAATTGTTCTGTACTGTAGGTATTGGCAAGGACATTTTCAAAGTCGTCTGTTGAGAGATTATAGGTTGTAGAATAACCATTTTGTTCAGGACTAAGTGCTAATGTGATATGATCGAACTCACTACCACTAATAATAATATCGTGGATAGATGCAGACTCATAGTTTTCTAGTTCTTTTGTTCTATAGGAATTAATATCTCCAATCATACAATTGTAAACCATGCTATTTACTACATAAACTGTAGTTGGATCATTATCTAACATGGCATAAACGCTCATTTGATCCAATGAAAGATTTCCTAAAGAAATACCTACTGTAGAGCCATCTTTTAAATGATAAGTGGCTTTTTTAGAAGGTGCATCTAAACCATATTCGGCAAGATTGGCATCTTTGATAGAACGAGTTGCATCAATATCTAACATAACTTTAGACTTATAGTTTAATCCAGATTGGTCAAGGGCATAATCCTCAAATCCTTCAAGTGTCCAATTTTCGCCATCATATAAATAGTTTAAAGTGTTACTTCCTACAGTTACTTCAATAGAAGCAATATTGGAAGGTTCAAGTTTTAAAACAGAAACGGCTTCAGTTTCTGTAGAGGATGTAATATCACTAGTTTGGGTCACATCAGCTTCAGCAGTTGTTTCTTGAGTGTTGGAAGCTGATTCTTCTGTTTTGTTAGTAGTTGTATACCAAAGGGCAACTGAAAGTGCTCCTAAAGTTAATACAGCTAAAGTGATAGTTAGTGATTTTTTCATTATAAATGTCTCCTTTTAATCCAAACGGTAATACCTGTAATAATAATAATAAGTGGGATGAGAACAATAACAACTAATTCAATAATTAAAACTTCTGTGGTAGAAAGTGCCTTAATGGTATAGACATCTTCTGTTTTTCCTTCAATGGCATAGCTTGTATCTAAAGAGAAAAGCCAACCTAAAACGCTGTTGATATAGCTTGTATTACCTGTAGCAGATACATTAATAGTGTTTGTATCTAAGAAGTAAGTATTTGCCATAACAAAAAGCTTGGTATCTGCATTTGCAGTGTTTTCTTCAATAGCACAAGAAATGACAATAGGCCCATCAATATCGCCTTCTTCTTTAGAAAAGGTATTGCTTGCTTGATTTTTCTTTAGGAAAGCACCATCAGAAGTACCGAGAAGTGGACTAAGTGTTACTGTACTTCTGCCACCTTCAAGTTTGGTTAGTCCTGAAGAAACAGGAATAATAATTGCTGAATTATTTGCTATATTATCTAGTAATTCATGGTCTCCTTCACTAGGTAATAAAATTGCTGGTGAATTAGATGCCATATTACCAGAATTTGTTTCTACTACAACACCTGCTTCATGAGCGACGCTATAGTAATTTAGAATTTCATTAAAGTGTAAGAGCTCTGGGGTATCATAATCTAAGAAGATCATTGCTTTACCACCAGCCGCTAAGAAGTCAATTACCTTACTAACTTCATCTTCTGTAAAGTCAGAGTGAGGAGAGTAAATTAAAAGAGCAGACTCACCTGGAGTTGGCATATCATCTGTTAATAAATCAATGGCACTAGAGGTCAGATTGGCACGATCGAAGCAATCTGTGAGTGCATTTGGTAAAGCAAGCTCATTATGTCCCGTAGTATAGTAAATGAGTCCATCATTTTCTGTCATGACATAACCCAAGCCATTGGTAATAGCATTTTCTAGTGTAATAGCCATTCCATCAGAACCATCAGTAGAGATAAACTCTGTAGGAGGAATGATTTTAAATTTACCAGTTGCTTGATTTTCAATAATAATGGTGCTATTGCTGATATTAGAAATATTTTGTTTGGTTTTTTCTAAATAGGAAGAACCAAAGGCTGGATAAAGAACAGGATCTTTATACACTAGCTCGAGTTGATGATTGAGTTTAGTATAATTTGTAAGTACCTCTTTAATCCAATCGGTTTCATAGCCAGTTTCTTCAAGTACATAAATGTTGACTGGTACATTAATGGTATTTACTACTTCTTTGGTTTCATCAGAAATAGAGTAGAGTTTTTCACTGGTGGTATCAATTTTTAGGTTAAGATTGGTCATTACAATATTGAGCACGATGGTAATGGCAATGACTAAGAGTGTGAGTAGTGCGCCATAGCCACCATAGCGTAAATGTTTATCTTTTAAATTGATTTTACTCATGGATTAGCCTCCTAGCTCCAACGGCGTTTTTCGATAGTTTGATTGGTTAAGAATAAGAATACAAAGATAAAGGATAAGTAATAAACAATAGAGCCAATATCTAATAATCCGCTACTAAAATTATTGTAGCGTGAAAAAAGAGAAAACCATTGTAATATCTTTGTACAAAGCCCATCAAAAAGTGTGCCGTTAAATTTATACATAAGGGTAGTTATAATAGCGCATATAAAACCAACAATTAAACTGATATAAATATCTTTAATAGAAAGGTAAATATAGAGCGTTACTATAGCAATAATCACTAAAATAAAGATAAATGAAGATAAACGTTGTGCTGGAATAAGGGTTGCGATGGCATCTACTAAAAGTAAAAATAAGAAGATTCCAATGGACCCAATTGCAGCAATAATTTGATTTTCTGTATGTGCAGAAATAAATAAACTAATTGAAATAAGTGTTGCACCTAATAAAAAATATCCAATATATGTACTGATTACTGCTGGCCAAGGTACATCTCCAAGCACTTCTAAAATAAGAGGTTGGATGAGTGTCAGACCTAAGGTCAGTACAAGTAATAAAACAGCTGCCAAGTATTTGCCAAGAATAATACCCCATACACTGACAGGACTAGTAAGAAGTAATTGGTCGGTTTTATTTTTTCGCTCCTCTGATAAAAGACGCATGGTCACAAGAGGAATAGTGAAAAGTAATAAGTTAACTAAGTAGCTGAAAATAATACTGTAGTCACCCAGTTGTTGGGAAAGATTAATACCTGCAAAATAGAAGCCAAATATAAAAAGATAAAAGGTTAAAAATACATAACCAATGGGAGAAGTAAAGTAGGCTTTAAACTCCCTAGATAGTATACTCTTCATCTTTTACACCTTCTTTCGAGTTTTGTTTTTCCGCAGTCAGTGAATCTAAAGATGTCGTAGTTTCTGGAGTGTTTTCTAAAGTAGCAGTGTTTTCCATACTCATTGTTGCTTTTAAGAAGATATCTTCAAGAGATATAGTTTCAGATTGCATCATCAGTAAGGGGTGGTTTGTTTCAGAACATAATTTAAAGATGGCTTCACGTACATCCATCCCTTGATTTGCATCAACAGCCAACTCAGTAGTGTTTTCTTCCACTGTTTCAAGTACTTTTACCTGAACAACGCCTTCAATTTGTGAAAGTGCAGTCGTAAAGGCTTCGTCTATAGAACGCAAGCGTAAAACTGTACGTACATTTTGAGTAAAGAGATGCTGTAAATTCTCAGGACTATCTAAGGCAACCATATTTCCTTTATTAATAATCATAATCTTATCGCAGATGGCACTAATTTCAGGCAAAATGTGAGAGCTTAAGATAATCGTATGCTTTTTACTTAATTCTTTAATGAGTGCACGCATTTCAATTATTTGTTTAGGGTCAAGGCCAACAGTTGGTTCATCTAAAATAAGAAGTTTAGGATTTCCAATTAAAGCACAGGCAAGTCCAACTCTTTGTTTATAACCTTTAGATAAGTTTTTAATCAGCCTATTTCTAACATGTTCAATTTCAGCTCGTTTTAGGATTTCTTCAATATGTACTTTTAACTCTGTTTTTTTAACTTTTTTGAGCTTTGCTACAAAAATTAAATAGTCTTCAATGGTCATGTCCATATATAATGGAGGAATTTCAGGTAAATAACCTATATTTTTTTTGGCTTCTATAGGATTTTCTAAAATATCAATACCATTAATTTTAATACTACCACTTGTAGAAGAAAGATAGCCGGTCATCATATTCATAGTAGTAGACTTACCTGCACCATTAGGACCAAGAAAACCTAATATTTCACCTTCTTTAACGCTAAAGGAAATGTCATTTACAGCAATATGCTTACCATATTTTTTGACTAGATGTGTCACTTCAATCAAAATCTTCATCCTCCCTAATGCTATATTAAGATTACTTTCATATTCTAATCTATTTTTGTGACTAATGGGTGAAAAATAATCAAATATACAAAAAAATCCTTAATTGAGTGCAATAATATACAAAAGCATGCAAGGAAATATCCATAAAATCTTATGCATAATTATATGGGATTGTAAAATAATAACTGAGTAAAAGTACGAAGTAATAGAATATAATCCGTATCAGTATTACTTTGTAAATAAAATATATAGAGGTAGAATAGGAGATTATATCATGGCAGAAGAAGATAGAGGTAATATGATTTTTTCTAATGTAGTGAATCGGGTGGTTTCAGAAGGTGGAGCCAATGCACAGGCCATTACAAAGCTTATTAAATCTGGAGGAGAAGTTGTAGGCTATGAACTAGAATCTGGTCAACATATTTCTGTTCATCAAGCTATAGAAATGGCAAAAGGTAATATGCTTAAACATGTTGGGGTATCTACTTCAAAGGATGGCAGTGAATATATTAGGTCACTAGCTGATGGTGATGAATCTAACAATCTTGGCAACTTACCATCCATTACATCAGACTATCAATAAAAGTAAAAGGCTACCTAGTGAGAAATATGATTAGGTAGTTTTTTATGTGAAGTTATGAGTTGATAAATTGTAAAAAATAGGATAAAATATAAAAGTATGTAAGGTTTTATATAATCTGTTTATGTAGATATATTCCAACAACCTATAATAGGTAGCATGAAATAGCGTTATTATTGAATATTAAAAAAGAAGCGATAGGGGGGCTATCGCTTTAATGAATAAGAACTATATAATATTGGGGTTTATGAGATAATTGGAATGGGGAGGAATCATAATTATCTCATGAATTAGTATGGTTCAATAAAAAAATATTATTCTTTAATAAGCGAGTATCCAAATAGTGACAATTTCTTATAAAGTGGCTAGAAATATATTGGAAATTTATAGATATTACTTATAAACTCCATAAAATTTCCTATGTACTTAAAAACATGAAGGCGTTATAATATTAGGGGATATATACCTATTAAATATAAAAGAATCAAGCGTAAGATAGTAAAGCATGTAACCGCATATTTACTGAGGGGGTGCCATAATATTGGAACATTTAGAAGGGGCAAAGCAATATTGTAATAGTTGCGGTCGAGTAATAAATGTAGAGGGTAGTAGTCAAGAGGATCATTTGCAGATAAGAAAGGTTTGGAGTTACTTTTCTTCAAATGAATTAGTGGGGCAAAGCTTTAATATGTGTCAGGCATGTTATAACAAGATGATATCAAATTTTAAAATACCAGTAGAAGAAATTGTGATTGATGATATGCCTATCTATTCAGATGAGCAAATTGACGAGATGAATGCAGCTTACGCAGCAGAGTTATGTAAGTAGGATAAAAGAGTGTTTAAAAGACAGTAGAGACTTTTAAACACTCTTTTTGTTATTTTATTAGAGATATAAAAGTTTCAGATGATTGTGTGTCATGATCTTATAAAAATGAATAGAGAGTGTGTGAATAAATGGAGTTAAAATGGAAAAAATTATAAAGAATAAAATTGAACTTAAATATAATAATTTAGATGAGTTAGAGTTGGAAATGCTACTTAGGAATTAAGGTTGATGATTGTAACAAATGAGTGAAAGGGATATAATAACAGTAGTACAAGAAAGGAATTAAAATTATGTTAGACATTTGTTTACTTGGGACAGGAGGGATGCTTCCACTTCCTGATCGCTATTTAACAGCAATGCTTGCTAGATTTAATGGAAGAAAGCTTTTAATTGATTGTGGAGAGGGTACGCAAGTAACGATGCGTCTTCTTGGATGGGGATATAAAACTTTAGATATTATCTGTTTTACACATTATCATGGGGACCATGTTACAGGACTTCCAGGACTTTTACTCACACTGAATAATACAGGTAGAACAGAACCGCTAACACTGATTGGGCCGCCAGGACTTAGAAAAGTAGTAGAAGGATTAACAGTCGTTTCACGTGATATTGGGTTTGAACTAAAATTTATGGAGTTAAGTTATGAGAAGCAAAGTCTTCAAGTAGGTGATTTTCATATTACCGTGCTGCCAGTACCACACAATGTAAAATGTTTTGCTTATACCATTGAGAATCATCGTTTACCAAAGTTCTTAGTAGAAAAAGCGAGAGAAAATGAAGTACCACAACGTATTTGGAAAGCGCTGCAACAAGGAAATACGCTAGAGTTTGAAGGGAAAACTTATACACCAGATATGGTATTAGGAGAGGCGAGAAAAGGGATTAAGATTTCTTATAGTACAGATTGTAGACCAACACAAGAATTGCAGGAAATGATTGCAGGTTCAGACTTATTTATTTGTGAAGGAATGTATACAGATGATGAGTACTTATCACAGGTGAAAAAGCATAAACATATGCTAGCCTCTGAAGCAGCTACTCTTGCAAAAAATGCGCAGGTAAAGGAATTATGGCTTACACACTTTAGTCCAGCCCTACCAACAGCATATATTAATGTAAATGATGTTAAGAAGATTTTCCCCAATACTATAGCGGGTACTGATCGTATGATCACAACAATTGATTTTGAAGAAGAATAAAAGAAAATAATCTAAAACTTGAGGGGGAAATGGGGGATAGTTATGAAAAAAGGAATAGGTATTTTAGTAATAGTAGCAATAGTTGGTATATCTGTAGTATGGATGACGATGGATAGGGTTTCTAATGAAGGTGATATGAAGCAGGCTGCGAGTGGATCTTCAAAAGAAATAGATGTAAAGAAAGAAATCAATCAAATTGCTGATGAACTGAATCAGGAATATCCTACTGAAGCAGATCAAGTAGTAGAAATCCATAACCAGTTGATGGGAATAGCTTATAAATATCCTATGGATGATGAAGCCATTAAAAGTTATGTAGAAACTATTAGAGAGCTTTATAGCAATGAATTTAAAGAATTAAATCCACAAGAGAGCCAGATTGAAGCCCTTAAGAAAGAACATGAAACCATGAGTGGTGAGCAGATGGAACTGGTAATAAGTGAAGTGACAGAAGTTTATGTGGCTCAAAATGATCAGGGAGAGGCTATTGGGGCAGAAGTTAATGTACTTCATGCAACAAACCAGGGGAGTACGGTAAGAACATATTTATTAACTAAGGAAGATGGTAAATGGAAGATTAACGGTTGGGAGAATGAAAAATCATAAAACAAAAGAAATTAGGTTGGAGGAAGAAAAGATGAAAGACATAACTGTACTGGCTATTGAAACTTCATGTGATGAAACATCGGTAGCAGTTGTGAGAAACGGGAGAGAAGTATTGGCTAATACTATATCAACGCAAATCCCATTACATGAGCAATATGGTGGGGTTGTACCTGAAATCGCATCTAGAATGCATGTTGAAAAAATTAATTTAGTGATCAAAGAAGCATTAGCAGAGGCAAATGTAACATTAGATGATATAGATGTAGTAGGTGTAACTTATGGTCCAGGTTTAGTAGGTGCATTATTGGTAGGTGTTATGGCAGCTAAATCTATTGCTTTTGCTAAGAATAAACCATTGGTAGGTGTGCACCATATCGAAGGACATATTGCAGCAAACTATATTGCACATCCAGAGCTTGAACCACCATTTTTATGCTTAGTGGTATCAGGTGGGCATACACATCTTGTACATGTAAAAGATTATACAACTTATGAAATTATTGGACGCACAAGAGATGATGCAGCTGGAGAAGCTTATGATAAAGTGGCAAGAGCAATTGGGCTAACTTATCCAGGTGGACCAAAGATTGATAAGTTAGCTAAAGAAGGAAATAAAGATGCTATTAAATTCCCAAGAGCCATGCAAGATGGCAGCTATGATTTTAGCTTTAGTGGTTTAAAATCAGCAGTGCTAAACTACATCAATGGTGCTAAGATGAAAGGTGAAGAAATTAATCCAGCAGATGTGGCAGCAGCTTTTCAGTCTAGTGTAACAGATGTTTTAGTAGGGAAAACAATGGCATTAGCTGAGGAAAAAGGCATTACAAAAATTGCGCTTGCAGGTGGTGTGGCAGCTAATAAAGGTTTAAGAGAGGCTATGGAGAAAGCTTGTAAGGAGCAAGGCAGAACATTATATTACCCAGATTTAATTTTATGTACGGATAATGCGGCAATGATTGGTTGTGCAGCTTATTATGAATATCTTAAAGGAACAAGAGCTGGCATGGACTTAAATGCTGTACCGAATCTACCGCTTGGTCAAAGATAAGGGAGGAGATCGCTCATGAAAGGTATTCTGAGATTTTTAGGCTCTGGAATACTTGCTGGCATTTTTGCTTCAGGGATAATGGAACTTGAAAAAATAGGTGTTATCCCTGGAGATATTGCAGGACCACTGAATATTGTGTATATCAATAAAGAAATTATCCTGTTTATATTATTTTTTGGACTTATTTATTTTACAGTGGCAGGTCTTATTGCAAATAAAGTGGCTAGTAAGTTAGAAGAAGTTCTAAATGGATGTTCCATGCAGGAAATCCTAATGTATATTATAGGTCTTGGAATTGGGTTATATGTGGCAAATCTATCAACCAACGCTTTTAAGATGACTAGAACGACACTCATTAGTGAGATGTTTATTTTACTATTATATATTGGACTTGGTTTTTTTGGGGTTTATTTGGTACATCTCAAGAAAAGTGAAATTAAAGGTTGGCTCAGTAAGACAGGAGATATTTTAACTCATTCAGAACCGAAGATTTTAGATACAAGTGTTATTATTGATGGACGTATACTAGATATTATTAGTACTGGATTTATAGAAGGTAAGGTTATCATACCTTCTTTTGTATTAGATGAACTTAGACATATTGCGGATTCTTCTGATTCATTAAAAAGAAATAGAGGAAGACGTGGGCTAGATATTTTAAATGAACTAAAAAGTACTAAGATCATACCTGTAGAAGTGATGGAAATTGATTATCCTGAGCTTATGGAAGTGGATAGTAAGCTTTTAAAACTAGCACAAGCCGTACAAGGTAAAGTAGTGACTAATGACTTTAATTTAAATAAAGTAGCTAAATTACAAAAAGTACAGGTGTTAAATATTAATGATTTAGCTAATGCCATTAAGCAAGTGGTATTACCAAATGAAGAGATGACGGTAAGCATTGTCAAAGAAGGTAAAGAACATGATCAAGGTCTTGCTTATTTAAATGATGGTACCATGATTGTTGTTGAGGGTGGTAAAAAGTATGTAGGTACTACTATTAAAGTAGTAGTTAGTACAGTGTTGCAAACCTCAGCAGGACGCATGATTTTTGCAAAAGTTTTAGGATAGGGGAAAGCCGTGAAAAGATTTATAAGTCAATATAAGTTTACGATATTATCAGTAATATTAGTATTAATAGGTATTATGATGCCAGGAGACGATGTACCATCTGTTGGTATTCCGCATTTAGATAAAGTAGTACATTGTAGTATGTTTGGTTTTGTTACTGTATGCTTTTATTGGGATTATTTGAAAGCAGAACGAAAGATGCCCCATCTAATTTATACTATAATATGTATTATGATATTTGGAGCATTAACTGAAGTAATACAAATGTATGTACCAGGAAGAAGCTGTGATTATAGAGATTTAATAGCAGATACCATAGGGATTTTATTAGCAACAGCCATATCTAGATGGATAGTTAAAAAGGGCATAGTAAAATAATAGATAGAATAAATAAGTGAAAGCCAAAAGAGACTTTCACTTTTTTTATTCTATCTATAGTTACTAAAGTAACTTTACAAGTTGCTCTATAATGCTACTACAATGTTCCTGAGTTATTCCAAAATCCATCTCTTTATATGTCCATGCAGCTCTTGAAATATTATATTTCTCAAATACACTATGAATATCTTTGTACCAATTTAAAGTAGAGATTGGGTCAGCCTTGTCAATAACACCATATTCTCCACAATAAAGTGGGACATTTCTCTCTTCTGCAATATGGATAGCTTCTATAAATAATTTCTCAAAAAAGTGCGTATCTAGATTAGTTGTAGGGTCTTGTGAATGTGTTATATAAATTTGCTCACTTCCAGGTGAAAGAAATTGCTTAGAACTATCTATATAGTTTTGGGTTTGATTTGGATAAGGAGTAGAAAAGTTGGTTGACATTTCTTTAATCCAACACGCAGATTGATGCGTAAAGATTAGTGGCTCATAAAAATGGAAATTATATACAATATATTCATCATAAGGCATATCAAGCATTTTTAGTGCTTCAATACTATTATTTCTTACCCCTCCAACTAAAATATGAGTAGTTGGTGCATATTTTCTTATTGATTGTATAGTACGTTTGGTAAGAGTGTTCCATATATCAGATATATTGCTATCAACAATCTCATTTAATAATTCAAATGAAATGCAGTCGCTATATTTCCCATAACGTTTTGCAAGTTCTACCCAAAGAGAAATAAACATATTTTGTAGTTTTTCACTTTGAAAAAAGTCAGTTGAAGTTTCATATTCATCAAAACAATATCCAAGGGCTTTATGTAGGTCAAGAATCATATTCAAATGATATGTTTTACACCATTTAATACAATTATCAATATACACAAATCCTTCCGCAATAAATTCTCCATTATTTGCTTGAACTAATTCATAATCAATAGGTAACCTAATATGATCAAGACCCCATGACGCAATACGTTGGATATCTTTTTCACCTATAAAAGTATCATAATGATCTTTTGAATGTTTGCATTGTGAGAGCCATCCACCAAGATTAATGCCTTTTTTAAATCCTTGGAATGATTTCATAAATTATCTCCTTGTTTAATTTTATTTTCAAGGTTCTTTTATCTAACACACCCTTGTTATTTAATTAGTTTTATAAAGAAAAATATTTAGAATATTAGCATAGATAAATGATACAAAAATTAAGAGATAGGAACAATGTAGAATCTTATATAATCAGGTAAGTCAGAAGCATAAATTATATCATTTAATGCATTTAAGGGTCTATTAACTAGTTAATTCCATGAATTAATAAGTTAATAGACCCTTTTATGATATTTTTTTATTAATCTTCAGTAGGCAATGTTTCAGAAACCGTACCATTTTTTCTATGATAATAGATATATGCACTTACTAGAATGCAAGCACAAATTAATACATAGACAATAAACAGTTTGTTTTGGAAGCCTACATATAAAATGATTAAGGAACCTAAAATAGCTAAGATTGGTGTTACCTTGCCTTTAAAGAAACTTTTAATTTCACCTTTAAATGCAAGACGTAATACTTCGTAATAGAGACCAATGAATAGTACATAATTAAGTGTAACGGCAATCTCAGATATATCAGAGTTTGGTAATATGTTATATGCTTGAGTTACATAATGAACCAAAATCCAGAAGAACATAATAAGACCACCAATTATATATGAATACAATGGTACATTATATTTTTTATTAATTTGTACAATCTTAGGAGAGGCAGGGAACATATTTCTAATTGCTAATGAATAAGGAACTTGGAATAAGGCAGTTGCTAGTCCGTTAGCAGTTGCTACTACAGAAATAATAACAAATACCAAGATCCCTTTAGCAGCCCATGGTCCCAAAAGACTAGCAGTAGCCAATTCCACGTGATGATCACCTGAACTCATAATAGCTTCTGGACCTAAGTAAACACTCATACCAACAAAGTATAATAAGTACATAAATAAAATAATAAGTGGTGATATAATGAGTGCTAATGGTACATTTTTCTTTGCATTTCTTACATTATGTGAGATACCTGTTGCTACAATCCAACCATCAAAGGCAAATACAATAGGAATTAAGGCGCTTAACCAAGATCCACTTACTAATTCAGGTGAAGTAACCGTAACAGCAGATGATGGATTTCCAAAAAGAAAACCTGCAATCCCAATTAAAAATAGAGGAATCAGTTTGATAAAAGTAGCAGCAGTTTGGAAATAAGTAGCAACTTGTTTTGTAAGAATGTTGACTACAATAATAGCTAAAGCAACAATAATACCAATTATCATTTGAGTTTTTAATGTAGCTGTAATACCAAATAGCATGCAAGTGTAAATACCTACAACATAGCATACGACAGCAATTGTAGTTGGATAATAAAGAAGTAGTTGGAACCAACCTAGTGCACAAGCTGCGCCATTACCATAAGCATCTTCTGCATAGGAAACAATACCACCAGGTTTATCTGTTCTGGCAGCAAGTTCGGATAAGGTTAAACTACCGAAGATAATACTAATAGCAGCAATACAAAATGCTAAGACACCAAGGAAAATATTCCCATTAGTTGCCATTAGGATATTATCACTTTTAAAGAAGATCCCCGAACCAATTACAACACCAACAATCATGCTGATGCAGGTCAGGAGATTATATTGACTTTTGTTTGTCATATTAAAGTCCTCCGTGTTGTCATAAGTCTATAGCATGTTCTATTATAATGGTAAAGAATAGGGAGTACAATTACTTTTTCATAAAAATATGATAAGGTCTTATGAAGAGGAGAATGTATACTTTGTATAAGATAAGATGAAAAGGAGAAAAGGATTATGACAAAGATAGCAGCTATTATTGTAGCAGGTGGCAGTGGGAAACGTATGGGGACTGCGATAAAAAAACAATTTATTAAATTACAAGATAAAGAAGTATTAGCACATACAATTGAAGCATTTAATGCTTTAGAGGAAATCTCAGAGGTTATAGTAGTAACAGGAGAAGAAGATATTCATAAAGTTCAAACAGAAATTGTAGAAGCTTATCACTTTAATAAAGTAAGTAAAGTAGTTGCAGGTGGTAAAGAAAGACAAGACTCTGTCTATAATGGGCTTATGGCAACGAGTGAGGAAATAGAGTATGTTATGATACATGATGGTGCTAGACCATTTATATCTAAAGAGCTATTGAAAAGAGCTATTGAAAAAACTATAGAATGTAAAGCAACCATTATAGCAGTTCCAGTAAAAGATACCATTAAGGTGGTGGAACCAAAAGTGGGAATAGTAGAGAGAACGCCAGAAAGAGAAAAGCTATGGGCAGTTCAAACACCACAATCCTTTGAGAAAAAGTTATTAATAGAAGCTTATGAAGATGCTCAGCAGAAAGGATTACAAGTAACAGATGATAGTATGATTGTAGAAGCATATGGAAATAGAGTTCATGTAGTGTTAGGGGATTATACCAATATTAAAATTACAACACCAGAGGATTTAGTTATTGGAGAAAGTATTTTAAGCAATAAGCAGTAAAATGAATGGCGTACTAAAAAAAAGATACCTTTAGAGAAATTTAAGTCATCATCATACATGTTTAACCTTGTTATACTAAAGTAAAAAGTATAAGTATACAAAAAAATTGTATACGGAGGAGGAAATAATGTTTGATGAACAAGGGCGCTTTATAATAAATGATTATGCTAAAAAAACTACTTTTTCAAGTTTTCTTCCAGGGATTAGTGGGAAGCAAGGTATACCCATTTGGTGTTTTTATGTGAATAGAGGACAAGGTGTAGCCAGCTTTGGAGTAGAAGATAAAGAGCATTCTATTATGGAATTCTATCCTGCTCATCAGGCCTATGCTTTGGTAAGTAAATTAGGTTTTCGTACTTTTATGAAAATAGATGGTAATTATTATGAGGCTTTTGCTAAAGATGATACGCAGCAAACTATGTATATAGGAATGAATGAGTTTGAAGTAGAAGAAAACAATGAGACAAATCATATAAAGACAAATGCCCTATACTTTACATTACCTAATGAGAATCTAGGGGCTCTTATGCGTAAGCTTACCGTAAAGAATACAGATACTATAGAAAAAGAAATAGAAATAATAGATGGAATGGCAGCTATATTACCTTATGGCATTGGTATTAGTTCTATGAAAGCAATGGGACAAACATCAAAGGCTTGGATGCAAGTTGAAGATGTAGAGAAGAAGCTACCTTATTTTAGGGTGCCTATGACTATGGGAGATACAGCTGATGTTAAAGAGATTGACGCAGGGCATTTCTATTTTTGTATAGATCAAAGAGGAGAACTCTTACCTGTTATTGTAGATCCTGATGTGGTTTTTGAATATGATACGACCATGAATACTGCAGTAGGACTAAAAGAAGCAACTTTAGAGGAAATGTATCAAAGAAAACAAGTTACTAGAAATCATGTGCCTTGTAGCTTCTTTGGCAAGAAAGTCAAACTAAATGCTGGTGAATCGATAACTTTCTATGAAGTAATTGGGCAAGTAGCTCATAAAACTGTTTTACAGCAGTTTTATAAGAAATGCCAATCACCAGCATATTTTGAAATGAAAAGAAAAGAAAATAATGATTTAACAGAAGCACTTTGCAAAGGTATTATGACCAGAACAGGAGATAAAGTTTTTGATGAATACTGTAAACAAACTTATTTAGATAACTTGCTACGTGGTGGTTATCCTATGGTTTTAGGTGAAAATAAAATCTTCTATCTTTATTCAAGAAAGCATGGCGATATAGAGCGTGACTATAATTTCTTTAGTATGTTGCCAGAGTATTATTCACAAGGAAATGCAAACTATAGAGACGTCAATCAAAATAGAAGGTGTGATGTATTATTTAATCCTTATGTCAAAGACTATAATGTAAAAACATTTTTCAATATGATACAGTTAGATGGTTATAATCCATTATCGGTTCAGAAGACTACTTATTATGTAGATGAAAAAGGGCAACTTCAATTAGTAGAGCTTATCCTAAGTGATTATAAGGCAGAGTTTAAAGAGCTTCTAGCAAAACCATTTACACCAGGGCAGATTAAGATGTACCTAGAGAAGAGACAAGAAGCGCTTACGGATGATAAAGAAATAGTCTTTAATAAAGTATTCAAAGAAGCGAAAGAAAGCGTCAATGCAGAACTAGGAGAAGGTTACTGGACTGACCACTGGACTTATAACCTAGACTTAATAGAATCTTATCTCATGGTTTATCCTGAAAAAGAGCATGAGTTGCTGTTTAGGGATAATACATATACTTATTTTGAATCAAAAGCAGTAATTAATCCAAGAGGTAAACGCTATACTTTAACAGATAAAGGTATAAGACAATATAATGCTGTTGATTATGAACTCAAACAAAATATTACGCATAAAGAAGCTAAAACGCAAAATGGTAAAGGAGAGATTTTTACATCTAATTTAATGGCTAAAATTATTTTATTAGATGTTGTGAAGTTTACTAATTTAGATCCTTACGGTATGGGAATTGAAATGGAGGGCGGTAAACCAGGGTGGTATGATGCCCTGAATGGTTTACCAGGTTTATTAGGTTCATCTATGTGCGAGACATACGAATTATCTAGGTTATTAACCTTTACTATTGAAAAGCTGAAAAAATACAAAGAACCAGTATGTATGAGTACAGAAATGATCTGGCTCATGTGTCAATTAGAAGATATATTAGAGGAAGTTAGTAGCATACAAGATGAAGAAGAGCGTATGCAAACGAGATGGCAAAAAGTTAATGAAGCTAAAGAACATTATCGTGAATTAATTCAATTTGGTGTAAAAGGTACAACGCAGCAGGTTATGTATAGTGATCTCATTCGTATACTTGAAGCATTGCTAGAGCAAGTTATACAAGGAATAGAAAAAGCAAAAGAATATGGAGATGGTATATGTCCAACATATTTTAGATATGATGTAGAAGAATATGAGAACATAGATGATGAAATTCAGATTAAGAAAGTAAAAGTACATAAAATGCCAGATTTTCTAGAAGGACCTGTTCGCTATTTGAAACTAGATGCATCTAAAGAAGATAAGAAAGCGTTATATGAACATGTTAAAGCAAGTGATTTATACGATAAAAAACTCAAAATGTATAAAGTGAATGCACCATTAAAAGATGAACCTTATGAAATTGGTAGAGCAAGAGCCTTTACAGCAGGATGGTTAGAGAATGAATCCATCTGGCTACATATGGAGTACAAGTATTTGTTAGAATTACTTCGCTCAGAAATGTATAAAGAGTTTATAGTAGACTTTAAAACAACAGGTGTACCATTTTTAGATGAAAATATGTATGGACGTAGCTTATTGGAAAATTCCTCTTTTATAGTAAGTAGTGCAAATCCTGATGAGAAAATTCATGGAAAGGGATATGTGGCAAGACTAAGTGGGTCAACAGCGGAGTTTTTACATATCTGGCAGTTAATGATGTTTGGTAAGCAGCTTTTTACTGTAGAGAATGAAAATCTAGTATTAAGACTACAACCTTGTTTACCGAAATATCTGATAGATGATAAACAAGAGGTTGAGTGTACTTTATTAGGAAGAATTAGTGTGATCTATCGTGTAAATAAGTGTGCAGATTTTATACCTGGAAGCTATAAGATTACCCAAATTAAAGTAGTAGATGATGCTCAAATAGAGACAGTATATGAAAAAGATATCTTATTAAATGAGGTAGCTGAAAAAGTACGTCAAGGAAAAGTGATTAGAATGGAAGTAAATCTTGAAGCATAATTAATGAGACAAAAGAGGTGCGACATGAATCAGTTAAAAAGAATATTAAGCATACTATTTATAAGTTTGATAGGGGTCATTAGTTTTAGTGGATGCCAGAAAAGTGTAAAGCCTTATAAGGAACAAAATGTAGTAACAGTAGGAGAAAATCAGATTTATCTAGATGAGATGATGTATCATATTATGATTGCAGAATTTCAAGGACAACTCATAAACTCTTATTTTGGAAATAAAAAAGACTACTGGGAAGGTGAACACGAAAAAGGCATAACAGTAAGCGAAGCTATGAAAGCTCAAGTGATGGAAGATGTTATTAGATATGAAGTGCTTTATCAAGAAGCAATAAATGAAAATATGACTTTGACTGAGGAAGAGAAAAATATAGCTCATAGCACGGTAATGAATATGCAAAAGGACATTATGGAGCAACAACTGACCGCTACTCAATTATCTAGAGAAGATATGGAAGCGATTCAAGAGAAGATGGCACTTGCTAATAAGTATTACATAGAAAGTCTAAAAAGATTAAAGGTTGATGAAGAGACAATTAAAAAGCAGATTAACCTTAAGGATTATGTGACATATGATCTACAATATCTTTTTGTACCAACAACAAAAGGAAATCTAGACGCTATGACACAAGAAGAAAAGAAGCAACGTTATACTGTAATCAATAGTTATCTTGAAGAGGCTAAAAAGATAGAGGAGTTTGAGAAAATAGATTATGAAAAGGATAAAGATATAGGCGTAAAATCGGGTGAAGTATCCTTTATAATGAATGAGCAGCCATTTGGTGAAGAGGTGGAAATCTTAGAGCAAGTTTTAAAGTTAGAAGTAGGTCAAGTAAGTGATGTGTTTGAAACATGTAAAGGGTATTACATTATTAAGTGCTCACAGAAGGATGATACGACTCAATATGATGAGGTAGTTAAAGCGCAACAGCAAGAAACTTTTGATGCTTTTTATGAGGAGCTAAAAACGAAGTATCAGATTAAAATTAACCAACCTGTATGGAAGACTGTTAAGTTAGGGTATATGACAATTAATACATCGGAGAATTAAATAAAGAATAGTAAATCAATTAGGTGCATCTTTTTTGTAAAAGATGCACCTAAAAAAATGATACCTAAAACAAAAAAATATACATTATATTATAAAAATCAAAATTATATAATAAATACAACAGAAAAACGTATGGGAGGTATTCTTATGGCGAAAGTAGCAGTGGTAAAAATGCCGAAAAGTAAAAATGGAACAGTGCTATTAAAAAAACTTTGGGAACAAAGAGGTTTACAATTGATGGCAGTACCAGGGTTAATTTGGATTTTGGTATTTAATTATATACCTATGGCAGGACTTGTAATAGCCTTTAAAAAATTTAAAATTACAGAATCCATTTTTAGTGGAGAGTGGGTAGGACTTAAATACTTTAAGGAGTTTATACAAGATACTAACTTTGCAAGTATCATGACGAATACGCTGGGGATTAGCTTGCTAAAGTTAGTTATTGGTTTTCCGCTTCCTATTATTTTTGCCTTACTTTTAAATGAGATTAGAGGAACAAGATTTAAAAAACTCACACAAACCATTTCATACTTACCTCACTTTCTTTCTTGGGTTGTACTTGGAGGTATTATGGTATCCTGGTTATCAAAAGAAGGCGTAATTAATGATTTCCTTGTAGCGATGAACATTATCAAAGAACCAATTTCTCTACTAGGAGAGCCGAAATACTTCTGGGGCATTGCATTGATTTCAGATACTTGGAAAGAGATGGGATGGTCGGCGATTATTTACCTAGCAGCAATTGCAGGTGTAGATCAGCAATTATATGAAGCGGCCACAGTAGATGGCGCAACTAAACTTCAAAAGATTAAAGCAATTACGATTCCTTGTATTGCAGGTACAATTGCGATTATGTTAATTTTACAAGTTGCATCTTTATTAAATTCTAACTTTGATCAAATTCTGATCTTAAAGAATCAAATTAACATAGAGCGTAGCCAAGTAATTGATACCTACGTTTATCAAGTAGGTATGACAATGGGAAAATATTCTTATGCTACAGCAGTTGGTTTATTTAAATCAGTGATCGCTCTATTCTTACTACTTGTTTCAAATACAGTTAGTAAGAAATTCTTAGGAAGATCATTATACTAGGGAGGCAGAAAAATGAAAAATATTAGTTTTAGTAAACCTAGCGGAGAGAAAGTTTTTGATATTATTAATACGCTTATTATGCTACTAATTTGTTTCTTATGTGTCTATCCTATTTGGTATGTAGTGGTTAATTCATTTAATGATGCAACAGACGCTATGAAGGGTGGTATATATTGGTGGCCAAGAAAGTTCTCGCTTGAAAATTACATAAAAGTATTTAAAGATGATAGGTTATTACAATCCTTTAAAATAACAATAGTAAAAACGGTTATTGGGACAGCTTGTAATGTGTTCTTTACAGCGATGGTAGCTTATCCACTTTCTAAAAAGTACTTAGTAGGTAGAAAAGTATACATGGGAATTGGGACGATTACAATGTTCTTTTCAGGAGGATTAATTCCAACATTTATTCTTTTAAAGAACTTAAATTTACTTAACAATTTCCTTGTGTATATTATCCCAGCAGCTTTTAACTTCTTTAACTTAATTATATTTGGAAACTTCTTTAATGAACTTCCGTCAGCACTAGAAGAATCTGCTAAAATGGATGGAGCCAGTGACTGGACCATTTTTATGAAGATTATTTTACCATTATCTAAGCCAGTACTTGCAACTATTGCACTGTTTGCAGGTGTTGGTCAATGGAATGATTATTTTTCAGGACTCATGTATATGACAAATCGTACAGATTTGGAACCAGTTCAAACATTTCTTTATCGCCTTGTAGCACAAGTACAATCTAATCAAATGGCAGGTATAGCGGCTACAAATATTACGGCGAATACAACAACAGCAACTTCTATTAAGTTAGCTGCTATGGTAATTACAACATTGCCTATATGCTGCGTCTATCCATTCCTTCAAAAATATTTTGTTAAAGGAATGTTGGTAGGAGCAGTTAAGGAATAAATTTAGGTGTTATTAAGGGGGAGAAAATATGAATAAAAAGCATAAGCAAATGAGTGCACTTTTAATGGCATGCGCAATGGTTGTTTCAATGACAGCATGTGGTAATAGTCAAGAGAAAACTAATACTAGCACTGATTCAAACACAACAGAAAAAGTAGAGACATCAGAAGGTGAAGTAGCAGAAGCTGTGGCAGTTGTTGAAGGAGACACACCAGCTGAAAAAGCTAAGATTGAAGATACAGGTGAGATTGTACCTGGCTGGCAACAAAATGCAGACGATAAAGTTAAATTAAGTTGGTATATGCACTTCTCATGGTTTAATACACCTTGGGGTGAAAACTTAGTTTCTAAAACAATTACTGAAGAAACGGGTGTAGACATTGAGTTTATCATACCAGCAGGTAATGAGGCTGAAAAATTAAACTCTCTTATTGCATCTGATACGCTACCAGACTTAATCACACTTGGATTCTATGAACAACAAGTAAATCAGATGATTGATGCAGGACTTGTATATCCACTAGATGAATTAGCTGATCAATATGATCCATACTGGTATGCCGTAGCAGCACCAGAAAAAGTAGGTTGGTATACACAAAGTGACGGACATATTTATGGCTATCCTAACTCTTCATATACTGCCGCAGATAATGAAAAATATGATAATATTTCTTCTAACCAAACATTCCTTGTAAGAAAAGATATTTATGAAGCAATTGGTAGTCCAGATATGTCAACACCAGAAGGATTTAAAGCTGCTGTAAAAGCTGCTGCTGAAAAATACCCAACTATAAATGATCAACCACTTATTCCAATTGGTGCGCATGAATTTACTTCAATTGGTTGTACATCATTTGACGACTACTTATGTAATTTCTTAGCAATCCCTTATGAAAAAGATGGTAAGTTCCATGACCGTTATACAGATCCAGAATTAGTAACTTGGTTAAAAACATTTAGGGAATTAGGACAAGAGGGTTACTTGGCAGATGATATTTTCATTGACAAACGTGCACAAATGTCTGAGAAAATAGCACAAGGCCGTTACTTCTGTATGCTTTTCCAATACACAGATTTAGCTAACGAAGAAAAAATCCTTTATGATAACGATCCAAACAGTATATATATTGCTGTAGATGGTCCAAAGAACTCAAAAGGTGATGATCATACATTACCTAACTCTGGTATTAGTGGATGGACAGTTACAATGATTTCTAAAAATTGTGAGCGTCCAGATAGAGCAATTCAACTTTGCTCATACTTAATGAGTGAACACGGACAACATATGACATGGTTAGGTGTTGAAGGTGAGACTTGGGATTATGTAGATGGTGTACCTACAATGAAACCAGAAATTAAAGAATTACTTCAAAATGACCGTACGGCATACGATAAGCAATATGGTGCAGATTCATGTTACTGGATGTTCCAAGATAATGCAATGGCACTTTCTTGGGCAGAACCAAAGCCAGAACCAATGGGACAGTTAGAAAGATGGTCTTATCCATATGTAATCTCTACTTCTGAATATAATATGACACTTGAGGCAGATACTGAAGAAAGTGATATTAAAAATAAGATTAATAATGAATGGGGTATTGTCCTTCCAAAATTACTTTTAGCTCCATCAGAAGAAGAATTTGACCAAATCTGGAATGATTTTATGACAAAACGTGAAGAGTGGGGTAACCAACAACTTATAGAGAAACAAACAGAGTTAATGAATGAAGCTAAAGTAAAACTTGGAATAACAGAATAAAACATAATGACAATAGGCAATCATATTTTAAATGGTTGCCTATTGGTTTATTGTAAAAAGAAAAATAAATATGATAAAATAGTTAGAAGCGTTTAACTAAAATGAAATGTTCTAATATTTTTGTGGTGATATTAAATTTGAGGCGGGATATAAGTGGAAGCATTAAGAAAAAGATCTAGACAATTAAAGCTTAATCAAAAGATAACATTATTTGTTATTAGTTGCTTAGTGATTCCTATTATTATTTTCTATGTTATTATCCTACAAAACATTGAGCAATCTAGTGTAGATAATAGGATGAAAGAGCTAAAGGCATCCATGGTACAAAGTCAAAATACTATCCAAAAAAATGTAGAAATGTGCAATATGTCTACGAAAGTATTTCTCAATAGTAAAAACTTGATGGATTATATTAGTCAAGTAAAAGAAGAAAGCGTACCTATTCAGCAGAATCTAGAGTTCTATAAAAATGATATAGGGAATTTAGAGAAGATTGTAAATAGTAATCCATATCTACATCAAATCCGTATTTATGTAGATTCACCTTCCGTATTAGAAATGGTACCTATTCTCTATAGCTACGATAGATTAAAACGGCTATCTTGGTATGGGAATGGAGAGATTGAATCAGGGAGTTGGCAATTTGATTATAGTGATACCATATTTCCTACCTATATATCTGAGTACCATCTTGTTTCATTAGTTACCGAAATAAGTAATTATCATCAAGGAACACTAGGGATTATAGAAGTGGCAACAAGGATGGATTTAATGTTTCCCGATATTTATACATCAGATGAGAACCAATGGACTTGTTTTATTGATGATAAGGGACACTATTATTATGATACAGATGTTAAAGCAGAGTGGTTACAGGAGCCAGTTAAGTTATTGGATGGGATTAAGATAGATAAAAATAAGCCGCATTATGATCGAGTACAGATAGATGGGGAGGATGTTTTAATTGCTTATCAACCCATTAAAGAATTGAATGGCCATTTATTAAAAATAGTATCTTTAAAGAATGATACCCAATATTTAAAAAGGTTGGAGGGTATTTATTTAGGGGTACTAGTAATAGGGCTATTTATACTCACCTTTTTTATTGACTATATTGTAAAAATTATCTTAAGAAGATTTTACTGTATTATGGAGACAATACATCAAGTAAAAGAAGGAGATTTACAGGTGCAAGTACCACCATGTGGTGGTGATGAAATTGGAGAATTGGGAAATCAAATTAATGAAATGTTGTCTAGAATTTCTGATTTAATGGAGGAAGGAATCAGAGGAGAAAGACTGGTAAAAGACTCTGAAATTAGAGCATTGCAAAATCAAATCAATGCACATTTTATTTATAATGTCCTAGAATCTATCAAGATGATGGCAGAGATTAATGAAGAATATGATATTTCCGATGCACTAACCTCACTTGGAAAGCTTTTAAGATATAGTATGAAATGGGTTTCGCATAATGTAGTGATATCTGAAGAAATAGAATACATAAAGAACTATTTAGCGCTGATTAACTTAAGATTTGATTATAATATTATTTTAAGTATTAATTTACAAGAAGAAATTTTGATTCAAGAGATTCCGAAGATGTCATTACAACCTATTGTTGAAAATGCCATCTGTCATGGGATTGAAGATTTAGCAGAAGATACAACAATTTATATTAAGAGCTATAGAAATGTGGAATTTTGCTTCATTGAAATTACGGATTCAGGAAAAGGAATGAGTGAAGAACAGGTTACTAAGTTAAGAAAAAAAATAGCAGGAGAGATAGAGACATCAGGAGCAGCAGGTAATGGGCTTGGACTAAAAAATGTTCAAGACCGCATTCAAATTAGCTTTGGTAAGTCATGCGGTATTAATGTAATTTCAAAAGAAGGGTGTTATACCAAAGTAATTGTAAAGATACCGTATAAGGATAAAGTGGGTGAAAAGAGATGAATAAGCTTTTAATAGTTGAAGATGAAAAGGTGATTCGTCAAGGTATTAAAGTAATGGTCATGCGATCAGGTGTTCCAATACATGAAATTATTGACTGTAGAAATGGGTTAGAAGCATTAGAAATTGTAAAGAATCAAGAGATTGATGTTATGATTACCGATATACGTATGCCTAAAATGGATGGAATTACGCTTGTAAAAGAAATACAAAAAATGGCTGTAAAACCTAAGGTTATAGTGGTTAGTGGTTATGATGATTTTTCCTATGCAGTAGAACTTTTAAGAAATGGTGCAAGGGAGTATTTGTTAAAACCTGTAGAAAGAGAGAAAATCACAAGTATATTAGAAAAGCTTCAAAAAGAAATAGAAGAAGAAGAACATCAAAAGGTTAATAAAGTAAAACTAGCACGTAAACAGCTTAAATACTTTTTATTAGATAAAACAGATGATGCACCTTATGAAGTAGAAGAAGAAATGAGCTGTTTACTTGAAGAACAAAATTACTTTGTAATTTGTGTGAATTGTAAAGGCTACAAATCATTTTTGGGATCGATTGTTGATATAGAAAATATAGAGGAACAAGAAATTTTTATTATTACTGAAAATCAAAAAAGTGAATTTATTACACAGGTACTAAAAGATGCTGTTTATGGTGAAAGTAAGCGACATAGAGGTATCAATGAATTAAGACAAGCATATAAAGAAGCTATTATGGCAAGAAAAGAAGCTTTTTTAAAGAAAAAGAAAACGACTATAGAGTGTGATCAAAATAATAAAAAAATGGATGAAGTGATTGAACGTCTTGTACAACTTATTGGAACAGATAAGGTAGAGGAGTCTATAAAAGCTATACGTATTTTTCAGTATAAGATTGAGGAGGGAAAAGTGAGTGTACAAGAATTTGAAAGTTTTGTGCAGCGCTTAATGGGTAAGATTGAAGAAACCTACCAAAATATTATTGACCGTGAAAGTGACAGTTTGAAAGACTTGAAAATCATTTACAGATTTGATAGTCAAATTGAATACTTTGAAGCGTTAATCCAATGGCTTAAGGAATTACATGAGACAATAGAAAAAGAATTTAATGATTATAAGAACAAACAAAAAATCCAAAAAGCTATTACCTACATACATGAGAATTATAGTAAGGATTTAAATATGGCAGTTGTTTCAAATTATATTTCTATGAATTATTCGTTGTTTTCTGTAGTATTTAAACAGTATACAGGGATGAACTTTGTGAACTATTTAAAAAAAATAAGGTTTGATGAAGCAAAAAGATTACTTACTTCAACTGATAAAAAGATTATAGAAATAAGTGAAATGATTGGCTATGAAAATGAAAAACATTTTATGAAAGTCTTTAAAAGTAATTTTGGGGTATCGCCTACTGAATATCGTAAAAATACTCAGATTGGATGTAGAGAAAACTAAAGGGGTAGATGCGATGAATGGAAAAGTAACAAGGCAAAATAGTATAAAGACAAAATTAGTGCTTGTATTTTTGCTACCAGTAGTATTAATGATTATATTAGGTATTATTTCATTTAATCAATCATCAACAAGTATGACCGAGACATACGAAAAGAATGCACTTATGACCCTAAACATGATGGGAACCTATTTGGATTTGGGATTTCAGACAGTAGAAGGTAAGGGGATACAACTTAATACCAATGAAATCATCAAAAAGTATTACTCAGCAGATGATACTGAAAAAAATCATTCATCTGTGGAGCAATATAAGAATGTGCAAAATATGGTGAGTAGTGTAGTACTTAATGATAATATTATCTCTAATATATACATATTAACGGACTCAAAAGCCGGAGTATCTGCGCATAGTTCCTTATCACCTGGTTTATATACAGAATATATGAATTCAGAAGAAGGAAAAATGTTCGTAGAATCTAACCAAAAATATATGTGGACAGGATATCATCCACATTTAGATGAGGTGCTTAAAATTGATTCAGCAGATTATGGTGCGACTTTAAACTATTACCTATATAACAATAACAATAAAAAAGTAGGACTAATTGTGTTGGATATAAATTCTTCTTTTATAGATGAGGTCTTAGAAAAAGTTGATTTTGGACAACAAAGCATAGTAGGATTAGTAACTCAAGATGGTCGCGAAATATTGAAAGGAAGTAACACGGAAGACTTTAGTATTAAAGAAACGGAATTTGGCAAGCAGTTAATAAATGGTACCCTATCAGAAGAAAATGGGGTTTCTTATGTAACTTATAATAATCAAAAGTATCTTTTTGTACATCAACCAGTTTCTAAAGGGGCAATGTATCTTTGGACATTAATTCCTGAGCAAATGATCATTTCACAATCTTCAAAAATGCTAAAGATAACTGTTAGTTTTGTAATAATGGCAAGCTTAATTGGAATGATTGTAGTAGGATTCATGGTAAGAGATATAAGTAAGGCGATTTATCAGATGAATAATGTAACAAGTAGTGCGGCTGAGGGAAATCTTCGACAGGAAATAAAGCTAAAAAGAAAAGATGAATTTTACCTGTTAGGAAAGGGCATTAGCTATATGATTAGCAGTATGAGAAAGCTTATTGGTGGCATGAAAGAAGAAAGTCAAGAAGTAGCAGAGGCAGCAGCAAAAGTAGATGCAAGTACTACAAAGTTACATAGTGCAACGATGAAAATTACAGAGGTTGTAAATAATATATCAGGTATAACACAAAATCAGGCTGATGATGCAAAATCTTGCCTAATAAAAATGTCTGAGTTGTCTGAGCAGATTAAAGTGGTGAGTGGAAAAGCGGAGAATATAACAGAGGTTACTCAGCGCGTACAAGGAGATATTGAATATGGTATGACGAGTATGAATGTATTAAGTGAAAATGCAAATCATACAGCTATTATTTCAAAAGAGATTATTGAACATATACAAGTATTAGAAGAAAAGACAAATCTGATCCATGAAATTGTAAGCACAATAAATCAGATTGCCAAACAGACAACATTGCTTTCATTAAATGCTTCTATTGAAGCAGCAAGAGCCGGTCAAGCTGGGACAGGTTTTATGATTGTTGCAAGCGAAATAGGAGAATTGGCAAAGGAAAGTCAGACGGCTGCTAGTAAAATACAAGAGATTCTTAATGGAATTAGCCAGCAAACAAAAGATACAGTTATTAGTGCAAAAAAATCAGAGGAAATTGTAGCAATAGAGCATAGGAGTTTAGATGAAGCACATAAGGTTTTTGGAAGTATAAAAATAGAAATCAACTTACTTTCAAAGTATTTGGAAGAACTCATGTTAAGTGTAGGGCAAATGCATAGTGCCAAGGAAGATACATTAGGTGCTGTACAAAATATTACTGAAATAGCCGAACATACAGTTGAGAATACAGAAATATTAAATATAACTAATGAAAGGCAAAGAGAGGTTGTAGAGGAGCTTTATCTTGCTGTTGAAAAGTTACGTATAACCTCAGACTGCTTAGAAGAATCTGTTTCTGTGTTTAAGACAGTATAATAAGATATCGAATAGGATTGTTTACTTGTAGAAATCAATAAAATCTTATTTACTGTGCAATGTTAGTGGGCACAGTAAATAAGATTTTATTTTTCTTAATAAAAAGTGTTGACGTATGACAAATGCTATGCTATATTAAATAGGCACTAGCGACGGAAACAAATTAATCCTAAGAAATTAAGTAAAAAATGTTGACAATAGATAGTTGATAGTGTAATATTTTAAGAGTCGGTTACGACAAAAAAATAGAATATGCAGAGATGGTCGAGTTGGTTTAAGGCACCGGTCTTGAAAACCGGCGAGGGTAACACCTCCCTGGGTTCGAATCCCAGTCTCTGCGTTTAATCTAAACGGTTATGAGGAAAGAAACCACATGGAGAAGTACCCAAGTGGTTGAAGGGGCTCCCCTGGAAAGGGAGTAGGTCGTGATAAGCGGCGCGAGGGTTCAAATCCCTCCTTCTCCGCCATGAAGCTTAGATTATAAAATGAACTTTGAAAACAAAATAGTAACCATAAAACCAGTCGATTCATTAAGTCTCTACGGAGACAAATGAGTACAA
>SVDC01000018.1:0-16449 GCA_015058045.1 Cellulosilyticum sp.
TGCATTATTTCCACGGAAATTTATCTTTCATGCTGATATTTGTTATAAAAACAAAAAAACTGCAAGATGGGGCAGTCATCCATCTTGCAGTTCTATATTATAACTTTTCTCTTAAGTTAATACGAGCAATTGCTTTTCTAAGTGCAATTTCAGCACGAACATGATCGATGTCTCCATCTTTACTAGCGAGACGTTTTTCCGCACGTTCTTTTGCTTTTTTTGCTCTTTCAAGGTCGATTTCATCAGCAAGTTCTGAAGCATCTGTAAGGATTGTAATACGATCCTTTGTGATTTCTGCAAAACCACCTAATGTAGTCGCCTTCTTTTTTGTGCCTTCTTGAGTATAAGTAATATCTTTATAAGCAAGAAGTGTAACCACTGGCTCGTGGTCATAAAGCACACCCATTTCACCTTCTGTAGTTGTAAGAATCACTGATTCTACTTCTACATCTAAAATAGTTCTCATCGGTGTGATGATTTGTAATTTCATTGTATTTGCCATAGCCTTCTCCCCCTAATTATAGAGTTTTAGCTTTTTCAATGGCATCTTCAATTGTACCAACCATGTAGAAAGCATTTTCTGGTAACTCATCATGTTTACCTTCAAGGATTTCTTTGAAACTACGTACAGTTTCTTTAACTGGTACATATTGACCTTGGATACCTGTAAATACCTCACCAACGAAGAATGGTTGAGAAAGGAATTTTTGGATTTTACGCGCACGGCTTACTGTTAATTTATCTTCTTCAGAAAGCTCATCCATACCTAAGATTGCGATGATATCTTGAAGTTCTTTATAACGTTGTAAGATTGCTTGTACGCCACGTGCTACACTGTAGTGTTCATTACCAACAACTTGTGGGTCAAGAACACGTGATGTAGATTCAAGTGGATCTACCGCTGGGTAAATACCTTGTTCTACGATTGCACGAGAAAGTACTGTTGTTGCATCCAGATGGGCGAATGTTGTCGCTGGAGCTGGGTCAGTTAAGTCATCGGCAGGTACGTATACAGCTTGAACAGATGTAATAGAACCTTTTTTAGTTGATGTAATACGTTCTTGAAGTGTACCCATTTCTGTAGCAAGTGTTGGTTGGTAACCTACCGCTGATGGTGTACGTCCAAGTAACGCAGAAACCTCAGAACCTGCTTGTGTGAAACGGAAGATGTTATCTACGAAGAGAAGAACGTCTTGACCTGATTCATCACGGAAGTATTCAGCCATTGTAAGACCTGTTAATGCAACACGCATACGAGCACCAGGTGGCTCATTCATTTGACCGAACACCATTGTTGTTTTAGAGATAACGCCTGAATCTGTCATTTCATGATAAAGGTCATTACCTTCACGTGTACGCTCACCTACACCAGCAAATACAGAGAAACCACCGTGCTCTGTAGCAATGTTACGGATAAGCTCTTGGATAAGAACTGTTTTACCTACACCAGCACCACCGAATAAACCGATTTTACCACCTTTAAGGTATGGGCAGATAAGGTCAACTACTTTAATCCCTGTTTCAAGAATTTCAGCTGATGTTGATTGTTCTTCGAATGTTGGTGCTTTTCTATGGATTGGCCATTTTGTTACTTGTGGATCTGGCTTACCATCTACTGCTTTACCTGTTACGTTAAAGATACGTCCAAGTGTTTCTGTTCCTACTGGAACTGAGATTGCTGCTCCAGTGTCTACTGCTTCCATGCCACGAACTAAACCTTCAGTTGCTGACATAGCGATACAACGAACAACATCATCTCCAAGATGTTGTGCAACTTCTGCTACAAGCACGCTGCCATCTTGTCTTGTGATTTCAATCGCGTTGTAAACAGCTGGCATATGTTCCGCACTAAACTTAACGTCAAGTACTGGACCAATGATTTGAACAATATGTCCTACATTTTGTGCCATGTTTTGTTCACTCCTTTATTACTTATTTGAGCGCTCCAACCCCCGCAACGATTTCTGTTAATTCTTGAGTGATTGCTGCTTGTCTAGCACGGTTGTATTGAATGCTCAGCTTATCTTGAATTTCTTGCGCATTTTCTGTCGCAGAATCCATCGCTGTCATTCTTGCACCATTTTCACTAGCACTTGCCTCACAGAGTGCACCGTAAATTACGTCTGCTACGTATCTTGGAATAAGATATCCAAGAACTGCCTCTGGAGATGGCTCATAAACTAAAAGATCGCTTGGCTCGTTAGATTCACTTTGTTTAGTTTCAATATTATTTATATCTAATGGTAAAAGACGAACCATCTGAGGCTCTTGTTGAATTGTAGATTTAAAACTTGTGTAAGATAAATATACTTCTCCAATTTCACCTTTTAAGAATTTGTCTGTTACATAATTTGCTATTTCTTTTGCATCCATGTAAGTTGGTGATTCAGAAATATCTGTTACAGTTTTAGCAACTTCATAACCTCTACTTCTAAATTGCTCTACACCTTTTTTACCAACAACTACTAAATGTGTTTTATCTTTATCTGTAATGTGACTCATAGTAAGCTTACAAATATTTGAGTTGTAACCACCGCAAAGCCCTTTATCACCTGATAAAGTAATAAATGCTTTGGTTTCGCAGCCATTAGCTTTTAGGAAAGGAGAGCCTTGCCCTTTAGCATTAGCACCAATTGATTGCATTGTAGCAATAATTTTATTGAAAAAAGGTCTTGTTCTAAGAGCTGCCTCTTTACTTTTGTTAAGTTTAGAGGTTGCAACAAGATTCATCGCGCTAGTAATTTTCTTTGTACTGTCGATGCTTCGGATTCGCCCTTTAATATCTTGTAAAGACGCCATCTTACTTCACCCCTTTTCTATTAAGCTCTAAAGCCTTGTTTAAATTCAGTAACGATATCATTTAATTTTGCATCTAATTCTTTAGATAGACCTGCAGGTTGTTTAATTTCATCATAAACTTCTGGGTACTTAGCATCTACGAATTCAAAAAGTTCTTTTTGGAATGTAGCAACATCGCCGAGTTCAACATCCATAAGGAATCTTCTTGTTGCAGCATAAAGGATAACAACTTGCTTAGCAACATCAAGTGGAGAGTATTGTGGTTGTTTAAGTACTTCTGTAATACGTTCCCCTTGTGTTAATGCATTTTTAGTAGCTGGGTCTAAGTCAGAACCAAATTGTGCGAATGCAGCAAGTGATCTATATTGTGCAAGTTCTGTACGGATAGGACCTGCTACTTGTTTCATCGCTTTAATTTGAGCAGCACCACCAACACGAGATACTGAAAGACCTGGGTTAACCGCAGGACGTACACCAGCGTTGAATAATTCTGTCTCAAGGAAGATTTGTCCGTCTGTAATAGAAATTACGTTTGTTGGGATGTAAGCTGAGATATCCCCTGCTTGAGTTTCGATGATTGGAAGGGCTGTAATAGAACCACCACCAAGTTCATCAGAAAGTCTAGCTGCTCTTTCAAGAAGACGAGAGTGTAAATAGAATACATCTCCAGGATATGCCTCACGACCTGGTGGTCTGTGAAGAAGTAATGACATTGTACGATAAGCTACCGCATGTTTTGATAAATCATCGTATACAATAAGTACGTCTTTACCTTGTTCCATCCATTCTTCACCAATTGTTACACCTGTATATGGTGCAAGGTATTGAAGTGGAGCTGCTTCTGAAGCTGTGGCAACAACGATTGTTGTATAGCTCATAGCATCAGCTTTTTCTAGGCTGTTTACAAGTTGTGCAATTGTAGAAGCTTTTTGCCCAATTGCAACATAAATACATAAACAATCTTTACCTTTTTGGTTAATGATTGTATCAATAGCGATAGCAGTTTTACCTGTTTGTCTATCTCCGATGATAAGCTCACGTTGTCCACGACCGATTGGTACCATGGCATCAATAGCTTTAAGACCTGTTTGAAGTGGTGTGTCTACAGATTTTCTTTCGATAACCCCTGACGCAACTCTTTCTACTGGTCTAAATTTATCTGTACTAATTGGTCCTTTACCATCGATAGGTTGACCAAGTGCATTAACAACACGTCCGCTAAGAGCGTCACCTACTGGTACCTCTACAACACGACCTGTTGATTTAACAGTGTCACCTTCTTTAATGTTTTCTTCAGAACCGAAAAGAACAACCCCGATGTTGTCTTCTTCTAAGTTTTGAACCATTCCATAAACTTCACCTGGGAATTCAAGAAGCTCACCTGACATAGCTTTTTCTAAGCCGTGTACACGTGCAATACCGTCACCTACAGTGATTACAGTACCTACTGCTTCTGCTTCAAGGTGTGATTTATAGTTTTTAATCTGGTCTTTAATAATACTGCTGATTTCTTCTGGTCTCAGATTCATAAACTGAATGCACCCCTTTCTATGCAAGTTTAATTTTCGATAATTGTTTCTTTAAAGATTGCATTTCGCCTCTATAACTAGCGTCAACAACTTTATCCCCAACTCGAACGATTAATCCTGCTAATATGCTTGAATCCACGATTGTTTCAAGCTCGATTTTGCTTTTTGTACTTGCTTCAAGTTTTTCTTTAAGTGCTGTAAGTTGAGCTTCTTTAAGTGGAATAGCTGATGTAACAACAGCTTTAATAATTCCAGATTCAGCTTTAACACGTTCAAGGAAAGCTTCAAGTACATTTAAAATTTCAGCTTGTCTGCCTTTGTTCACTAATAATACAAGTAGTCCCACAATAGGTGCACTAACTTTGTCTGTGAATATATTTTCTACAATACTGATTTTATCCTCTTTTGTTACCTTATGATCTTGTAAGACTGCCATAAAGTCTGGTTCATCGTGAATTGCTCTCACAATGACTTTTACTTCTTCTTCATACTTTGCCATTGCACCTTCTGAAGCAGCCAAGTCAAATAGGGCAGTAGCATATCTTTTAACAACTAGCTTAGCCACTGTACATCCCCCATCTCTCTAATCACTTCATCAATGATTTCGTTTTGTTTTGCTTCATCGATTGAAAGTGCTACAAATTTACTTGCCATAAGTGTAGATACATCAATCATTTGAGTTTTCATTTCATCTTTAACACGTTCTTGTTCAAGACGCATATCTGCTGCAGCTTTTGCTTTAATATCTTCAGCTTCTTTTCTAGCTTGTGCAATAATTTGTTCTTCTCTTGCTACAGCTTTCGCTCTAGCTTCTTTAAGAATTACTGCTGCTTCCTCATCGATTTTAGTGATTTTTTCCTCATAGTTTGCTTTTAATTCGATAGCATCAGCTTTAGCCGCTTTAGCATCATCGATATTTTTTGCAATACCTTGTTTTCTCTTTTCAAGCATTTCTGATACAGGTTTGTGAAGAATTACATATAAAAGGATAACGATTAAGAATGTGTTGAATAACTGCATTCCTAAATCCCAAAGTAATTGAGCATCGAATCCAATGATTCTTCCTGGTAACTCTGCAGAAAGCATCGTAATTAATGATGTATTCAAAGGGAAGCTCCCTCCTTTCTCGTCTATATCACTACAATTTTAAGTCGCTTATTCTTATAAAGATTGGTATTTTGTGATAAGTGGGTTAGCGAATAAAAGAATGATAGCAACGATAAGACCGTAGATACCTGTTGTTTCAGCTACGGCTGCTCCTAAAAGCATTGTACTCATAATTGTACCTTGAGCTTCTGGTTGACGACCTACTGCTTCTGCACCTTTACCAGCTGCATAACCTTGTCCAATACCAGGTCCGATACCTGCGATCATAGCAAGACCTGCACCAATTGCTGAACATGCTAAAATTAAAGCGTTTCCATCGATTTGTTGATTTTCCATATTGAAATCCTCCTTAAAATATTAATGTGTAATGAATTTTAATTTTTAATAACATCTTAACTTACAATTTTTTAGTTTATATTTTAAAATATTATTATAATTCAGATATTACTACAGATATCTACCAAATACATCTACGAAGAGAAGTAATAATGCAATAATCAGTGCATAAATACCTGTTGTTTGTGCTACGGCTTGACCAAGTAACATGGTTCTAATAACCGCAGATTGAAGTTTTGGTCTTTTACCTACAGTTTCTGCCGCTTTACCTGCTGCATAACCTTGACCAACTCCTGGTCCAATACCAGCAATCATTGCAATACCAGCGCCAAGGGCTGAACATGCAAGGATAATACCTGCACCTGTTTTAGTAACAAGTGGATTAGCAAAGAGCATAATAATAGCGATAACTAATGAGAAAATCCCAGAAGTTTCTGCTACGGCTGCTCCAAGTAACATGACTAGCATTGCTGGTTTTGACCCTTCTTCTGGGTTTTTTCCAGCAACTTCTGCTGCTTTACCTGCTGCAAAACCTTGCCCAATACCTGGTCCAATACCACCAATCATAGCAAAACCTGCACCAATTGCTGAGAATGCTAGGATAAGTGCTTTAGGATCTACATTTTGCATCCAACCGAATAAAAATTCTACCATTTCTTCACCTCATTCCTATTCATCCATGGCATTTGATACAAAGGTCATACTAAGCATTACGAAAATGAATGCTTGAAGTACACCTGCAAACACATCAAAGTAAGTATGAAGTGCTGCTGGGATACCTAAGAAAATAACAATTTTAGGGAACATCGCATAAACAAGCCCCATGATAATTGTCCCACCTAAAATATTACCGAACAAACGGAAACTAAGTGATACTGGCGTAGCAAGTTCACCTACAATGTTAATTGGTAATAAGAAAGGAATAGGTTCTAAGAATCCTTTAAAGTACCCAAGACCTTTAGATTTGATACCAAATCCGTGAATCATAAAGAATGTAATGAGAGCAAATGCAAGTGTTGTTGCAAAATCCGCTGTTGGTGGTCTGAAACCTAATAGTCCAGATAAGTTACATACAGCAACAAAAATAATTAATGGTCCAAAATATCCTGCAAATTTTTTGCCTGATGAACCACCCATCGTATTGGCAACAAAATTATTGAGTATATCTACAACCATTTCTACAGCTGTTTGGAATTTACTTTCTGGCACATCTTTGAATTTTTTCATACTGAAACGAATAGCAAGCGCAATAATTGTCATAGCAGCAATAATCACCCAAGTGTTAATGACTGTTTCTGTTAAGTAAATTGTTTGCCCGCCAACTTCAAAGAGTTTAAACTGTAGTGCAGCACCAAAATCAAGAGATTGTTCCACTTTCTTCACACTCCTTCCATCTAAAATATATATATGCAAAGAGCAATTGTTTCTAGAAACAAATTGCCCTATTTGCTAAAGTTATGCTTGCTTTTTGGCAGCTTTCTTAAGAGAGAAATACTGCATATATGCTGCTAATTTCATTGAAAGAAGTCCAAAAAATACCCCTAGTAAACTAATACTTGGTTCTAATGCTGCTACAAATAAGACAATACCTGTTAATACATAACGAATTAAATACTGTACATTGGTGTATGTCTGTGCCTTTGCCTCTGGCATTGTTACAGCTTTTTTTATGGAATTTTTCATTAGCATAAGTTTTAGAATAGAAAATACTAATCCAAATACCAAACCTATTGTAAAGCTTTTTTTATCATCCAAAACTAGTATGCCTATAATCTCCATAATTAATGAGAACAATATCATATAAACTATCAGTGGATTTTTATGAAATATGTTTTTATTCATGATGGTCCTCTTTCTCGATTTTTTTGGCTTGTCTGCCTGCATGATAGAATAAATTTCTAAACGCTCCACCTACTCCTAATACTATAAAAATAAGTGTGAATAACGGTGCCTTGTGTGTCATCTCATCTAAAAAAACACCAATAAAGGTGCAAATTAAAATAGGTGTAATCATTACAATTCCTAGCTGACTGAGCAAAGAAAGACTTCTAACCCATCTTCTATCCTTCATTTCTACACCTTCCTTTTATTGCAATTTTACATAGTATACTCTATAATAAATCACTAAAAATTTCAAGTAAAATAGGTACATATAACGATAACTGTATAAAATTACAAGTTAATATATTAAATCAACAACATAAAGATTTTATTTTTATAAAATACATTACATTGACCCAAGATAGAATCAACTTATTCATCATGCTTCAAACTATTTCCTATTATAACAATTATTATCAACTTAATCTTAGCACATAATATTTATCGTTACTTTTTATCATTTATTTATAATGTTGCTTACTTTATTGTAAATTTTTATAAAATTTAACGAGATAATTTCCTTTTTATGCATCTTATATTCTCCTAGAAAATAGAAATTCATTCTATTCCTATTAGATTAAAATAGACATAAAAAGGCGATAAAACCAGAGGTCCTCCTCCAAGTTCTATCGCCTTTATATGGCTCATTACAGTCTCTTTTATAATTTATAGCAGTAATCTGCAGGTCTTTGACTTGCTAACTTAAAGTCATAAAGTAATGCTTCAATAATACGCCCTGAAGCATTTCCATCACCAAATGGATTTTTAGCTTCTGCCATTTGTGCATAAAGCGCTTTATCTGTAAGTAACGCTTTAGCTAAACTGTAGATGGTTTCTTTTTCAATTCCTGCAAGTTTAAGTGTACCTGCTTCAATACCTTCTGGTCTTTCTGTTACATTTCTAAGCACTAAAACAGGTTTCCCAAGTGAAGGTACTTCTTCTTGTAATCCGCCTGAATCTGTCATTACAAGGTAAGAACGTTTCATTAGGTTATGCATATCTTTAAGATCAAGTGGTTCTACAAGATGTACTCTTTCCATGTCTCCTAAAATTTCAAAGGCTACTTCTCTTACAGCTGGATTTTTGTGTACAGCATAGACTACCTCTACTGTAGGGTCTTCTAAAACAAGTTGTTTTACTGCTTCACAGATATTATGAAGTGGCTCGCCTAAGTTTTCTCTTCTATGTGCTGTCATAGTAATGACTTTCATACCTTCATAGTTGATGTCATTAAGTTCTTCTACAGAGAATTTATATTCATCCTCTACAGTATGTTTAATGGCATCAATTACTGTATTACCTGTTACATAAATATGTGCTTCATCTACTCTTTCAGCAAGAAGATTCTCTTTAGCAAGTGGTGTTGGTGAGAAGTGTAGGTCTGCAAGAGAACCTGTTAACTTACGATTCATTTCTTCTGGGAATGGTTCATATTTATTGAAAGTTCTAAGCCCGGCCTCTACATGTCCTACTTTAATTTGTTTATAAAAGGCTGCAAGTGCTGCTACAAAAGATGTACTTGTATCACCATGTACTAAAACAATATCAGGTTTAGCTTCATCTAATACTTTTTCCATCCCTTCAAGTACACGTGTTGTAATCCCTGTAAGGGTTTGTCTATCCTTCATAATATCCAGGTCATAATCTGGTTTAATATCAAATAACTCAAGTACTTGATCTAGCATTTCTCTATGTTGTGCTGTTACACAAACGATGCTTTCAATTTCTGAGTGCTTTTCTAATTCTTTTACAAGTGGTGCCATTTTTACAGCTTCAGGTCTTGTACCGAACACACTCATAACACGTAATTTATTCATTATTAATACTCTCCTTAGTCCCCAAATTATACTTCTTGAATGAGCATACCTACATAGCCTGGGCCACAGTGTACACACGCCACTGGACTAATCCATGTATCGCCTTCAACTTCTATATTTGGATGTAATACTCTAATCTCTTTAATGATTTCATCTTTTATTTCCTGACCATTGGCATGGGAGAAATAAATTTCATATTGACGTCCTGATGACATCACTTTATTTGCTTCTTCTGCAATATACCGAATCGCTTTAGCTCTTCCTCTTACCTTAGCAATCGTATCGTATTTACCATCATCTGCTATGGTAATAATCGGTTTTAAATTAAGTAGTTTACCTACTGTTCCAGATACATGTCCGATTCTTCCGCCATGTACAAGGTATTTAAGTGTATCCACAATAAAGAAGGTATGTTGTTTCTCCCTAATAACTTCTAATTGCTTAATCATTTCATCCATACTGCATCCTTTATCTGCTAAGCGAGCAGCCTGAATCGCAAGATAGCCTTGTGGTGCTGAAATGGTTTTTGAATCAAATACCACTGTTTTTAAATTCGGAAATTCATCCTTCACCATATTCACTGCATTAAAACATCCTGAAAGGCCAGATGATAGCGTAACAACAAGAACTTCCTTATAACCTTCAGCTTGTATCTCGTTAAATACTTGATGCATTTCATCTAATGAAGGTAATGAAGTAGATGGAATTTCTATTTCAAGCTTATCTAATACTTCTTTGGAGTGAATCTCTAACTGATCTTTATAAGTATGCTCTTTATATACAATTTGATAGTGAAGCATCTTAAGTCTGTATTTTTCAATATCCGCAACACTTAAATCTGATGCTGTATCTGTAATGATTGCAATTTTTCTCATGTGAATTCTCCCTTTCCTATATAACAATTTACATTAATTCCTGTTTAAAAGCAAATTGCCTATAGAATTTTCTAATATAACCTATTATTATTGGATTCTACTAGCGATTTTAACAGTCTCCATCGCATCTTTTGCATAATAATCGGCACCTACAAATTCTGCTAAATCCGAGGTAAGCACGGCACCACCTACAATTACCTTTACTTCTGGTGCCTCTTTTCTAAGTAGCTCTATCGTTTCTTTCATACTGCCTACAGTTGTTGTCATTAAGGCACTTAATCCTACAATTTTAACTTGCCATTTCTTAACTGCCTCTACTACTGTTTCCTTAGAGACGTCTTTTCCTAGGTCAATCACTTCAAAGTTATAGTTTTCCATAATAACTTTTACAATATTCTTTCCAATATCATGAATATCTCCAAATACTGTCGCTAGAACCACTTTTACCTTTCCACTTCCCTCTTCCTGCTTCATATCTGCCATTTTTTCTCTTAGGACATCAAAGGCTGCCTTTGCACCTTCTGCTGATTTAATAAGTTGTGGTAAGAAAATGCTCTGCTTTTCATAAAGTGCCCCTACTTCATTTAAAGCAGGTACAATATGCTGCTCAATAATCGCTAGTGGTTCATCTGTTTGTAAAAGCTCTATAGTTGCTGCTCTAGCCTCTTCTTTAAGTCCCTTTAAAATAGCTGCTTGTACACTGATTGTTTTACTATTGCTACTTGCCGTTATCATGGTGTCATTTTGATTGTTCCCATATTGGTTAATATAATCTTCGGCATCTCCATCTAGCCCCATTAATACTCTATAAGAAGCTACTGCTTCCATCATTCCTTGATCTGCTGGATTCATAATGGGTGCATCCAAGCCTTGCATCAGTGCCATTGCCAACATATTGCGATTAATAATTGGACGCTGTGGTAAACCAAAAGAAACATTACTGACACCAAGTACTGTTTTTACGCCTAGCTTTTCTTTTACTAGCCTAACAGCCTTTAGTGTTTCTTTAACTAACATTTGTTGTGCAGATGCTGTTACTACTAAACAGTCAATAAAGATATCTTCTTTAGGTATTCCCATTTCTAACGCTTTTTTTACAATTCGCTGGGCAACTTCTAATCTTTCTTCTGCACTTTCTGGAATACCCCTATCATCTAAAGTCAGCCCTAAAATAGCTGCACCGTATTTTTTAGCAATAGGTAGAATCTGCTCCAAACTTTCCTTCTTACCATTTACAGAGTTAATAAGTGGCTTTCCGTTGTAAATTCTAACTGCCTGTTCTAGTGCTTCCACATTAGATGAGTCAATTTGAAGAGGTAAATTAATGGCGCTCTGTACTTCCATAACTGCCCTTTTTAATAAACTTACCTCATCCATATCTGGCATTCCCATATTGATATCTAGAATATGTGCGCCTTGTTCTACTTGATTTAATGCTTCACGTACCACAAAATCCATATTTTCTACACGAAGTGCTGCCTGGAGGGGTTTCTTACCTGTAGGATTAAGACGTTCCCCAATGACTCTTACATCATTAAAATAAACTGCTTTAGACGCACTACAAATACCTGTTACTTTTGGATTTTGTGGCATTTGATAAGGTATATCTTTGGTTTTCTCCACAGTTTGCTGAATAAACTCTGGATTTGTTCCACAACATCCTCCTAAAATCCCCACACCCATCTTAGCAAATTCAGCCATCAAATCAGCAAATGCTTCAGCTGTAATATCATAGTATACTTGTCCATTCTCCATAATAGGTAATCCCGCATTAGGCTGAAGCATAATAGGGATGTTTGCGGTTTTAACTAACTTTTCTACAAGTGGTTTTAACTGCTTAGGCCCAAGGGAACAATTCATTCCTAGTGCACTAACACCTAGGCCCTCTAGCATAAGCACCATACTTTCAAGGCTTGTCCCAAAGAAGGTACGTCCATTCTCTTCAAAGCTCATGGTACATAAAATAGGGAGTGAAGTATTTTCCTTTGCTGCCAATACTGCTGCTTTAAGTTCATAGAGGTCTGTAAAGGTTTCAATTAAAATAACATCGGCTCCCGCCTTTTCCCCTGCTACCATTTGCTCTTTAAAAATATCATAGCTTTCTTCAAAACTAACATCCCCAATAGGCTTTAGCACCTTTCCTGTAGAACCTACATCTAATGCAATATATGTATTGGCGAACCCGCGTTTTGCAGATTTTGCAATTTCTACAGCCTTTGTAATCACTTCTTCTACTGTATAATCACTTTTTTCTAGCTTATAACGGTTTGCGCCAAAAGTATTTGTTGTAATAAAGTTACATCCTGCTTCAAGATATTCTCTATGAATCCCCTCAATGATTTCAGGACAGGTTATATTATAGCTCTCTGGTATTTCTCCTAACTTTAATCCTCTGTTTTGGAGCATCGTCCCCATAGCACCGTCAAAATAAAGACGTTCTTTTCCTATTTTATTACAAACCACATCGATCACCTCTTCTTCTGTACATACAAGTTTTAACTAAAGTACAATATCCACATGATTTCTGCCTATTTTCCTTTTGACTAGAAATGCCTATAAGTGCTGTAATAGATTTAGTAGGCAAAAGCATGTGCGTTTTTGTTTGTGTGAGTCCTATTCTTTTTTGAGCCGATAATAAGTCTAATATTGCTGCTGATAATTCTAAAGGGACATCCCCATAACCAGGACTAAAACGCATGGTTAGGTATTGTCCTTCTTCTAAAGTTCGCATCATCTCATCTTCTGCCTCATCACAGAGTTTTTCCACAAGAACTGATGCACAAGAATCAAATATCATTGCCTCTAACATATCAAGCTTCTGTAAATTTGTAATCTTTCTATCTACTTCTATTCCTAGTGTAGCCGCCATTAAAATACATGAGTCGCAGTTTACCAAAAGTCTTTTTAAATCCTGACTTTCAAGATTATATAGTGTACCGTGTAAAGTCAACTCGTCAGCTTCTTTTATAAGTCCCATCTTCTGATAAGCTACCTTTGGGTGAGCAATCTGCTCCAAGTGTTTAAATCCTTGGATCACTTTTTCTTTAACCTGCTCATCAGCTTTTTCTATAGGTAGCCCAATATACCTTAGTGCATCACTTATCATGCTTTCTGTGACCATTTCTTTTTCCGCGCTCCTCTTATATTCTATAAAGCCCTAGCTTTACACTTATTCTTTAGTTTCCTATAAAGTTCCTCTTCCCCTTTTACTTTATAAGACTTCTTCCCTATATCCTTCTCCTTATTCATTTGTTTCCATCTTATTTAATAGAAACAAATGGATTATCTTTTATATAAAAACGCCATAACTTCTCCTGATACTCTTCGGCATATGGGATGTTAATGCGTTTAGCTTCTACGATGTCAAATGTTTCTTCCTGTTCATCGTCAGCAATCCAAAGTGTCCCTTTTTCTGTAACCATTTTGGCATTTAGGCTTTTATCTATTTTTAATGCCTTACACAACTTTCCTGGGCCATTGGTCAAATCCTCTATTTTCTTAGATTTAATAGGGCGATTAGATTTGGCAAAAAACAACGCCTGCTCGTCTATTGGCTGCACAGCTCTAATTAATACACAATGTGGTATACCCTCTTTATTCGCTGCAATATTAAGGCAGTGATACATACCATATATTAAGTAAATATACGTGGTGCCACCAATTTCGTATAAAGGAGCTGTACGCTCCGTCTTTTTATCCCCAAAAACATGCGCACCTTTATCTTCTATCCCCATATAAGCTTCTGTTTCCACAACTCTAAACCTATAGGCTTTTCCATTTTCTTCTCTTACCATGATTTTTCCCAATAAACTTTTGGCTACTGTAATGCCATCCTGTAGATAAAATGACTGTCTGATTATTTGCATCTTCTGTACTCCTTTATAAGGTTCATCTTCTATGTCGTTTTTATTTTTTCCCGTTAAACCTTCTATGAATTTGTTCTATCTTTGCATCTTGTAAAATAGCATTCATTTCAGCTCCAAGTAAAAGTAATGTACAACTTCCATAAAGCCAAATCAGGAGTATAAATACACTACCTATACTACCATAAAGTTGATTGTATTTACTATAATTATCTACGTAAATCGAAAATACTAAAGAAAATAAATACCAAGTGACAGATGTGAAAATCACCCCTGGCCACACATTCTTATCCTTTAAATGTTTTCTAGGGATGACGCGATATAGCAAATACATTACAAGTACAAGACCAATAAAAGGCATAACCAAACGGATTAAATTCCAAATCGGCATTACAATCCCTTTATTCATATCTAACATGGTAAAAATATAATCCCCTAACCTGTTGCCAAATACTAAGCCAATCATCAATAAGATAAGCACAATCGCAAGCAAAACCGTATAACAAGTTGCCACTAGTCTCGCCCAAAAATAAGGTTTAACATAATTAGAACTATATGCTATATGTATGCCTTTTATCAGTGCATTAACAGCTGTTCCAGCTGACCACAGTGTTACTAATCCTCCTACTGAAACAAGTGTGCTACTTCGATACATAATAAACTGACTAATGGTACTTTCTACTATTGGTACTACTGACTTAGGAATTGCCTCTTCTACATACTCCATAAATATTCCTGTTGGCAAATTAGTATAGGTTAACAAACTAATCACAAAAATGATAAAAGGGAAAAAAGCTAATACCCAATAATAAGCTATATACGCACTTGTTGTGGATAAGCTATGAGAACTATATCGCTTAACCATCTTCGTAATAAGCCATTTTAACTTTGTATACGTATCCATTCTAACCTCCATGACCGTATTTTTACATTTTATTATATGCTATAATCCCCCAACTTAGACAAAACTGTAGCATATAAAAAAGGATAACCTACTGCAGCATACCTTCTACAATAGATTATCCTCTTACTCATCCTATTTTATCCTTTATAATACTAAGGACTTTTAACTATTTTTTAGATTTTCCTTGTGACTTTTGAGCAGCTTGCTCTTTTGAAGCCTTTTGTGCTTTATTTGTAAGCTTTGCAACAAAACCTTTTTTCTTTGTTTCTGGTAATTTACCTGAAAGGACATTAACAATTAAGATACCTGCAAGTTCCACCTTAACTTGCTTTTTAGTTGGAAGACTATCATAAATTTTTTGGTCACATAATAATGTTTGAATTTGAGGACCAATCTTAGCAATAACAACTGGCATTTTACGTTTTTTATACATCCATGGTAATTGATCTTTCATTTGTTTAGGCAATTTAAGATTTGTTACTTTATCTTTTTTCTTATCAATAATAAACACTGTTACCGCTTGTTTATTGTCTGAAATTAATTGTTGTTGCTCATCATATTTTGTTTGTAATTTTCTTCCCCAAAAATATAGGCCAACTAACACAGCTGCTACTACAGCAATGACAATCCAAAATATTGTCCAATTCATCTTCTGTACCTCCTTGTATATCTGCATGACGTGCAATATACATTATTTTAAAATGACCTTTTTATTTAAAAGCCTAGCTTGTTTCAGTATATCATAGGATAAATTATAAAACAATGTTGTTAAAATTTTTTAATGGTATATCTTTTCAAAAAATAAAAAGTACTACTTAGCTAAGCTCTTAACCTAGTTTAACAGTACTTTTTATACTTTATCCCTCTATAGGCTTACATCCCAATATAAATTTCACCATCTTGCTTTCTAATAACTGTATTGTAGTATTCATCATCAATATACTTAATCAAGTTACCCCATGCAATCTTAACGCCTGGATAAACATTCCCTGTGCATTTTATCATGCCTTCTTGTGCATTACCTAATATTTCTGCAAGCTTTTTTTGTCTTACAACTAAGGTTTCATACTCCTCTACTACAGGCTGTCTTGTAGATTGTAGTTTACTAAGCATAATGCGCTTTTGAGCATCTAACTTGCCACCATTGCTCTTACTGATTAGAAATGTAATACTTTGATCAACCTTATTTAAGCTTTCCTTTTTTTCCTTAACTTCTACGCTAAGTTGTTTATACTCTGCATAAAGGTTAGGTGGTACACCAATCTGAAGATGTGTTACTGTTCCCATAGGTGAACCTATACTTTTAGCCATAATCATATTAGTGGCAGCTACATTTCC
>SVDC01000018.1:16549-66092 GCA_015058045.1 Cellulosilyticum sp.
CCTATACTACTATCTAAATCCCCATTAATCGTAAAAACGGAGTTAACATAGATATTGTGATCATCATATTCTAACTTACCATCAATATCAGCCACTAAGGTTAATTGGTCTTCTAGTAGGGCGGTATTTCTACCTTTTGGAATTCTTGCTTCTTTTACTCTTGGCGCTCTAATAACCTGACCAAGCACATTATAACCATCTGTGCCAGGCACTGCTGGTATTTTTCTCGCTAAAACCTCACCTTTTCTAACATTTTTTACAGCACTTAAATCTTTTAAATCTACTGTTCCATCATCATTTACTTTAGGTTTAAATTGTTTTAGACCTTGTACATCAAAAGCAAATTCAATATACCCATCTTTTCCTTCTTTAGGTGGCATACCTTGGGCAATAATATATTTATGATTGTACCTATGTTCCTCACTTAATTCTAATAAGTCTGCTTCTTTAATCCCCTTGACAATACCTTTATCTTGTATAGCCTTCTTTATCTCTTCTAGGTTAATCTTTCTTCCTCCATTTTGGGGCTCCTGAAAAGAAATGACCCCTAACATTCTATCTGTAGTTACTTCAATACAAACATTTTCTTTAATTGGTTCATTATTTGCAGACATATGTTTTCCCTCCCTTAATAAGGCACTTTAATATACTATACGATTTCCATCATTAACTTCCCAACCTTCTCTTCTACTAATTTAGGTAAATATGCGATTTCCTCTTTAGTAAGTTCCCCTACCTCAATTGGCTTTCCTATATTAACCACTACCTTCGTCTTCTGTATACGTTTTTTCTCTTCAAATACCTTATACGTATTGCTTAATGCAATAGGTATAATAGGTGCATTACTTTTTGATGCCAGCTTAAATCCACCTTCTTTAAAAGGTAAGATTTCATTATTCATATTTCTAGTTCCCTCTGGAAAGAGTACAATGGATTGCCCATTCTTTAATTCGCTAATTCCCTCTAATATACTTTGGAGTGCTTTTCTTTTATCTTCTCTATCTATATAAATACACCCTAGTGCATCAAACCACTGGTTAACAAATGGCATCTTTTGTACTTCTTTCTTTCCAATGAAGATTGTTGGGTCATCAATAATTGTTAAAAGAATAACAATATCAAATACACTTTTATGAGTCGCAACATATAATACAGGCCCTTGCTTAGGTAAATTTTCTTTACCTCTAACCTCTAGTTCCATTCCAGTAGAAGAAACCAGATTTTTTGCAAGTTCTTGCATATGCTTATAAATAATTTGTCTACTCTCATGCTTTCCATGCTTTCCATTGCCAAAGCCATATTCTTTTCTTAACCCTCGATGCGAAATATCTGCCCATATAAAATCTCTAATAACTTTGGTATTTTCAAACATAGATTTCCTCCATTAATCTTTCTTATACTCCTCTAACATTTTCTCTTTCAGTGCATATAATCCATCTGATAAAACAACCTGCATAATCTGAGGATTAACAAGTCTCTTATACTCTTCCCATAAAGTGTTTAATTCCTCTTTTGCATATGCCTTTATTTCCATTGTTTCTGGCGCCTTATAGATAAGCTTTCCTTGTTTAAATACAGGTACTAAAAGCTCTCTTAATGTATAAGAATTTGCTTTTAACTTTGTTTTTTTCCATCTTGCCTTTGTTTCATATAACACAAGTGGCTTTGTTTCATCAAAAATTTCATTTTCCAATGCAATAATATCTGCTATCATTTTACCTGTTTGTTTGTCATATACACGAATGAGTTTCTTAACCCCTGGATTTGTGACTTTCTCTGGATTATCTGAAATCTTAATCTTTGGAATCTCATTGCCCTCTTTATCAATCTCAGCTGCTAATTTATAAATGCCTCCAAAGGATGGACAGTCTGAAGATGTAATAAGGTTTGTTCCTACACCCCACAAACTAATTTTTGCCCCTTGTCTCTTAAGGTCAGCAATAAGCATTTCATCTAAATCACAAGATGCACTAATAATCGCATCTATATGCCCTGCTTCGTCCAACATTTTTCTAGCCTTTTTAGATAAATATGCAAGGTCTCCACTATCTAGACGTATTCCGTAAGATTTCATCGGAATACCTGCCGCTTTCATTTCGTCAAATACTTTAATGGCATTTGGTACACCAGATTCCAATGTATCATAAGTATCAACTAATAAAATACATTTATCAGGGAATAGTTTTGCATAAGCTCTAAATGCATCTATTTCTTCATCAAAACTCATCACCCAGCTGTGTGCATGTGTTCCTGAAACAGGTACATTAAACATTTGTCCTGTAAGAACATTAGATGTGCCTGCACATCCACCGATAATAGCAGCTCTTGCACCATAAATACCTGCATCTGGTCCTTGTGCACGACGAAGTCCAAATTCCAGTACTGGATCATCTTCTGCTGCTCTTACAACTCTTGCTGCTTTTGTTGCGATTAAGCTTTGGTGATTAATCATATTTAACAATGCTGTTTCCACAAATTGCGCCTCAAATATAGGTGCCTTTACTCTCATTAAAACTTCCATTGGAAAGACAACGGTTCCTTCCGGAATAGCCTCTATATCTCCTGTGAACTTAAAGTTTCTAAGATATTCTAAAAAATCCTTTTGGAAAATATTTAAACTTTCTAAATATGCAATATCTGCTTCATTAAATGATAATCCCTCAATATACTCAATCGCCTGAGATAATCCTGCACAGATGGCATATCCATTTTTAGATGGATTATTTCTGTAAAATAAATCAAATACTACTTCATGATTATTTGTATCGTTATTATAGTAGCCTTGCATCATGGTTAATTGATATAAGTCTGTTAATAAAGTTAGATTTCTTTGTTCCCGCATTATTCCAATCTCCTATCTTTGACTTTGGTATAGGGTGTGTACGCTTCTATTAACTTAAGTATACATCATAATGTCATATATTTGTCTACTTTCTTAAGATTTTTTGTACTACCTTAGCTAAGTGTAATTTTACTTACTTTATATATAGTATAACTCAAAATAAATAATCTACATACTATAATTATCGTCAATTGAACTAACCTATTCCAGAAAAAAAAGATAAGTTAGCAAAAATTTTAACTTATCCTTTTTCTATCTTCTTTAATAATGTATCGTTTATCCCCTATGACACTCATGACAACCACATTCATTATGGGCATTGCCATTATCACTACCACCTGCTACTGCATTGTTCCCAATAGTTGGGCCCACACAAGGTTGTGCTACCATAGCTTCTACAACATATGCTGTATCCATATAAGGTAATGGATTACAAATAGGTCCTACATTCATGTTTCTTTGACAATTATCGCAAAAAATTACCTCTCCAGCTATCAGTGGGCCACCTATATTTAATCCTTCGTTATAGATAGGTGCAACATAAGCCCACATAGCCCCATTTGTTGCACATCCACAAGGCGTTAAATTAACAATCAGCTCATAATTACAACATCCATCGTTTGGCATCACACAAAAAATACAAAGTGTGTAGGCACCGCCATGATCTTGATAATAAATAAGCTGATTGGAGTTTATCTTTTTCCTCGTATCATAATTAACAATATAAACCTCTCCTGTAAACTCATTTCCTCTTCTATATATGTCTAATGTAAATTCTACTTCAGTAGGCGTAGTCGGCGTAGTACACGTGCTTCCATCTGGACATACACCTATACTATTAATTCTGCCATAAGCCTTAATGACTTGTGTTCTTATCTGGGGACGTTCCTGCACTGTGTTACTACTTCGACCATAGGTATTTGCCGAATTGTTTCGCACATTGGGATCTACTAATCGTGCCATATCCACCCTCCTAATTTTATCCATCTATTCTATAATATGTTCTTCTCCTTTTTTTGCTTATCATGAACTCTATTTAAAATGGTTATTTCTAAGATAAATCTACTAAAAATCATTTTCCAAACAAAAAACAACTTTCCCTTAAATTGAAGAAACAAAAGATATAGTAGCTCCTCCTTTACAAAGCAAATTTTTGACTTTATAATGTAAATATTAGTTTTATATAAATCTTAATGATAAGTTTAGAACTTATTAATAAGCTTAAAACTGAGTCATAAACTTTAAACACAATGAAAAGGAAAAGTACATTTTTTGATGCGTCCAAGCGAGTGAGGTTGGTGTGAGCTCATACGATAGAAATTTGGAAAAATCCCCTTGGAGTGGCAGACCGAAATTAAGTAGGCTCTGACGGTTTCCTACCGTTACCGTAAGGAAAGGTATAACGAGCGGCCTTTTTAAGGCAAATCAGGTGGTACCGCGGAAGATTTCGTTTATAACGCTCTTTCGTCCTGTTGTATGGATGATGGGGCTTTTTTATTTGCCACAAATCCATATTTTGTTAATCCAACATTTATTTTAGGAGGTCAAAAGTATGTACAAAAAAGTAGATACCGCCCTTAACTTTGTGGACAGAGAACTTGAAGTCCTTAAGTTTTGGAAAGATAACAATGTCTTTGAAGAATCAATCAAATCTAGAGAAGGAGGTCCTATCTTCACATTCTATGATGGTCCTCCAACTGCCAATGGTAAACCACACATTGGTCATATCTTAACACGTACAATGAAGGATATTATGCCACGTTACAAAACAATGAAAGGTTACAAAGTGCTTCGTAAAGCTGGTTGGGATACTCACGGTCTTCCAGTAGAGCTTGAAGTAGAAAAACTTCTTGGAATTAGTGGTAAACCACAAATCGAAGAATATGGTATTGAGCCATTCATTGAAAAATGTAAAGAAAGCGTTTGGAAATACCAAAGCGAGTGGGAAAAAATGTCTGACCGTGTTGGTTACTGGGTAGATATGGAACACCCATATGTAACTTACGATAACAACTACATCGAATCAGTATGGTGGTCACTTCGTCAAATTTGGGATAAAGACCTTATCTACAAAGGACACAAAATCGTACCTTACTGCCCACGTTGTGGAACATCTCTTTCTTCACACGAAGTTGCTCAAGGTTACAAAGATATTAAAGATCAAACAGCTACATGTAAATTCAAAGTAGTAGGTGAAGCAAACACTTACCTTTTAGCTTGGACAACTACACCTTGGACACTTCCATCAAACGTTGGCCTTTGTGTTAACCCAGAACATACTTATGTAAAAGCTACATTAGATGGTACAACATACATCTTAGCTGAAGCTTTAGTAGAAAGTGTTCTTGGCACAGAAGGCGTAGAAATCGTATCTAAATTTGCTGGTAAAGAGTTAACAGGTATGGAATATGAACCACTCTTCACATGTGCAAAAGTTGATAAAAAAGCATTCTTCGTAGTAGCTGACGACTATGTAACATTAACAGATGGTACAGGTATCGTTCACATTGCTCCTGCATTTGGTGAAGATGATGCTCGAGTTGGTCGTACAAATAACCTTCCATTCGTTCAACTTGTTAACGAACAAGGTTACTTCACAGAAGAATTTACAGAAGTATTCCCAGAACTTAAAGACGTATTTGTAAAAGATGCTGATAAAGCAATTCTTAAATACCTTAAAGAACAAGATACTTTATTTAAAGCAATTCCTCATACGCATAGCTACCCACACTGCTGGAGATGTGATACACCACTTCTTTACTATGCACGTGACACATGGTTCATTGAAATGACTAAAGTTCGTGACCGCTTAGTAGCTAACAACAAAACTGTAAACTGGATGCCTGAATCAATTGGTGAAGGTCGTTTCGGTAACTTCCTTGAAGGGGTAATCGACTGGGGTCTTTCACGTTCAAGATACTGGGGTACACCACTTCCAATTTGGGAATGTAAATGTGGACACAAACACCTTATCGGAAGCATTGAAGAACTTAAATCAATGAGCTCTGATTGCCCAGAAAACATCGAACTTCATAAACCATATATCGATAACGTACACCTTAACTGTCCAGAATGTAACGGACAAATGAAACGTGTAGCTGACGTTATTGACTGCTGGTACGATAGTGGATCAATGCCATTTGCACAACTTCACTATCCATTTGAAAACAAAGAAGTATTCGAAGAAAACTTCCCAGCTGACTTTATCTCAGAAGCTGTTGACCAAACTCGTGGTTGGTTCTACACACTTATGGCAATCTCAACATTAATCTTTGATAAAGCACCATACAAAAACGTTATCGTTCTTGGACACGTTGGTGACAAAGATGGTATCAAAATGAGTAAGCACAAAGGTAATGTAGTGGATCCTTGGTCAGTTCTTGATGTACAAGGTGCAGATGCTGTTCGTTGGTACTTCTACTCAGCTTCAGCTCCATGGCTTCCATCAAGATTCGCTGCTGAAAACGTAAGTGAATCACAACGTAAATTCATGGGTACATTCTGGAATACTTATGCATTCTATGTACTTTATGCAAATATCGATGCCTTCGATCCAACAAAACATGAACTTAAATACGATACATTAAACATGATGGATAAATGGGTACTTTCAAGACTTCACACACTTGTTAAAGATGTAGATGCTCATCTTGAAAACTACCGTATCTTCGAAGCTTCTCGTGATATGCAAAACTTCGTAGATGACTTATCTAACTGGTATGTACGTCGCTCACGTGAAAGATTCTGGCAAAGTGATATGCCACAAGACAAAATCAATGCATACAAAACACTTCACACAGTACTTGTAACACTTGCTAAACTTTCTGCTCCATTCATTCCATTTATGGCAGAACAAGTTTACCAAAACCTTGTGAAATCAGTAGATGCTACTGCTCCAACAAGCGTTCACTTATGTGACTTCCCAGTATGTGATGAAGCTATGATTGATACTGAGCTTGAAAAACACATGAACGAAGTTCTTGATATCGTAGTTCTTGGACGTAGCTGCCGTAACGAAAGTAATATCAAAAACCGTCAACCAATCGGTAACCTTTATGTAGGTGCTACAGAAGTTCTTCCAAAAGAATTTATTGAAATCGTAGCAGAAGAATTAAACGTAAAACACGTAGAATTCACTACAGAAGCTGCTGACTTCATTTCTTACACATTTAAACCACAAATGCGTACACTTGGACCAAAATACGGTAAAATGCTTAATGCAATCAGAACAGCTTTAGCAGAACTTGATGGTACAGCTGCTATGGCTGAGCTTAATGCAAACGGCGTGCTTAAACTTACAATTGATGGTCAAGAAATCGAGCTTACAAAAGAAGATTTATTAATCAGTACAGCTCAAAAAGAAGGTTATGTGGCTGCAACAGATAACGGATATACAGTTGTAATTGATACAAACCTTACAGAAGAACTTCTTGAAGAAGGTTTCGTTCGTGAAATCATTTCTAAACTTCAAACAATGAGAAAAGAAGCGGACTTTGAAGTTCAAGACCATATTCTTATCTCATTCCAAGGAAGTGAAAAAGCAACTGCTATCATGAGCAAAAATGCTGAGTACATTGCATCAGAAGTACTTGCAAACTCTGCTAGCCAAGATGCTTTAGAAGGCTTCACAAAAGAATGGAAAATCAACGGTGAAGATTTAACACTTACTGTTAAAAGAGCTTAAGAACTTCTCATTTCAAAGTGATATAAAAACAAAAAGAAGGAGGTGTCGCAAAAATGCGATACCTCCTTAAAAATTAGGCATATTCTTTTATTTAGATGATTTATTAATCATATAGATAACTTTCATAAGTTAATAAACTCAAGCTTCGTGTAAAATAGAAACTGTTAAAAGCTAGCCACAGTCCATGATTTCCATCTAAAGGTAGGAAAATGACATAACTTATTGTAAAAACAATAAAGGATACTGCCAAACTTTGATTAAGCTCCCTTTTTTTCATTAAGCCTTTATAAATTCCATTTGCTGTTAGTCCCCATCCTGCTACTATAGGGTAGATTGATAGCCACCCATCATAGCTCCATACTGCATGTTTTACCTCACTTAAATTAGTCATCCAACCGACCATAAATGTTCTTCCTATTTGGTACATAATCACAAAGCCTATCCCTAAGAACATAGTCGTCCTTACGGTCATGTTATGCATTTCTCGTAACATCTCCATCTTTTGATTCTGTACTAATTTTACTGCATAACCTCTTATTGTTGTCGCTATTGCATCAAAGAAATAGGCCATTACATCTCTAAATTGCAGTATAATAATATTCGCTGCGAGGATATTGGTCCCTATACCGCTACTTGCTATCAGCATCATATGGGTTATAAGACAACTATATCCCATTCTTTCAAGCACATCCAAATGATCTTTTAACCTATCTAACAAACCTCTTAGACTCCATAGCCTTATTTCTTTAATATATCTATATAGCGCTCTTTCTTTAATCAAAAATACACTTATACAGCTTATGAATAGTACCATTTGTGTACAACATCGTGCTAATGCGATACCAGCAATATTTAAATTCATTTTTGTTACTAGTATATAGCACAGTATCACATGAATCATATTACATGCCGCATCCAAGATAATGGCTATTTTTTCCCCTCTACCAAAAAACCATCCTAAAATCACATAATTAGCTAGTGCTATAGGTAAACTCCAAACACAAACCTTATAATAAATATATCCTTTTGCTACTACTTCTGCTTCCAGCTTATAAAACCCCATGACAATATCCCATAGGTTTTCTTTCATAAATATAATGATCCATCCTATAAGAAACATGCACATCACATGTTGAAGGAGTGTTTCCACCTGTGCCTTTGAATCCTTAGTTCCATAAGCTTTCTCACTTTCAGTCATCACACTGACTCTTAAAAAAGTGAGTCCCCAATCAATCGTATTAAATATAGCCTTTGAAATACCATACCCAGCTATATATGCTGGACTCAAAAGCTTTCCCATCATCCCTAGTTCTACAACCTTCACCAAAAGACTGGATATATGTACCAATATATTAGGAATAATTGCTTTTAAATATTCCGTATATGTTAAATGCTTGCTCGTATTCATTTTTATTCCTTATATATTTCTCATTTCAATTCACACTTTTACTTTTTTACTTTTGTATTTTACCATTTCACTTGACTTATAGCAATCATCTATCTAATTTTCTAGCACCATGCTTATCTCTTCTACAATACCATTAACAGTATCTACTTCTGCCACGATACTCTCAATAGCTTGCTTATTTTCCTCTACTAATTCAGATATAGTCTCTACGCGGTCCATTTGTTCTTTCATATTTTCAATGACCTGTTCATTAAAAACAACAGCCTCTTTTGTATAGGCATTTTGTCCCTTAGTTAAGTCTTCCATAGTAACGATTTTATCTGCAGAGTCTTTTAGATGCGTAAGCATCTTTGTAATTGTTTCAACAGTTTCTTGTGTCACCACACTTTGTCTTTGAATCTGCTCAACATTTCCTTCCATTAATTGCTCTACCTGTCTGGTATCTGCCTTAAATTCTTCAATGACCCTATTAACATCTTTTAATGAAGCAGATGTGTTTTCGGATAACTTTTTCACCTGTTCAGCAACAACTGCAAATCCCCTTCCTTCTTCTCCTGCCCTTGCTGCTTCTATAGATGCATTTAAAGCTAATAAATTGGTTTCTTCTGCTATATTTTCAATAAGCTTTAATAAACCATCTATTTCATCAGCTTTTCTTTGTAATGTTTGTGTAACAGATAAGGTATGATTTGTAGACTCATTGATGGCATTCCCAATCTCTAAAACATTATTTAATGCTTCTTCATTTCGTGTAGACATATCTAATAAATCATTAGAAATCGTTTTTGTAATCTCCATTTCCTGTGAGATATGATGTATACCTTGACTGAGTATATTGAGATTATTTTGACTATCTTCTGACTTATGAATCATGATATTATTGTCGCCCACTATACTCTCGCTTACACTAGCAATCTCCTCCATAGAGGCATTTTCTTCCTGAGAAATACCCACTAAGGTCTCCGTAGTTTGTCTTAATTGATTCATCAAATTAGAAACCTTGCCAATAACATTTGTAAGCTGCTGAGTATTCTTATTCATTAAATCCTGTCCTACACCTGCTAAAATATGTCCTGAAAAATAACTATTGATTAAAGCACCTAATATCCCAAGTCCGACTATTTGTATTCTTACCATCATTTCATCTTGAACTGTAGTCTGTTGCAATGATTCTATAGAATGCGTTGCTAAAAATACAATGGTAATAATACCATATATAACACTTGCTTTTATAGTTAATTTAAAATCTTGAAATACTGCAATAATCATGAGAAAAAACATAAAAGAAGACCATATTGCTTGAGAAGGCATGAGATTAATCAAAAAAGCGTAGTTAATCATACAAATAATACAAACTGCATACTTTAAAATATTGTATTCCCTCTCTTCTATTTCTTTATCCTTAAATACGCTTCTAGAAATACCTATTAAACTTATAACTTCTATAATCCCAATAATAATGAATGCTACAAATAAGGGTCTTGGTGTAGAGGCAAATTGATGATTCACTATACACATTACACACGCCAAAATTGCAGCTATTGTTGCCCCAACTCCAATAAAGAATATGGTTTTTACTACCTTCTCTCTATAAAATTTCATAGTATTAAATTGTTCTTCCATAAGTCCTCCTATCTACCCAAACATGGTTTGAGCTAACTTAGTTTTTTGTATCTTTCCGCTTCCTGTTAACGGAAAACTTTCAACAAATTTTATGTACTTTGGTCTCTTATGCTTTGCTAATTTTTTAGTCATATATTCTGCTATTTTCTTTTCAACGACTTCTTCTTGTAAAGACTTAGCCTGATCTTCAAGGATAATACAGGCACCTATTTCTTGCCCCATTATTTCATCTGAAACACCTACAACAACAACATCCTTAATTTCTTCACTTTCTCTTAACGTCGCCTCTATCTCTAGTGGTGAGATGTTTTCTCCAGCTCTCACAATAATGTCTTTTTTCCGACCTGTAATCATAACATAGCCTTCTTCATCAACCTTCCCAAGGTCTCCTGTATAAATCCAATCATCTTTTATAAGCTTGGATGTAGCTTCTTGGTCTTTATAATAGCCTGCCATCATATAATCCGAGCGAACAACTAGTTCCCCTTCCGTATAAGGCGGTACTTCTCTTAAATGCTGGTCTACCACCTTAATCTCTACGCCATGTACTGGCCGACCTACTGTATTTAACATCTTTTCTATAGGATCTCCCATCCGAATTTGTGTATAACCATTTCCCTCGGATTGTCCATAAGCTGGAAAAATATGTTGTATGCCTAGCTTATCTTTAATTTCTTTCATCACCTCTGGCTCACAATAGGAACCTGCAATCATACACTTGTTAAGATTTGTAAATTTCCTATCCCCTATTTTATTAATAATCAATTTAAACATAGTTGGCACACTATGAAAACTTGTACACTCCTCATCAATAAGTGCCTGTATTGCTTTATTTGTTTTATAGTGACTCATAAGAATAAGACTACCACCTGTTATAAAAGTTAACAGACAACTAAAAAAACATCCCATCATATGATACATCGGTAATGAACTAAATATCTTGTCTTCCTTTGTATACTTAAAGATGTCTCTAAACAAGATGACATTGCTTAATACTTTATAATGTACAGACATAACTGCTTTGGGTAATCCAGTGGTTCCTGATGTATATTGAATGGCTAATATATCATCATAGTTTACTTCACTCCGACTTATATTAACCCTCTCTTCACTAACATCTCTTCCATACTCTAAAAAAGTATCTATACTACAATGTAGTTTTTCTGAACAATAGCCTTTTCGATCTATAATCACAACCTTTTTTAGATCCATTTCTTCCTCATGCAATCTTACTTTTACATAAGTTTCCTCATCTGTTATGATGATTCTTGAATCTGAATGTAGTACCAATCTTCGTATCTCTCCATCTGTTGATTCTTGATTTAAACATACAGGAACAGCTCCGATACGGATAAGTGCTAGAAAAGCAACAATCCACGTTGCACTGCTTGGAAAAAGTAATGCTACATGAGTCCCCTTTGATATGCCATACCCTACAAGGGCTTTTTCAAACATTTGAATCTGTCTATGTAAATCTCTATAAGAGTACCTTGCATTATGGCTTACATCAACTAATGCAATCCTATTTAAGTTCTCTTGAAATGCTTGTTCCAAATAATGTCCCCAACTGTCCTTAACGAGCACTATTTTTCCTCCTTATCAATTGGAAGTTACTAATAAATCATTTCTAACATCACATGTTGTACACCTGCACCATAAGTCCAAAATACAATGCGATCTCCACGTGAAATCATTCCCTTATCAATCCTGTCCTTTAAAGCAAGTATCGGGCTACTTGCACCTGTATATCCATACAAGTCTCCTACATAAGGTATTTTATCTTTAGAGATCTGCGCAACCTCTGAAAACAAATTACAATTAGTCCATGCAAATTGAGAAATACAAAATGCCTTTACTTGTTCTAATCTTTCTCTACCTAATTTATCTACAATAACCTGCGCACCTAATTGGATTCTAGGATCAAGTCCTGCATTGGTATAAAGTACCGGATTAGGTTTTGAGTAGCCATCCTTTGGATAAACAATACTATCTGTTCCATCTCTTTTTAACATGTAATACTTAGAACAGATTCCACTTGTTCTACTTCTTTCTAGAACAAGTGCACAGCCTATATCACTTAATACTCCAAAAAATGGAGAAGTTTTTTCTATATTAAGTCTAGAGTTACACTCTCCTTGCACAATTAAAACACGCTCTATCGTTTCATCTGTCTTAAAGTATTTATCTGCTATGTCTAATGCCACTAACATTCCAGTACAGTTTACATTCATATCAAAACAAATAACACTTTCTTTTCCGTCAATAGCATCTACTATAAAACGTGCCATTACAGGTGACACATATTCAGGTGTATAGGAAGTACAAATGACCATATCTATATCTTTTCCATCTATATGATTTTCCTTTAATGCCTTTTTGGCTGCTTCACATGCAAGCGTTAAACTGGTCTGTGTATCATCTACGATATAGCGTATATCTCTTCCTAATACATCTTCATAATAATGTGACAAACTTGCCCTTTGCGACTCATCTACTTGCTGTAAATAGTATTGGTTATTGACCTTTTGATTTCCTAACTCTATCCCGATCTTATCTAAAATTTTAAATGACATTCACCTAACTCCCCTTATTTATCTATTTTTTATATATCATCATTACACCTATTATATCATTATTCGTATTTTGTGTCTAAATTTTCTATTTTATATCATCTTTTAGCACTATTTGTTGTATTACCTAGAAAAAAGATAGGTGTTGTTTTTACAACACCTATCTTTTTTCTATATTCACTTCTTCTATAGTTTCCTCAAACTAACATACTCTTCTAATAACCTGAAGTGGCGCACCTCCACCACTAAAAGCATCTGAAATAATAATACCTTTACTAGATGTACTGGCATGAATCATCTTTCCATTCCCCATATAAATTCCTACATGAAAGATAGAAGATTGGCTATTACCAAAGAATAGTAAATCCCCTACTTGCATGTTATCTTTCGCAATTAATGTGCCCACTTTACTTTGAGCTTTTGAGGTTCTTGGAATATTAATCCCCATCAGTTTCATCACGCCTTGTGTAAAACCTGAACAATCTGTTCCACTGGTCAAACTATTTCCACCATATACATAAGGATTACCAAGATATTTCATAGCCTCTGCTACAATCTGGTCCCCTATAGAACTTACTACTTCTTCTACCTTTGCCTCTCCAGTCACAATATCTCTTACGTTTTCAACATTTTGTTCCCGTATACCTTCTAATTCTTGTGTATCAATATAATCAGAAAATACAAAACCACTTGTCTGACTCGTATATACCTTATAAAACTTTCCTACCTTATATGTAATTTTAACTTCTTCCCCTGCTTTTAGTTGACCAATGATAGATGATGTATCTCCATCAGGAAAACTTCTTATATTTAATTGATTCACCTTTGATATCCCAGATGTTGTAGTCATATCCTCACTTGTCTGTCCAAATATCATGGATGGTACTAGTAACATCCCTAAACCAATAATCCCCTTTAACCTTCTACTTTCTAACATATATCCTCCTAGCCTATCTTTACTGTCTATTATTTTTGACTGCCTATTATTAAAATTTTATTTATTAACACTTTGTTACAATTTGTTAACACTATTTTATTATATCTATATATTTATGTCAAATTTATATTTTTATCAACTTTGATATTGTTAATAAAAAAGAGAGCATGCCTATTTCTCGCACCCTCTCTTCATCATTTCATATCTTATTCATCTCATTCTGTTTTATATAAGCTTCCTTGATAAGCTAATAAACCTACAGTACGTATAAAGTAAAATACCGTAATTGCTAGCCACATCCCGTGAATCCCTAAATGCGCTTTGGTGTTTGCATATACAACAAAGCATATCACTATTGAAATCAAATAGATATTTTTAATATTCTTTTTCTTTTTACTTCCATTATATAGTCCTTGCATCGTTAATCCTGTTCCAGCAACAATAGGATAAATAATCAGCCAGCCATCATAATAATAAAAGACATTCTTAATACCATTTAATATTTCTTGACTTCCTTTTACCTTGTGTCCAAGTAGCGTATAACCTATTACCCATCCAATACTTAAAAACATAGCTGTATCCAAAGTTATTCTATGAATCTCTCTTGATAATTCCATATCGTTTTCTTCTTTACTTCTAATGGCAATCTGACTAACAGCATAACTTATTCCTTCAAAACATGAGGCCATTACTTCTTTTACTTGTAACATAAAAGCACTTGCTATCAATAAGTCTATACCCTGTATATAGGTTGTCACTAGCACCATAATACTAATCGCAATTGTACATAATCCTTTAACCCAGTAGTCAGTATATAGCATAAAGTCTTTATATAAATTCTGAGGCCACCATGTAATAGAATGACTTAATACATGTTTTCTTATATTAAGCTTCATCCTTAAAACTAAAAATATGCCCCCTACAGTTACAATCATTTGACCTAAAAGTATTGCAAGGGCCATCCCCGATACTCCCATTTTATATTGATTAACAAAAATATATACAAATACAATAGCTATATAATCTCCCATGCACATCCATAGGCCACTTTTCTTCTCATTATTTCCTGCAAACCATCCTATTCCTACATAGTTTAATGCAATAAAAGGTACACTCCATATTGCAATATGATAGTACTGTGCGACCTGCTCTAATATACTTTTTTCTAATCTAAAAATTCCTTTAAATAGGATCCATATAGGCTCTTTGAGTAAGAGTATAATGCCACTTATCATAATTGCTACTACTATATTCTGTAATAAGCCCTCTACTTGTTTTTGTTGGTTTCTCTGTTTGAACGCCTTTTGGGCATCTGGGAACGTCCGCTTCATCATCATAGAACAAAAGCAATCTATAGCATTCATTAAAGTATATGCAATCACAACGCCTGCCATATATGTAGTTGCCTTCTTAACCGAATCACAGTTATACCCTATGAATATAATTCCTATTATTACCACTAAAGGCTTTCCTATTAAAGTCGCTATACCACATAGAGCATCCGTTAAATACTCTTTATATATTACTCTGCGCTTTTTCTCCATTTAACTTCCCTTTTCCCCTAACCTTACTCACTCTATTAAAATTTATGCTCTCATTTAAGATATTCCTATATTTTAACATTTTTAGTACAGAAATGCCAATAACTAAAAAAGAGTACCGCTTTTAGGCGATACTCTCTCTATTCATATCTATCCACATTTATACAAATTTATCTTACTCATTATCCACATTTTCTTTGTTCTTCATGTGAATTTGTGGATTAAAACAGTTTTTTCTTAATCATAAAGATTGCAAGTACTGCTGATAAAACAAAGGACAGCACTACTATCACCATAAAGGCGTGTGGTCTTCCTGTAAAAGGCATCCCTTCTACGTTCATCCCAAAGAAACTAGCAATCATCGTTGGAATGGACATAACAATTGTAATGGACGTTAGTGTTTTCATCACAATATTTAAGTTATTTGAAATTACAGAGGCAAAGGCATCCATAGTTCCACTTAAAATATTACTATATATATTCGCCATCTCAATGGCCTGTTTATTTTCGATAATAACATCCTCAAGTAAATCCTGATCTTCTGGATACTGTTTAATCGTCTCCATTCTCATCATCTTCTCAAGGACAATTTCATTAGCGCGAAGAGAAGTTGTAAAGTACACCAAACTCTTCTCTAAATCTAAAAGCTCAATAAGTTCCTTATTTCTCATAGATTTATGAAGTTCTTGCTCATTCTTATGACTTAAACGGTCAATTTGTCTTAAGTACTGTAGATAGTAAGAGGCATTCTTATATAGAATCTGTAAAATAAATCTTGTTTTCTTATACGTAAAGAAGCCTTTAACCTTTCCTGATGAAAAATCCTCTAAAAGCTTAATATTTTTAAGACAAGTTGTAATAATAAACTTATCTCCTAAAATAATAGTCATTGGAATGGTTACATAATCTCCCTTACCACCTTCTACCTCTTTAATAGGAACGTCGACGATAATAAGGGTACAATTATCATCTACTTCTATACGTGCACGTTCCTCTTCATCCAGTGCTGATAAAATATGATTAGTCTCAATTTCAAATTGACTAGCAACCTCATTGATTTCTTGTGGAGTTGGATTAATTAAATTAATCCATGCACCTTCTTCAAAGGAATTTATTTTTTCAAGGCCTGTATCAAATGTTTTAAAAATCTGTTTCATATCTTCACATCCTCCACCCTCTCACTCTCATCTAAGACAAGAGCAAGTAATTTCGGAGATTCAAAATTTGTATGGCCATTATATACAAATTTTTGACATCACAAAAGGACTACTTTTGCATTAGATCAAAGTGAGTATTTATATTATTCAATTGAAAATTTAAACGCCTATAACTCGGTCCGACGTCCACCGTATACTCACTCTCCTTCTATGTTCTGTCAAATTTTAGATTTTCATACTAATTAATCCTTTATAATAGTATTTTATAAACCTTGTAGTGTCAAGCAAAAAACAGGTATTTAGAGATTCAAAATATTGGAATGTTATTTCTCCTTAGATATATATCCATTATTTACTCATACACCACTACCTAATATATCTTTGTGTACAACTTTAATATAACTTCTATGGTAAAATTTATAGTTTTATCTTTATAAATAAATAAGGAGAACACCTTTCTATCGGCTTTTTGTTTACTTCTAAAGAAACATTTAAGCCTTAAGGCATTCTCCTTTATTTTAATATATCTTACCTGCTTTTTTATTTCCTGTCTTTGCTTTTCCTTGGATTTCAGGTACAGGCTTTACATCATTCTTAGAGTAATGTGGTTTATGATTACTTTCTGTACCGTGTGGTTCGTTAACATCTGGTCGTCTCATACCAGCCTTTGCCATAGATCAATGCCTCCTTTTCTCACTCTTACATGTAGTATAAGTAAGAGCTTATCTTTTTATACGAGGACTTTTTTATACTTCTTTAGTGATTCCATTTTTCTTTTCTTTAGAAATCCCACCTGCCATGTGATCTAGTTTCCCTTCTAAAAAAGCAGCACGTTTAATGGCATCATCTCCGTATTTATTGCGTATGGCATCAATAGCTGCATCTAACTTCTCTAACTTTCTTTGTTTCATTTCATTTTTATGAAACATGCTAGACTTTTGACTTTTACTTTTTTCATGAGGCAAACTTGTCGTTTCAAATAGACTCATTTGATGAATATGCGCATCTGATAACTTAGTGGTATGTACCCCTAATTGTCTAATAGGCGTGTGATGGTCCCATAACTTTTGAAAAAGCTCACAAGCATATTCATAAAGCTCTGCTGTATAACATGTATTTCTTCTTAGTGTCATCTGCTTAGAAGAATGGATAAAATCACAGTCCACTAGACTCACAGAAATACAAGATGCTTCCATATGATCTGCTCTAAGCCTAGCCCCTACTGTTTCACATAATGAAAGAAGTACTAAATGAGCACCTTCTACAGAGCTTACATCATAAGGAATGGTCATAGAATTCCCATACCCCTTATTGGGTGCAGATACTTCCTCTACCGCACTTCTATCTATTCCATTGGCATATTGATAAATGGTTTCTCCATGTTTTTTAAGATGAGATTTTATAAGCTTTAAATCAGCATTTGCCAAATCTCCTATGGTTTTAATCCCCAATAGCCTTAGCGTTTTCTCTGAACTTTTTCCTACAAAGAATAACTCTCCAACTGGTAAAGGCCACATCTTAGTTGCAATTTCATGAGGAAATAAAGTATGCACTAAATTAGGCTTCTTTAAGTCCCCTGCCATCTTAGCAAGTAGCTTATTATGAGCAATACCGATATTTACTGTAAAGCCCAGCTCACTATAAATTCTATCCTTAATAATATGGGCAATACCTACAGGATCACCATATAACCCCCTGGTTCCTGTCATATCCATAAAAGCTTCATCTATAGAATACTGCTCTACTTTTGGAGTGTATTCTCTTAAAATCTCCATAAATGCTCTGGAGCATCTCACATAGTGTTCAAAATTTGGCTTTACAATCATTAATTCTGGACATTTCTTAAGGGCTGCTACAATAGGCTCTCCTGTTTGAATGTTATATGGCTTGGCAGGTGTGGACTTTGCCAATATAACACCTTTACGCTTTTCCATATCTCCCCCTACTGCTGAAGGAATCTCTCGTAAATCAATTTCTTCCCCTAGTATCTCTTTTCTATAACAAGCTTCCCAACTTAAAAAAGCCGAATTAACATCCACATGAAAAATAATAGGCTCGCCCACTTTTCTCTCCTTTACTAACCAATAATTTTCTTAATAAGCCACCTGTGACTATTCACCTGGTAGCTCACTTCCACCAGCTGCACTCTATCTTCTATGCTAATCTTACATCCATATTCAAAAGTCTGCATCCCTGCTATATGACTTTCCTTTTTATAAAGAACTTCCTGAATAGATGCTACCATCATTTGATGTGTATCTCCCTCCATTCGGAACTTAATAGGCATCATTTCTCCCAATGGATTACAACATGAAATCATTTCTATAGGTTTATTGAGACTCGACATATTGACCTCTCCCTTTATCGAATATATGTTCGATTTCATTATATCAATAAAGACAAATTTTGTAAACGGTAACCCCTTAAACTTATCCCTCATATACTGACAATAGACACACTTTTTTAGCAACGGGAGGGCTTCTTATGAAAAAAGAATATACGTATTGCATTTTATCTCTTATCGTCTTTATCATAGGTATCATTTTTACTTTGTCTGGTACCTTGCTTCACACACTCCCTGATTCCAGCAAAAGTGCGCTTTTAATTTTTTCTTTTGCCCTAATGTTCATCGGTCTCGTATCTTTTGCTGTTCATTATAAATCCTATATAACACTCAAAAAACTTATTTCAAATCACTCCGTTGTCGTGGCTCGTTGGAGTTACCCACCTAATAGTTCTGATGCCTTAAAGAAACTTATCAAAGAACAAAAAACACATACCTTAGTAACCACGATTCTTATACTCATCCTTTCTATCGTCTTCTTCATCATTTTTGCACACAGTGGTGGCCCTTATGTTTTAAACCTTGGTTATACCCTTGCTGTTTTATGCCTATTGGTATTTATTATTGCAACTCGGTTTATCTCTACTTATTATGAACATTTATCCTCTTCTGAAATAACAGTTCTCTTTGGAGAGAATTGTATTTATTTTTTAGATCAGCTTTATAGACTAGATTACCATTTTCATTTATTAGAAAACGTTAATATTTATATTGGTACAGAAAATTTACTCATCTTTGAATATGGGTTTGATGATATAGATTATACTTGTGCTTACAGCCTAACTATACCTATTCCTAGTGATAGGCTAAGCACTGCTGTTCACCTTAAAGAATACTATCGCTCACTGATTCACTCCGAATAAGAAATAACACAAAATAGGATATATTAGCCCAAGTCCGCGCCACTAGGGGCAAAAATATTTCTTACAGAAACTGCTGAAAAGTTTCTTACAGAAAAACTTTTGCCCCTAGTGGCGCTAGATTTTGCCTAAATGAAATCGGATATTCCCCTACCTTATCTGTTGAGTCATAGATCTAAAGAAAGGAGGTGTCGCGAAATGCGCTACCTCCATAAAAATTAGAATTATTCTTTGTGCATCATCATTGCTTTAATATAGCCTAGATGACCACCTAAAACTCTAATAGAGTTCATGACCGCAATGAGGGATACACCTACATCTGCAAAGATAGCAAGCCACATATTGGCGATTCCAAATAAGCTAAGGAGCATAACAAGTATTTTCACCCCTAAGGCAAATACAATATTTTGGGTTACAATTCTTCTTGTACGTTTTGCAACACCTAATACATCACTGATAGATGAAAGTTCATCGCTCATTAAAACCACATCTGCTGCTTCAATGGCTGCATCACTCCCTACACCACCCATAGCAATTCCGATGTCTGCTCTAGCCAGTACTGGGGCATCATTAATGCCATCTCCTACAAAGGCAACTTTTCCTTCACCATCTTGAAGAATTTCTTCTAGTCTTGCTACTTTATCTTGTGGTAAAAGTTCTGCAAAGACTTGATCCACCCCTACATTTTTGCCTACTTCCTCAGCAATTTCTTTTTTGTCACCTGTTAGCATCACAACCTTTTTGATGCCTCGTGCTTTAAGTTTTTGGATGGCTTCCTTACTATCTTCTTTAATTTGGTCTGCCACAATAATACAACCTAAGATTTTTTGATTTTTAGCGATATATACATAAGAACCAATATAATCTACCTTTGGCATTTCTACTTGGTATCTTGCCATTAATTTTTCATTTCCAGCTAAAACCTTTTCTCCATTAATAGAGGCCACAATGCCTTCTCCACTAATTTCTTTAAGGTCACTTGTTACATACTTTTCTTCTCTATAAGCCTCTACAATAGAACGTGCAATAGGATGGTTTGAACTTTGTTCTAAACTGGCTGCATATTTTAAAATGACTTCTTTTGGCGCACCCATTTCTATAATATGACTGATACCAAATTTCCCTTTTGTGATCGTTCCTGTTTTATCTAAAACAACGGTGTCAATGTGATTTAATTCCTCTAAGTAGTTACTGCCTTTAACCAGTACCCCTTTATGAGCTGATGCACCTAAACCAGCAAAGAAACCTAACGGTACTGAAACCACCACTGCACATGGGCAAGAGATAACAAGGAAAACAATACTAGAATAAATCCAATGCTGCCAATTACCTGTTACTAGAGAAGGTACAATGGCTGTAAAAATAGCTAAGCCTACTACAATAGGGGTGTACCATCTTGCAAATTTAGTAATAAAGTTCTCTGATTTAGACTTCTTACTTGTAGCATTTTCAATAAGCTCTAAAATCTTAGAAACCGTACTATCCTTAAAACTTGTTGTAACTTTAACTTTGAGTATACCTTCTTTATTAATAGAACCACTTAATACCTCACTACCTACTTCCACTGGCGTAGGTACAGCTTCTCCTGTAAGCATAGAAGTATCTAATAAGCTTTTTCCCTCAATAATAACCCCATCTAAAGGCAGTTTTTCTCCCACTCTAATCTCTAAAATATCTCCGATTTGTACCATTTGAGGTTTGACAATCTCTTCTTTTCCACTAGATACCACTCTTGCAAAATCTGGTCTAATATCCATGGCTTTTGCAATTTCTTTTCTAGAATAACCCACTGCTTTACCTTGCATATATTCTCCAACTTTATAAAAGAGCATAACTGCAACGGCTTCTGGATACTGACCAATGGCAAAAGCAGCTATAGTAGCAAGAGTCATCAGGAAGTTTTCATCTAACATTCTTCCTCTTAATAAATTCTTACCAGCCTGAATGACAATATCATAGCCTACAAATAGATAGGCAAGGATATAAAAGATGGATATCTCGGTCATACTCCCCACAATCAATAAAGCAATCCCTGACACAATCAACCATTTTTCTTTATTAGCTATCTTCCCATCATGATGTTCATGATTATGCTCATGAGTATGTGCTTCTGTATGTGCATAAACCTCTTCATGTATATCACTTCTTGTATGTTGATGATCTTCTCCGTGGATATGTGCTTTTATATGTCCATGACTTCCTTTATGGATATGACTGACTACATGCTCATGAGCTTCTCCATGAATATGGGTTTCTGTATGTTCATCCCCTACTTTAACTAATGGTTTAACTTTTCCTTCATCTTGAACTAAAACTTTAACCCCTTTTTCAATACTCCCTGCTAATTTTTCAATTTTAGCTCTTAAACCTTCTATATCTTCTTCCTGACTTACTACATCTAATCGCTTTAACATAAAGTTAAGGTTTGCTTCTTCTATATAAGTTTCTCTATTTAAAGCAATTTCTATTTTATTAGCACAGTTTGCACAATCTAAATCTCTTACTTCAAATCTATATTTCATACACTCACCTCTCTTTAATATTCTTCCAAAGAATATATGAACAGTTACTCATATGTTTTTGTTAATATCATCATATGCTCGACTTTTCTATTTGTCAACTCTTTTATCTCACTTTATTTTGATAATAGTGAGCATTCTATATAATCAGCCCGCTATCTTTCCAACCTTCTGAAGTTACTGTATAATTTGCCTATGGTTTCATCTATACTAACTTAAGTGGAGGCAGTTATGAAAAATGAATTAACACATAAGCTTTTAAAATTTATTGATGCAAGTCCAACTATGTTTCATGCGACAGCATCTTGCAAACAACGTTTAGAAGAAGCTCAGTTTAGCTTCCTTAATCCTTCTACAGCTTGGCAACTACAAGTAGGTGGAAAATACTATACAACCATGAATGATTCAGCTATCATTGCTTTTTGCATTCATTCAAATGATGTAGAAACAGAAGGCTTTAAAATTATTGGAACACATGGTGATGTACCAGGTTTTAGAATTAAACCTCATAGTCAAATGCAAACTGAAAATTACATTAAACTCAATACAGAAGGATATGGTGGTCCAATTTTAAGTACTTGGTTTGATAGACCTCTTTCTGTGGCAGGTCGGGTGGCACTTAAATCAGATAATTTATTACGTCCTAAAACAGTTCTTGTTGATGTTAATAAACCTGTTCTTATTATTCCTAACTTAGCTATTCATATGAATCGCGACATCAATAACGGTGTCAAAATTAATAAACAAAAAGATACACTACCAATTTTGTCTTACACTAATGAGCCTGTAAGTACAAACTTAATGCTTGATTTATTAGCTAAAACCCTTAATGTTTCAGCTGAAGATATCTTAGATGCTGATCTTTACCTTTATCCTTATGAAAAAGGAATGCGTGTAGGCTTAAATGAAGAATTCATCTCTGCATCAAGACTGGATGACCTTTCTATGACTTATAGTGGTCTTGAAGCCATTCTTCATGCAAGTTCTTCAAAAGGGATTTCTATGTTTGTTTGCTATGATAACGAAGAAATTGGTAGCCATACGAAACAAGGTGCAGATTCACCTTATCTCATTCGCACCATGGAGCGTATCTTACTGGCATTAGGTAAAGAGCGTGAAGCACTCTTTATGGCACTTGAAAATTCATTTATGCTTTCAGGTGATGTGGCTCACCTTTCTCATCCAAACTATATGGAAAAAAGTGATCCAACCAATCCAGTTCTTCCAGGTAAAGGGCCTGCTATTAAAGTAAATGCTAACTTTAGCTACACAACAGATAGCGACACCTATGCTGTATTTGCTGGAATCTGCAAAGCACATGATATTCCATTCCAAGTCTTTGTAAATCGTTCAGATGAACGCGGTGGTTCAACAATTGGACCAGTTGCAGCCAGTCATTTAGGCATTCGCTCAGTAGATATTGGAACACCTATGCTTGCTATGCACTCTGCTAGAGAGCTTATGGCAGTTGATGATTTTGTTTATACCGTTCAAGCAATGAAAGCATTTTTCTCTCTTTAAATTAAGAGAAAATGACACAAAAAAACTGCAATCATAATGGTTGCAGTTTTTTTGCGCCATTTTTTTACTACCCTAATTCATTACTTTTCTATCTCACTTCTAGCAATATTTAGCTAGTTTTCCTAAATTTAAAATATAAAAAGCCAAAAAAATCTATCTCTCTACTTGTATTTATCTTGCTTATTTATTGTATAATATATATTGACTATTCTGATTTTTAATTCGTTTAATAGGGAGGTATCACTATGCCATATGGTTTCAATAAAGAAAAATTTAAAGGCGAAATTTTAGACCACATTAGAAACTTCTCAAGAAAAACTCTCGAAGATGCATCTCCACAAGAAATCTACCAAGCTGTTGCCTTTGCTGTACGTGATGTGATTACTGATGATTGGATTGAAACACAAAGAGCTTATACCAATAACTCTCCTAAAATTCTCTACTATCTTTCTATGGAATTCTTAGTAGGACGCGCTCTTGGCAACAACCTTGTCAACATGGGGATTTTAGAAGATGTAGAAGAAGCTTTAAAAGAACTCCATATTGATATTGATTTAGATTTGATTGAGAACCAAGAACCTGATGCAGGGCTTGGTAATGGTGGTCTTGGTAGGCTTGCTGCCTGCTTTTTAGATTCTTTATCTACCCTTTCTTATCCTGCCTATGGCTGTGGTATCCGTTATAACTATGGAATCTTTAAGCAAAAGATTGAAGATGGTCGCCAAGTGGAATATCCTGATGATTGGCTTGCCAATGGTAATCCTTGGGAGGTAAAACGTAATGATAACGCTCAAGAGATTAAGTTTGGTGGACGCGTAGAAACTTATTTAGACGATTCAGGCCGTCTCCGTTTTATTCAAAAAGACTATGATTCTGTCTTAGCTATTCCTTATGATATGCCTATTGTAGGCTATAAAAATGCGTATATTAACGCCCTTAGACTTTGGGATGCTGAATCACCTCAAAAATTTGTGTTACAATTCTTTGATCAAGGTGCTTATGAAAAAGCTGTTGAACAACAAACTTTAGCCAAAACTTTAGTTGAAGTGCTTTATCCTAATGATAATCACTATAAAGGCAAAGAACTTCGCTTAAAACAACAATACTTCTTTGTATCTGCTACTGTGCAACAAGCTGTAGCCAAATTCAAAAAATCTAATAACAGCATTTATGCCCTTCCAAATAAAGTCGTCTTCCAAATGAATGATACCCATCCATCTATTGCAGTAGCTGAACTCATGCGTATCTTATTAGATGAAGAAGGTTTAACTTGGGAAGATGCTTTCGATATCACAACACGTACTTGTGCCTATACCAACCATACCATTATGATTGAAGCCCTTGAAACTTGGCCAATCGATTTATTCCAAAGACTCCTTCCTCGTATCTATCAAATTATTGAAGAGATTAATAGACGCTTTTGCATCGACCTTCGCCAGATACATCATATGCCAGAAAGCTGTATCCGTAATATGAGTATTATCTGTGATGGACAAATCAAAATGGCTTACCTTGCTATTGTTGGCAGTTTCTCAGTGAACGGTGTTGCTGCCATTCATACAGAAATCTTAAAAACCAATGTCCTTAAAAACTTTTATCAAGTTTATCCAGAAAAATTTAATAATAAAACAAATGGCATCACACAAAGACGTTGGTTAGGTCATGCCAATAAAGGTCTTGCACATCTAGTGACTGAAACCATTGGAGATGGTTGGTACACCGACTTATCCAAGCTCAAACAGTTAATGCCATTTAGCAAGGATAAAACTTTTATTGAGAAATACAGTGCCATAAAAAAACAAAATAAAGAGCGTCTTGCACGCTATGTTAAAGAACATAATGGCATCATTTTAAATACGGACTCTATCTTTGATGTTCAAGTTAAACGTTTACATGAATATAAACGTCAGCTTATGAATGTTCTCCATATTATGATGCTTTATAATGAAATTAAAGCAAATCCAAATGGTCATTATGTCCCTCGTACCTTTATCTTTGGTGCCAAAGCAGCTCCTGGCTATACAAGAGCTAAACTCATTATTAAACTCATTAATGAAGTAGCTAATCTGGTTAATAATGATCCTATAACGAAAGACTATTTAACCGTTGTATTTATAGAAAATTACTGCGTATCTAATGCAGAAATCATCATTCCTGCTGCCAATGTTAGTGAGCAAATCTCTACCGCTAGTAAAGAAGCTTCCGGTACCAGTAATATGAAGTTTATGCTTAATGGTGCCCTGACTGTTGGTACATTAGATGGTGCTAATATTGAAATCTTTGAAGAAGTCGGTGAAGATAATATCTTTATATTTGGTTTAACCTGTGAAGAAGTGCTTACACTTTACGCTTCTGGACAATATAATCCATGGGATATCTATAACCATGATGAAGCCATCTGCACCGTACTTAAAGACTTAATTAATGGTCATATTTATCCAAAAGATCATAATATGTTTGTTGAGATTTATGAATCACTCCTCAACCGTGCAGGAAACCATGCAGATCCATACTTTATTCTTAAAGACCTTAGAAGCTACTATAATATCCAAAAAGAAGTGGAAAAAGCATATCTTGATCAAACTACCTGGAATCAAAAGGCCATTATCAATACGGCTTGTTCAGGTAAATTCAGTTCTGATAGAACCATTAAACAATATGCAACAGAAATTTGGGAACTTTCACCGCTATATAGCCGAAATAGATAGATGATATCCATAACATCCTCATGGACCTATGATATAATAGCTTTATCACAAACGAATAAAAGGGGTGTATATTATGAATTCAAAAGTTTTAGTCGGTATTACCATTCAAGAAAATAGTCGTCGCTTAATAGATGAAGGCGCTAGACTTGCTAGCGAGCTTAATGCACCACTTCATATTCTACATATTAGAAAAGGGGAAACCATCTTTGACCATCCTGATAGTAGTACATTATTAGATGAGCTTTTTACTTATGGTGGCGAACTCGGTGGTGAAGTTCATTTTGTATGTGGGAAAGAGATTCCATCTGTTTTCTCTAACTTTGTAACAGAAAATCATATTACACATTTAGTTATTGGCGAAGCGCCTACTGCTTTACCAACTTCTGTACCTTCTGTATATGATAAACTTGCTAACCAGTTGAATGATATTGAAATTATCGTTTTACAACGCGAGCATTAATTGACTCATTTACCCTTATCAATATCCATTGAAACTGGGACCAAAAAGCAAACATAAAGTTATGAAAAATAGGAGCTACTATATACATATAGTAGTTCCTATTTTTTTATCTAAAAGGTAGTATTGTCTAGCCTCTTTTGTCATATTCCCTTCAAATTTTAGTGTTTTTGTTATCTTAAAGCATGATTTGTGGTATACTACAAGGTAGAAATTCAATATGTTGCTTAATGATAGGAGCTACAATAATGGAAACAATCATTATTTCAGATACACAAAATTTACAACAAGCAGCTCAAATTTTACAAGCTGGTGGTCTTGTCGCTTCTCCTACGGAAACAGTATATGGACTTTGTGCCAATGCACTTAATGAAGAAGCTGTAAAAAACATTTATAAAGCTAAAGGTAGACCAAGTGATAATCCTCTTATTGTACATATTGCCGATCTTGGCATGTTACAACCACTCGTTACAGAGATATCACCCATTGCTGAAACTTTAATGAAACATTTTTGGCCAGGACCTATGACTTTAGTGTTTAAAGCAAATAGCTTAGTACCTAAAGTTGTAACTGGAGGATTAGATACAGTTGCTGTACGCTTCCCTTCAGATCCTACTATTACTAATCTCATTAAAACCTCAGGACTTCCTCTAGCTGCTCCTAGTGCAAATACTTCAGGTAAGCCTAGCCCTACTAACTTTGCACGTGTTTATGAGGATTTAAATGGCAAAATCGATTGCATCATTGAAGGTGGCAATTCTAAGTATGGTGTAGAGTCCACCGTTATTGATACAACAGGTGATATCGCTACTATTCTTCGTCCAGGGGGCATTACTTTTGAAATGATAGAAGAAGTTCTTGGAACTGTTATGATGGACCCTGCACTTGGACATAAACTTAAAGAAGGTGAAGTTCCTAAAGCTCCAGGTATGAAATATACACACTATGCACCTAATGCTGAGGTTATTATTGTAAAAGGTGAAACCTCAAAAGTGATTGCCAAAATCAACGAACTGACTGCTATGCATAGGGCACTTGGTAAAAAAGTAGGGGTGATGGCTACTGATGAAACTTTATCCTACTTTATAGCTGATACTGTTCTCAGCGTTGGAACCGAGTCAGATCCTACTACCATTGCAGCCCATCTTTTTGAAGTCCTTAGACAATATGATGATGCAGGTATGGATCTTGTCTATTCATTAGCCTTTAAAACTACAGGTATTGGTCAAGCTATTATGAACCGCTTAGAGAAATCTGCAGGTTATCACTTTATTGAAGCCTAGTTTTTATTTGCAAACTTTATAGACAGACTATTTATAAACAAATTTAATCTTTTATCCTTTGCTACTATTTACAAATTTATAAAATATATTATAGTAGTAAAGGATAAACTATAAGAAAACATACTATACTTTTGGAGGGAAACGATGATAGCAATTGGATGTGACCATGGTGGTTTTGCATTAAAACAAGAAATCATTGAACACTTTAAAGCAAATAATATTGCTTTTAAAGACTTTGGATGTTATAACACAGATTCTGTAGACTACCCAGATTATGCTAAAGTAGTATGCGAAGCAGTACTTAGTGGCGAATGCGAAAAAGGTGTACTCATCTGTGGTACAGGCATTGGCATCTCTATCGCTGCAAATAAAATTTCAGGTATTCGTTGTGCACTTTGTCATGATGTCTTCTCAGCTGAAGCAACACGTCAGCATAATGATACCAATGTGATTGCTCTAGGAGGTCGTGTTATTGGTCCTTCTCATGCTATAAAGGTTGTTGATACTTTCTTATCAACACCATTTTCTAACGACGAAAGACATATGAGACGTATCGCAAAAATTGAAAACAAATAATTTATTTTTAGGAGGCATTAATATGGAAAACGTATTTATTATGGATCACCCACTTATTCAACATAAAGTAGGACGCTTAAGAAGCAAAGACACAGGTTCAAAAGAATTTCGTGAATTAGTTCGTGAAATTGCTCAACTTATGTGCTATGAAGCAACTCGCAATTTACCATTAGAAGATTACAGTGTTGAAACACCTATTACTACAACAACTTGTAAACGTATTGCTGGTAAAAACTTAAGTATTGTTCCTATCTTACGTGCAGGTCTTGGTATGGTTGATGGTATGCTCGATCTTCTTCCAACAGCTAAAGTAGGTCATATCGGTCTTTACAGGGATCCTGAAACACTAAAACCAGTAGAATACTACTGTAAACTTCCTAAAGATGTATCAGAAAGAGATTTCTTCGTACTTGACCCAATGCTTGCAACTGGTGGTTCTGCCATTGCAGCAATCCAATTCATTAAAGATAGAGGTGCTACAAGCATTAATTTCCTTTGCTTATTAGCAGCTCCAGAAGGGTTAAAAGCACTTAGAGAAGCTCATCCAGATGTTAAAATTTATGCAGCGGCTCTTGATGAAAAATTAAATGATCACGCTTACATCATCCCAGGTCTTGGTGATGCCGGAGATAGATTATTTGGTACAAAATAATAAACTTATGATCATTGCACCGGTTGTCCTAGTTGACAATTCGGTGCAATTGTTATAAAACAATAAGAGAGTATGTAGTAACTTTAACCAATATAATGCATTACTTTTACTAGTTGTTTACATACTACTTTATTGGAATTGTGAATATATGATGGCTAATAGGTATACACTAATACCACTCATATGTAATTTACATATTTTAAGGAGATGAAAAAGTGGGCAATATAGACTATGCTATTTTATATGCTATTGCCTTTGTCTTAGCTTTTTTAATAGCATTTTTCGTAACACCTCTGGCGAAAAAAGTTGCTTTTAAAGTCGGGGCAATTGCGAAACCTAGAAAACGAGATATGCACAGCAAACCAATTCCTAGAATGGGCGGTATTGCTATCTTTTCAGGATTTATGATAACCTTTTTAGCGGTTATTTGGTACTTACCTCTTGTTAATCTTAAGCAAGTTATCGGGATTTTCATTGGTTGTACTACTATTTTTTTATTAGGATTTTTTGATGATATTTATGAGCTTCCAGCAAAGCCTAAATTTCTTATTCAGATTTTAGCTGCTACTATCGTAGCTGTTTTCGGCATTCGTATTGATTTTATTACGATTCCTTTTATTGGTAGTGGTGAACAATATATGAACTTTTTATCGATTCCAGCTACTGTCATCTGGATTGTAGCCATTACAAATGCGGTTAACCTTATTGATGGTCTAGATGGACTTGCAGCAGGTGTTTCATCTATTGCGTCTTTATGCCTCATGGTTTTATCCATAGATGCAGGATTCCCACCTGGCGCACTATTAACGGCTACCCTTGCAGGTTCTTGTATGGGATTCTTACCATATAACTTTAATCCTGCATCTATTTTCATGGGAGATACAGGTTCTACATTCCTTGGTTTTACTTTAGGTATTACCTCTGTTATGGGACTTTTAAAAGGCTATACGATTGCAACGATTTTTATTGCTGTACTCGTTCTAGGCCTCCCAATTTTTGATACAAGCTTTGCGATTATTAGAAGATTTTTAGCTGGAAAACCTATTATGTCTCCAGACCGTGGGCATTTACATCATCGTCTTGTAGACCATGGCTATAGCCAAAAACAAGCCGTTGTTACTTTATACGGTATTAGCGGAATCCTTGGCTTATCTGCTATTGCTTTCTTTAATCGAAACTTAAAATTTGCACTTGTTGTTTTTGTGATGATGGGACTTTTACTTTATTTTACAGTAAAGACTATGTCTTCAAATAATCATAATCAAGATTCCTAATCAAAAGTGTAATAAATTTTAACTCATACAAAAACTCCTTTCTTTAGGAGTTTTTTTTATTAAAATCTTACTCTTTATCCCCCAAATAGAAGGTGATATACTTAGATATATGAAATTTAAAAAGGAGTTCTTTATAATGCCAGATGTTATTACCCACCATATATTCGGTCTAGACACTGCCCAAAATCTCAAAAATACTGCTCTCTATCCTCATATAAAGGAGCATAAAGATTTATTTGCTATTGGTTTGCAAGGACCTGATCCAATCTATTATCATCATTTAAGAAAAAAAGATCATAAAGCATATATTGCTTCTAAAATGCACACAGAAAAAACAGGGGATTTTCTAATTTCTGCTTTATGTCAAATTAAGAAATATGATAGTGATTCAATAGAATTTAGCCAAGGCTTAAGCTATTTAAGTGGATTAATCTGTCATTATATTCTAGATTCTATGGCACACCCTTATATCTTTTATTTAGGCGGTAGATACTTAGAAGATGTACCTGAAACACATAAATATATAGGACTCCATAAAAAGATTGAACTTGCCATTGATACCATTCTATGTGAGGAACGTTTCTCATTAAAGAGTTCTAACTTTAAAATACACAAGAAGATTTTAAAAAATATAGAGATTCCTGAGTGTATTATTAATATGTTTGATGAAACATTATTTTTAAACTATGGTATTAATGGTGGAGGTAAAATTTTTAAAGATGCTTATGAAGATATTAGAACATACTATAAAATAACTTATGACCGTTTTGGAACAAAAAAGGCAATGGCTTCTTTTGCTTCTCCTCTTCTTCCAAAATCTATGGCTCCTTTTATGGGTACATTCTCTTATTATAATTGCATGAGTCCAGGTGTTGATTATATGAATCGTCGTAAACAAGTATGGCTTCATCCTGTCACTGGAAATGTCTATACTTTTAGCTTCTATGACATCTTACGAAATGCTAATAAAAAGAGTACATCTCTTCTTCAAGCAGCTTATGATTTTGCATTATCACAAATTTCTGCTGAAGAATTTAGAACTCTACTCCCTAATATATCGTATCTAACTGGACTGTCAACAGATGATACGCGTCCTATGAAATATTTTAGCCATATGAATTTATAAATAAAAGGCGATAAAACAAGGATTTTCCTCTGTTTTATCGCCTTTTCATTTCTTCAAGTATTGTTTACCTAAAGTAAAACTTTAAGTGAAACGATTAATTGGAAGAAGATTTTTTTACATTCAAACGTTCTTTGGCCCTTAATGTAATCTCTTTCACAACGCTCTGAAGAATCTTTTGGCTCTTCTTATCAATGGAATCAAAATCACATCTAATCACATAGACATCTTGCTTTTCATCATAGCGTTGCTCAACTATTTCCGCATTTAATGTCATAACCTGTTTTAAGAGTACAAATTTAAAAGCAAAATGATCTTCTGGTATTCTTTCTCTACTATAAATTAACGCCCCTGAAGCGGATATGTTAACTAATACGCCTTCACACTCCAAAGGTTGTACAATTTTAATGGCTCTACGATAAGGTACTCTCTTATATCGTCTCTCATTCAATTTATAGAAGTTTACCATAGTCATCTTATAGTACCCTAAATCTGGTGTGATTGGTATGAGTTTAACTTCCCCTCCATATTTCAGGTATTCAATATCAACATTTCCTTTAAGTTCAAGAAAGAACGTACTAAACTTATCAAGCTCTTTTTTCTCTAAATTGATTAAAACTTTATAACCATCTCTTCCGTGTTTTCCTTTAATCTTAATAGGAATTGTAGCTTTCTTATCAGCAATCAATCTAGCCTCTAATTTTAATCTAAATATTTGTTCTACTAATTGATCTGGTATTAGTCCTTCCATACCTTCTCCCCCATTAATATTTTTCTTTACACCCTACTACTTTAATATTTCGACCATCTATTGTATGTCATTTAGTCTCTATAGTAATTAATTAAACAGCCTGCTAAGATAATATCTCTTTCATCATCTGTTAAATCTTTAAGCGTTAGTTCAAAGGTCTTAATGGTATCCCCTAATACATAAGCTTTGATTTGGCTTACTTTATTTTTTACAGCATCTCTTATACCCGGTACAAAAATAAAATCTCCATTTTTAAATGGTAATGCTCCGTCTAATGTAAATGGTACCATTCCCCAGTTAATAAGGTTTGAACGATATCTCTTTGTTGCATATTCTCTTGCAATATTCGCCCATCCACCAAGTACTTTTTGACAAGAAGCTGCTTGTTCACGGGCAGAACCGTCCCCTGGTTTATTAGCATAAATGGTACTTCCTACACCTGTTGCTCTTTCATTGATACATTCAAATCCTGGAATTTGTCTTACTTTCTCAAATGCTGCTTTTACTTCTGTAAGTACATCTGAAGGGCTGCCACCTGAAAGTCTTGCTTTTTCTGCTTGTTGAAGTTCTTTTGCAAGTTCTACATACTCTGGTACACGTCTTGAAAGTGTGAATTCAGCAAGACGAAGTGGATTAGAACGGAAGCTTGATGTTTCTCCTGATGGAATAAGTTCATCTGTTGTAGTAACTTCGTCATGAATTTCTGCTACGACTTTTAGTAATAAGTCATTTGTAAGATTAGACATTTCTGGCCAGTCTGTAATATTTGGACCAAATTTAAGTTCTGCACTCTCATCTGGTTTTCCTTCTCCAAAGTAGCAACGTTTATCATAAATTGCTTTGTCAAAGAAGTATTTTGGTTTAGTAAAGTTAACATCAATATCTGTTGCTGCTGTTAACACACCACCGTTTAAAGCAGTTGCTGCAATACTACGTGCATCCATTAAAGCAACACCTGAAAGTTGACCTTCTCCTGGTTTAGAACCCTCACGGTTAGGGAAGTTACGTGTAGAGTGACGAACGCTAAGACCATTATTAGGAGGTACATCTCCTGCACCAAAACATGGACCACAGAATGCTGTACGAACCGTTGCACCTGCTGCCATAAGGTCAGCAATCGAACCGTTTTTAACAAGTTCCATAAAGGTTGGTTGGCTAGATGGATAAACGCTAAGAGCAAATTCATCTGCACCAATATCATGACCTCTTAAAATATCTGCTGCATCGCAAATATTATCATATGTACCACCTGCACAACCTGCAATAACACCTTGTTGTACTATTAAACGGCCATTTTTAATTTTATCTCTTAAAGTGAATTTTACTTTACCATTGTTAAATTTAGTTGCTGCTTCATCTTCTACTTGAGCTAAGATATCTTCAAGGTTTGCATTAAGTTCATCAATTGTATATGTATTACTTGGATGGAATGGTAAGGCAATTGTAGGTTTTACTTTAGATAAATCCACTACAATGGCACCATCATAGTAAGTTACATTACCTGGCTCAAGTTTCTTATAGTCTTCTTTTCTTCCGTGCATCTCAAAGTATTCTTCTACTTTTTCATCTGTTGCCCAGATAGATGAAAGACAAGTGGTTTCTGTCGTCATAACATCAATACCGTTACGATATTCTACATTAAGATTAGCAATACCATCCCCAACGAATTCCATCACTTTATTTTTAACATAACCATTTTTAAAGACTTGACCAATAATGGTTAAAGCAACATCTTGTGGGCCTACACCAGGATTTGGTTTACCTGTTAAGTAAACCGCTACAACACCTGGTCGATTTACATCATATGTTTTATTTAAAAGTTGCTTAGCAAGCTCACCGCCGCCTTCACCGATAGCCATTGTACCAAGTGCTCCATATCTTGTATGGCTATCAGAACCTAAAATCATTTTGCCACAGCCACTCATCATTTCACGCATATATTGGTGAATAACTGCTTGGTGAGCTGGTACATAGATTCCACCATACTTTTTAGCTGCTGAAAGCCCAAACATATGGTCATCTTCGTTGATGGTTCCACCTACTGCACAAAGACTGTTATGGCAGTTTGTAAGAACATAAGGAAGTGGGAATGCCTTCATTCCACTTGCTCTAGCTGTTTGGATAATCCCTACGTATGTAATATCATGTGATGCCATGGCATCAAATTTAATTTTAAGCTTATCCATATTATCTGATGTATTATGTGCTTTAAGAATCCCATAAGCTATTGTATTCTGAGCTAAAGCTTCTTTATCCTCTACATTTATATCATATTTTTGTTTAAGTTCTGCTGCTACATTTTCGTGGTCACTTACTAAATCTTTTCCATTAACTAAGTAAGCACCGCCCTCAAATAATTTAATCACTTTACTCCCTCCAATATCTAAATATTATATATTTTTCTTCATTATTTTTTAAATTATAACATACTCCTTATTTTTAGCCTATAGGCACTTTAGTAAAATAAATAAAGAATGATAATCAATCCATTACCATTCTTTACTCATTCTTTATTAATTTTTTAATGAAGCCCTGGGAATCGACTTGTCTTTTAAGCAATTCTAATAATGCCTCATGGTAGACTTTCATCCCTTCGCTATCTAATATATAGTCATATGCCTGACCATAATTCTCCATTAGGAAAATAGACTGACATTGTTTTAAAAGTCCATACTTTGTTCCTTCTAGGGATTGATCTCTATACACAGGTATCCCCATACCTTTATGTATAACAGCACTATCTGAAATCTCTTTCATCATCTGTATAAACAGTATTTTTTCATTTATTCCTTCTAAGCTAGTATGCTTATTGAGCACAAAGCCATCTGCATAACCGGCAAGTCCCACTTGACCATTTTCCATATTGGACTGGGTTTTTCTTGGAAAACTAATTGCTTTAACTTTTCCTTTAACAAGTGAATGAATAATATCATCTATATTCCTACTTGCCCAGCTTCCCGAGAACAGCATGGCACCTTCTCCTTTAATAAATGCATTGATTGCATCCATACTGGTATCGTTTTCGAAACCTACTTGCCAAGGCTCCAGGTCTACGATTTCTTTAAACCGCTGTGTCGTCTTACCAAATCCTTCCACTCCAAAGTATTTTGGATTATCTCTAAGATCATCTAGAATCTGAATAGGTACATAGTTAAGTGCGAGTTCCATAAAACACAAAGATGCCATTTCTGCTTCATTTCCACTAATGAGTATTGGTGTAACCCCTTGCTTCTTAAACCCCTTAATGGCCTCAATGAACGCCTCATAAGTTGTAGGTGGTTCTATGTTGCAACTTGTAAAGAGCTCTGTATTACAGTATAAAATGCTATTCCATCCAAAAGCAGGTAAGCCATAAATTTTCTCATCTACTGTATAACTTTCAAGTGCCCCTTCATACATTTGACGTTGTTGATGTAATAACACTATATCTGTTAAATCCATTACAACATCTAAAGCAACAAGTTCACTTAATCGCTCATTCCCCCATGAATAAAACATATCGGGTAAACTATTGGTTCTAGCTGCATTTAAAATCATCTCATCATATATATCTTTTTTAAAGGCCTTGATTTTAAACCTTACCTGAGGGTAAGCTTTTTTATAATTTGGAATGACTTCTTCCATCACCCTTTCCATATTTCCCTCAATAGTCCAAATTTCAAAACTTTGCTGCTCCTCTTTAGTACTTGCATAAGCTGTCTTTACTTCTTGATATACCATATGCTTATTCTTACTCATTAGTATAACGCAAATCAAGATAATCCCTACAAATATCCCTACTATCATCCAATTTGTCCAATTTTTCTTTTTCACATATAGCCCTTCTTATACTCGTGTACTTAAATCAAAAAATCATTTTTATAATGAGGATTATAGCATACTCGATAGATTACATTGAATAGGCGTCCTTGTTGTACTTTTTTGCATGTTCTTCCCAAGGAACGTAGAGTTTTATAGATGTATATTCACCAAGCTTAGAATCTATCTCCATAATTTCATTCACATTTTTTATTTGATATAGCAAATTAATTCTTTTAATAGTTGACTTAAGTCCGAATCCTGATTTATTTTTTAAGCGTCCTCCTCGAAGAATGCTTTCTTTAATGCTATCTTCCATACCTTTTCCATTATCATAGATTTCTATAATGGTTCTTTCTCTATCGTAGTCTGCCTTTATAGTCATTTTTACTTGTAAAGGTTCTTCCATGGTTTTTATCCCATACTTAATGCTATTTTCTACTAGCGTTTGTAAAATCATGCGGGGTATTTTTTTGCTATATACTTCCTCATCTACATCTAAAACAAGTCTTATAAGGTCTGGATTTTTTAATTCGGCAATATGGACATACTCTTTCATAATAACTAGTTCTTGTTCTATGGTATTCACATTATTTTCCTGTGATAGACATGCCCTATAATATTTAGCCAATCCCTTTACGAGTTTTAATGCCGTCTTCTGATCCTCTACTGCAAGAAGTAAACTGACGCTATTTAATGTGTTAAATAAGAAATGAGGATTAACTTGATGATTAATCACCGAAAGCTCTAATACACGCCTTTGCATTTCCCTTTCTTCTCCTTCTTTAATCAACTCATTAATCCTCGTTAGCATTTCATTTAAAGCCTCTGCAATAATGCTGCCTTCTCTATATTTACTATCTACTTCAAATCGTTTGGATAAAAGTCCTTCTTCTGAAATCTGCCTTGCTACCTGACTAATCTTCTCTAAAGGCTCTATAACAATGGCTCTTACAGCAATTGTACCTACAGCTAAGAAAATAAGGTTAATTAAAGATAAGGCAATCACAATATTAAGCACATCACTATCTCTAGGCTCAGTAATATATTTTCCCAATAATCTAAGGCCTAATGAAGTACTAACTAATTCCACATGATGATAGCTACTTTCCCACTCTGCTGTCTGAGCTTTATCTAGGGCATTTGCCCTATATAAGGTATATATCTTTTTTAACTCTCCCGATTCACCGAAATTTAAGATATGCTCCTCACTATCTACTAATACAATCTGAAACTGATTACGCTGCAAGTATTCATCTAGCCTTTCCTTTAAAACTTCATGGTCTAGAAAATAAAACATATAACCTATGGTTTCTAAGCGATTCACTCCGTTAATTCGTCTTGCTACAAACAAGGAACGCTTTTTATCGCTATCCACATAGTCACTACCTATCCCTACATAAATTTGCCCTTCTTTTTCATTAATTTTCGCCATTACTTCTTTAGAAAATTGGCTTTTAAAGTCCTCTTTATCATGCTTATCTGTGGAAAGGCGAGATACAGAAAGAAGTTGTCCATTTAATCCCATGAGCTCAACAGACTTGACCTCCTCATTGCGTAATACCCAATTCCCTACTATCTTTCCTACTTCCACATTTTCCTCTAGTTGCCCCTGCTCAAAAGCTTCAACAACATGACTATCTAGAGTAAGTTCCAAAGAATTTTCATCCACCTTATTAATGATTAAACTTAGAAAGTCTTCGCAGGTTCTAGTGGTTTCTAATTCCTCTAGATACTTCTCTGCCAATTTTTCCTTGCCTGTTGCCACTTTATAGATTCCTATGCCTAGAACCATGGCAATCATCATGGCAGCGAGGTAAATCATAATAAAAATCCCCCTAATACTCCCTCTTCCCACCTTTAATCTCCTTAACTATATGCCTGTTTTTGATTTAAGCCTACTTCATTTTAAGCATACTTTTATCTTGTCTAAGCATGCTTTAGCTTATCTAAGCATGCCTTAGGTTTATCAAGTATGCTTTAGTCTGTCTAAGTGTGTTTTAAATCTAAACGTGCTTTGGTTTTAAGCATAATTTGTGTAATTTCTTCCTCATCTATAGGTTTTAATACATATTCTAAAACACCATGTCTAATAGCTTCTTTAGCATACTCAAACTCATCATATGCTGTTAATACAATAATCTCTTTGGCTAAGCAATTATTTTCACGCTCACTTTCTCTTACCTCAGAAATAAACTTTAGTCCATTCATAATAGGCATTTCTATATCTGTAATAATGACATCCACTTTTTCTATTTCTAACTGCTCTAAAGCTTGTTTACCATTTTGTGCAAGTGATGTGATTTCAAACCCCAAAGCATTCCAATCAATCATCTTGCTTAATCCTTTACGTATAATCGGTTCATCATCTACAATTTGAACATAATACATTCTATATCCCCTCTATCCTAGTTTATAGATATATTTTACCATACCCTTTGGTACTTCCACATTAGATTTAGTTGCTCTAATATCATCTAAAATAGACAACACTTTCTCAGATTCAATATCTAGATTAAACAGCATATAGAGCCTAACCTCTAATAAATTTAAATAAATTTTCTTTTCATTCTCCCACTCTTCATAGGTTAATACATTCTTATAAATAGACTCTATAATGCTATTGATGTGTTTAACTACCTGATCCACCATATTATCATATAAAAGCTCTACAGAATTGATGGCTACAAAGCAGTGCGCAAATTTAAGTAATAATTCATCCAAAATTTCCTTTGTTTCATCATTGGTAAAGTTTCCATTTAATTTAGTACTATTCATCTTGTAATATAATTTTTGTGTGTAGTAGTTTAAGAAGTTTTCAAAGTCCCCTCTATTATTTTCTGGTTCAATAGCAAAAAGAATACGGAAGAATAAATTCCACTGAAATTCCTCATTCATTCTAGCACGTAAATGCTCACCAATGATTTTAGCATGTGGTACTGTATAGTATGGTTCCTCTTCAAACTCTAAACGCTTTGTAAAATCAATTTCATCTTGTTCAATACTACGCACTTTCTCAAGACCATTTAATAAACATTCATTAAGTGAAGTCCCTTCCTTACCTAAAGTATCTCTAAATACATATTTCACAATTGCCTCACAGGACTTTTTGAATTCTATCAACACGCCAAGGCTTTCCTTCATACGCTTTGCAAAAATATCATAGATAATTTTAGCGAGCATGGTTTCCATTTGCTTTTCTTGAGCTACATAAGCATCTTCTTCAATTTGCTCAAACTGGTTAGAAATCAGTAAAAGCTGTTGGTCAATAGTAGATAAACTTGTTTTTATAGATTTCATAATATCCTTATAAAACTGATCTGCTATAACATAATTAAAGTTTTTATAAATGACCTTATGCTCAATCTCACCCCAGAACACATTAACAAGGGACTTAATCTGAAGCTCAAAATTTACCTCTTCTTCTCCATCAATGTATTTCCCATCAATACGGTAAATCTTCATCCCATTTTTTTGTTCCTGCGGCTGTTTACCTACTAAATTTAAAAGTAAATTAGGCGATGTACTACTACAGTAAAAATCATCATGTTGTTGACTCTTTTCATTAAAAGTACGCTTAATAAATCTATATAAATCCGCTTCATCTTGAATAAAACGGCACTCAATACGTACCCCTATCACATCCGGTAAATGTTTAAAAAGTGCTTCCTTTGTATCATACTTTTGGTAGTACTGGTTACGAATAATCTTCTCTTTTAAGCTCTTTGCTGATTTCACACGAGAATTTATATTTAAATAACCTTTCTCAGCTTCCATTAATAAATTCTCAAAGAAGAATTCTATCTCTTTGGCTACTTGGTCTAATACCATTCTTTTATCTTCTAACGCTTGTAAAACTTCTTCAATAAATCCAAATAACTTTAATTCCATTTATACTTTCACCCTCTTAATCCCCATATTATTCTCTATTAGTATACTATGTAGAAATTAAGATACTATAAAAAAACATATAATAATATAAAAAAAGTCAGGAAATTTATTCTCCTGACCTTTTTTACATTATTATTCAGTAACTTTTAAACCAGCCATTCTAGCAAGTTCAATAATAGTATTTTTTGATACTTTTTTACCTTTGTAATCAATTAAATCTTCCATACTACCATTAAAGATATCTGCTGGTTCATATTTTTTTAGAATAATTGTGTTGTCATCGACAAAAATTTCAAGTGCGTCCTTCTCGTTAATGTCGAAATTTCTTCTTAATTCAATAGGTAATACTACTCTCCCTAATTCGTCTACCTTTCTAACTACACCTGTTGATTTCACTACTATCCTCTCCCTCGATAATACTTCTCATATTTTTCCATGCCCTACAACTAAAGTACCATAATTAACCATTAAAGTCAATTAACTTTTGTATTTTTTTAGACTTTTTTAAATAAAAAGTAAATGCCCTACTCCATAATATTTGTCGAATTAAATTATTGTTCCAATTTTCGTGTTGATTGTTGTAAAATCTATGTCATTTCAAGCAAAACATTGTCATCTTTATTTGTCGATTGCATTTTCCAGTTCAAATTTTACTAACCTTCCATTTAATGCCTCATGGATTTATACTCATTTTCTTGTCCTTTGTGCATATATTAAATAAGACAAGTTGTATTGGAAGGTGGATCTATATGCTAAATTATATCTGGAGTTTCATGATTATTTTTGCTGTACTCTTTTCAGGCTTTAAAGGTGGTATGGGTGAGGTCACGACCTCTGCTTTAAATGGTGCTGAAGAAGCTGTTACCCTCTGTATTAAAATGTGTGGCGTCGTCTCCATGTGGATGGGGATTATGCGCATTGCAGAAAAGGCCAAGCTTATTGATTTATGGACCTTAAAAATGACGCCAATTCTAAATTTTCTTTTCCCTAGTGTCCCTAAAGATCATCCTGCTAGAAAATACATTGCAACCAATCTAATCGCCAACTTTCTTGGATTGGGTTGGGCAGCTACGCCCCCTGGACTACAGGCCATGGTAGAATTACAGAAGCTGAATAAAAATAAGGAATGTGCAACTCATGCCATGTGCATGTTCCTCATTATTAATATATCGTCTGTCCAACTCATTCCAATTAATACTATTTCTTACAGAGTTATCTACCAATCGACAAATCCTACTGAAATTATTTTACCTACCATTATGGCTACCATTATTTCCACTTTAATTCCTGTTCTCTTTGCTAAATTTATGTATAGAAAGGGTGAAAACTAATATGTCTATTTTGGTTACAGCCTCTGACTGGATTATCCCGCTCATTATGGTAGGCATTATTGTCTATGGCATGTTAAAAGATGTCAATGTATTTGAAGCGTTTATTGAAGGTGCAAAAGATGGACTTAAAGTGGTATTAGATATTTTACCTACTCTTATCGGCCTCTTAGTTGCTGTTGGCATGCTTCGCTGCTCTGGTGCTTTAACCGCTTTATCTAAGGCTATTTCGCCAATGCTTAGCTTTTCACACTTTCCTAGTGAAGTCATTCCCACGCTTCTCCTTCATACTTTTTCTTCATCCGCATCAACTGGGCTTATGATTGACCTTTTTAAAACCTATGGACCTGATTCTTTTATTGGACGGCTGGTTTCTATTACCTCAGGGTGTACCGAAACTATTTTTTATACAATGACCGTCTACTATATGATTATTAAGGTTAAGAATAGTCGCTATACCTTAGCTGGTTCACTGATTGCCACATTAAGTGGTATTCTTGCAGCTTACTACCTTACTTTGAAATTTTTTGGCATTTAATTATTTTTGATGATATTCTTTTCACTCTATAAATGTTATAATGACTCTATAATACATAGGATTTGTTTTACAAATGAGATTTTAAGGAGAAATGAATATGTTAGAAAAAATTAAATCTCTCTTTTCACGTTCTTCAGATGTTTACGAAAATGAAATTATGTATCATAAAAATGGAAAAGTCATGTATGAAGGAACCATCAAAGGTTCTAATTTTCATGGTTTAGGTAAATATTATGCTGAAACAGGGGAACTTCGTTATGAAGGCAACTTTACAAATGGATTACCTGATGGTAAAGGAAAATGCTATCTTGAAGATGGTAGCATTTATGAGGGTGATTTACACAAGGGTGAGCGCACAGGTATAGGCATCCAACACTTCTCAAATGGTGATATTTATGAGGGGCACTTTGTAAATGGTGCTATAGATGGCAAAGGAAAACTCACAAAGGCTGATGGAACTGTCTATGAAGGTAATTTCTTAAAAAATCATTTACAAGGACATGGTGCGCCTACTGCTCCTAATCGAGTGACTTATCCTAACGGTGATGTATATGTCGGTGACTTTGTAGATACTGTGGAACATGGTCAGGGAAAATTTATCATTGCGTCTGGAACTTATGAGGGACAAGTTGTTAATGGCTTACCTCATGGCAAAGGACACTTTATTTGGAATAACGGTTCATCTTATTATGGTGACTTCCTAGAAGGTCAAATGACAGGTAAGGGAACCATCACCTATGAAAATGGTGAAAAATATATTGGTGAATTTAAAAATGGCTACAAACACGGAACTGGTGTCTATCAAGAATTTACTGGTCATCAATTTGATTGTGAATTTGAAAATGATCAACTTGTTTCTGCTAAACATTAATATACTTAATCTTATAAATGCTCAAGCATACACCTAGATACATTTATTTACACTTTTACATTATAGTGAAGAACGCAATCATAGAAATAGGCGACTTACTCCTTCTGGGAGATTAGTCGCCTATTTCTATATGACATAAATATTCCTTTTTACCGTGGCGTTTCCTTATTGGGGCTTCTTTTGATATACTTAGGCGCATCTATTTTCTGCCCTTTAACCTGCCTTAACTTATCATCACGATTCTCCTCTTTTTTCATCCTAACCATAAAAATAATACAATAAGCTAAAAATACAAGGCTTAATATACCATACATAGGGTATAAAACTTCTACCAATTTTGCAAACCCTATTACTGAAAAGGGGGCTGCAATAAGCACAACAATAAAAATGCCCTTGTTGTATTCAATCTTAAAACGATTTCTAAGATAGTAGGATAAACTGTACACATTAGAAACCTGTGATGAAAACATTTCAAGCCACATAATCATCAGCATCCCCATTTGTAAAATGGGATGTAGCTCCATAGCTACCCCTAAGAGAGGAATTTCATAAAGCGTAGGATGAAAAGGATTCACTAGCATTAAAAAAGTGATATACATCCCCAAAATAGTTAAAACAATACTTCCTAATATAACACCCCTAATAATAGCCTTAGGTTTCTTAATATCATTTGTAATTGGCACAATCACACCAATAATGGTCAGTATATTAAAACTGACATAAATCAATGTGGAAGTGAGTAAACTTGTCTTCTGCCTTGGAATAAGCCACATATATTCAAACTGAATAGATGCTGGATTTTGCTTAATATAAGCGATAAAGATTGCTGTCATAACCGTAATGAGTGTAGGTACGACAAAACTATTAACTTCAAAGAGTCCAGTTGTATTTCTTAGTAGAAAAAAGCTACTAATAAGAAACATGATCAGTACCCCCACCCATCTTGGAATATGAAAGTATTGATAAAGAATAGAACCACTTCCTGCCAATATAATAGATGTACTACTAAACAAAAATAATGTCAAAACAAAGTTTGTAAACTTTGCTACCCATTTGGGACAAACTAAATCCACAAATTCATCATACGAGGATACATGATACTGGTTGGTAATCATGATAATCATTCTACTAAAAACCACATATAAGATGCCACAAAAAATCAGGCCTATAAAGCCTGCAATTCCATAAGTTGCAAAGAATTGATTGAGCTCTCTCCCTGAACATACTCCTGCTCCTACAATGCTGCCAATAAAAATCATTGCAATTTGAATACTTAATTTAATTTCTTTCATCTCATCCCCCCGTATACTGGGCTTATCCCTAATTTATATATATTCTCATTTTTTTTATTTATGTTTAAATGTCCACAAAAAAATGGTGTCATTTTTTGTCGTGGCTCATATGATATGAGTGAGGGGCGCACTTCACAAATAAATAAAAAATAATATTTTAAGGGGGCTTTTTCTTATGGCTTGTTGTAGACAATGGAACTCTTGTGGTTGCGGTAATAATCGTGGTAATAATAGTGGTCGCGGTCAAGGTCAAGGCAATAATAATGGTTATGGTCAAGGTCAGGGTCAAGGCAATAATAATGGTCAAGGTCAAGGCAATAACAATAATATGTCACGTCAATTTAATTGCTGCCGTAGACAACTTGCTGAAGCAATCGAAACAATCGAATCTATTTATGATTTAGCTGAAGATTTCCTTGAAGATAATACCTGCAGATCCAATTCTCGAGAAGATGAGTATGACGAATCTGAAAACACATCTTGCAATTGTGGTTGCTCTGGTCACAAACGCCCTCATTACCCACGTCGCCAATCTAATAACTCTAACAACTCTAATAATAATGGCAATAGCTGCGGATGCAGTAACTACTGGGGAAGATAGTTTACAAAAAAATAAGCTTTGGAGAGGATACCTTCCTCTCCTTTTTTTATTTTCACAAATTTTTAGTTTTGGGCTTTCCTTATTTAAATGCTGCATAGTATATAGTAGAACATAAGAAAGGGGATGATTCCAATCAAACCACTACAAGTCACAGAAGTTTTTCATCAAATCCATGATTGCTCTTCTAAAACTCATACCCAATTACCTGTTCCCACATCTGAAAACACCTCTGATACACCTATAAATTGTACGCCCCCTTCTTCCTCTAGTCACTATATACATGGGCAACTTAAAATCACCAATGTTTCATCCGATTATATTCAAAATCTTAAATTGATGATTGATGATAAAGAACACATGCTTCTAGAACAATTAGTGAGCCGTGAACGTGGTAGTTTAACTTTTCCACCTTCTACTGTGTGCTTAGAATTAGGAAACTTAGCACCCAATGAATCTGCATACTTTGAATACAAGTGCAATCTTTCTTCTAGTACTACCATTTCACAATCTGAGCCTTTATCTTTTACCCAATGTCTTTCAATAAGTTATGGAGATGATACACATTCTTCTCCTCCTAAAAAGCAAGTCTCAGAACTCCTATCTGATACGCCTGATGAATAATGTCCATTACTATACTCAATACTGTTGTACTGACTTATTCTAAATGTTTTTTCTTTTTATTCAGAATTTTGGTTGACAAATAAGATTTAACTGCTATTATATTTAATATATTAATAGATGAACGTAGACAAAGAGGTCTATATATGTGCAGGCTCTGCACATGTATAGGCCTCTTTTTTATTCTTCATCTAGATAATAATCGTAAGCTTACTGATTGTACTATAATCTATTTTTTAAGGGGGTTTGAATTATGAATGAAGAAGTAAAAGTTGCTTTGAATGCTATCTGGCTCCTACTCGGAACATGTTTAGTCTTTTGGATGCAAGCAGGATTTGCAATGGTTGAAACAGGTTTCACCAGAGCAAAAAACGCAGGTAATATTATTATGAAAAACTTACTAGATTTTGCTGTTGGCTCAGTTATTTATTGGCTTTTAGGCTTTGGATTAATGTTTGGTGATAGTATTGGCGGTTTTGTTGGTATCCCAACTCTATTAGACAGCTTTTCAGGTGAGTTAGATTTTGTATGGTTTATCTTCCAAACAGTTTTCTGTGCAACAGCTGCAACTATCGTTTCAGGTGCTATGGCAGAAAGAACCAAATTCTCTTCTTATCTCATTTATAGCGCATTTATCTCAGCTATTATTTATCCAGTTGTTGGTCATTGGATTTGGGGTGGTGGTTTCTTATCACAACTTGGTTTCCATGATTATGCAGGCTCTACTGTTGTTCACTCTGTGGGTGGTTGGTGTGCACTTGTTGGCGCAGCTATTCTAGGACCTCGTATTGGTAAATATACTAAAGAAGGTAAAGTTAATGCTATCCCAGGTCACAGTTTAACACTTGGTGCACTCGGTGTATTTATTCTCTGGATGGGTTGGTTTGGATTTAATCCCGCTTCTTCTGCTGATGGTACCAATGTTTTATTAAATGGTCGTGTATTTGTAACAACTAATATGGCTGCTGTTGTTGCTACAATCACTACTATGTCCTTTACTTGGATTAAGTATGGCAAACCTGATGTATCTATGACACTCAATGGTGCTCTTGCTGGTCTTGTTGGTGTAACAGCTGGATGTGATGTAGTCTCTGTATGGGGCGCTGCTGCAATCGGTCTTATCTGCGGTATTGTTGTTGTGGTGGTAATTGAAGTTATTGATAAAAAGTTTAAGATTGATGATCCAGTCGGAGCAATTGGCGTTCACTGTGGTTGTGGTGTAACTGGTACCATCTGTACAGGACTCTTTGCTGTAGAGGGTGGTCTCTTCTACGGTGGCGGCTTCCACCTCTTAGGTGTTCAACTTCTTGGTACTGCTTGTGTCGCAATCTGGACACTTCTTTGCATTACGATTCTCTTTACCATTATTAAAAAGGCTATTGGTCTTCGTGTATCTACTGAAGAAGAAATTGGTGGGCTCGACCTTTATGAACATGGTCTAACAAGCTCTTATGGCGATTTCCAAATCAAAGAGTAACTCTACTGTATTTAAATAGGAGGGATTTTAATGGATATCATTACAAAAATTGATATTATTACACGTGCAAGCAAATTTGATGAATTAAAAAACGCACTCAATGAAATTGGTATAACTGGTATGACCGTTTATCAGGTACTTGGCTGTGGTAATCAAAAAGGCAAAACTGAATTATATCGTGGCAATGAATTAACCATGGACTTACTTCCAAAGGTTAAGATTGAAGTTTGTGTTTGTGAAGTACCTGTACAACTGGTTATTGATACAGCAGTTAAAGTACTTCGTACTGGTAAAATTGGAGATGGAAAAATCTTTGTTTACCCAGTGCAAAATGTTATTAGAGTCCGTACTGGAGAAGAAGGTGTTAAAGCATTATAGATTATAAATAGAGTCCATCTCATATTGTAGTATGCGATGGGCTCTATTTATGCTTTTATTGTATCTACCAAATTACAAAGAACCTTCATTTCTATAAAGCTTTACATCTTCCAGAATCCTTCTATTTTATCTTGAAGCACTTTGCTGCCTGAAATATACGCATAACTATGAGGTAATAAACCTTGATAAAGTGGAGTTCTATATCGATCATCTATTAATAAAATCACACCTTTATCTTCCTCTGTTCGAATGAGTCTGCCTACAGCTTGAAGTACCTTATTCATTCCAGGATAAGTATAAGCATAATGATAGCCATCTTTATTGGCTTCATCAAAGTATCCCTTAATTAAATCCCTCTCTAACCCAATCTGAGGAATGCCCACACCCACTATAGCAACACCAATAAGTCTTTCACCTGTTAAGTCAATTCCCTCAGAGAAAATACCACCTAGCACGCAAAAGTTTAAAGTTGCCTCTTCTGGATCTTCAAAATGATTTAGGAAAGCCTCACGCTCCTCTTCTGACATGCTTGTCCCTTGCTTATATAAAGTGAAAGCATAATCAGCCACACCTTCTATGAGAACGCCATCTTTCTGGTGCTCCTGCGTGTGCTCTAAGTCTTTATTAAGGCTTGCCTCTATTATCTCTCTGTGGGATTGATTTCTACTAAGAAAGTGTTCATAAGTATCGCTCATATATTTATAGGAAGGGAAAAACACCATATAATGCCCCTTCTTACTTCGCATCATTTCTTCGATATAAGCACAAATCTTCTCTAGACTAGCTGCTCTATTTTTGTAACGTGTGGAAACATCCGTTGCAATCATTCTCAGAGCATGCGCCGCTTCAAAAGGTGACTCAAAGTTAAGGGCAATCTCCTCCTGTCCACCTAACATTTCCTTAAAATAATCAATAGGTAGCAAGGTAGCTGAAAAGAAAATGGCACTTTTGCAAGTCTCGGTAATCTCACTAATAGCTACCGATGGATCTATACAAAATTGCTTAATATAAACCTCACTCCCAGATTGCTCAGCATAGCAAATATAATGTTCATCAAATAGTTCATAGCATCTATTAAAATTATAAGCCTCAAAATATAAATCTAATAACTCATTGGGCAAGTCATTTCCTTTTTGAACTAACTTCTTATCACAGGCATTTAGAAATCGTCTTATCTGGGTATATAAGCCTTTTGGTGCTTCCTTACTAATATATACCCCTAACTCATCAATGTAATCCTTTCTTAACGCCAATAGCCACTCATTCATCTTACCCAATTCCTTAGCAATGGCAGAATGTTCTTTCCCCAGCAACCTCTTTACTGATAAAATTTGCTTTTTAGAAAGTCCCGCTGAATACATTTCTCTTGCTCTATCTACTAAATTATGGGCTTCATCCACTAGTAAAATAAAATCACTATGATCCATAAAACGCTTTAAGCCTACATTAGGGTCAAAAATGTAGTTATAATCACAAATCACCACATCTGCCCATACCGATAAATCTAAAGTAAGTTCAAATGGACAAACACAGTAACGTCTTGCATACTTTTCAATAAGCTCTCTAGTCAGCAGATTCTCCTTAGTAATCATCTCATACACTGCATCATCCACTCTGTCATAATGCCCATCTGCCCACTGACAGAAATCTGGGTGACATTGCCTTTTATCGCAAAAACAAATCTTGTCCTTAGCTGTAAGGGTAATGGATTTTATCTGAGCCCCATTATTCTGCAATCTAATAACGCCCTCTTCTGCTACCGTTCTTGTAATGGTTTTAGCAGTTAAGTAGAAAATCTTAGTGCCACTTCCTTCCCCCATAGCTTTTAGCGCTGGAAATAAGGTAGATATGGTTTTACCGATTCCTGTAGGCGCATTAATAAAGAGCTTTTTGCTATTAGACGGTTCATTCTTTGTTTCAT
>SVDC01000113.1 GCA_015058045.1 Cellulosilyticum sp.
CTCCTAAATATTTATTCCTTCATATCATAATTTCAACATTAACAATTATCTTTTGAACAGATTTTTACGATGATATGCTAAATACTCCTTATTCATCTCCGTAAGCTCTATTGTTTTATCTTCGCTAATATTCATAAGTAATTTATCATTTTCCGATACTTCATCTGAAATAAGAATTTTTCCATTATCATCAAACGAAATATATCCCCCATCAAACAGTATGTCATGATTAGCACATAATAAAAGCCCGTTATCACTATCAAGCTTCTCTTCTGGTAAACTCATCGCCCATGGTTTTATGTGACTAGCAATCAAAAAGACAGGATTCTCAATCCCACACAAACAACAGCAACTATATTTCTCAAGAAGTAACTTTCTAAATATACCCTGGTTAACTCTTCTTTTAATAAAAGACTCTTTCTCTTCCCCCTTTAACGATTTTGAATTAATCTCATTTTCAATACTTTCAATTTCTGCTTTTTTATCTATAGTAATAGGTCTTTTATTGGTTCTTAAGAAACCAAGTTGCTTTATATATTCGTCAAGCTTCAAGCCCTTTCTTATCGCATATCCGGCTAGTTTTCGATATATGTCCGAAGTTGATTCTATATATATGATATTCCCATCAACTATATATTTCTGCAATTCAGCAATATGTGATTCTCTAGTACTTATGCTCTTATCATAAGCATCTGACTTTGCAAATTCATAACCATACAACTCAACAAATTCTTTTAAGGTATAACCTTTTCTTGAACAGTAGTTCCTAATCCACTGATTTTTTTTATTTGATGAAATATATACTTTATCTTTGCCATCTATCAAATTTAATTCTAGAAACTCAATTATTTTTACATCAGTTATCTCCTTTGTAGATACGTGTGGTAATCCACAAAGAAATTTTGCATACGCATCTAGACTCATATTTCTTTTATTCGCCAAAGCGTTAAATCTATTTCCGTTATAAGGTTTTAAATATGGTTTTTTCAGTATATAAACAATCTCTCCGAAAGGATAAGCCTTTATTTCATTCAGTGAAAACCTATTAAAATTATTCTCTATCAGTAATAAACGTTCAGTCTCAGGTAAATCTTCTAAGTAAAAGCACTTTATTTCATATTCATATGCACAGATGAAAACACACTTATCTTTCTGATTATTGTATATGTAATATTTTGCATCCTCACATTCTAATGTAAATGCCTTATCCTCTACTAGCTTATGAATAGCCCTAATTTCTTTTTCAGTAATAGTTTTATTACGCCAATTATCTCTACTTGATATACACTTAGGGAGTTTCTCGTCAACACGCTGACGACTAATTCCAAATATTTTTGCTAAGTCAGCTTTTCTAAAAAAATAATTATCAAGTAAATCGTTTATAACAACTGTGTCAAAATCTTTCTGTGATACAACTCGATTCTCTACATTACTAAATGCTTCTTTCTCATCTACACCCATTATTAAATCCATTTACAAATATTTCTACCCGTATTTATTCCTTATTAATCTTTCACAAGTAAAATATGTCTCTCCTCATAATTTCTTACAACATTTATATTTAAAATAATATCACAGAACATGCAGATGTTGGAATCACAAAAAGATATGTTCAACATTAATTATATAAAAAAGAGAGTGCAATTCACACTCTCTAATACTCACATTATTTTAAGTCATTCAAGCTCAATTATTTCAGATAATAAAGGCTCCATCTGAGCAACTAGATTAACTACAAGAGCGTTACCCATCATGAATCTCCGTTTATTGAGTGGCATTTCTACCTGTTCACCATCAACTAAACAATCTTTTGTCCAATTAGAAGGAAATCCCTGTATTCTTTCCATCTCTATCGGAGTGAGAAGTCTAATCTTTCCCGTTTGTTTATCCCTTACAATATGAGTGGTTCTACTGAATCCACCTTCCGATGTAAGCATTGTTCTAGCTGGTTTATCGTACTCATCTATCATTGGTACTGGACCTTCTGAGAATACATACTCATGACCATTAGCAGCTTTACGATTAATCTTCTTTGCACCCTTTATATACTGCCATGTTTTGCGCTGTTCTGGTTCAAGAGGCATTTTTGTTTCATCACTATGATGAATATCAGGACTTGTATAATAAAGCTTCTCTTCAGGAATAAAGAAGCCCGTATCTATATCACCATCTTCTAAGATATCACCCAATGTAATCTGCTCTCCGTCATATTTTGGAAATGTCTTAAGTGTATAGATTACACCATCTTTCATTACACCTGTGTTTTCAAAATTGAATGAAAATGAATCTGAAAGCTCACCTATTCCACGTGGTAAGTCTCCTGATTTAATCTTTTTTCCATCAGTAACATCAACAGGAAAGCTTTTTGCAAAGAATCCTTCTTCCTCAATTAAATGAGCCATACTCTTGCGCTTAAGTTCCTCGCCAAACATATTATTATATTTAACAAGACGCCTTATTGTTTCTGCATACTTAGTATCATCTCTGTAAGCAAAAATGAAAGTTCTACGTCTACGCTGCTGATAACCATATTCAGCAGCATTAATAACGCGCCACTCTACTGTGTAGCCAAGATCTCTAAAGCAAGCTAAAATAATACCAAAGTCTCTACCACGCTGTTTTGCCGGGCTCTTAAGTAATCTATCTACATTCTCAAGAAGTACAAATGGTGCTTGCTTTGCCTCAAGCATATCTCTGATATCCCACCAGAGGACACCTTTCTTACCCTCTAAACCTTTTGATGTAGCTAAAGATGATGCTACCGAATAGTCTTGGCAAGGAAAGCCTCCAACTAAAAGACTGTGGTTAGGCACTGTAGTTTTATCAACAGCATTAATATCATCATTTGTCGTATAGTTTCCATTTTCATCTACACAATTACCAAATCTATTAACATAGCATGAATGCGCCCATTGAATTTTCTTATCCACTGGTTCCCACTGGCTAAACCATACTGTTTCCCATTTTTCTTTATTATTTAAATCTTCCAGAGTCTTTATATGGTTTAAACCACATCTAAATCCTCCTACACCTGCGAATAATTCGCAAACCGTTTTGTCCATTAATTAACTCCCAAATTTTTTATAATACTCGAATGATACCATAAATATTATAATGGATCAATCAATTTTGATCAACATCTTCTAATAAGTTTTTACAAGAGATTGATTTAATTGTTTTTCTATATAGCTCCTGTTGAGCCAATAGGCTTGTTTTGTCATACGTTCGCCATTTGGTAACACATCTGAATCTGATAATTTACCAGATCCATATACATTTCCATCCTTAAGAACATAATAAGCTTTATTGGCATGTGGTCTAATATGAAAGATACCATTATCTGCGATTCCTGGCAGATTATTATTTATTGAAATATTGCCCTTTGAATCTGTAGATGGCACTAATTCAACACCATCTTTTAATATAGTTTTAGTTCTATTCCATACTTTACGTACAGTTTCAATATCATTATCTGGCATCCCCCATAACTGGCTGCCTTTAAATAATGTACCATTTTCATCATCCCAGAAAATTAGAAAGAAGTACTTTCGATTTTTTAATAAATCATAGAGCTCTGATGATTCCCAACCAACAGCTTCACCTGTTTCACTATCAATAATATCCTGATCAAATGCCTCATCAGCTAAAGATGAAAATTTAAAGTCTTCAATTCTAAATTCTTGATTATCACTTTTCTTCTTTCTGAATCTGATAATTTTAGGCATAATTCCTGCCTTTGCAAATTCCTCTACTCGATTTGATTTGACTCCGAGCATATTGCAAGCCAATACAGCCTCATATGATTTATTCTTGTTATTGATTGTAATATTTAACTGCCGTTCAATTTCATCCACATATAAGCCCACATACTTTAATAATCGACTTTTTAGAGCGTCTTCAAATGAGCTCTTTTCAACTTCATCAACTGTAAACGCTGGTTCATAAGTTTCAACACCTGGAATAATATAATTATTCAAAACATATGTCATGTAGACTGGCTTAAACGAAAACGCACGAGGCTTCGCTGGTATATCACTAAAAGGTTGCTTTGTTCTATCTGTTGACTTGGCACCTTTGGTGCAAGCAGCAAGATAAAGTGTATCGCTTTCTGATAACTCATGAGCTAATCCTGCTTTAATCTTATTAATTATGATGTCATAATCCTTACGTATGATGACTAAATCTTCTACTGGAGGAGTAAATAGATTTGCATATTTAATTTCATATTGAAATCTATTTAATACTTCCTTTTTGTACAAATAGTATATCAACAATATCAATTTTGATTTATTCCAAAAGTGGCTAGTTTCAAATTTTTCGTCTACCACCTCACAATAGTTTATTTTGGTTAGAACCAATCTCTCCTTTGCGGAATAAGTCCCATTCTTATTTTCTTTAAATGGAGTAACTTTTAGCTCTACACCTGCCTCTGGGAAATCAGGACGAGAGTCACTATTACATTCGTAATGAAAGTGATGTCTTTCAATTAATTGCCCCATATCACCTTTATTGTTTTTATTTTCCTGATCATTTGACAAGTCATCATCTATTACTTGCTGAAAGGTTTTACCAATAAGTTTTCTTGCATACTCTAAAATAGAAGTTGGATTTTTCGCATCATATTCAATTATATATTCCATTGTATTGACCCCTTTTTTGTTTTTTATTGCCCGAATACATTTCTATTTTAAAGTTGAATATTAAAGCTATCAACCCTTTCCTTTTGACTATTGTGCGTAGCACCTTTTATTTAGCGAATAAGCTAGAATATGTTCTAGCTGGTTTAGATGAGCGGTGCTTTAATTGCATTATTTTTTATTGCCATTAAAGGCAAATTGAATGCAAGCCCACTCCCCTAAGGTCGTTGCATTCGTATAAGTCGCGGACACGCTAATGTGAATGCTGACCATACGCCCTGATGGGCGCAGCATTCTTGGCAAGCAGGGCAAGTGGGTACCCACTTGCCTATTTTTGCAAAATCTCGAATAGTCGAGACTTCACAAAAATGCTTGTTAGGGAGCTCCCTAATACCCCTAATCCAATTTAAAAATTGGAGCAACGCCCTCTGGGCTCGATTGCAAAAATACTGATTATTTGCTCTGCTCATAATCTTCTTTTTTGTGAGATTCTTCATATTGTTCATTATCCTTATCAAGGATATAGTCAATATTTTTCTTTGCTACCGCAAGCTCCGTGTAAACCCTTTTGCTCTTGTTGTACTCCTTGTATACCTCGGCTTTTTCTTCTTTCAGCTTGGCATATTGTTCTTTCAAATCTTTGATTTTTGGAACTTTACCACCCTCGTATTCATCAAAATGTTTTCTCGCTTCTTGGTGCTCATTGATTTCGTCTAAATACTGCTCTTTTATCTTTTTACTGTATCCTGATTTCTTATATTTTTGATAAGCTTCATTTGTTTTGATGTATGAAACGATCGCTCCTTGTAACGATCTTATCTTCTCCATCTTGGCATCATATTGTTTTATTTGAAGTCTCAGAGCATCATATTTTTCATACAGTTCTTGATGTTTTGCCTCTAGCTCTTCATATGAATTTATTCCATTATCTGCTAAGAAACTTAACGTCTTTGCAGTCTGTTTCATGTTAAATTTGCGAGCCCACTTTTCATATCCAACACCTTTTCCGTCTCTAATCTTTTG